>DATFAA010000169.1:0-7118 GCA_035255045.1 Rhodocyclaceae bacterium | reverse complement strand
ATCGTCCTGTTCGTCGTGATCTGGTGGGCGCTTGGCGGCGCGACCGCCGGCGGCTTCGCGATCGGCGCGATCCTGTCCGGGCTCGCCGGGTATATCGGCATGAATGTCTCGGTGCGCTCGAACGTGCGCACGGCCGAAGCGGCGCGCACCGGCCTCAACGAGGCGCTCGCGGTCGCGTTCCGCGGCGGCGCGATCACCGGGATGCTGGTCGTGGGCCTCGGGCTCCTCGGCGTGGCCGGCTTCTACTGGTTCCTCGTCAACTCGGCCCACTACGCGCCCAACCTGATGAAGGAAGGGCTGCACCACGCGATCGAGCCGCTCGTCGGCCTCGCGTTCGGCGGCTCGCTGATCTCGATCTTCGCGCGACTGGGCGGCGGCATCTTCACGAAGGGCGCCGACGTCGGCGCCGACCTCGTCGGCAAGGTCGAGGCGGGCATCCCCGAGGACGACCCGCGCAACCCGGCGGTGATCGCGGACAACGTCGGCGACAACGTCGGCGACTGCGCCGGCATGGCGGCCGACTTGTTCGAGACCTATGCCGTCACCGTGGTGGCCACCATGGTGCTGGCGGCCCTCACTCTCAAGAGCTTCCCGGCTCTCGGGGAAGGGCTCGTTCTCTATCCCCTGGCCCTGGGTGCCGTCTCGATCATCGCCTCGATCATCGGCTGCAATTTCGTCAAGGCGACCGAGGGCGGCAAGATCATGTCCGCCCTTTACCGCGGCTTGATCGTCGCCGGCGTCCTGGCCCTGATCGCCTACTATCCGATCACCTCCTGGCTGATCGGTGCCGGCGATGTGGCGGCCAAGATCACCACCGCCAGCATGTTCGGCTGTTCGGTCATCGGTCTGGTGCTGACCGCGGCTCTGGTCTGGATCACCGAGTACTACACCGGCACCGATTTCGCTCCGGTGAAGCACGTCGCCTCCTCCTGCCAGACCGGCCACGCCACCAACATCATCGCCGGCATCGGCGTGTCGATGAAGGCCTGTGCCCTGCCGGTGATATCGGTGTGCGTGTCGATCTACGCCGCCTATGCCATGGGCGGCCTGTTCGGCATCGCCATCGCCGCCACTTCCATGCTTTCCATGGCAGGCATCGTGGTTGCGCTGGACGCCTACGGCCCGATCACCGATAACGCCGGCGGCATTGCCGAAATGGCCGAACTGCCGAAGGAAGTGCGCAACGTCACCGATCCCCTGGATGCCGTCGGCAATACCACCAAGGCCGTGACCAAGGGCTACGCCATCGGCTCCGCCGGTCTCGCCGCCCTAGTGCTCTTCGCCGACTATACCCACGGTCTGGATGCGGCCGGCGTGAAGAACATCACTTTCGATCTCTCCAACCACATGGTCATCATTGGCCTCTTCATCGGTGGCTTGATTCCGTATCTGTTCGGTGCCATGGCCATGGAAGCGGTCGGTCGTTCTGCCGGCTCCGTGGTGCTGGAGGTGCGTCGGCAATTCAAGGAAATCCCGGGCATCATGGACGGTACCGGCAAGCCGGACTATTCCCGTGCCGTGGATATGCTGACGGCGTCGGCCATCAAGGAGATGATGGTGCCCTCCATCCTGCCGGTGGCGGTGCCCATCGTCGTCGGCCTGGTCCTCGGTCCCCAGGCCCTGGGCGGTCTCCTGGTCGGCACCATCGTCACCGGCCTGTTCGTCGCCATCTCCATGACCACCGGCGGCGGTGCTTGGGACAACGCCAAGAAGTATATCGAGGACGGCAACTTCGGCGGCAAGGGTTCCGAGGCCCACAAGGCCGCGGTGACTGGCGACACTGTCGGCGACCCGTACAAGGATACGGCCGGCCCGGCGGTGAACCCCCTCATCAAGATCATCAACCTGGTGGCCCTCCTGATCGTGCCCCTGATGGCCTGATCGGCGAAACCACCACCGCGTCACGAAACCCCGCCTTCCGGCGGGGTTTTTTTGTTCCGGGTAGTCCGTAGTAGCGCGTATTCATGAGGGCTTGCGCGACGCCTATGATGGCGGCACAGGTTCAGCGAAGTGACTCTCACCCCGCTGGCCGCGGCGATGTTCCATTCGACTCGATGGATCGGCAGCGCAAACACCATGAAAGCGGAAACCTTCGATCAAGCCCACCCGGGGGCGACATCGCCGCTAGGCAGTGAAACCTGGCGGCGACATGATCCGCTGCTGTCCTCCCTGATCGAAATTGCCCGCTTCCATGGCCGGGGCATGACGCCGGAAGGTTTCCTGGCCGGCCTGCCCCTGACCGAGGGGCGCCTGACTCCCAGCATATTCCGGCGGGCCGCCGGCCATGCGGGGCTGGCGTCGCGCATCTCCAGGCGTCCCTTGTCGGCCATCCGGGAAGAGCTTATGCCGGTTATCCTTCTGCTGGACGGCAACGACTCGTGCATCCTCACCGGCTGGACCGAGGGGGGTGACAAGGCCAAGGTGATCTTCTCCGAGGCGGGCCAGGGCGGCACCGAGGTAGAGCGCGCCTACCTGGAATCCATCTACAACGGCTACTGCATCTTCGTCCGGCCCCGCTACCGCTTCGACCAGCGAGCGCCGGAGGTCCGCCCGGTGGTCAGGCGCCACTGGTTCTGGGGGGCGCTGGCGGACAATTTCCCGCTCTACCGGGACGTTCTGGTCGCGGCTTTCCTCATCAACCTGATGGCCATCGTCATTCCCTTCTTCACCCTCAATGTCTATGACCGGGTGATTGCCAACAGCGCCTTCGAGACCCTGTGGACCCTCGCTTTCGGCGTGCTGCTGGTGGTCGTCTGCGACTTCGGCCTGCGCATGGCCCGGGGCTATCTCCTGGACATCGCCGGCAAGCGGGTGGACATCGACCTTTCCTCCTTCATCATGGAGCGGGTGCTGGGCATGCAGATGGTCAACCGGCCTGCCTCCGTCGGTTCCTTCGCCGCCAACCTGCGCGCCTTCGAGTCGGTCCGCGACTTCGTCACCTCCACCACGGTGACCGCCTTCATCGACATGCCCTTCGCGGTTATCTTCCTGGTGGTCATGGCCTGGCTGGGGTGGCCCCTGGTGCTTCCCCTGATGGTGGGGATGGCCGGGCTCATCACCTATGCCGTGCTGCTGCAACCCAAGATGCAGGAGCTGACGGAAAGCACCTACCGGGCGACGGCCACCCGCAACTCCACCCTCATCGAAAGCCTGGTGGGCATCGAGACCATCAAGACCCAGTGCGCCCAGGGCGTCATGCAGAGCAAGTGGGAACAGTCGGTGGCCTATCTCGCCCGGATCGGGGCTGACCTGCGCTATCTGTCCTCGTCCGTGGTGAACGGCAGCGCGGCGGTGCAGCAACTGGTGACCGTGAGCATGGTGGTCATCGGCGTCTACCTCATTTCCGCCCACAGTCTTTCCATGGGGGCCCTGATCGCGGCGGTCATGCTCTCGTCCCGGGCCCTGGCCCCCTTCTCCCAGATCGCCGGGCTCCTCACCCAATACCAGAATGCGGCCATGGCCCTGGCCGCCCTCGACAGGGTCGTCGCCCAGCCGGTGGAGCGGCCGGAGAACGCTTCCTTCGTGCGGCGGGAACGGCTCAAGGGGGAAATCGAGTTCAACCGGGTGAGCTTTTCCTATCCGGGGGATTCCCCCCTGGAAGTGTTGCGGGAAGTCAGTTTCCGCATCGCCCCGGGGGAGCACGTGGGAATCATCGGGCGGGTCGGTTCCGGCAAGTCCACTATCAGCCGCCTCATGCTGGGCCTGTACCAGCCGTCCGAGGGCAGCATCAAGATCGACGGGGTCGACATCCGCCAGCTGGATCCCGCCGAGATGCGCAAGACCTTCGGCTACGTGCCCCAGGACGTCACCCTGTTCTACGGCACCCTGCGGGAGAACCTGACCATCGGCATGCCCTACGTCGAGGACGACGCCATCGTCCAGGCGGCGGAAATGGCGGGCCTGCACGAACTGGTCGGCAATCATCCCAAGGGCTTCGACATGCCCATCGGCGAACGGGGCGAGTCCCTGTCCGGAGGCCAGCGCCAGTCCGTGGCCATCGCCCGGGCGCTGGTGCACGAGCCCAGCATCCTGCTCCTCGACGAGCCCACCAGCGCCATGGACTTCTCCACCGAGGAAGGCATCAAGACCCGCCTGGCGGCGTACGACCGGGATCACACCCTGCTGCTCATCACCCACCGCAACTCGCTGCTCGACCTGGTGGACCGCCTGATCGTCATCGACCACGGCAGCATCGTTTGCGACGGACCCAAGCAGGAGGTGATCGAAGCCCTGCGCAGCGGCAAGGTAGGAAGGGGCTGATCATGAACAGGATCGTCACTGTGGCAGGAGAGCGCGCCCCGGGCGGCTGGCTGGCCCAGCTCAATCCCTTTGGCCGATCGATGGCGCCGCCGGATCCCTACCTCATCCACCGCCTGGACGACGATGCACTGACCCGGGATTTCGTAGCCGACGCCGACGTGGCCATCATCGCCCAGGATCCCCTGCGGGCCCGCAAGGCCATCAAGGCCGCCCTGCTGGTGGTGGCGCTCTTCCTGGTGTGGTCCATCCTCGCCCAGGTGGATGAAATCACCAAGGGGGAAGGCAAGGTCATTCCGTCCCGGCAGGTGCAGGTGGTGCAGAGCCTGGACGGCGGCATCGTCAGCGACATCCTGATCAAGGAAGGCGACCAGGTGCGGGAAGGCCAGGTGCTGGTGAAAATCGATCCCACCCGCTACCTCTCCAATCTCAAGGAGAACCGGGCCATGTACCTCTCCCTGCTGGCCAAGGCGGTGCGCCTGCGGGCCGTGGCGGAAGGCAGCGAATTCCTGCCGCCGCCGGAACTGCAGCGCGAGGCGCCGCAACTCGTGGAGCAGGAGAAGCTCCTCTATCTGAGCCACCGGGCCGAATTGGACGCCCAGGTCGGCATCGCGCGGGAGCAATTGGCCCAGCGCAGCCACGAACTGACCGAGGCCCAGGCCCGCTACGAGCAGGCGATCCAGGGCTATAACCTGACCAACAAAGAATTGAACCTGACGCAGCCCCTGGTGACGACGGGGGCGGTCTCCGACGTGGATTTGCTGCGTCTGCAGCGGGACGTCTCCCGTTACAGCGGGGAGAGGAGCCAGGCATCGGCGCAGATGACCCGCCTGCAGGCCGCCATCGGCGAGGCCCAGAAGAAGATCCAGGAAGTCGAGCTGGAGTTCAAGAACCATGCGCGCAGCGAGCTTTCGGATACCCAGGCCAAGATCAACTCCCTGGGGGAAGGCAGCGTCGCCCTGTCGGACAAGGTCAAGCAGGCGGACATCAAGTCGCCGGTCAATGGCACCGTCAAGCGCCTCCTCTACAACACCATCGGCGGCGTCGTGCAGCCGGGCAAGGACATCGTCGAGGTGGTTCCCCTCGAGGACACCCTCCTGCTGGAAGCCCGGGTGCTGCCCAAGGACATCGCCTTCCTCCATCCCGGGCAGAAGGCCAACGTCAAACTGACGGCCTACGACTTCACCGTCTACGGCGGCCTGGACGGCCAGGTCGAGCACATCAGCGCCGATTCCGTGATGGACGAAAAGGGCAATGCCTTCTATCTGGTGCGCGTCCGAACCCAGAAACCCAACCTGGGGCCGAACCTGCCCATCATTCCGGGCATGGTGGCCGAAGTCGATATCCTCACGGGCAAGAAATCCATACTCAGCTATCTGCTCAAGCCGGTGCTGAGGGCAAAGCAATATGCCTTGACCGAGCGCTAGGAAGAAGCGTCATCATGGAACGGAACATCTTCGTCACGACCAGCAGGGTGCCGCCCCAACGCTGGCGCCAGGCGTTTCCCGGGGCGGCCATCGTCTCCTCGCTGCCTGGCCATGTTCTCCCCGGTACCATCGTCTGGCTCCATAACCTGTCGCCGGCCCAATTGCCGCCGGGCCGGCGGCCGCCCGGCGTCCACCTGGTCGTGATGCACAACGAACCGAGCGACGAGAAAGGCATAGTCGCCCTTGCCCAGGGCGCATCCGGCTACTGCAACGCCTACGCGACGCCGGAACTGCTCCTCACCATCGAATCCGTTGTCCGCAACCATGGCCTCTGGATCGGCGAGTCCATCCTCAATCGCCTGATCAGCCGAGTCAATGCCGGCTCGGCGCGGCCGGGTCAGCCTGCCGACCATCCGGCCCTGCAAGCGCTGTCGGACCGGGAGCGGGAAGTCGCCACCTGCGTCGCCCGCGGCGAAAGCAACAAGGAAATCGCCCGCCAGCTGGATCTCGCCGAACGGACCATCAAGGCCTACCTGACGGCGGTCTTCGAAAAGCTCGGCGTGCGCGACCGCCTGCAGCTCGCGCTGCTCCTCAACCAGCATCCATAGCCTCCCCTTCCGGTGCCCTTCTGGGCACTGGTAATGGTCCGGTCGCTACCTATTCTGGATAGTGTCAATGGACTATTGCGTGATGGAAGGAATGAACATGGCAACCACTACTCAAGGAACGGCAATTGGCGTAGTCAGTGCGATCAAGGGTGGAGCGTTCGCCAGGAATGCCCAGGGCGAGGTGCGCCGCCTGGCAGTGGGGGACAGCATCTACGAAGGCGACGTCATCATCACCGCCAGCGGCGGCTCGGCCGAGATAACCCCCTTCGGCGGACCGGCCGTGACGGTCAACGAGCACCAGATCGTCGCCATCGACGAACAGGTCGTTTCCACCGGGCCGGCGCAGGATTCCACTGCCGGGGCGGTGGAACCCCTCGGTCCTGCCGAGGCGGCGCGGGTGATTCCGACCGCAGGCGGCCCGGCCGACTTCAACGTGCTCCTCGAAGCCGAGGCGGCGGCGGCCGGTCTGGTGGCCGGGGAAGCTACCGACGGCGGCCATACCTTCGTGGACCTGGCGCGGGTGGTCGAGCCCATACCGACGGTCGGCTATGAATTCCCGGCCAACCCCGTCGGCAGCCCGCCGGTCATCGAAGGCCTGGCCATGGCCCCGACTGAGAACGCCGTGGTCGAGCCGGGCGCGGCGGTAACGGTGCTCAATGACGGCCTGCCGGCCAACGAGGACGGTTCGGTCCAGGTGCGGGTCAGCGCCAGTGCGGGCGACCCGACCGACGGGCTGACGAGCGTGACCATCACGCTGCCCACGGGCTGGGTGGCGACCGACGGCAGCCATGTCTATACGGGCACCTTCACCTTGCCGGCCTCGGGC
>DATFAA010000168.1:0-10179 GCA_035255045.1 Rhodocyclaceae bacterium | reverse complement strand
TTGCCCACGCCGGCCTCGCCCACCAGAAGCGGGTTGTTCTTGCGGCGACGGCACAGAATCTGGATAACCCGTTCGAGTTCCTTGTCCCGGCCGATGAGGGGGTCGATCTTGCCCTGCAGCGCCAGGGCGTTGAGGTTGATGGTGTATTGCTCGAGCGGGCCTGCCTGCTGCGGCTCGACCTCGGCCTCGGTTTCGTTTTCCACCGGGGCCTTCTGCTGGGGCACCTTGCTGATGCCATGGGAAATGAAATTCACCACGTCCAGGCGGGTGACTCCCTGTTTCTGCAGGAAATAGACCGCATGGGAGTCCTTTTCGCCATAGATGGCGACGAGCACATTGGCCCCATTCACCTCCTTCTTTCCGGAGGACTGCACGTGCAGGATGGCACGCTGGATTACCCGCTGGAAACCCAGGGTTGGCTGCGTGTCGATGTCATCCTCGCCGGAGACGGTCGGGGTATGCTCGTTGATGAAATTGGTCAGGTCCTTGCGCAGCACGTCGATCTTGCCTCCGCAGGCCCGCAGGGCCTCCGCGGCTGAAGGATTGTCCAGAAGCGCCAGGAGCAGATGTTCAACGGTAATGAACTCATGACGCTTCTGTCGGGCTTCGACAAAAGCCATGTGCAGGCTGACTTCGAGTTCCTGGGCGATCATCAGTTTTCCTCCATGACGCAAGCGAGCGGATGCTGGTGTTGGCGGGCAAAGGCACTCACTTGCTCTACCTTGGTGGCGGCAATGTCACGGGGAAACACTCCGCAGATCCCCCGGCCTTCGTTGTGAACTTTGAGCATAATTCGCGTCGCTTGTTCTGTATCCATGGCAAAAAAGCGCTGCAGCACAACGATCACGAAATCCATAGGGGTGTAATCGTCATTGAGCAACAACACTTTGTACAACTTCGGCGGCTCCAGTCGCGTACGTTGCGCCTCGAGAAGCTCGCTATCCTGATGCTTGGTGGCCATGCGTTCGATTCTTATACAGTCCTTTTCATTCTGCAATAGCCCCGCAGTCCCGCGTCCCTGAAGCGGCGCGCCATGATTCCGATATGGTGGCCGCAGTACGCTTTCTCAAGGCCTTGACCGGGGAAATGGCGAAGAAAACTTGGTATCAGTGCCGACGCTGCCCGGCCGACGGAACCGTCTTGCTGTCCCGTTATTGCCTGGCTGAAGCGGCTGTCGCTTCATTTGGACGGTTGAGACCGCTTGGGCTTAATGAAGTTCTGTCTTTGCCCCGGAACGATGGGTTGTTCACTGTAAAGGGTGGGATAGTCTTGCTAATTCAGAACCATTTTCATTAATGCGCGAAGTTGTCGATAGAGTTGACGGTTTGATTCAACTGGCGTAGAAAGTCGGTATGTTTGGATTCAAGTTGAATCAAGGCTGCCGTTGCGCACCACGGTCACTGAAGTCAAACAGGCAGTCGGGGAAACCCGTTTTATTCAGTTATTTCGTAGGAAAGTAGCAGATATGGCAACTGGCACCGTAAAGTGGTTCAACGATTCCAAAGGCTTTGGCTTCATTACTCCGGATGATGGCAGCGAAGATCTGTTCGCCCACTTCTCGGCCATCAACATGAACGGCTTCAAGACCCTGAAGGAAGGTGAAAAGGTGTCTTTTGAAGTCGTGCAGGGTCCGAAGGGCAAGCAGGCTTCAAACATCCAGCGCGCCTAAACAGGTCACCGGATCTTTGTAGCCCGTCCGTTCCCGGACGGGTTTTTTTATGCCCGCTCGTCGGACAATTCAGGCGACTACAACCTCGTCCTGCCGCTGATTGCCCCGGTTGTCGATCCAGTGGGCCGCCACCCTGTCCCCGGGCCGGACGCCCCGGGCCTTGAATCCGAACAGAGGATTCTTGGCAACCGAGGTGTTGAGCTGGCCTTCCACCAGGGGCGCGCCATTGAGGCTCACCGTGAAGGTCTGGATGAAATGCGGGGGAACCGTCTGGCCGGCGTCATCCTTTCGTTGCCCGTTTTCCATTGGATGGGCCATGAGTATGCGGATGTCGGCGATGTCGCCCTGCAGCCGCACCCGCATCTTGATCGCTTCCGCCATCATCAGCCTCCGCAGCCCCCAACGGTCACCTTGACCTCCCGGCTGGCGATGTGTGCCTTGCCGTCCGCCGTCCGCACTACCGCCCGCACCCGGGTCGTTTCTGCCAGTTTCAGCTGTACCCGGCAGTAGGGCAGGGTGTTCCCCGAGAACTCGATGGCGGCGCAGAGGGGCATTGGGTTCTTGTCGGAAAAGACGGCAATGCTGCGGGTCTCCGGCAGATTGCTCGTGATTTCGATATCCACCTTGGCACCGTTTTCGGCGATCTCCGGGGCGATGAGCTGGATATCCCGGCTTTCGCCTGCTCCGGCTGCGCCGTAGGCTTTCAAGGCATCGTCGATATTGCGGATGGAGAACAGCCCACCGTTCCAGGGGGCTGCCAGGGCACGGGCCGGCGTCAGGAGACCTGTTCCCAGGAGGGGCAACAGCATGGAGGAGGCCGCGGCTCCCTTCAGCAGTTCCCGGCGGGAAAACATCCCTTGCCCTATTCGCTGGCCTGCCAGTGGCCGGACTTGCCGCCCGACTTCTCCAGCAGCCGCACATTGTCGATACGCATACCTCGATCCACCGCCTTGCACATGTCGTAAACGGTAAGGAGACCCACGGAAACGGCGGTCAGCGCCTCCATCTCGACCCCGGTTCGGCCGAAGCATTCGGCGGTGACCTCGCAATGGACTGCATTGTTCGCCTCGTCCACCGTGAACTCGGCGGCTACCCGGGTGAGGGCGATGGGGTGGCAGAGGGGGATCAGGTCGCCGGTGCGCTTCGAGGCCTGGATGGCTGCGATGCGGGCGATCCCGAGGACGTCCCCCTTCTTGGCACTGCCGGAGACGATGAGCTGGAGGGTGGCCGGCTCCATGAAGATGCTGCCGGCGGCGCGGGCGATGCGGGCGGTTTCGGCTTTGCCGCCGACGTCGACCATGTGGACCTGGCCGGCGGCGTCGAAATGGGTAAGGGGGCTGGTGGTCACGGCGTTACGTTTGGTTACGGCCCGGGCAGGCCGGTGGGAAAAGTGTGCGCTATCATAGCACTATGCGTTTACCTCACCGCCTCACGGCGCTGGCTCTCGCCTGCCTCCTCGCCCTGCCGCCCCTCCATGCCGACGAATTGCCCGAGCTCGGCGACGTGGCGAGCAACGACCTGTCCCTGCAGACCGAAAAGAAGATCGGCCAGCAGATCATGCATGAAATCCGCTGGCGCGATCCCGCCTATCTCGACGATCCCGACGTCGAGAGCTACCTCAATCAGATTGGTGGCCGCCTGGCCTCTGCCAGCAGCGATCCGGCCATCGGCTTCTACTTCTTTCCGGTCAATGATCCCACCATCAACGCCTTCGCCATGCCCGGCGGCTTCATCGGCGTCCATACCGGCCTGATTCTGGCGGCCCAGAGCGAATCCGAATTGGCCGGGGTGCTGGCCCACGAAGTTTCCCACGTCACCCAGCGCCACATTGCCCGGCAGATTTCGCGGGAAAAGCAACTGTCCGCCGCCACCATGCTGGGGATGGCGGTCGCTCTGCTGGCAGCTCGCTCCAATTCCCAGGTGGCCAGCGCGGCCATAGTCTCCGGCCAAGCCTCGGCCGTGTCGGCCCAGCTCGCCTTCTCCCGGGACTTCGAGCGGGAGGCCGACCGGGCGGGATTCGAGACTCTCAACAAGGCCGGGTTCGACACCCGCGGCATGTCCAATTTCTTCGAGCGCCTGCAGCGCGCCACCCGGGTTTACGAGAACAACGCCCCGGTCTACATGCGTACCCACCCCATCACTGGGGAGCGGATTTCCGACATGCAGAACCGGGAGCACAGCGTCACCTACCACCAGGTGCCGGACAGCACCGACTTTCAACTGGTCCGGGCGCGCCTGAAGGCCATGCAGGGCACGCCTAACGAGGCGATCAGGGACTTCCGCGCCCTGGTGCGGGACAAGAAATTCCCCTCCGAGGCCGCTGCCCACTACGGGCTGGCGGTGGCGCTCTCCCGCACCCGGGACTGGGGCGAGGCGGAAAAGGAAATCGTAGCGGCCAGGAAACTCGGCATCGCCTCCTCCATGCTTGACCGCCTCCTGGCGGAAGCCCGCCTGGGGCAGGGAGACGTGGATGGCGGCCTCGCCCTCTATCGGGATGCCATGGTCCGCTACCCTCTCAATTACTCCCTGGCCTACGGCTACGGGGATGCCCTGGTCGCCAACAAGCGTTACCAGGACAGCCTGCGCTTCGCCCAGGACCGGCTGCTCAGCTACCCCCAGGATGTCCGGCTCTACAAGCTCCAGGCCGAAAGCCACGCCGCCCTCGGCCACCGGGCCCAGCAGCACCGCTCCCTGGCCGAGGCCTACGCCCTCCAGGGCCAGACGCCGGCGGCGGTGGAACAGCTGCAGCTGGCCCAGCGGGCGGGGGACGCTAATTTCTACGAGCTCTCCGCCATCGATGCCCGCCTGCGGGAACTCAAGGCACGCCAGGCTGAGGAAGCCAAGGAAAAGCTCAAATAGCGCTAGAATTGGCCTTTGCTTTTCCGCCGGAACACCATGGAATTCCATCAAGAGCTCGACGTCAGGGGCCTCAACTGCCCGCTTCCCATCCTGCGCACCAAGAAGGCCTTGGCCGGCATGGAATCCGGGCAGGTCCTGCACGTGCTGGCGACCGATCCCGGCTCGGTCAAGGACTTCGCGGCCTTCGCCAAGCAGACCGGCAACGAGTTGCTGGGGCAGGGGGAAGAAGGCAGCGTCTTCGAATTCTTCCTCAAGCGCAAGTAATCTACCCTGTTCGCCCTTTTTGAAGATCGCCAGGCCCCGGCCGGGGAGCCTTCCGCCTGGCTGTTCGAGGATCCCATCCGTACCCTGGCTCCGGTGGACCGGGGGAGCCTGGCCGCCGCCCTGGCGGAAGTGGAGCGGGGCGATGCCTGGTGGGTCGTCGCCCTCGACTACGAACTCGGCTATGCCCTGGAACCGGCGGCCGCGCCCGGCTGGCGTCCGGATGGAGTCCGGCCCCTGGCGCGCTTCTGGGCTTTCCGCTCCTGCCGCCGGATGGATGCCGCCGACGTGGAATACTGGCTGCAGGCGCGGCTGGATGCCCTGCTGGCGGATGCAGCCAGGGCCGGAATCGGCGGCCTGGGCGCCGGGCTCGACGCATCGGCCTACGAACCGGCGGTGGAGCGCATCAGGGCCTATATCGACGCCGGCGACTGCTACCAGGTCAACTACACATTCCCGCTGCATTTCCAGTGGTTCGGCCATCCCCTGGCCCTCTACGGGGCGCTACGCCGGAGGCAGCCGGTGCGCTACGGCGGTGTTGTGGTGGCTGAGGAGGGCGGCGTCATCTCTCTTTCCCCGGAACTTTTTCTCGAACGCCGGGGCGACCGTCTGGTCACCCGCCCCATGAAGGGCACGGCGCCGCGCTCCGTCGACCCGGAGAGTCTGCGGGCGTCGGAGAAGGATCGGGCCGAGAACCTGATGATCGTCGATCTCCTGCGCAACGACCTGGGGCGGGTAGCGGCCGGGGGTTCGGTGCGGGTGGATTCCCTGTTCGAGATCGAGGACTACCCGACCCTCTGGCAGATGGTGTCCCAGGTCTCCGCCCAAGTGCCCGAACGCAGCTTCGGCGACATCCTGGAGGCCCTGTTCCCCTGCGGCTCCATCACCGGGGCGCCGAAGATCCGCGCCATGCAGATCATCAGCGAGCTGGAGGGGCAGCCTCGCGGCCTCTACACCGGCGCCCTGGGCTGGCTGGCGCCGGGAGGCGACTTCCGGCTCAACGTTGCCATCCGCACCCTCGAGCTGGCCGCCGACGGCAGTGGCCGCCTGGGCATCGGCAGCGGCATCGTGGCCGATTCGGACCCCGGCTCGGAGTGGCGGGAATGCCTCCTCAAGTCGGCCTTCCTGACCGAACTCGACCCCGGCCTCCTGCTCATTGAAACCCTGCGCCGGGAGGATGGCCGCTACCCGCGCCTGGCGGGCCACCTGGCCCGGCTGCGGTCCTCGGCCGCCTGGCTCGGTTTCCCCTTCGATGAGGCGGCAGTGCGTGCTGCCTTGGCTGCGTCACCCGAATCGGGGCTGTGGCGGGTGCGCTTCACCCTGTCCAAGGCGGGCGACATCGACGTTACGGCGTCGGCCCTCGGGGCCGAGCCCACCGGGCCGCGCTTGGCCGGCCTGGCTCGGGACCCCATCGACAGCCGCAATCCCCTGCGGCGCCACAAGACCACGGCCCGCGCCGCCTACGACGCGGCTTTGCAGGGCATCGCGGGAAAGCCGGAAGTATTCGACATGGTGTTCTTGAACGAGCGGGGCGAAGTGGCCGAAGGGGCGCGCAGCAACGTCTTCGTCGAGCGGGACGGCATTCTGCTGACCCCGCCCCTGGAGAGCGGCGCCCTCCCCGGCGTCCTGCGGGCTGAGCTGCTGGCGGCGGGGCGGGCCCGGGAGGCGGTGCTGCGGCCGGTCGACCTGGCCGATGGCTTCCTGCTCGGCAACGCCCTGCGGGGCCTCGTCCCGGTCCGCCTGCCGGCAGCTTGAGGCGCTATCCTTTCCATCCTTCGGGCCTTTGCCCGTCAGGAGTGTACCCATGAAGAAGATACCGCTGTGGATGAAGATACTGGGGGGCGTACTGCTCACCGCCCTGCTGTTCGGGGGGGCGCGCCTGCTGCTGTGGTTCGACCAGGTGGGAGGCAGCTCCAAATTCGGCCTGGACTGAGGGGCCGGGGCAGGGGCTTGGCAGCGTCCGTGATGCTCCGCACATGAACGGCGTGCCCGTATGACAGCGCTTCCAGCATCGAACAGATGCTGGACGGCAAGCGCATCGGCCTGGTGGCGCTGCGGGAGGGAAAGCCCTTGCAGCTTTCCCTCACCCTGGCGGCGCAGAAGCGCTAGCCGCGCAGTTTCCGCAGATAGATGCCGACGAGGGAGACGAAGGCGGCGGCCAGGCCGTAGTAGAACGCCTTGCCCCCGACTTCCTTGTACTCCACCAGCACCGGGGTGTCCCCCTCCACCCGGTAGCGGACGGTGGTCTGGAAATGCCAGGACGACGCCGTGGTCTCGATCTGCCAGGGCTCGCCGCTCACCTTCTTCCACTTCAGCCAGTTGTCCTGCTCCGCCACCTCGCCGGCAGTGTCGGCAGGCACCAGGGAGACCAGGGTGCCCTTGGCCTTGGCTTCCGCCAGCTGGCCGTAGGGGATACCGCAGGCTTCGTTCTGGGCGCAGACGGCGGCCAGGCGGAAGTTGGGCTTCCAGGCGGTGCCCTTCTCCCAGGGCCAGCCCAGGATGAAGGCCACCGTCCACACCCAGACCAGGAAGCAGAACATCATCATTGCCATGAAGATCTGCCCCATCAGGCCGCGCTTCTTTTCAGACATCTCTTATTTCCCTAGTTTGGCCAGTTGCGGCTTGAGTTTTTCCAGCGTGGCGGTGAAGTCGGCCAGGCGCTGCTTTTCCTGCTCCACCACGGCGGCCGGCGCCCGGGCCACGAAGCTCTCGTTGGAAAGCTTGTTGCTGGCGGCGGCGACCTGCTTCTCGATCTTCTCGATTTCCTTGGCCAGGCGCTCCCGCTCGGCGGCCACGTCGATCTCCACCTTGAGCATGAGGCGCACTTCCCCGACCACCGAGACCGGCGCCATGGCGTCGGCCGGCATGTCCTCCACCACCTGGACTTCGGAGAGCTTGGCCAGGGCCTGGAGGATGGGGGCGAACTCGGCGATCTCGTCGCCGGCGCCCGCCACCAGCAGGGGCATGCGCTGGGCCGGGGAGAGGCCCATCTCGCCCCGCAGGTTGCGGCAGGCGTAGGTCAGGGCCTTGAGGCGCTCGACCTTGGCTTCGGAGGCCTCGTCGATCTTGCCGGCATCGGCCTTGGGATAGGTGGCCTGCATGATGGAGTCGTGGGTCTTGCGGCCGGCGATGGGGGCCACGGTCTGCCACAGCTCCTCGGTGATGAAGGGCAGGAGCGGATGGGCCAGGCGCAGGACGGTCTCCAGGACCCGCACCAGGGTGCGGCGGGCGCCGCGCTGCTGGGCTTCGCTGCCGGTCTGGATCTCGACCTTGGCGATTTCCAGGTACCAGTCGCAGAACTCGTCCCAGACGAACTTGTAGATGGCCTGGGCCAGGAGGTCGAAGCGGTAGTCGGCGAAGTGCTGCTCCACTTCCTGCTCCACCTTCTGGAGCAGGCTGACGATCCAGCGGTCGGCGAAGGAGAAGGCCAGGGGGCCGTTGCCGCCGCAGGCGGCGTTGCCCTGCTGGTGCTCGAGGCCGAGGTCCTGGCCCTCGACGTTCATGAGCACGAAGCGGGTGGCGTTCCACAGCTTGTTGCAGAAATTGCGGTAGCCGTCGCAGCGGTTGAGGTCGAACTTGATGTCCCGGCCGTGGGAGGCGAGGGAGGCGAAGGTGAAGCGCAGGGCGTCGGTGCCGAAGGCGGGGATGCCCTCGGGGAACTCCTTGCGGGTCTTCTTCTCGATCTGCTCGGCCTGCTTGGGATTCATGAGGCCGAAGGTACGCTTCTTGACCAGGTCCTCGATGCCGATGCCGTCGATGAGGTCGATGGGGTCCAGCACGTTGCCCTTGGACTTGGACATCTTCTGGCCTTCGGCGTCCCGGATGAGGCCGTGCACGTAGACGTGCTTGAAGGGGATCTTGCCGGTGATGTGCTTGGTCATCATGACCATGCGGGCGACCCAGAAGAAGATGATGTCGAAGCCGGTGACCAGCACCGTGGACGGCAGGTAGAGGTCGAGGGCGTCATTGGACTTGGCCGGCCATTCCGGCGTCCAGTCCAGGGTCGAGAAGGGCCACAGGGCGGAGGAGTACCAGGTGTCCAGCACGTCCGGATCGCGGTTGAGGGCCCCGGTGTAGCCGGCCTTGGCGGCTTCGGCCTTGGCCTCTTCCTCGTTGTGGGCGACGAAGACTTCGCCGCTCTTCCCGTACCAGGCGGGAATCTGGTGGCCCCACCAGAGCTGGCGGGAAATGCACCAGTCCTGGATGTTGTTGAGCCACTGGTTATAGGTGTTGACCCAGTTTTCCGGCACGAACTTGATTTCGCCGGAAGAAACGCAGTCCAGGGCCTTCTCGGTGATGGACTTGCCGTCGGCGCCCGGCTTGCTCATGGCCACGAACCACTGGTCGGTGAGCATGGGCTCGATGACCACGCCGGTGCGGTCGCCCCGGGGAACCTTGAGCTTGTGCTTGTCGGTCTTCTCCAGGATGCCGAGGGCTTCCAGGTCGGCGACCACGGCCTTGCGGGCGTCGAAGCGGTCCAGGCCGCGATACTTGGCGGGGGCGTTGTCGTTGATCTTGGCATCCAGGGTGAGGATGGAGATCATCGGCAGGTTGTGGCGCTGGCCGACGGCGTAGTCATTGAAGTCGTGGGCCGGGGTGACCTTGACGCAGCCGGTGCCGAATTCCAGGTCAACATAGGCGTCGGCGATGATGGGGATTTCCCGGTCGGTCAGCGGCAGCTTGACCATCTTGCCGATCATGGCCTTGTAGCGCTCGTCCTCGGGGTGGACCATGACGGCGGTGTCGCCCAGCATGGTTTCCGGCCGGGTGGTGGCCACGGTGAGGGAGCCGGAGCCGTCGGCCAGGGGGTAGCGGATGTGCCACATGAAGCCGTCTTCCTCCTCGGAGACGACCTCCAGGTCGGAGACGGCGGTGTGCAGCTTGGGATCCCAGTTCACCAGCCGCTTGCCGCGGTAGATGAGGCCCTCGTTGTAGAGGCGAACGAAGGTCTCGGTGACGATCTTGGAAAGCCCGGCGTCCATGGTGAAGCGCTCCCGGGTCCAGTCCGGGCTGGTGCCCAGGCGACGCATCTGGCGGGTGATGGTGCCGCCGGAGTATTCCTTCCACTCCCAGACCTTCTCCAGGAATTTCTCCCGGCCGAGGTCGTGGCGGGAAATGCCCTGGGCGTCCAGCTGGCGCTCCACCACGATCTGGGTGGCGATGCCGGCGTGGTCGGTGCCCGGCTGCCACAGGGTGTTGTCGCCCCGCATGCGGTGGTAGCGGGTGAGGGCATCCATGATGGTCTGGTTGAAACCGTGGCCCATGTGCAGGGTGCCGGTGACGTTGGGCGGCGGCAGCAGGATGCAGAAGGCGTCGGACTTGGATTTGTCCAGGCCGGCGGCGAAATAGCCCCGGTTCTCCCACTCGGGATACCAGCGGCGCTCGATATC
>DATFAA010000167.1:0-16827 GCA_035255045.1 Rhodocyclaceae bacterium | reverse complement strand
CAAGTACACCGACCGGGGCGAAGTCGGGCTGCACCTCTACCGCCGCGACGACCGTATCCGCTTCGAGGTCCGGGACACCGGGCCGGGCATCGCCCCGGAGGATCGGGAGCGTATCTTCCAGGCCTTCTACCAGGCGCCGGGCGGAGCCGGGAAGGGCGGGGGAACGGGGCTCGGGCTCACCATCAGCCGGCAGTTCGTGCAGCTCATGGGCGGCGAGCTGGCGGTCAGCAGCGAAGTGGGGCAGGGCAGCTGCTTCAGCTTCGAGATCGCGCTGCCCCCCGCGCCCGCGCCGGCGCAGCCGGTGCCCAGCGGACACGTGACCGGGCTGGCGCCGGGCCAGAAGGCCTGCCGGGTGCTGGTAGCCGAAGACGACGCCGATGGCCGGGAGCTGGTCACCCGGCTGCTCGAGAGCGTCGGCTTCCAGGTGCGCACGGTGGAGAACGGCGAACAGGCGGTCGCCGCCTTCCAGGACTGGAAGCCCGACTTCATCTGCCTTGACATGCGCATGCCGGTCCTCGACGGCTACCAGGCCGCCGCCCGCATCCGGGCGCTGCCCGGCGGGCGGGAGGTCGCCATCGCGGCCCTGACCGGCAGCACCATCCAGCAGGATCGGGACGCCATTCTCGCCGCCGGCTGCGACGACATGGTGCTCAAACCCATCGCGGAGGACCAGCTGTTCGCCGTGATCGGCCGGCTCCTCGGCCTGGGTTTCACCTACTCCGGCAAGGAGAGCGGGGCCGCCGCTGTGCCGACCGAGGCCGACCTGTCCGCCCTGCCGGCGGAGGTCCGCGCCGAGCTGGGGCGGGCCGCTGAAATGCTGGACCGGGAGGCCGTCGGCAAGATCGTGGACCATCTGCGCCCCCAATTTCCCGACCAGGCCCGCACCATCGCGGCCCTGGTGGACAACTACCACTTCGACCGGCTGCTGGAGCTGTGCAGTCCCCTGGAGGAGAAGCGATGAACCCGTCCACCCGGGGGGCCGGCCGCATCGTCATCGTCGATGACAACCCGAACAACCTCCGGGTCCTGAGCTCGATGCTGGAGGCCGCCGGCTTCGACGTCCGCCCCGCCCTGAGCGGCGAGCTGGCCCTGCGCTCCATCGCCCTCAGCCCGCCGGAGCTGGTGCTGCTCGACATCCGCATGCCGGGCATGGACGGCTACGAGACCTGCCGGCGGCTCAAGGCCGACGACCGGGCGCGGGACATACCGGTCATCTTCATCAGCGCCCTGAGCGAGACCGAGGACAAGCTGGCCGCCTTCCAGGCCGGCGGCGTGGACTACGTCACCAAGCCCTTCCAGTCGGAGGAGGTCCTGGCCCGGGTCCGCACCCACCTGCAGCTCTACCGCATGCAGCAGCATCTGGAGGTCGTCGTCGAGGAGCGTACCCGCGCCCTGGAGCTGAAGGAAGCCCAGTTCCACGGCATGCTGGTGCAGACCATCGAAGCCTTTGCCCGCACCGTGGAGAAGCGCGACCCCTACACCGCCGGCCACCAGTTCCGCGTCGCCAGCCTGGCGGACGCCATTGCCGGCGCCCTGGGCATGGATGCCAACCGGCGCGAGGGGCTGCGCCTCGGCGCCCTGATCCACGACATCGGCAAGATTTCCCTGCCCGCCGAGATCCTCAGCCGTCCCGGGCCCCTCAACGCCACGGAGATGGCCCTGGTCAGGACCCACTCGGAGGTCGGGCGCGAGATCACGGCCACCGTCGCCTTTCCCTGGCCGGTGGCGGCCATGATCCACCAGCACCACGAGCGCCAGGACGGCAGCGGCTATCCCCGGGGACTGCAGGGGGACGCCATCCTCCTGGAGGCGAGAATCATCGCCGTCGCCGACGTGGTGGACGCCATGGCATCCCACCGCCCCTATCGCCCGGCCCTGGGGGTGGACAAGGCCCTGGAGGAAATCCGCCGGGGCAGCGGCGGCCCCTACGATCCGGAGATCGTCGCCGTCTGCGTGCAGGTGTTCGAGCAGGACGGCTATCGCCTGCCCGATGTGGCAATGATCTAGGAAGGCGGCCCGGCCGGCGCGTCGGCCGATTAAATTTTGTGCAGCGCGGGGCGAATTGCGGTCAACGCATTCGCCGTTCCAGCGTTAAAGCCATGGGGTGTCCGGGGGTTCCCCCTTGCCCGTGCCGCACACGCCATGACTTTCATATCCACGATCAAAGCTATGGTTCACTTCGTTTCAGATCCTCATAATTTCGACCGCGGCCTGGTGCTGGACGCCCTGAGCCTCATGGCCGACGGCAGGCAAATCCGGGTTTTCGGGGGCTCCGCCCTCGGCATCTCCCTCGACGGCATGCCCATCGCCCCGGTGTTCCACTTCCTGCTGCACTTCGGCTACATCCGCCCCCTCAAGCCCGCCCAGGGCGAGATCATCCCCCTGTCCTACGGACTGACGAAAAAGGGCTACGACTTCTGGCAGGACGGCCGGCGCTGGTGGAGGAGCCTGTCCCTGATCCAGAAGATCAAGGTCCGCCTGTTCGGCAAGGCCTGATACGGCCGGCCTTCCCGGCCGTCTCGCCTTTTATGCCGAGGGATTCGGCGTTAGGATTGGGCTTGGCGCAAGCCATCCCCAACCGACGAAGGCTTTACCGAATCCCATGTTTTCCAGAAAAAATACCCACACGCCCTCGGCCAAGCTGGCATTGGCCCTGACCTTGACCTCGACCGACGAGGACCTGCGGGCGCGGCGAGCCGCGGCCGAATCCCTGGCCAGCCTGACCTACGCCGAACTCCTGCCTGTCCTCGTCACCCTGGCCGGACAGGTAAGCGAGGCCGAGCTCGAAACGGCGCTCGCCGCCTGGCTCGACCTCCAGGGCAGCCTGCCCTGGGTGGTCGGGCTGCGGGATGCCGCCCTGGCGGAGGCGAGCGCCCAGCCCATCGCCGCGGCCCTCCTCCGCCTCCTGCGCGTCGTCTATGCCGGCGCCTTCCTGGAGGTGAAGCCCCTCACCTGGCAGTCCCCCGCCATCCTCCTGGAGCGGGTCATGCAGCTCGAGCAGGTGCACCGCTTCGAAGGCTGGGCGGACATGAAGAACCGCCTGGACCTCGACCGCCGGCTCTTCGTCCTCACCCACATCGCCGAACCCCTCATGCCGGTCGCCTTCCTGGAGGTCGCCCTGACCCGGGAGCTGGCCGATTCGGTCCAGTCCATCCTCGATGTGGACAGCGAGGTGGTGGCCCCGGGGGACGCCCGCTTCGCCATCTTCTATTCCATCAACTCGGTGCAGCCCGGCCTCAGGGGCATCTCCTTCGGCGAAGCGCTCATCCATGCCGCCGTCGCCCAGCTGACGGCGAGTTTCCCCCGCCTGCAGGGCTTCTCCACCCTGTCGCCCATCCCCAGTTTCCGCAAGTGGCTGCGCCAGCTGCCGGCCGACCAGCTCGGCCGCTACGACAGCCGGGAACTGCACCGGGCCGGGCTGACGCCGGAAAGCCTGATGGCGGCCCTGGAAGCAGGCCTGCCGGAGAGCAGGGGAGCCCTAGAGGCGGCGCGGGCCTTCCTGGTCAAGGCGGCCGCCGACTACCTGTCCGGGGGCGGTGACCCGAAAGCGGTCCGGGATCCGGTGGCCAAGTTCCATCTCGGCAACGGCGCCCGCCTGGAGCGCATCAACTGGGCCGGGGACACCTCGGACAACGGCTGGAAACAGGCCTACGGGCTGATGGTCAACTACCTCTACGACCTCGATAACCTGGACCGCAACAAGCGGGCCTTCCGCCAGCAGGAAGCGACCGCCGCGTCGCGGGAAGTTGCCCGCCTCGTGCGCCGGGCGCAGCGCAAGGGGCTGGAGAGCGCCGAAGGCTGAGCCGGCCGCGGCGCCCGGCCGGGAATCCCGATTCCCAGTCCCGCTGTCCAAGCTCCTTGGCAAGGCGGAAAAGCTCATGGATTACCAAGTACTGGAGGTCGCCAAGGGCAAGCCCATCAAGATGTGGACCCAGGGCGTCCCGGTGGAGGAGGCGGCCCGCCAGCAGCTCATGAACACAGCCCGGATGCCCTTCATCTACCGGCATCTGGCCGTGATGCCCGACGTGCATCTGGGCAAGGGCTCCACCATCGGCAGCGTCATCCCCACCCAGGGGGCCATCATCCCCGCCGCCGTGGGCGTAGACATCGGCTGCGGCATGATGGCGGCCCGCACCACCCTGAACGCCCGGGACCTGCCGGACAACCTCCACAAGCTGCGCAGCGCCATCGAGCGGGCGGTGCCCCACGGCCGCACGCCAGGCAAGCGCGACCAGGGTGCCTGGGACGACCCGCCGCCGGCGGTGGACGCCATGTGGAAAGCCCTCCGCCCGGCCTTCAAGCATATCACCGACAAATATCCCTGCCTCGACCACACCAACAACTACAAGCACCTGGGGACCCTGGGGACAGGCAACCACTTCATCGAAGTCTGCCTGGACGAGGAGGAGCAGGTCTGGTTCATGCTCCATTCCGGCTCCCGGGGGGTGGGCAACGCCATCGGCAACCTGTTCATCGAGTTGGCCCAGTCCGACATGCGTCACCACATGGCGAACCTGCCGGATCGGGATCTGGCCTATTTCGAGGAGGGCAGCGAGCACTTCGACGACTACGTCGAGGCGGTGGGCTGGGCCCAGGACTTCGCCCGCCGCAACCGCCTGGTGATGATGGAGAACCTGGTGGCCGCCGCCCGCAAGGTCATCGCCAAGCCCTTCCGGGCCGACGTGGAAGCGGTCAACTGCCACCACAACTACGTCCAGCGGGAAACCCACTTCGGGGCCGAGGTCCTGGTGACCCGCAAGGGGGCCGTGTCCGCCAGGAAGGGAGAGATGGGCATCATCCCCGGCTCCATGGGCGCCCGCAGCTACATCGTCCGGGGCCTCGGCAACCAGGAGTCCTTCACTTCCTGCAGCCACGGGGCCGGCCGCACCATGAGCCGCAGCGAGGCCCGGCGCCGGTTCACGGTGAACGACCAGATGCAGGCCACCGCCCACGTGGAGTGCCGCAAGGATGCGGAGGTGATCGACGAGATTCCCATGGCCTACAAGGATATCGACGCCGTCATGCAGGCCCAGCGGGAACTGGTGGAGGTGGTCCACACCCTGCGCCAGGTGGTCTGCGTCAAGGGCTGACCGTGGGCGTGACGGCGGCAGGGGCCGGAATCGTCCACATCCGCCTTGCTGCGGCGCAGCAAAAACTTCAGCATGGATTCGAATAACCCTGTATAGTCCGCATTGTGCAATGCAGCACGCCACTTCCTGGGCTGCTCGACCATCGCTCAAACGACCTTAAAGGACATCCCCCATGATCAAGCCCAATGAACAATTCACGGCCGCCAACACCGCCGCCATCGAATCCCTGCTGACCATTGCCAACGCCACCCTCGCCAATGCCGAGCGTCTGGCGGCGCTGAACCTCAACATCACCCGTGCCTTCTTCGCCGACGCCGCCGCCTCCGTCGGCGCCCTGGCTGCCGCCAAGGACCCGCGGGAATTCTTCGCCCTGCAGAGCGCCCTAGCCAAGCCGGCCGTGGAGAAGGCCGTGGCCTACTCCCAGACCATCTACGAAATCCTCAGCGACTCGGCCAATGGCCTGGCCCAGCACGTCGAAGGCCATTCCGCCGAACTGAAGAAGAGCTTCTCCGCCGCCATCGAGCAATCCCTCACCCACGCGCCGGCCGGTTCCGAAGCGGTGGTGGCTGCCGTCAAGACGGCTCTGGCCCAGGCCGACTCGGCCTACAGCACGATGGCCCAGTCCTCCAAGCAGGCCAAGGCCATGATCGAAACCACCGTGGCTTCGGCCAACGCGGCGGCGATCAAGCTGATGAAGGCCGCCTGAGGCATAATGCCCCTTTCCCCTGAAGCGGGGGAAGAACGACCCGGACTGCGAAGTCCGGGTTTTTGCTTTTGTGAAACCAGAGGAATGCCCATTGCCTAACCCTATCGACTCGACCATCGTGGCTTTCCTGAAAGCCAACGGTCCTCGCCTGGATTCCGAAATCGCCGATGCGCTCAGCATCCCCCTCACCGAGGTCCGGGATCATGTGGCGGGGCTGTCCTCCTCGGGGGACCTGATCTGCTGCAGCACCGTCAAATTCAAGGACGGCGCCAGGATCGAAGGCATCAGTTGCCGAGTATCCTGCTACAGCCCGCCGGCCGCCCGGGGCAGGAAGCCCGGCGCTTCCCAGAGGGCGGGGTCCGGCCAAGCCTCGGAGTGATGTTTTCTCCGCCAGGCAGTAGACTGCCGGCCTGACCGCACGGCTGTACCGTGCTTCCCCGCCACGCCCCTTCTTCCCACAGGCAACCCATGCACCCCATTCACGATGTCGACGTCCTCCTCCTGCTGGCCACGGCGCTCGCCGCCAAGCGGCGGCCAGCAGAACCGGCCGAGATCATGGCCGCTGTCGACCTCATTCAGGGCAACATCCCGTCCGAAGACAAGCTGAGCGAAGCGTTTTCCAGGTTGGGGAAATCGGGCCTGCTCGACGAAACCGCCGGCTGCGTGGCCTTGACCGCGGCGGCGGAGAACATCGTCCAGGCGCTGCCCCGCAAGGCGGAACTGGGTGAGCGCCTGCTTGACTTGCGAGGCCTGCTGGCCGCCCATGCCGTTGCGGCCGAAGGCGCCGCCGTCCTGATCGCGCCGGAGCAATTGCGCGCCGCCATCCTGGCCCACCGCGCCGCCAACCAGGGCGCCGGCAAGAATCTACTGGTCCCCAAACCGAAGCCCGAAGCCAGCCAACAGCGCCCGGGGCAGCGGCAGCGCAAGCCGGCGCCGGCCCAGCGGCGCAAGCGCTGAAACGGGGCGGCAATCAATGAAACAGGCCCAGCCCAACAATCCTCTCCATGGCATCACCCTGGAGGCGCTCCTGCACGAGTTGGTGGCCTGCTACGGCTGGGATGAACTGGGGCGGCAAGTCCCCATACGGTGCTTCAATTTCGAGCCCAGCATCGCCTCGAGCCTGAAATTCCTGCGCCGCACCCCGTGGGCCAGGAGCCAGGTCGAGTCCCTATACATCGACATGCTGCGCCGGAAAGGGGATTCCTCCCCCTGGGGCACCAGGCCGACCCGGGCGGCCTGATCCCCGGTTTGACGCCCGCTACTTGGGCTGGGGCGGAACGTCGCTATTGTTCCGTCCCCACAAGTCCAGGGGCATGCCCACCGACCGGCGCAGGATATCCCTGGCCTGGGATGCGGTAACGGGCTGCTCGAAGGAAATCACCTGGGCAAAAGGCTGGGTCGCCACGCGGTAGAACCAGGTCCGGCGCCGCACGATCATGGCGTTTCCGATCCGGGCGATCCGCCTTCCGGCGCGGGCGCCGGCGACTGGTCCGGCTCCCCGGCAGGCGGAGCTGCCGAGACATCCGCCTCGCTTTCAGCAGCGGCCTTGCCCGCCAGCTTCTGCCGGCGCTTTTCTTCCTGCTTCTGCTTTTTCGCGAGATCCCTCTGGCGTTTCTCGAACTGGTAGTTTGGCTTGGCCAATGGAAATCCTTCCTGCGCCCCCGAGGGGCGTATGGGCAATGGCATCCGGTGGGAGATCACCGTAGCCAGGCCGCTGGCGCGGCAACTTGGGGAAGCGCCAGCCGGCCTGGACGCCAGTTGCGTTCTCGAATGGCGGACGGGTCAGTAGCCCCGGCCGCCGCGACCGTAACCGCCCTGGCTGCGGCCACCGCCGCCACCGCCGCGACCACCGAAGCCGCCGCCCCCGCCACTGCGCGGTTCCTGGGGCCGGGCCTCGTTCACGATCAGGTTGCGCCCGTCGACGCTCTTGCCGTTCAGCGCCGCGATGGCGGCCTGGGCCTCCTGGTCGGAACTCATCTCTACGAAACCGAAGCCCTTGGAACTGCCGGAGTCACGGTCTGTGATTACCTGCGCGGAATTGACCGTGCCGTGGGACGCGAACATCTGTTCGAGGTCGCTCTTGCCAATGCTGTAGGCCAGATTGCCTACATAAAGCTTTTTACTCAAGGGAATTCTCCGGAAATTGAGGGAACGGGGTGTTTTGATTCTTGCTCTGGCTTGCCTCCGGCCCGGTCTTGGGCCCAAGTAAGCACCGAGGCGGCGGTGGCCGCCCCGTTGGGTCCGACGCCGACGGGTGCGTGTAGTTCCATTCAAAGCACCGCGATCCGCAAAGAAGCCCCAACCGCCGGCGGCGGCCTTGGATGTGGCGTGAAGCCGGCAGAATCACACTATGCGCGCTATTGCCTGTCCTGGCAAAGGAATTATCCGTGCCGCATGGCCCGGCCTAGCCATCGGCCGTATGCTCCGTACAATAGCCGGATCCCGTCGAGGCGACGGTTTTTCCGCATCGAGGAGAAAGATGGTTCTCTGGCTCCTGTTTTCCAGCATGGGCACAACCGGCGAAGATGCTCCGACCGGGACAACCGAAGCCGAGGAGGGACTCGGATTCAGATGGCTTCTCCTCTTCCTGGCGCTCGCCGTCGCCTGTGCCGCCGGCGGAGCGCCCTCGGAGCCGGCCGGGGAAACCGCCGGTCAGGGCGAGGGCAAAACCACGGCGGCAGTCGGGCACCATGAGCCGGCCGGCGACTGATCGCCAGGCTCAGCGCACCGCGTCCTCATTCGCCCCTTCGAGGCGCTCGCGCAGCGCCTCCACGGCATGGGCTTCACCCCGGACGCGGAAGAAGGCGCCCTCGCCGTCGGCCCGCTCCTCGAGCACCTCGCAGCGTCCGTAGATTTCCCCGCGCATCTGCTGGGCCGACCAGGGGAGGAACAGTTCAGCCTCGGCCAGATCCTGCTGGAAGAAGGCAACAATGGTCCGGTGCAGCCCGGCGACATCGTCGGGACGGCGGGCGCTCATCACGATGCAGCCCGGATATTCGGCCCGCAAGGCCGCCTCGCGTTCCGCCTGGGCCCCTGGGTCGCCGACGTGGTCGATCTTGTTGAAGATGCGCAGGCGCGGCACGGCATCGGCGCCGATCTCCTCCAGCACCCGGTCGGTGACCTCCAGCTGGCGCTCGAATCCCGGATCGCTGGCGTCGATGACATGGAGGAGCAGTGACGCGTCCAGGGCCTCGTCGAGGGTGGACTTGAAGGACGCCACCAGCCCGTGGGGCAGGTTCTTGATGAAGCCGACGGTGTCGCTGACCAGCACCCGGGGCACGCTCTCCGGATGGAGGGTGCGCACGGTGGTGTCCAGGGTGGCGAAGAGCTTGTTGGCCACCAGCACTTCGCTCCCGGTGAGCGCCCGCATCAGGGTGGACTTGCCGGCATTGGTGTAGCCCACCAGCGCTACGCCGGCGAGGCCCTGGCGCTCCTGCCGCCGGGCGCGCTGGGTCTTGCGCTCGGCCTCCATCGCCACGATTTCCAGCTGCAGCTCGGCGATGCGGTCCCGGATCTTGCGACGGTCCATTTCGGTATGGGATTCGCCGGCGCCCCGGCCGCCGACGCCGCTGCGCTGCCGCCCCTGGGGCCCCGCCAGCTTCGCCGCCTCCCGCAGGCGCGGCGCCATGTAGCCGAGACGGGCGATCTCCACCTGGGCCCGGGCGGCGCGGGAGCGGGCGTTGCGATGGAAGATCTCGAGGATGACCATGGTGCGGTCCATGACCTCGCAGCCCACTTCCTTCTCCAGATTGCGCGCCTGGGAGGGCGAAATCTCGTGGTCCACCAGGATGGCGTCGATGGAACCGGGATGGGAAGCCCCCTCCGGACCGTCCGGCCCGGGCTCGTCATTTACGAAACAGCGAATCTCCTCACGCTTGCCGACCCCCAGATAGGCTGCCGTATCGAAGCCGGAGCGTTTCTGCACAAAGGTGCGGACCACCTGGAAGCCGAGGGTCTTCGCCAATTCCCGCAACTCGGTCAGCGCTGCCTCGAATTCGAGGTCGCTCACGCTCGGCAACTGGACGGCCGCCGCGACGGCGTACTTGGGCTTTTCGCTGATGTCTCTTGGCATTCCGAGGTTATCTCCCTGCAGTCGGCAAAAGTCGGATAGTACCGGCCTGGAGCCCGCGTGGAACTCCCGGCCCGACCGATTCGCTCAATTCCGGACGGAGGCGCGTCCGGTCACTCGATCGGGGCGAATCCGTAGTAGGAGCCATAGGCCGACGGCTCCGGCGCATAGGCGGCGACCTTGACGGCATCGGCCAGGGTGACCTTGTTGGTCAGGCCGTCCACTCCGCCTTCCTCGCCCAGCCACCGCTCCTCGACTTCCTGGTCGGTCAGGCCGTTGAGATTGAGGTTTTCGTCGAAGCGCTCGGAGCGGTACTCGAAGGCCATGTCGTGGGCAATGAACAGGGTATGGGGACAGGCGGTGATGCGCGTCTCGTCAACCGGGTCGGCCCCCATGACCCGGGTACCGCAGAACGGGCAATGCACGGGGGTGTAGTAGTAAGTCTTGAGTTCGGCTCGCTGGATGGTGTTTTCCATCATGTTCTCCTGGTTGCGGTGAAAGGGCCGGCTTTGGGCCGCCACGGCGGGCGCCTGGACCCATCCGGCGCGTGGGCGCTAGCGCTGGGTTGCTTGAAACCGGTTGAGATGGGAATGGGACAGCCCGGCCAGTTCGCCGACCACCTGGCTGACCCCGTGGCCGAGCAGCCACCAGGCATTTCCGTAGGGCAGGACGGCAATTTTTCGGTCGGCACAGAGAATCCGGGCCTTCCGTCTTTCTAGTTCTAAATTCATGGAATCTTTCAGCGGTCGCCCGGGAATCAAGGAAATCCGATTCCCCGGGGCAATGAGGAGTCCCTCGCCGCCGTGAATGAGAGGAGTGAAGGGGACCGAGACGACTCAGCCCCCTGTAGAGCGTCCCGGCGTGGCCGCCATGGACGCTTCGGGAATCAAGCGATGCGGATGTTGCTCGCTTGCTTGCCCTTGGGGCCGTTCGTCACGTCAAAGCTGACCCGCTGACCTTCCGCCAGGGACTTGAATCCCGAGGACTGAATCGCGGAAAAGTGGGCAAAGAGGTCTTCGCCACCGCCGTCCGGCGTGATGAAGCCAAAACCCTTCGCATCGTTAAACCACTTGACGGTACCTGCTGCCATATCTTGAATCTCCGAAAGTTGACGGGGCTGAGCCCCTGGGTGGGGCGAGATCAAGACGGCGAGGTAAGAATGGGGGAATGGCGCCGTAGAACTACGGATACTAGACCAACACAACAACGACACTACTTGGAAATCGCTGCGGCGCACAATACGCGTCTTCCGGCCTCCTGGCAACATAAATCCGGCCCCGCACCGAAATAAATTGTGGGCGGGAGCCGGACACTCGGGCCGGAACGGCGAACCCTAAGGGGCGGGAACGACCACCTGGCGCTGGCTGCCCAGGCCCTCGATGCCGAGCTCCACCACGTCGCCGGCCTGGAGGAAGCGCGGCGGCTTCATGCCCATGCCGACGCCGGGGGGCGTGCCGGTGATGATGATGTCGCCGGGTTCCAGGGTCATCAGGCGGCTGCAGTAGCTGACCAGGTAGGCGCAGGAGAAGATCATCAGGGAGGTGCTGCCCGTCTGCATGCGCTCGCCGTTCACATCCAGCCACAGGTTGAGGTTCTGGGGGTCGGGGACCTCGTCGGTCGTCACCAGATAGGGGCCGACCGGGCCGAAGGAGTCGAATCCCTTGCCCTTGCCCCACTGGCCGCCGCCCCGCTCCATTTGGTAGCTGCGCTCGGAAACGTCGTTGGCGACGCTGTAGCCGGCCAGGTAGGAGAGGGCCGCGGCCTCGTCCACATTGCGGGCCTGGCGGCCGACCACCAGGGCGAGTTCGACTTCCCAGTCGAGCTTGCAGAAGTCCGGCGGCGGCACGATGGGATCGTTGGCGCCGCTCAGGCAGCTACTCCACTTGGGGAAGAGCACCGGCTCCGCCGGCACCGGCAGGCCCGATTCCCGGGCGTGGTCGTGGTAATTGAGCCCGATGGCGATGAACTTGCGCACGCCGCCGACCGGGACGCCGAGCCGGGTGCCGGCATCCACCCGGGGCAGTCTGTCCGGGTCGATGGCGCCCAGGGCCGCCAGGGATTCCGGCGCCAGGGTGTCCGGCGTAATGTCCCGGAGCAGGCCGGAGAGATCGCGAACATTCCCCTGTGAATCCAGCATTCCCGGCTTTTCCTGCCCCGGCAGGCCATGGCGCAACAATCTCATCTCCAAGCTCCGCTCAAAAATGGCCATTCTAACCACAGCCGGACGCCGCCCCGGATTTGCCCGTGCCCTGGCCCATCTATACTGAGGGCGTGCCCTCTGCCCGGCCGAAAGTACAATGAAATACTTCCTCGGCGCCCTGCTGGCCGCCGTCTTCGCCCTCGCCCAAGGAGCACCTGCCATGAGCCTTGCCCTCACTTCCCCCTCTTTTGCCCACCAGGGCGCCATTCCGGCCCTGCACACCTGCGAGGGGAGCAATACCTCCCCCGCCTTGGCCTGGACCGGCATTCCCGCTGGCGCCAAGAGCCTGGCCCTGATCGTGGACGACCCCGACGCCCCCGACCCGGCGGCTCCCAAGACGACCTGGGTGCACTGGGTCCTCTACAACCTGCCGGCGAGCGCCGGCGGGCTGCCCGCCGCCGTGGCGACGGCAGCGCTGCCTGCCGGCACCCGGGAGGGTACCAACGACTGGAAGCGCACCGGTTACGGCGGCCCCTGCCCGCCCATCGGCCGTCACCGCTACTTCCACAAGCTCTACGCCCTGGACGTCGTCCTCCCCGACCTGCACCAGCCCACCAAGGCCCAGCTGGAGGCCGCCATGGCCGGCCACATCCTGGCCAGTACCGAACTGGTGGGGACTTACCAGAAGGGGCGCTGACACTCAGGACGGCCGCGTAAAGGAACGTAAATCCATTGCCCGGCGGCGCCGGCCCCTCGTTATCATCGCCTTCACCATCCACCCGTATCCTGGGCCATGCCGCGCCTTCTGCTCGCCGACGACGACCTCGACTTTTGCGCCCTGCTGGAACGCTATTTCCGGACGGAGGGTTTCGCCGTCGAGTTGGCCCACGACGGCGACCAGGCCCTGGCCGCGGCCCTGGCTGGCGACTTCGACCTCATCGTCCTGGACATCATGATGCCGGGCATGAGTGGCCTCGAAGTCCTGCGCCGCCTGCGTCCCCTGCGCCGGACTCCCGTCCTCATGCTCACCGCCCTCGGCGACGATGCCGACAGCCTGCGCGGCTTCGAGGAAGGGGCCGACGACTACCTGGGCAAGCCCTGCAACCTCAAGGTCCTGCTGGCCCGCATCCGGGCGCTGCTGAGACGCTCGGAAGCCGTCGGGGCCGCTGGGCAGGACGATCGCAGCCAGCTGCGGGTCGGCGACCTGACCATGAATGTCCACTCCCTGTCGGTGAAGCGCCTGGAGAGCTCCATCGACCTCACCTCCACGGAGTTCGCCATCCTGGAGGCCCTGCTGCGCTCGGCCGGGCAGGTGGTCAGCAAGTCCGAACTGTCGGAAAAGGCCCTGCGCCGGCCCCTCGGGCGGTTCGACCGCAGCCTGGATGTCCATATCGGCCGGCTGCGCCAGAAGATCGGGCCCCTGCCCGACGGCGGCGAGCGCATCAAGACCGTCCGCGGCGTCGGCTACCAGTACGTCACCGAGTAAGGGGAGCCGCCATCTACCGCCTCTTCTGGAAACTGTTCCTGTCCTTCTGGCTGGCCCTGGTCCTCTTCGCCGCCGGGGTGGTTTTCGCCGTTTCCCTTTACCTGGACTACGCCAACGCCAAACAGGAGTCCCGGGTTCGCGAAGACGGCTCCCGGGGTCTGGTGACGGCCGCCCAGGTGGCGGCCGACGGCGGCGGCTACGCCGGCCTCCTGGCCTGGGTTCGGGAACAGGACGCCGAACAGCTCATCCCCCTGCTGCTCCTCGACCGGGATGGCCGCGACGTGCTCGGACGGGAGGTGCCCCTGCGGGTCCTGGCCCGCCTCCAGCGCCACCAGCAGGCCCTGCGGGAAGGCCAGGAACGCCGCACGCCCCTCCTGACCCTGGCCGACGGGCGCCAGTTGTGGCTGATGCTGGACTTCCAGGGGGCCTCCCTCAGCCGGCTGGTCTCCCGCCCCAAGGTGATCGCCCTGCAGCTGGTCCTCGCCACCCTGATCGGCGGCGCCGTCTGCTTCCTCCTCGCCTGGTATCTCATTTCCCCCATCGAACGCCTCCGGAAGGCGGCTGCCCTCTACGGCGCCGGCGATTTCCGCCACCGGGTGGGCCCCTCCCTGGGCGGACGGCGGGACGAGATCGTGGACCTGGCCTTCGCCATGGATTCCATGGCCGGACGGATCGACAAGCTCATTCGCTCCCAGCACACCCTGCTGCGGGACGTCTCCCACGAGCTGCGCTCACCCCTGGCCCGGGCCCAGGCCGCGGTGGGCGTGGCCCGGCAGCAGGCCGGGGAGGTCGCCACCCCCGAATTCGACCGCATCGAAGGCGAAATGGACCGCCTCAACGAACTCATCGGCCAGATCCTTTCCTACTACCGCCTCGACGCCGGCCAGCGGCCGGGCCAGGAGGAGCCCGAAGCATTCCGGCTCGACGAGCTGATGGCGGACGTGGTCGAGGAAAGCCGCCCCCTGGCAGCTGAAAAAGGCTGCGAAATCGCCTGGGAATCCCCGCCGCCCCCGGCGCCCGTCGCCGGCCACGAGGCCCTGGTCTACAGCGCCCTCACCAATGTCATGCAGAACGCCATCCGCTACAGCCCGGCCGGTGGCCGTATCGAGGTCGGCCTCGCGGCCGCCGGCGAGGCGGTCTGGGAAATGCGCATCAGCGACGCCGGCCCGGGCGTCGAGCCGGCCCTCCTGGAGCGCATCTTCGAGCCCTTCGTCCGGGCCGACGCCTCGAGGGCCAAGAACACCGGCGGCTTCGGCCTCGGCCTGGCCATCGCCAAGCGCGCCATGGAGCACCATGGCGGCACCATCGCCGCCCGCAACCGGGAAGGCGGCGGCCTGACCCTGGTCATGGATCTGCCCGCCGGCTCCCGGCCGCGGGAATAGGCGGCGGCGCCCCTACTTCTGCACCGCCGCGGCCTCCAGCCGCCCCCCCAGGTTCTTGTAGAGCTGCACGGCGGCCGCCATGCGCCGGTTCCAGACGGAAATGGTGGTGTTCTCCACCGACAGTTCGCTGGCCTGGGCGGTTATGACGTTGAGCGAGGCGGCGGTGCCGGCCCGGTACTGGTTCTCGGCGATTTCCCGGGCCCGCCGGGCCGCCGCCAGGGCGGCCAGCTGGGAGGCGGACTCTTCCCCCAGCAGCCGGGCCGCCACTAGGTTGTCCTCCACCTCCTGGAAGGCAGTCAGCACCGTCTGCCGGTAGGTGGCCACCGCCTGGTCGTAGCCGGCCACGGCCTGGGCCTCAGTCGCCGAGCGGGCGCCAGCGTCGAACAGGGTCAGCGCCAGGCTGGGGCCGAGGGACCAGAAACGGGCCGGGCTGCTGATCAGGTTGGACAGCAGGCTGCTGCGGAAGCCGCCATTGGCGGTGAGGTCGAGAACCGGGAACCAGGCGGCCCGGGCCACCCCGATCTGGGCATTGGCGGCCGCCACCTGGCGTTCCGCCGCATAGATGTCGTAGCGGCTCTCCAGGGTGGCCGACGGCACCAGGGCAGGCGCCCCGGGCACCGCCGGCAGCTCGGCGCCGGAGGGGATGGCGAGGGCGGCGGGCGGCCTGCCCACCAGCACGGAGATGGCGTGTTCGGTCTGGGCCCGCTGCAGCTGGGCATCGGCCAGCTGGGTGCGGGCGGTGTTGAGCTGGGTCTCGGCCTGGGCCGCATCCAGGGGGGAAGCCACCCCCGCCTGCTGGCGCACCCGGGTCAGTTCCAGGAAGCGCTCGTAGGCGGCGACGGTGCGGGTCAGGAGCCCGACCTGGGCATCCGCCGCCCGCAGCTGGAAATAGGACTGGGCGAGGAGGGCCTGGGCCGACAGGCGGGCCGCCCCCAGGGTGCCGGCGCTGGCCTCGGCCCGGGCACCGGCCGCATCGACGCCGTTCCGGATGCGGCCCCACAGGTCCACCTCCCAGGAAGCCTGGGCCGCCAGGCTGTAACTGTTGTTGATGGAATGGCCGCCGCCGAAGGTCTGGGTACCGGTGCCGCCGCTGCCGGTGGCGGTTCCGCCGCTGCTGCGGCTGCCGGCGGCGGTCACGCCCAGGGTGGGGAAGAGGCCGGCCCGGGCCACGCCGACGGCGGCCAGCGCCGCCCGGTACTGGGCCTCGGCCGCCTTCAGGTTCTGGTTGTCGATGGCCAGTTCGCCTTCCAGGCGGTCCAGCAGGGGATCGCCGAACACCTGCCACCATTTCCCGGGATCGGTCAGCTCGGCCGCTGCGGGCTTCCAGGCGCCGTCCTCCTTGTAGGCGGCGGGGACCTCCGTGGTCGGGCGGGAATATTCCGGGGCCAGGCTACAGGCAGCCAGGGCAACCGGGAGCAGGAGGGAGAGGGGGCGCAGTCGCACGTTCTTCTCGCTTTCAGATCGGTTGGGGCGCCTCGGCGGCGGGCGCCGGCCGGGCGCGCCGGCGGGCGAAGCGGGCGCGCAGGCGGTCCAGGGCCACGTAGACCACCGGGGTGGTGTAGAGGGTGAGTACCTGGCTGAACAGGAGGCCGCCGACGATGGAGATACCCAGGGGGTTGCGCAGCTCGGCCCCGTCGCCGCTGCCCACGGCCAGGGGGATGGCGCCGCAGACGGCGGCCATGGTGGTCATCATGATGGGCCGGAAGCGCAGCAGGCCCGCCCGGTAGATGGCGTCGCCGGCGCTGACCCCGAGCCGGCGCTGCCGGTCGATGGCGAAGTCGATCATCATGATGGCGTTCTTCTTGACGATGCCGATGAGGAGGATGACGCCGATCAGCGCGATCAGGTCGAAATCGGAGCCGAACAGCATGAGGGCGAGGACGGCGCCGAGGCCGGCCGAGGGCAGCGTCGACAGGATCGTCAGCGGGTGGGCATAGCTCTCGTAAAGGATTCC
>DATFAA010000166.1:0-6950 GCA_035255045.1 Rhodocyclaceae bacterium | reverse complement strand
AGCAGATCATCGGGCTGCTGGATGCGCTGGACATCGAGCGCACCGACCTGGTGGGCAACTCCTTCGGCGGCTCGGTCAGCCTGGCCCTGGCCGTCAGGCACCCCGAGCGGGTACGCCGCATCGTCCTCATGGGCAGCGGCGGGCAGGACTTCCCCGTGACCCAGGAACTGGAAGCCCTCTGGGGCTACACCCCCTCCCTGGAGAACATGAAGAAGATCATGGACATCATGGCCTTCGACCGTTCCCTGGTCACCGACGAGCTGGCCGAGCTGCGCTACCGGGCCACCATCCGCCCCGGCGTCCAGGAGCGCTTCGAACGGGTCTTCCCGCCGCCGCGGCAGCGCTGGTCCGATGCCCAGGTGGTCGCCGACGCCGACCTCGCCGCCCTGCCCCACGAGGTGCTGATCATCCACGGCCGCGACGACCGGGTGGTTCCCCTGGAGGTGTCCCTCAGTCTCGCCCGCAAGATCGACCGCTCGCAACTTCACGTCTTCGGCCGCTGCGGCCACTGGACCCAGATCGAGCACGGCAGCCGCTTCGTCCGCCTGGTGGAGGACTTCCTGGCGGAGGGCCTGTCCAACGAAGCCACCAAGGCCGCGAGCAAGTAGGAGCAATCGCCATGACCCCCGACATCACCGTCACCGACCGCGCCCGGGAATACCTCGGCACCCTGCTGGCGCGCCACCCGGAGCCCGGGACCCAGCTCCGCATCTACGTCATCAACCCGGGCACGTCCCTGGCCCACTGCGGCATCTCCTACGCGCCCCCGGATGCCGCCGGCGCCGAGGACGCCCGCCTCCGTCTGGGCGCCTTCGACCTGCTCTACAGGAGTGCCGACGCGCCCTTCCTGGCGGGCACCACTGTCGACTACCTACCCACCGGCAGCGGCCACAAGCTCTCCCTCAAGGCGCCCAACATCAAGTGCGTCCAGCCCGTGGACGACGACGCCCCCCTCGCCCAGCGCATCACCTATGTCCTGGAAACGGAGGTCAATCCCTCCCTCTCCCAGCACGACGGCACCGTCATGCTCGGCGAGGTCCGGGATGGCAATGTCGCCGTCCTCAAGTTCGGCGGCGGCTGCCATGGCTGCGGCCACGCCGACCATACCCTGCGCCACTTCGTGGCCAAGGTCCTCAAGGAGCGGCTGCCGGAACTGTCGGACGTGGTGGACGACACCGACCACGGCCATGCCCCGCACCGGACGGCGGCGGCGCCCCTGGGCGCCGCCTGCTGAAGGCGGCCCCGGCCCATCCTCCGTGGCTCCTGGCAAAGGGCAGTCGTCCGCGGACTGCCCGAGCGAAGCCCCACCCTGGCCCGCGCAAGCGGGCTTCTTCTTTCGGCCGCCTTTCACCCATCCAGATGACGGCGGCGCGGCCTGCGGGTGCTAGGATTCCGCCCTCGCCCGTCATCGGTGCGCCCCGCGGCCAAGCTTTCAGGAATACATCGCCCATGCAGATCGATCCCTCCCTCCACTCCGAAGCCGACAATTACAAGCTCCTCACCAACCTGGTGGTGCCCCGGCCCATCGCCTGGGTCACCAGCCAGAGCCCGGGCGGCGTGGTCAACCTGGCGCCCTTCAGTTTCTTCAATGCCGTGGGCTCCGACCCGCTGTACGTAGTCATCAGCATCGGCGCCAGGCCCGACGGCCAGCCCAAGGACACGGCCCGGAACATCGAGGCGAGCGGCGAGTTCGTGGTGAACCTGGTGACCGAGGAACTGTTCGACGCCATGAACCTCTCCGCCGCCGACTTTCCCCCCGACTGCAGCGAAGTGGACGCGGCCGGCCTGCACACCGCCCCCTCCACCCGCATCCGGGCGCCCCGGCTGGCGGAAGCCCAGGCCAGCCTGGAATGCCGCCTGCACAGCGCACTGCCCCTGGGGGCCAACACCCTGTTCATCGGCGAGGTGGTGATGTTCCACGTCGCCGACCACCTGGTCGGCCCGCGCCTGCGCATCGAGAACTTCGCCCCCCTCGGGCGGCTCGGCTCCCCATCTTTCTACTGCCGCACCACCGACCGCTTCAACGTGCCGCGCATCGCCTACGAAAAGTGGGCCGCCGATGCCGCCGGAACTACCGCCGCCATGGAGACTCCGGCTTCTTAGGCGGATCGACCGCCGTTCCAGCAACCAGCCGAGGAGAGGAAAGATGAGGATTGCGGTGATGGGCGCCGGCGCCGTCGGGTGCTACTACGGCGGGATGCTGGCCCGGGCGGGGCACGAGGTGGTCCTGATCGGGAGGGCGCACCATGTGGACGCCATGACCCGGGACGGACTGTTCCTCGACAGCCGGGCTTTCCAGGAGCGCATCCCGGTCCGCGCCAGCGTCGACCCCGCGGCCGTGCGGGGGGCGGAGGTGATGCTGTGCTGCGTCAAATCCAGCGATACGGAAAGCGCGGCGGACGCCATGGCCCCCCACCTGGGGCCGGACACCCTGGTCCTCAGCCTGCAGAACGGCGTGGACAACGCCGAGCGGCTGCAGGCCCGGCTGGGCCGCAACGTGGCCCCGGCGGTAGTCTACGTCGCCACCGAGATGGCCGGTCCGGGCCATGTCAGGCACCTGGGCCGGGGCGAACTGGTGGTCGGGCCGGGGACCCTCACCGAGGACCAGGCGAAACTGTTCGTCGCGGCCGGCATTCCCATCCTGACCTCCGACAACGTGGCCGGGGCCCTGTGGGCCAAGCTCGTCCTCAACTGCGCCTACAACGCCCTCTCCGCCATCACCCGCATACCCTACGGCCCCCTCTGGCAGGCCGACGGCGTCCAGGCCGTCATGGGCGACGTGTTCGCCGAGTGCGAGGCCGTCGCCCACGCCGAGGGCGTGACCCTGCCGGAGAACACCTGGGAGGCCATCGTCCGGATTTCCCAGACCATGCCGGCCCAGCTCTCGTCGACGGCCCAGGACCTGGCCCGCGGCAAGCCCAGCGAAATCGACCATCTCAACGGCTACGTGGTGCGCAAAGGGGCGGCGCGGGGCATCGCGACGCCGGTCAACCGGGTGCTGCATACCCTGGTGAAGCTGCTGGAGCAGAAGCCGGGCCTAAGCGCCTGACTCAGCCTGCCGGCGCACCTGGCAGGGGATGCCCCGTAAGGCGTTGCTGCCGGACACCCGGTCGAACTGCTCGGGGTCGGAACAAGCGTTGTAATTGACCTCCGCCTGGGGATGCCACCAGCCGTAGTGGGCCCAGACGGTGCCGGCGGCGAGGCGGGGATTGATGTCCGCCCGGCAGTGCAGCTCGCCGGCTGCGGTGCCGATGACGACGGCGTCGCAGGCCCGGATGCCGCAACGGGCGGCGACATCCGGCGCCAGTTCGGCCCGGGGCTCGGGCTGGCGCCGGCGCAGGCTCTCCACCTGGCGGAACTGGCTGTGCAGGTAGGGCACCGTCTTGCCGCAGGTGAGGACGAAGGGCCGCTCCGGATCCGGTGCCGGCGGACAGTAGGCGGGCAAGGGCTCCCGACAGGCCCGGGCCAGGTCCTCGGACCACAGGGTGATGGGGGGCACGGCTCCTTCCTTGCCCAGGTTCGGCGCCGCCAGGCCCCGGCGCCGGGCCCGCAGGGCTGCGGCATCGAGGCCGCTGGGCGCCAGCTGCCAGGCCAGCCCGGCCTCCGGGTCGGCGCCGAAGAAGTCCCCGCCTAGACCGAGTTCCCGGGCAAGATCGAAGACGATGGCGGTGTCGGAGCGGGCTTCTCCCGGCGGGCTCGCGACGGCCGGGCGCAACTGCACATGGGCTTCCGCCGCCTCGTCCACCAGGAAGCCGGCCTGCAGCCCCTCCCTTTCCCAGCCCGAGGCGGCGGGCAGGAGAAGATCGGCCCAGCGGGCGGTGGGGGTCTCGAACAGCTCGGTCTGGACGAAGAAGTCCAGCTTGGCCAGGGCCTCGTCGGCGCGGGGAGTGGCCGGCTTGGAAACCAGGAAATTGCCGCCGAAGGCCACCAGGGCGCGGATCGGATAGGGCTCGCCCCGGCTGATGGCGCGGTAGAGATCCCGGCTCGTCACCCAGCCCCGGGACGGCGGCCCCAGGGGACGCTCGGCCAGCCCCAGGGTGGGCGGCGGGGTCCTGGCCCGGTCGAGGCTGGCGACGTCGTTGAGACAGGGCTTGGGGAACCAGCGGTTGCCGCCGGGCTGGCCAAGGCTGCCCGTCAGGGCGTAGAGGATGTTGATGGCGCGGGTGGCGGCGGTGGCCGCCTCCTGCTGGCAGGTGCCGGTCCAGGTATAAAGGGACACCGGGCGGGCGCTCCCCAGCCAGTCGGCGGCCCGGCGCAGGGCGGCCTCGCCGACCCCGGTCACGGCGGCCACCCGCTCCGGCGGCCAGGCGGCGGCCTGCTCCGCCAGGTGCTCGAGCACCGTGCCGCGGCCGTCGGGGAGGTGCTCGAAGGCATCGGAATGGCGGCGCAGGAAGGCCAGGTCGGCACCGCCCTCCGACAGCAGCAGATGGACGAGGCCGAGGGCCAGGGCGGCGTCGGTGCCGGGCCGCACCGGCAGCCACAGGTCGGCTCCCCGGGCGAATCCCGCCTGGCGCGGATCGACCACGATCAGCCGGGCGCCGCGCTGGCGGGCGGCGCTGATGCGTGCGGCGTGGGCCGGCCAGGTGGCGGCGGGATTGCACCCCCACAGGAGGATGGTGCGGGCCCGGGCGTAGTCGGGCATGCCCAGGCCCTTCCCCCAGGTCAGGGCCGGGGTGAAGTCCCGGTGCCAGTTGCAGTTCTCGGTTGCGAAAACCAGGTTGGAACTGCCCCAGGCCCGGGCCAGGCGATGGATCCAGCCGAAGCTGTCGGCGATGGCGGTGCCGCTGGGAGTGGCGACGGCGAAGGCAGTGGCGGCGGGCCCCGCCGCTTGCAGTTTGCGGCCGGCCAGGGCCAGGGCCTCGTCCCAGGGAATGGGCCGCCAGCCCGGGTCGGCATCGCCCTTGGGACGGGTGCGCAGGAGCGGCACCGTCAGCCGGGCCGGATGGCCGACCACTTCCGGCGCCACCCGGGCCTTGATGCAGATGCCGCCGGTGGGATGCAGGGGGTCCGGCTCGACCGCCAGCAGCCGGCCGTCCTCGACGGTGGCCAGGCAGCCGCAGCGGGAGACGCACTGAGGGCAGTAGGTGGGCAGGGTTTCCCTAGACATGGCGCCGATTCTACGCAGGACGGGAAACCGCCATCAGTCGGCCGTTGGAACTAGCTCCATTGCCGGCCGCGCCCCCTCCTCAGGAGACCTGTCTCATCCCTTCGGCCGGAAGCGGAAACGGCAGACATTGCCACCCTTGGCCATGCACTCCTGGTGGTCCACGGCGCTGTCCGTGAAGGTGGCCAGGAGGGCCAGGTCGAACCGGCAGATATCCGGGTCGTCCATGGCGAGCTTGTGGAAGACGCAGTTGTCCGCTTCGATCACGGGATCTTCACCCGCAGAGTCCGGCTGGCGGGTTTCGTAACCCAGCTCTTCCATGATCCCGGCCAGCCTTTCGACCCGCTGGCGGCGATCCGCGAGGCCGGCATTCTGGCCGAGGAGCTGGCGCGCCACCCCGGTCCCCATGCCTTCCAGGCGTTCCCGCAGAGCCTCCGGCCCGGCTTCCTGCCTGATGGACTCGACCACCAGCTGGGCGAACCAGGAGTAGTGGCGGGGGAAGAGCTCCTGGCCCGCCGTCGTCAGCACGTAGAGCTGCTCCGGACGCCCGCCGGAGGGACGGGACTCGCCGTGGGTGACCAGTCCCTCGTTCTCGAGGGCGGCGAGGTGCTGGCGGACGGCGTTGCTGGTGATGCCCAGGCGCTCGGCAAGCTCGACCACGGTCAGCCCGCCCTTGCTCCTGAGCAAGGCCTTCAGCAAATCCTGCTGGCGATTTCCCAAGATGGCGAGCATTTCACCCTCCTCGGCAGTCCAAAGTCTTAATCAATATAAACATGGAGAAACTATTTTATCCATGCCCCTCTAAGACTGTGAGCGCCACCGTTTTGTTCTGCCCCCCATTCCGAGAAAGGACGACCATGAATGCCCCCGAAAAAATAGCCCTGCTGCCGGACATCCAGTCCCAGCTCGACAGCCGAGCCCTGCCCATCGAAGCGGTGGGCGTCAATGGCATCCGCTATCCGGTCACCATCCGGTCGGGCGGGCAGGTGCGGCCCACCGTCGCCACCCTGTCCCTGACCGTCGGGCTGGCGGCGGATACCAAGGGCACCCACATGTCCCGCTTCGTCGAGCTGATGGAAGCCCAGAGCGGGCCGCTGGATCGGGCGGCCTTCCAGGCCATGCTCCCCGAGATGCTGGAAAGGCTGGATGCCGTGAGCGGCATCATCGAAATGCGCTTTCCCTACTTCGTGCCCAAGACGGCGCCGGTCTCCGGGGTGCGGAGCCTCCTCGACTACGAGGTCTGCTGGCGGGGCGCCGCGGCGGGCGACGGCTCCACTTCCTTCTCCATGCAGGTAGTCGTGCCGGCCACCAGTCTGTGCCCCTGCTCCAAGGAAATATCCGCCTACGGCGCCCACAACCAGCGCTCCCACATCAGCATCGAGGCCGAGCTGGCCGGCGACATGGAGATCGAGGAACTGATCGCCATCGCCGAGGAGAGCGCCTCCTGCGAGGTCTATGGCCTCCTCAAGCGCCCGGACGAGAAATACGTCACCGAGCGGGCCTACGACAACCCCAAGTTCGTCGAGGACCTGGTGCGGGACGTGGCCCTGGCACTCAACAACGACCGCCGCGTGGCCGCCTACGTGGTCGAGGCGGAGAATTTCGAGTCCATCCACAACCATTCCGCCTTTGCACGCATTTCCAAACCCCGCCGGATGGGAGAATGAAGATGAGCACCTATGAGACCCGGCTCGCAGGCCGCGAAGAGATCGCCGACGGCACCATGGCCTTCCATTTCGAAAAGCCGGTGGGCTTCCATTTCAAGGCCGGCCAGGCAATCGATCTCGTCCTGCCGGCGCCGGCGGACTCCGCCGATGCCCAGGATGGCCGCCACGCCTTCTCCCTC
>DATFAA010000165.1:0-91342 GCA_035255045.1 Rhodocyclaceae bacterium | reverse complement strand
CCGAACCGCTCCTTGAACGCCCGGCTGAAATGGGCGGAATCGCTGAATCCCCGGCGAAAGGCGATATCGCAGATGGTCAGGTTCGCCAGCTTGGGATCCAGCAGGTCTTCCCGGCCGGCCCTGAGGCGGCGGTCCCAGATCCATTTGCTTACCGTGGTGCCCGACTCCTTGAACAGGCCGTGGAGGTGGCGCAGGGAAACCAGATTCGCGTCGGCGACCCGGGCCGGTGTCAGTTCGTGATCCGAGAAATTCTCCTCCAGGTAGGAGAGGATGCGGCACAGGCGCGCCGACCGGTTCTTCTCGCCGTCCTTGCTACCCGGGATGCTGCGGGAGCGCACCACCGCGCCCACCAGCGCCAGGAAGCTTTCCGCCAGGGTGAATTGCTCGACTTCGGAGAGATCACCTTCCTTTTCAAGGGTCATCGATTTCAGCAGGTCGATGACCACCGGCACCAGGCCGCTGCCGCTGAAAACCATCGCCCCGAAGTCCCGTACTTCCCGGCCCAGGACGCGCTCGTGGAATACGCGATGGGGAATGCGCAGGATGATCTTGCGGCCCTTCTCCGGATAACAGACGTGATACGGGATGCCGCCCGGGACGACGGCAACCGCCCCCGGGCCCAGGCTGAAGGTTCTGCCGCCCTGGGTGATCTCGGCCGAGCCCTGGACCTGGACGTGGAGAAGCACATCGAAAATCCTGTCCTCCAGGATGTCCTCGTCCCGCCGGCTGATGCTGACCGGATCGCTCTCGATGGCGTGGATGGTCAAGGTGGAAAGCCTGATGCGGCTGACCGCGTAGTGATCGAAGGCCTCGGCATGCTGCTGCGCCTGGACCCGGATCACCGCATTGGAGACGTCCCCCAACAGGCCCGGATGCGTGACACTCAGGGGAGCCATGGCTCCCGATTGAGCTGCAATTCCCATGACTTCATCTCCTCCTTTTTGGGGAGCCACCGGCGGATGTCGGTGGCTCCCTGCTTGTCTCGTAGACGGCCAGTCTTGGCCATTCTTTATTGTTTTCCTGCCAGTATCACAGCTTAGTTCAAACGCCCGACCGGATCAAAAGACCGCTTCATATGGAACCCAAGAAACAAGCGGTCGCTCCGTCAGGCGTGGAACTCCTCCCGCAGGGCTGCGGAACTCCCTTGCTGCGCTCCCTCCAACAGTCCTCACCCGGCTCCAGGAACCCCACGCCCTCCGCTTATCCAGTGGAGGCGGTCTCAGGCAGCGCAGCAAGACGCCTTGCTTCCATCCGACACGGCCGCCACGAATCCTCGGAACTCCTCATCGGTCACCAGCCGGTGCTCCCGGGTCGACAATTCCTTGACCCTCTGCAGCAGGAGCGACATCTTGTCCTCGGCCACGGACAGCCCCAGTTCCTTCAGCTTGATTTCGATATTGGAGAGACCGCTCTTCTTGCCGAGCACGATGCCCCGTTGCGCCGTCACGATCGCGGAAGAATAGGGCTCGATGGCATCCGGCATGTGAAACTGGGCGGCGACGGCGCCGCTTTCACGGACGAACAGCGCTTCCCCGACCACCGGCTTCCAGCGATCCACCGTATATCCGCCAGCCTTGCGCACGGTTTCGGAAACGCGGCGGGCCTTGGCGAGATCCATCTCCACCGGCACGTTGTAGAGGCACTGGAGAGCCAGGGCCACTTCGCAGATGTCCGCATTGCCGGCGCGCTCGCCCATGCCGTTGATCGTTCCCTGGATCCAGGTGGCGCCCCCGCGCACCGCGGCGATTGCCGCCGCAGTCGCCAGGCCGAAGTCGTTGTGGCCGTGCCAATGGATCGGCACCTCCGGCCCGACCCATTCGGCGACTTTCCGGATCAGGAACTCGACCGCCTCCGGAGCGCATGCTCCGATGGTGTCGACGACCGACACCTCCTCGGCCCCTGCATCGATGGCCGCCCGATATACCGTCTCGAGGTAGGCCAGGTCGGATCGGGTGCTGTCGACCGGGAAGAAATTGACGCGCATCCCATGGGCCCTGGCGTGGCGGATGGCCTCGGTCAGCCGGGTGATGACCGTTTCACGGGTAAAGCCATAGGCCTTGATCTTGGCGTCGCTGGTGGCGATTTCGATCAGCACCGCCTTGGTTCCCAGAGCGATGTGGGCGTCGATGTCGGCCTTTACCGCCCGGGAAAATCCCCATACCTCGGACTGGAGATCGGTGGCGAGGATGCGCCGCACGGCTTCCGTGTCCTCTTCCGAAACACGGGGGAATCCGGATTCGATGCGCCCGATGCCCAACTCGTTGAGCTGGCAGGCGATCTCGAACTTGGCATCGGCCGAAAAAACCACACCCACGGCCTGCTCTCCATCCCGCAGGGTCGTGTCGTAGAAACGAACCGTCTTCGTCCGGTCAAAGCCGTCCAGGACTTCCGGCCGCTGGTTGATGTGGCCGGTCCAGATCAGGTCGGGAGAAACGGAATACCTCTTGGTCATTTGGGCACCTCAGTGAGTTCAGCGATTCATACGATTGCAATGGGTCGGATCAGCGAAGCTTCGCCACCCTTGATCTTCAGGGGCAGCACGATCACCGTACTGACATAATTCCTGCCCGCCGCCAGGCTCTCCAGCGTCAGGCTCTTCATCACGTAGATACCGTTCTCCACGAGAATGATGCGATGACTGGCGAAGGGGGCGGGCACTCCCAGGGACAGGTTGTCTATGCCGACGAGGCCAGGCTGACGCGACGCCACCCAGCGGGCGCCATCGTCGCTGAGTCCGGCCCACTTGTTCAGATACGTGTCCCGGTCGGTTTCGAAAAAGCGGCCGTAACCCGTGCGCACGAGAATGCAGTCGCCCTTGTTGATCTTGACCCCCTGCTTCCCCGCCGCCCCTTCCAGGTCACCGGGGGTGATGGCATAGCGCTCGGGCAGGACGTCCAGGCCCTTGTAGGCAGGGATATCCAGAAGAACGGCGCGCAGCACCAGGGGCGGCACCTTTTCCATGGAATGGAGCGGCTCGGGAAGGTTAACGAAGCCCGTATCCCGCTGGTAGGGCGTCACATCGATGCCCTGCACCTTCAGATCCTGGGACATGTGGATCGGCGCATCGAAGTGGGTGCCGGAATGCATCGAAGTGACGACGAGGCTGATGGCGTCCGAAAAACCGGGCTCGATGCCCATTTCGTCGAACGACTTCCGGACGTACTCGTGATATCGGTAGAGGAAAAACTGGAACGGCGGATCAAAGGGATGGACCGGCATGCCAGGCCAGTAGGCCTGGCCGAGGTCATGAATCTTGATCTTCGACAGAAGATCGACGAACGAATGATCGTTCATGGACTGGACGACCGCTTGATCGTTCATGTGGCGAATCTCCCTGTTTGGTTTAAGCGGCCCACCGCCACTTCGTGGCGTTGGCATATTGGGTGTCTCAGTTGCACTGTGCGACGCGGCCGGACTCGATCTCGAAGCGGGCGCGGTACGGCCGGCGCGCCACTTCTGCGTAGAGCGTGCTGCGCTGAACGGGATTCCGCCCGATCGACTTGACGAGCGCATCCAGTTCGGCGGTGGTCATCTCCTGCCCATGCTTGGCACCCGCCGACCGGCCGATGCTTTCGTTCATCAGGGTGCCGCCCAGGTCGTTCGCCCCGGCCTGAAGGCAGGTCAATACGCCCTGCAGACCCATCTTGACCCAGGACGTCTGGATGTTCTTGATCACTGGGTTCAGAACCATGCGGCCGATGGCATGCATCAGGACCGCCTCCCGGAAGGTGGGGCCGCGGCGCGCCAGGTTCCGCCTGTAGAGGGGCGCTTCCATATGGACGAACGGGAGCGGCACGAATTCGGTGAAGCCACCGGTTTCCTCCTGCACATTCCTGATGTGGAGCAGGTGCCGCGCCCAATGGACCGGCTGCTCGATATGGCCGTACATGATCGTGGCCGTGCTCTGCAGGCCGACGGCATGGGCACTGCGCATGACTTCCTGCCATTGGTCCACCGTGATCTTGTCGGGGCACAGGACTTTGCGCACCTCGTCGTCCAGGATTTCCGCGGCGGTACCGGGAAGGGAGCCAAGACCGGCCGCCTTCAGTTCCGTCAGGAACTCGCGCAGCGGCATGCCGAGGGTCGTGGCCCCATGCCACACCTCCAGCGGGGAGAAGGCGTGGATGTGCATTTCGGGGCATACCGCCTTGACCGCATGGCAGATGTCCAGATAGGTCTGTCCGGTGTAGGCCGGATGGATGCCGCCTTGCAGGCACACCTCGATGGCGCCGCGCTTCCACGCCTCGATCACTTTGCTCTGGATGTCGCCCAGGGACAGGTCGTAGGCCTTGCCGCGCAGATCCGCCGTGGAGCGGCCTTTGGCGAAGGCACAGAATTGGCAGCTGTGCGAGCAGATATTGGTGTAGTTGATGTTGCAGTTCGGCACATAGGTGACGACGCTGCCGTTGGTCGAAATCCGCAACTCGTCGGCAGCGGCGCAGATGAAGCGGAAATCGCCGCCGCGGGCGCTGAACAGGTTGGTGATCTCCGCCTCGTTGAGGCTCGCGCCGCGCACGGCCCGCTCCACCGTGCGGTACATCTCGCTCCCCAGGAAGTAGTGGAGATGAGCCACCGGCGGAAAACTCGGCAGCGACGGCGGCTCGTTGCTGGCCCCCGCCAACCAGTTGTCGGTGCGGGGAAAACCGGCGGCATCGACACGGTGGCGCACCGCCGACTGCAGTGCGGGATCGACCCAAGCCGGCAGGTCCTTCAGGAGTTCGGGATATATGGGCAGCCGCGGCACCAGGGACTTGCCGGCACTCTCGGTTTCCCGCTCCAGTTGCTTCAGGTGGGGCCAGGGCGCCTCCGGATTGACGTGGTCCCGGGTGATGGGCGACACGCCGCCAAGGTCGTTGATGCCCGAACGGATCAGTTCGCCGACAGCATCGGGCGACAGATTCGGCGGGGCCTGGATATTGGCCTCCGGCCCGAAAATGATGCGGGCGACGGCGATGGTCCAGCACAAGTCGTCAAGGGAGGGCTCTTCCGCGTCGGCCATCTTCGTGTCGGGCTTGCGACGGAAGTTCTGGATGATGATTTCCTGGATGTGTCCGTACCGGTCGGAGAGATCGCGCAGAGCCAGTAGCGCCTCGATGCGCTCCTGCCGGGTTTCGCCCAGGCCGATGAGGATGCCGGAGGTAAACGGGATCTTGAGTTCGCCGGCCGCCGCGATCGTGGCCAGCCGTGCGGCCGGCACCTTGTCCGGTGAGCCGTAGTGCGGCCCGCCGGCCTCGCACAGGCGGTCGGCGGTGGACTCGAGCATCAGTCCCTGGGATACGGAAACCGCCCGCAGATTCAGCAGCTCGTCTACATCCATGACTCCGGCATTGACATGGGGCAGGAGCCCGGTTTCCGCATGGACCAGCCGGGCCATCTCCGCCACGTAGGACAGGGTCGACTCGTGCCCGAGGGCACGCAGGGCCTCGCGGGCTGCCGGATACCTCAGCTCAGGCTTGTCGCCCAGGGTGAAGAGAGCTTCGTGGCAGCCGGCGCGGGCGCCGGCCCGGGCGATTTCCAGCACCTGCTCGGCCGCCATGTAGAGGGGAATGCCCGCCGACGGCACCTTGGCGAAGGTGCAGTAGTGGCAGACATTCCGGCAAAGCTGGGTGAGCGGGATGAAGACCTTGGGCGAGTAGGTAATGATGGATCCGTGGCCGCGGTCGCGAATCCGGGCAGCAGACAGCTGCAGGGTTTCAAGCTTATCGCAATCGGCCAGAGCCAATGCACTCCGGGCATCGGGCCGACCTGCGTCGAGCAGACGGTAGATATGCTGATTCATGCTTTGCTAGGCTCCATTTCGACTTTGAAAAACACCCGCCACTTCGACTTCATCACTCGCCTGCCCTTACTCCGCCACGCCGCACAGGTTCAGGATGACCTCGATGTACACCTTGACGATGTCCACCATGTCCCCGATATGCACGTGTTCCCCTTGCTGGGTGGAGAAACCGCCGCCACCCGTGCGGATCCGCCCCGCGGAACCGTAGTTCACCGTCGGGATGCCATAGCGGTTCATGTGGGCTGCATCGCTGTACCAGGTCTCGACACCCATCTTCGGCGCCTGTCCCAGCTGGTTGGTATGGGCGGAGATGATGTTCGCGACCAGGTCGTGATCGTCCGGAATGGACGTCCCTGGGGCGGAAAGGAAGACCTCGGCCTTGGTGCCTTCGAGATTGGGATTGGCCTTGACCACGTCCTTGATGAGCTGGCGCACCTCGTTGAAGGCCTGCACCGGCAGGACGTCGGGAAGGGTCCGCACATCCAGGTAGATGACGCAGTTGTCCGGAGTGCGCGCCCCGCGCCAGGGCCAGCCGCCTTCGATGGCGGAGACGTTCACCCGCGGCTGGAAGTCGCCGACCCGGTTGCGCTCGCAGTACTGGGGAATCCACTTGTGGATGGCATCCAGAACCACACGGGCCTTGTTGATGGCATTGCGATCGAGCTGGGACCAGGCGGTGTGGATCAGCTGACCCGGCACGGTGATCTTGATCCAGGTGGTGCCGCAATGCCGGGGAATCAGCATCATGTTGGTCGGTTCGCCGAGGATGCAGTAGTCGGCAACAGCGCCATGGGTGATGGCGTACTTGGTGCCGACCCCATAGCCCTGGTACTGGCGGCCTTCATATTCGTTCACCGGCGCCTTTTCGATCTCGCCGGCGACGGCGGCGATGACCACGTCGCCGCCCAGCTTGATGCCGGCCTTGCGGATGGCCTCGACGGCGGCCACATAGTTGGCCAGGGCGAACTTCATGTTGAAGGAGCCCATGCCGTAGATCCACTCGTTGTCCACCAGGGTGCCCTTGCACTGGTAGCCGATGCCGCGGTGGGCCTGTTCCGGGCCGAAGGACGTATCCAGGTGGCCGTTGAACATGAGGGACTTGCCGCCGCCTTGACCCTGCAGGCGGCCGATGGCGTTGTAGCGATCGTCGCCGATGGGCTGCAGGGTGGCGTCGAAGCCGGCGCCCTGCAGGACCTGGTGATAGGCGCGGGCGACGTCCCCCTCGAAGCCGGTGGGGCTGGGGATGTTGGTGAGATCGATGGTCAGATTGACCAGGCGGTCGCGGTCGATGAGATCGGTCGCCTTCTTGACCACATCATTGGAAACTTGGTTTGCCATGGATTGCCTCGTCCGATTATTCGACGATGAAAGTCGTCAGCGTGCCGAGCTTGTCGACGTTGCAGTCGATGCGGTCGCCGTTCTTGAGGTATTGCGGATTCTTGCTGCCGGCGATGACCCCCGGCGGGCTCCCGGACGTGATCACGTCGCCCGGCTCCAGGGTGATGTTGGACCACCAGGACACCATGTCGGCGATCTTGTAATGCACATTGCCGGTGTTGGATTTCTGGCGCTCCTCGCCGTTGAGGGTCAGCACCATGCCGAGGTTGTTCACATCGCCGACCTCGTCCAGGGTCACCAGGTGCGGGCCCAGGGGGCAGGAACCGTCGAAGCTCTTGCCGAGCAGGATGACCTTGTTGGAATGCTCACGGGCCTGGATGTCGCGGGCGGAAAGGTCATTGAAAATGGTGAGGCCGGCGACATAGTCAAGGGCCTCCTCCGGAGAGACGCGGAAGGCCCTCTTGCCGATGATGATGCCGACTTCGATTTCGTAATCGAGCTGCTTGGTGAAATGGGGAATCTTGACCGACGCATTGGTGGGGACAACGCTGGAGGGCGCCTCCAGGAAGCCGGTGGGATGCTCGAAGTGGAATTCACCCCAGTTGTGGGACTGCCACTCGGGCGCATTCCAGGTGGTCAGCTCAGAGAGGTGGGCGGGGAAATTGCACGACGTGTGCATGATCTTTCCGGGCCGGGGCACGGGCGCCTGCAATTCGACGTCGGCAGGAGAGATCACGTTGGACTGGCCGAGAGCGGCTTGCGCGGCCAGCTCGCGGGCGCGGCCAATGGCCCGACCGCCCAGTTCAAGGAAGGGAATCATTGCATTCGGGAAGGCGCCATTGGTCGCCCCGTGCAGATCGAGAAAGCCGCCGTCGGCCAGCACCACGCCAATGGTCGACTTGCCGCTCGATTTGATCTTAAAGCTTGCCAGTTTCATCTGTACCTCTCTGCTAGACATTCAACAGTGCCGAGCGCCCGGCGCCCGGCACATGCAATTCAACTTAGGCCGTGACCGCAGGGCCGGGCTTGAGCTTGGGCAGAACTTCCTCGCCCATCAGGCGAATGGTCTCCAGGTTGTCTTCGACGGTCTGGCCAACGACCTCGAGCAGCGGCAGGTTCAGGCCGGAATCCACCAGTTCCTGGGTGATTTCCAGGCACTCCTCCGGCGTACCGGAGATGACGGTGAAGCGCCGCATCATCTCGTCGGTCACCAGGTGGGTAACCTTGTCCTGGGTGCCGTCGGCGATGGCCTTGCGGAACGGATCCCAGGCGCTGTCGGGCAGGCCGGAGCCGGCGAGGATGACGTCGTTCTTGATGTTGCGGATCTTGTTGACGATGTAGGTGCCGGTGTAGCTGCGGGTCGCGTTGCGGGCCTTGTCGCCGTCGCGGGAGCAGGCACACAGGATCACGCCGCCTACCGGGAAGCTGTCCGGCAGGGCACGGCCGACGTCGGCGGCGCCCTTCTTCATGTTGTCGATGGCGTACCGCACGAAGGCCGGGGAAGTCAGGCCGGCGAGCAGCATGCCGTCGCTTTCCTTGCCGGACAGCTTCTGCATGCCAGGACCCGTGGCGCCGACATAGATGGGAATGCTGGTGCGCAGGCCGCGGCTGGCGCGATCGAAAGCCGGCATGGACGACTCGTAGTGCTGCCCCTTGTAGGAATACTTGTCGCCGCTGAAGACGTGCCGCATGATCTCCATGGACTCATGGTGCACCGTGACGGGGCGCATCTTCTCGATGTCGTACTCCAGGTACTCGATGCCGACCTTGCCGACACCGATACCCATGATGAAGCGGCCGTTGGAAAGCTCGTCGATGGCGGCCGCCTCGGACGCCTGGATGGTCGGGTGGCGCATGTACGGCGAAGTGATGCCGAGGCCGACGGGGATGGTCTTGGTCGCTTCGGAGACAACCGCCAAGGTGGTGAAGCAGCCCCGCGCCTCCAGGCCGTACTGGCGGAACCAGTGATAGGCTTCGGCGATCCAGAAGCCACCGGTCATATTGGATGCTTCGGTTTGCGCCGCATAGGCGCGGATCGCCGACAACGGTTCGTAGGACTTGAAGATAACGCCCATCTTGGGCTGGACAGTCTTGGTCATATGGTTTGCTCCCAGAAATTTTTGACGTTCGCTAACGACATCGAGCGGGTCTGAATCCCATGACTCGCTTCGACCTGGGACCATCTTATTGCCCGGGTCATAGCCGGTCTTGCCCGTCCGAGTGGAGCAGATTGACCCATAGCGCAACCCCGGAAGCACCGGAAAACGGACGGGAAGCGACTCCGGGAACCGGCCTGCACCCTGAATCAAGAACGATCCGTTCGGCGGACAAGACCCCCTTCGTGGCGGCCACTATGCTTCTGAGGATGGCAACGTATCGTTGCCCATCCGAACGACGAGGCATTGATGAAAGTCCGCAAGCTCCTGATCGCCAACCGTAGTGAAATAGCCATCCGCGTCATGCGCGCAGCCACCGAGCTGGGTATCCGCACGGTCGGCATCTATTCCAACGAGGACCGCTTCGCCCTGCACCGTTTCAAGGCTGACGAAAGCTATCTGGTCGGCGAGGGGAAAAAGCCCGTCCAGGCATATCTGGATATCGACGACATCCTGCGCATCGCCCGGGAAGCGAAGGCGGACGCGATCCACCCGGGCTACGGACTGCTTTCCGAGAATCCGGAGTTTGCCGAGGCCTGCGCCCGGCACGGTATTGCCTTCATCGGTCCCCGCCCCGATGTCATGCGCACCCTGGGCAACAAGGTGGCGGCACGCCACGCCGCGATGGCCGCCGGCGTGCCGGTGATGCCTGCCACCGGGCCCCTGCCCCGGGATTTCGGCGAAGCGGCCCGGCTGGCCGCCGCCGTCGGCTACCCGCTGATGCTCAAGGCCAGCTGGGGGGGCGGCGGCCGCGGCATGCGAGTCATCGAATCGGAAGCCGATCTCGCCGGCCAGCTGGAAGTGGCACGCCGGGAAGCCCTGGCCGCCTTCGGCAACGACGAGGTTTATCTGGAAAAACTGGTCAGAAATGCCCGCCACGTGGAAGTGCAGATCCTCGGGGATACCCACGGCCAGGTGATGCATCTCTTCGAGCGGGACTGTTCGGTGCAACGGCGCAACCAGAAGGTGGTCGAGCGGGCCCCGGCCCCCTACCTGGACGAGGCCGGGCGGACACTTCTCTGCGATGCCGCCCTGCGCCTGGCCCGGGCGGTGTCCTATACCCATGCCGGCACGGTCGAATTCCTCATGGACGGCGACACCGGCCAGTTCTATTTCATCGAAGTCAATCCGCGCATCCAGGTCGAGCACACCGTGACCGAACAGGTCACCGGCATCGACATCGTCAAGGCCCAGGTCCGCATCACCGAGGGGGCCAGGATCGGCAGCCTCGAGTCCGGAGTGCCGGCCCAGGCCGACATTCGCCTCAACGGCCACGCCCTGCAGTGCCGCGTCACCACCGAAGACCCGGAGAACCAATTCACTCCCGACTACGGCAAGATGACGACCTACCGCAGCGCCGCCGGCTTCGGCATCCGGCTTGACGCCGGCACCGCCTACGCCGGTGCGGTCATCACTCCCTATTACGACTCGCTGCTGGTCAAGGTCACCGCCTGGGCGCCCACCGCTGCCGAAGCCATCCACCGCATGGACCGCGCCCTGCGGGAGTTCCGGGTGCGCGGCCTGGCCACCAATCTGCAGTTTCTCGAGAACGTCATCAACCACCCGCTGTTCGTGTCGGGCAAATGCTCGACCCGGTTCATCGACACGACGCCGGAGCTGTTCCATTTCCCCAAGAGGCGCGACCGGGCCACCCGACTGCTGCGCTTTATCGGCAATGTGGTGGTGAACGGCAATCCGGAAATGAAGGGCCGCATCCTGCCTCCGCTGCCCCTGCCAACGCCACGGCTTCCCGCCGCCGACCTGGGCGCGGCACTGCCGTCCGGCAGCCGCGACCGGTTCAAGGCGTTGGGCGCCAAGGGATTCGCCGAGTGGATGCGCGCCGAAAAGCCTGTTCTGCTGACCGATACGACCATGCGTGACGCGCACCAGTCACTGTTCGCCACCCGCATGCGCACCGCCGACATGCTGGCCATCGCCCCGCACTATGCGCGCCAGCTGCCGGAACTGTTCTCCCTGGAGTGCTGGGGCGGCGCCACCTTCGACGTGGCCATGCGCTTCCTCAAGGAAGATCCCTGGGAACGGCTGTCCAAACTGCGCCAGGCGGTGCCCAACATTCTGTTCCAGATGCTGCTGCGGGCCTCCAACGCAGTCGGCTACACCAACTATGCCGACAACGTGGTGCGGCATTTCGTCCATCAAGCGGCCAAGGAGGGCATCGACCTCTTCCGGGTCTTCGACTCCCTCAACTGGGTCGAGAACATGCGGGTCGCCATGGACGCGGTGCTCGAAGCCGGGGCGCTTTGCGAGGCGGCAATCTGCTACACCGGCGACCTGTTCGACCCGGCCCGCTCCAAGTACGACCTCAAGTACTACGTGAACATGGCCAAGGAGCTGGAAAGGGCGGGAGCCCATGTGCTCGGCATCAAGGACATGGCTGGCGTCTGCCGGCCGCGGGCCGCCCGGGAATTGGTCCGGGCCCTGAAGCAGGAGGTCGGACTGCCCATCCATTTCCATACTCACGATACCTCGGGCGGCTCCATCGCCAGCGTGCTGGCCATGATCGAGGCGGGCGTCGACGCGGTGGATGGCGCCATGGACGCCATGAGCGGCCTCACCTCGCAGCCCAGCCTGGGCGCCCTGGTCGCCGCCCTCGACGGCGATTCCCGCAGTCCCGGCCTTTCCGTCGAGGGGCTGCAGCCCTTCAACCGCTACTGGGAGGGAGTGCGCCGCTGCTACTCGCCCTTCGAGGCCGACATCCGTTCCGGCACCTCCGAGATCTATCGCCACGAGATGCCCGGGGGGCAATATACCAACCTGCGCGAACAGGCCCGCGCCATGGGCCTCGAACACCGCTGGCCCGAGGTCGCCCAGGCTTACGCCGACGTGAACCGGCTGTTCGGCGACATCGTCAAGGTCACGCCGACCTCCAAGGTGGTTGGCGACATGGCGCTGTTCATGGTGGCCAACGAACTGCCGGCAGACCAGGTGGCCGATCCGGCACGCGCGACATCCTTTCCCGAATCGGTGGTCTCCCTGTTCCAGGGCGAGATGGGCTACCCCGCCGACGGCTTTCCCGTCGAGTTGCAGAAAAAGGTACTCCAGGGCACGGCTCCCCTGCCCGGCCGCGCCGGCGCCAGCATTCCGCCCGTGGATCTCGAGGCGGCCCGCATCCAGGCGGAGAGGACCGTGGACCGGCGCATCAACGATTGCGATCTGGCCTCCTACCTGATGTATCCCAAGGTGTTCGCCGATTTCGCCGAGCATCACCGGCATTACGGCGATGTCTCCCTGCTGCCGACGCCGGTATTCTTTTACGGCCTCGCCGAACAGCAGGAGGCGACGGTACAGATCGACCGGGGCAAGGCCCTCGTGGTGACCCTCATCGGCCGCACCGAGCCCGACGAGGAAGGGATGGTGAGGCTGTTCTTCGAACTGAACGGGCAGCCGCGCACCGTAAGGGTCGCCAAGCAGGGAGCGCTGATCACCTCGGTAAGCCGACCGAAGGCCGAGGCGGGCAATCCCGGGCACATCGCCGCACCCATGCCGGGCATGATCGCCACTGTGGCGGTGAAGAGCGGCCAGCCGGTGACCAAGGGCAGCCCGCTCCTGTCTATCGAGGCCATGAAGATGGAAACCGTGATCACCGCCGACTGCGACGCCATCGTCACGCGCATCTATGTCGCCCCGGGCGACCGGGTCGAGACCCGGGACCTGCTGGTGGAACTGAGCGACGCCGGCCCGCTGTAACCGGAATTCGCCCCGCCTGGCCGTCGTCGGGCAACGACCGGCACCAATCCGGGAGCTGGTACCGGTTTACCGGCGCCTCAAGCCGCCCGGGCCGGTGCCGGAGCCTCCTGCTTGCCAGCCAGTTCGCCGTGGCTCCCGGAGCGCCCCTTGGCCCTCAGGTGACACGGGGAAATGCCGAACCGCTCCTTGAACGCCCGGCTGAAATGGGCGGAATCGCTGAATCCCCGGCGAAAGGCGATATCGCAAATGGTCAGGGTCGCCAGCTTGGGATCCAGCAAGTCTTCCCGGCCGGCCCTGAGGCGGCGGTCCCAGATCCATCGGCTTACCGTGGTGCCCGATTCCTTGAACAGGCCGTGGAGGTGGCGCAGGGAAACCATATTCGCCTCAGCGACCCGCGCCGGTGTCAGTTCGTGATCCGAGAAATGCTCCTCCAGGTAGGAGAGGATGCGGCACAGGCGCGCCGACCGGTTCCTCTCCACGTCCTTGGGGCCCGGCGTCCTGCGGGAGCGCACCACCGTGCCCACCAGCGCCAGGAAGCTTTCCGCCAGGGTGAATTGCTCGACTTCGGAGAGAGCGCCTTCCTTTTCAAGGGTCATCGATTTCAGCAGGTCGATGACCACCGGCACCAGGCCATCCCCGCTGAAAACCGTGGCCCCGAAGTCCCGAACTTCCCGGCCCAGGACGCGCTCGTGGAATACGCGATGTGGAATGCGCAGGATGATCTTGCGGCCCTTCTCCGGGTAACAGACGTGATACGGGATGCCGCCCGGGACGATGGCGATGGCCCCCGGGCTCAGGTTGAAGGTTCTGCCGCCCTGGGTGATCTCGGCCGAGCCCTGGACCTGGACGTGGAGTAGCACATCGAAAATCCTGTCCTCCAGGATGTCCTCGTCCCGCCGGCTGATGCTGACCGGATCGCTCTCGATGGAGTGGATGGTCAAGGTGGCAAGCCTGATGCGGCTGACCGCGTAGTGATCGAAGGCCTCGGCATGCCGCTGTGCCTGGACCCGGATCACCGCGTTGGATACATCGCCCAGACGGCCCGCACGCCCAGACTCCTGGGGCGCCATGGCCCCAGTCTGTACTGCGATTCCCATGTTTCGCTCCTCCGGGGAAACCATCGAGTGGTTTCCTCCTCAACAGCATGAGTGGCTAGTTGATTTCTTGTTTTCTTGTCGTCGTATGGAGAGCGCTCATGGTCCTCGATATCCGAGTCCTGCGGTCGCCCGCCGCCTTCTAGTTTACGTAAACGTCAACTAAACGCCAGCATAATGTTTGGAGCACGGAAAAAAGGGAAGCTTCCGATGCCTCCGCAGTCAAGGGCAGTTCGCTGCCTGGCAAGAGTGTGCGCCGCGCAACTGCTAGTCTGGCGCCATATCCAGACCGCTGGCGGGACAGAGCAACCGGTGGCGGAAGTGCCCGGGCCGAGGGCAACGGAAGGCCCGGCAGCAGAAGCTCTAATTGCGAAGACAGGGAGAAGACGACCTTGAGGCGGAAATTCTCGGATGACCAGATCACCGGATTCTTGAAGCAAGCCGAGGCCGGTGCGTCCGTTACGGAATTGTGCCGACAGAACGGCTTCAGCGACACCACCTTCTATAACTGGCGGAGCAAGTACGGTAGCCCGACCCTTTCGAAGGCCAGGCGGTTAAAGGACCTGCAAGCGGAAAACGCGCTGCTGAAGCGGCTTCTTGGCGAATCGATCCTTGACAATGAAATGCTCAAGGCCGCCCTCGACCAGAAGGGCGAACGCTGAGCTTGCCAGACACGATGAAACCTGCCCGCAAAGCACCGTTACAGCGCAAGACCCAGGTCACCTTCGTGGTCAGGCATCAGGTCAAGGATGGCTTGGCCAGTCAGTACGAGGCCTGGTTGCGCCAGATCATGGCCAGGGCTGCCGCCTATCAGGGGCATCTCGGGGTGCAGGTCGTGAGGCCGCCGGCTGGGGGGCACGAATACGTCACCATCGTACGATTTGCCAGCCAGGAGGATGCCGACCGCTGGGCATCGTCATCCGATCGCCGCAACCTGATCCAGGCTGTACGCGAGCTTCTGGAAGGGAATGACGAGATCGAGATCCTTTCCGGCATCGATTTCTGGTTCACCCCGGAATCGCCGACCCAGCGCCGCCCCGTGCGCTGGAAGCAGTGGCTGATCACCACTTCCGTAATCTGGCCCCTGACCATGGTCGTGCCGGCCGCCTTCTCACCCCTGTTCTCCCACTTTCCGGCCATCGGCAAGTGGGGTATCGACCAGGGCATCGTCGCGGCAACGATCGTCGCCCTGGTGGTCTACATCGTCATGCCTGCCTACGTGAAGGCCGTTTCCGGCTGGCTGTTCCGATCGGGCTGAGGCTCCCCCGAAAAACCTCTTCGGAGGTCCGTCACGAATAGTCGCGTTGTCATTTCAGGCCGACTCCACGGCAGAGAGGGCCACGTGCCCGAGCTTCACCCGCTTGGTCTCGATGTATCGGGCGCTTTCGGGATCTGCCGCCGTCGGCAGGGGCACAGCGCGTGCGACCCGCAGGCCGCAGGCCGCCAGGGCCGCTGGCTTGTCGGGATTGTTGGTCAGGAGGCTCAGTTCGTGGACACCGATCTCCTTCAGGATATCGGCTGCCACCGTGTAGTCCCGGGCATCCACCGGATGGCCCAGGAGCAGGTTGGCCTCGACCGTGTCGAACCCGGCTTCCTGGAGGCAATAGGCCCGCAACTTTTCGACCAGGCCGATGCCACGGCCCTCATGCCCGCGCAGATAAACCAGGACGCCGCAACCGGCTGCGGCAATGCGCCGCAGAGCCTCGTGCAGCTGCGGCCCGCAATCACAGCGGCGGGAGCCGAAGATGTCGCCTGTCAGGCACTCCGAATGCACCCGGACCAGGCAGCCGGGCGTGGCGGCCGGATCGCCGAGCACCAGGGCGAAATGTTCGACCCCGGTACCGGGATCCCGGTAGGCGTGGGCGAGGAAATTTCCCTCGGCGATGGGCATGCGCACATTGGCGACACTGTCGCGGCCATGGGGCCGTTGGCGTCTGGGCCGAAACGAAATGGTGTTCATCTCTTCTCCTTCTGTCTGGCGCCCGCGGCGCCACGTTTGCCCTTGATTCGGCGGGCGATCGGGGCAGCCGCCGGGTCCTCGCCCCGGGTTTCTAGTTGGGAACGAGACATGGCGGCTTCCTGCTCTCGGAAATGACATGCACGAACAAGGTGGACAGTTGGCCGATCAGGGGCCATACCTCCTTGGTATCCGGAGCGGCAGCAACTTGAGTCTGCAGGATGGCGGCTCGGCGCGAATCGATGACGGATTGAATTCGGTGCGCTTGGTCGGGACGGTCGCAGGACTCGATGGCGAGCCGAAGCAGTTCCTGCCGTTGGCGGTCAAACTCCGTGGGGGATTCCTTCGCCAACCTGGTCATCAGATCGAAATCAAAATCCTGCTGCAACAACACCGTAACCTCCTTCGTTGAGTAAGAAAACGCCGGGCCAGATCGCGGCGGCAACGACTCCAGCGTTAGCCCCTTGCCCGTCACCGCCCGTCTCATTCGCGCAGCCGTCCGGCCGGGGCTCATGGAGGCCGGCGAGCGGGGAGAGCAAGCTTGCTCCGGTCCACCAAGGGCTTGGCATTCTGCGTGTGAGCGTCCATGACTGTCCTGATCGACTGTAAGGAAACTTCAGGCCAACGATAGAACCAATTTTCCTTGGCCGCTTGTCCCGCGGAGCAAATTCCCTTGACCAGCAGTGATCGGCGTCTGACCCGCTTGCCGCGCCACTGCCCGAAAGCCAAAAAAAATGCCCGCCGAAGCGGGCGAAACGACGATACGTGCGTCGTGGAGACCTCGAGGAGATGACAGGTGCAGGATAAGGCCAAGCGCTCTTGGTGGCTTGCTCTCCGGCGCAAGTCGGATTGACCATCAGTGACCGGCATCCTGGGCGGCCGTAGTATCCCGGCACCGCCGGCAGCGGGTGGCGCCGGACAGGGATGGAGAGAGGCGCCCGGTTATTGACGGGACGACTTGGCCGATCGGCCATGGGCCGTGCCAAATTCCCGAATTACCGATCTTTCCCTAGAGGCAGAAGCACCAGGAAGCGTGTTCCCTTTTGGCTCGAGCGGCAATTGATCAGCCCGCCCAGATCACGCACCAGCTGGCCTATGAGAGCGAGGTCGGAGGTTTCATCCGTCTGCCCGCTCTCCTTCGCCGGTGGCTGATAGAGACTCCAGAAGACCCCATCCGGCAAGCCCGGTCCGTTATCTTCCATGGATATCTCGATATGGGATATCACCGGGCCGCTTCGCCGCGGGCTCGTCGAAATACGGATGGCCCCGCCCCCCGGCATCCCTTTGACCGATTCCCGGATCAGGCCAAGGAACAATCGCCTCAAGCGGTCGCCATCCGTAACGATTTCCGGCAAATCCCCCGCGAGGTCAAGGCAGAAATCCAGGGTGCCATCGGCAGCCAGCGACTCTCGGCACATGGCGGCCAGGTCCGCGATGATGCGGTTGGGGTTGCTGGTCGAAGCGGATCCGGAAGCCATCCTCAAGACGCATTCCCGTCAAATGCTGCGGAAAGATCCGGCCCGAGGCAGGCGCAGGTCGCCGCCCCGAGCAATGGTCTGCCGAAGCATCCGAATCGGTCTCCCGCCCTTCGGACCGGCTCGATGATCTGTTTGAAATGAAGGGGATGAGGTTGCGGCACGCCTTCTCCGAATTCCGTTGGCAACGTTGTCTATCGACGCCTCTGACACTGAGGGTTACATCTGCACGTAAATCGGCCCCTCGCCCCCCTGGGGCGCCACCCATTCGATATTCTGGGTCGGATCCTTGATGTCGCAGGTCTTGCAGTGCAGGCAGTTCTGGGCGTTGATCTGCAGCCGCGCATTCCCGCCCTGGGCGTCGCGCACGATCTCGTACACGCCGGCGGGACAGAAGCGCTGCTCGGGAGCATCGTAGACGGTGAGATTGACGGCGACAGGCACACCCGCATCCTTGAGCTGTAGATGACTGGGCTGGTCTTCATCATGGTTCGTGCTGGACAGGAAGACCGAAGACAGGCGGTCAAACGTCACCACCCCGTCAGGCTTGGGATAGGCGATGGGCTGGAATCCGGCAGCCGGCTTGAGCTTGCCGTGATCGGGCCCGGCATGGTGCAGAGTCCAGGGAGCCCTGCCCCCAAAGACCATCTGATCTATACCTGACATGATGGCGCCAAGCTTCAGTCCCCTGGACATCCAGGGCTTGAAATTCCGGGCCTGGTAGAGTTCCTCGTAAAGCCAGCTTCGCTCGAAGGCTTCCGGGTAGGCGGTCAATTCGTCGCGCTGGCGGGCGGCGGCGAGAGCGTTGACGCAAGCTTCGGCCGCCAGCGCCCCGCTCTTGATGGCGCAATGGGAACCCTTGATGCGGGCGGCATTGAGGAAACCGGCATCGTCCCCGATCAGTGCGCCGCCGGGGAAGACGAGCTTCGGCAGGGACTGCAGCCCTCCGGCGACGAGTGCCCGGGCGCCGTAGGCGAGCCGTTTGCCGCCTTCCAGGAATCTGCGTATTTCCGGGTGGGTCTTGAAACGCTGAAATTCCTCATACGGCGACAGATAGGGATTTTCGTAGCCCAGGCCGACGACAAAGCCCACCGCCACCTGGTTGTTGTCCAGGTGGTAGAGAAAACCGCCGCCGTAGGTGTCCGACTCCATGGGCCATCCGCCCGTGTGGATGACCAGGCCCGGCCGGTGATGCGCCGGGTCGATTTCCCACATCTCCTTGATTCCGATGCCGTAGGTCTGGGGATCGGCTCCGTCCCGGAGCTTGAATCTCGCTTCCAGTTGCTTTCCCAGATGCCCCCGGCAGCCCTCGGCGAAAAAGGTGTATTTGCCGTGCAATTCCATGCCCGGCTGGAAATTGGGACCTTCCGAGCCGTCCCTGAGGCGGCCCATGTCCCCGGTGGCCACGCCTTTGACGGCGCCGTTCCCGTCGAACAGCACCTCGGCGCCGGCAAAGCCGGGATAAATCTCCACTCCCAGGGCTTCCGCCCGCTCGCCGAGCCAGCGGCAGACCCTGCCCAGGGAGATGACGTAGTTCCCCTCGTTGTGAAAGCAGTTCGGCAACGCCATGTTCGGCACCCTGAACTGGCCTGCGGCGCTGAGGATGAAAAAGCGGTCCTCGGTGACCGGCACCTCGAGGGGGGCGCCCTCCTCCTTCCAGTTGGGGAGCAGTTCCGTCAGGGCCCGCGGGTCCATGACCGCGCCCGACAGGATGTGGGCCCCGATCTCGGCACCCTTCTCTATGAGACAAACCGACAACTCGCGATCCTGCTCGATGGCCAATTGTCTGAGCCGAATGGCTGCAGCCAGGCCGGCGGGGCCGCCGCCGACGATGACCACATCGAATTCCATTGTTTCACGCTGCACAGGCATAGAACCCAAAAAAGACGGTTTGGGAGAACACTCTCCCAAACCGTAAATTCCACCGGTGACGGAGGGAGAGGACAGCAGACCGGCAGATGAGACGTCTCGAGGCAACAGAGACAAACCAAACTCGAGCAATCGAGACACATCCCGATCGCATTTCCTTCATCGGACATCCAGGAAGCGCTGCCGCGGCACCCGCCGCTTCGGCCCCCGAAAGCGACTTCGCCCAGGCCCTGTGGCTCGTGGCCCTCGCAGCCCCAAGGACCCGGGCTCCGACAGCGGACCTCAGAAGAGATCGCATGACGTTTGCCGATGAGCCAGCGGATGGCAGGACACAGCGCTGGCGGCTGCAATAATGCGGTGCGGATGGGTATAGACTTCGGCGCTCCCGCTGCGGACGAAACCGCAAAGGGTTATGCCCGAGCGTTCGGCCATTTCTATCGCCAGGGAAGTCGGAGCGGAGATGGCCGCCAGAATCTCGAAGCCCGCACGGGCCGCCTTGGCCACCATCTCATAGCTGATACGGCTCGAGATGAAGGCCCCGCATCCCGCAAATCCCAGGCCGGCAAGAAAGCGGTAGCCGATCACCTTGTCGAGGGCATTGTGCCTTCCGAGATCTTCCGCCACGGCCACCATGCCCAGGGCAGAGTCGAAAATTGCGGCACCGTGGGCTCCCCCGGTGGAATCGAAAATGGCCTGCCGATTCCGCATCTGGCTGCCGATCCCGGTGAGATCGGCGACCGTCACCCGCAGCATGTCCGAGACCGGCGCACAGCTGGCGACCGTATCCTGCAATTGCTCCCGCCCGCCGCAGACGCCACAGGAACTGTTCATGACGACATTGCGGCGACGGACGGAAACGACTTCCGGATGGGTCAGGCGCATCCGCACAACGTCCGTCCGTTGCGGGCAAACCGCCATATGGGCAATTTCGGACAGGGTATTGACGATGCCCTCGGTGAATGCGAACCCCGCCGCGATCGCCAGCTGCTCCGGCACACCGGAATCGCCGAGAATGCCGTCCTCGATGCAATAGGCCGCGGCCTGGGTCGTGTCCGAAGTGGGCGTCCACATCAGGGAGAAGCTGCCGACGTCCTCGATGTCGATAGTCAGCACGTCTTCCTCGATCACCCGTGCCTCCGCCTCATGCAGGCGGAACCCGTTGATACCAGCGCGCCCGACCGTCGTCCCACGGATGCCAAACCGTCCCGGACCGGCATTGGCTGTCGCCTCCTCCGGTCTCGAGAACATATCGAATCCCGCTCTACCCATTTGGACGGGCCTCCTCAGCGCGACCGGGCCAACCCGATGCTGCCCGCCAGATCGTGGGTGATCGGCTCATAAACCGCTGCCTTGAACAACAGGGTGCGGAGCGTGTAGAACCCCACCAGAAAGGCAACCACGGCAGCGGCCACGAACAGCCGCTGGGTGCCGCCATAGGCCACGAGCGCCACCGGAACGAGCAGGCCGAGGAACACCGCCACCAGGCGGAACTGGCCGGACAGCTCGCCCCGCATCAGGAGATTCACCGAAAACGCGCCGCCCTTGGACTTGCTGCGGGCATGGATGAGGAGGCCGGCAACGATGACCAGATCAAGCAGGAGCATGCTTTCCAGGAACTTCACCAGGACCGCCTGGGGCTCGGCGCCCAGGTCCGCCCAGCCGATGGCGAGCAGCGAGAGGGCGCCCGCGGTCAGGGCATAACAGAAGCTGGCCACCGGCACCAGCGGGCTTGCCCACAGCGTGAAGGACTCCGAGGCCGACATCGCCATCCCCTGGTAGCAGATCACCACCAGCCCTGCCGCAATGGCGACGTACCTAACCATCTCGCCCACCTGGGGATCGAGGCCCAGCGTCTTGTCGAGGCCGATGCTGCGGTTGGCGATATGCAGGGCGCCGAATCCCACCAGCAGGACCATGGAGATGCCGCCCCGGCTCACCCAGGAGCGATCGGGCCGCAGCATGGCTCGCCAGGCTTTGGCCGGAACCCCCATGTGGGACAGGTGGAAAAAGGGCTTCAGGGTGCCTGCCAGGGCAAGTCCGAGGATCATGCCCAGCAGGTAATCGAAGTACAGCGACACCAGGAAGGTGCCCGTACCCACTTCCGCGGCGAAGAAGGCGCGGGCCATGGACGTACCCCAATAGCTCTGGAAGCGATAGCCCAGCTTGAAGGAGTTGCCGACAGCGTTCGTACTATTTTGAGTCATCGTAGTACCTACCGATAAAGGAAGTGATGGAAGGGCGCCTCATTCGACATAGTAGACCTTGGGCTTGGTGTTCTTCTCCGGCAGGGGCTGACGGCCGCCCCGTTTCCGAATCAGGACGCTGGGCTCGCTGTTGGGGTCGTCGAGGTCTCCAAAAACCCGTGCATTGGTCGGACAGGTGGCGACACAGGCCGGCTTGAGGCCAGCATCGACCCGCTGGCTGCAGAAATCGCACTTGAGCGATGTTCCCGGCGTATAGCGGCCATAGCCCTGCTTCTCGAACGGGGTGAGTTCCCCGGTCCCGAAGAGGCCCTTCTCCAGGGCGGACTTGTCGAGCATCGTGCGCATGTCGTAGGGGCAGGCGACGGCACAGCTGCTGCAACCGATGCATTTGTCCCGATCGACCATGACGATGCCGTCGGCGCGGGTGTAGGTCGCGCCGCTGGGGCAGACCTTCTCGCACGGCGCATCCTCGCAATGGTTGCAGATGGTCGGGATATAGACCCGCTTCACGTTCGGATACTCGCCGTACTCGTAGCTCAACGTCCGAGTAAAGAAGATCCCGTCCGGCACCGAGTTCTCCTGCTTGCAAGCGACCACACAGGCGTTGCAGCCGATACACGCCTTCAGGTCGAAGACCATTCCCAGTTTGCTCATTACTGGAGCCCTCCCTTGCCCTTCGCATTCTTGATCGAGTCGATGTAGTCATACACCGTGGAACCGCCCTTGAGGAAATCGGGCCAGTCGTCGAGCTTCGTCAGCTTCACGCGGCAGCTCGTTTCGGGCTGGCCGGTGGCACCGTCCGTATTGCGCATGTCGTACGGGAGGAGGTCGTTGTAGTGGCCGCCTGCCATCAGGGCGGAACGGTTTTCGCTCTTGGTGCGCGACAGGGCATTGGATACGCCCAGGGTCTCGTGATGCATCGCCTCGGTGGTCGCCAGACGGCCGTAGAGACGCCCATAGGGGGATTCCACCAGGACGATGTCGCCGTCGGTCAGGCCCAGCTTCTTGGCCGTGGCACGGTTCAGGAGCAGACCGGTATGCACCGGATCCCGGTAGGTGATGTCCTTGATCCAGGGAATGCTCAGGCTTTCGCCAAAATTGAGCTGGATATCCTTGAAGGTGATGGCGTACAGGTTGTACTCCTTCGCCTCCTTGTGGATGGGATCGATCACATTGGTCGGCAAGGGCTGGTAGTCGTCGAAGGGCCACTCGTGACGGAAGGGCACCTTGGCTTCCTCGAACTGCCTGCGCAGCTGCTCGCGCTGGAAGGGCAGGTCCTCGATGTAGAACAGCAGGCGCATGCCGTCCCACGGGCGATACCACTTGTCGAGGCGGCGCTCGGTCGATGAATGGCCGTGCTCCATGTACCACTCGATGGGCTTGTCGTTCCACAGCAGGCCGACGCGCTCGGCGATATCCCGGTCGGAATACTTCTTGCCGGGCTCCAGCATCAGGTGGGGCTTCTGGTTGAAGCCGAGGATGAGGTTGATGACTTCGTTGTACTGGTCGAGCACGCCGAGCCGCTCGGAGATCTCGAAGAAGATCTCCTCCTCGCTCTTGGTGTCATACAGGGGCGGCGTGATCGGCTGGCGGAAGCAGATGCCCTCGGTATAGGGCGGCTCGATCATCACCGAGTTGTACGTTTCCAGATAATCGCTGGACGGCAGGACGACGTCGGCGAAATCGGTCATTTCGGTGGGAATGACATCGACGCAGACGATGAAGCGCATCTCGCGCAGGAACTGCAGCCACTTGTCCCGCGGCCCCTGGATGGACCACACCGGATTGGAGTGGCAATTCACCAGGACATCCGGCTTAAAGGTCGAGCCATACTTCTCCGGCTCCAGGTAGGAAAGCATGTTGAGGTGCGGGCCATTGACGCCGACCGGGAAGAAGCCGGCCAGGTGATACTCGTTGGGCGGCCAGGAGAAGGGCGGCATGTGGCCCAGCTGGTGCGGAGCACCGAGCATCTGGCCGCATTCGCCGGGAAGGCAGTGGTTGTTGTCGACGCAGCCGTCGGTGATGGTGACGCCGCAACGGCCGCCCGGATGGTCGATATTGCCGATCAGCATGTTGGTCAGCTGGAAGGCATGATTGGTCATCATGCCGCTCTTGTGGCCCTGGGCGCCCCGATAGTAATTGTAGGCAGCTGGCCGGAAAGGCACGGTGCGGCCATCGGGGAGAGTGATGGTTTCGCCGATGCGTGCCTCCTTGGCGAACTCACGGGCAATTCGCCGCACGGTGGCCGCCGGAATTGTGGTGAGCTGTTCCATCGCCTCGGGCGAGGCGTCCTTGAGGATGTCCTTGTAGACCTGGAAAGCCGGACGGCACTTGACGCCGTTGACCACGTACTCGCCTTCCAGGGCCATGTTCTCGGACTTCAGCGTCGGATCGTTCCAGAGCTTGGCGCGGTTGTCCTTTCTGTCCCAGACGTAGATCTGCCGGTTCTCGTCGCGTACGAAGAACTGGTCCGGCCCCACCAGGTAGGGTGCATTGGTGTCCTTGCGCAGGAATTCGTAGTCGCACAGCTTCTCGTACACGAGCACATGGCTCATGCTCATGGCGAAATGGCGGTCGGTAGCCGGACGGATGGGCACCCATTCCTCGGCCTTGGCGGCGGCGATGGACATGCGCGGCTCCACCGCCACGACTTTCATGCCGCGCTCGATACGTGCCTTGGCCACCCAGTGGGACTGGGCAGCCGCGTGCAGATGCGAGGAGAAGCCATCGCCGGCGCCGTTGCTGAGCCAGAAATTGCAGTACTTGGCATCGTTGACCGCGCCGAAGGCGGAGTGGATGTAACCGTTCAGCGGGTGGTAGGCGCCGCCGCACATGGTCCCGCCGGACTGATAGAAGTTGTGGTTGCCGATAGCCAGGGGCCAGAACCAGATATGCATCTTCTGGAAGTCTTCCAGCGACGGCAGGATCTTGCGCGGATCCTCGTCCAGGGACTTCTTGATTTCGCGCACGGTGATGTCGAAGGCCTCTTCCCAGCTGATCGGCACCCACTTGGGATCGATGCCGGGCCCCTTCTCCGGATTGGTCCGGCGCATGGGCTGCTTGAATCGCTGCGGATCGTAGTGGCGCAGGATTCCGGCATTCCCCTTGGGACACAACTTGCCGGCATTGGAGGGGTTGGTTGGATTCCCCTCGATCTTGTTGATGACCCCGTCATCGGTGACGTGCACTCGCGTCGAGCAGGAGTGCAGGCACATCTTGCAGGTGGAATTGATCCATTTCCCCGGCTTCAGGGAATTCTGGGTAGGTTCTTGATTGCTCACGTCGGTGATCCTCCTCCGGAACTGCGGTAATTTCTAATTTGATTCGCCAGGCGGGCCACGAGGCTCAGCCAGCGGACTCCGGGATCTGTTTCTTCTTGAAAAACGACTTCACGCTGCCGAAGACTCCCGCCCCGGCCTTGTCGTCGGCGGGCTGGCTGTCGTCCGGGATCCTGATCTGCTGGGTGACTGCGGCGATGAACTTGGTGTTGATGCTGTCGGCCATCTTGTCCATGACCCCGCCGGCGAACTTGCCGAGCTTGCCGACGATCTGGACCTTCGACGTGTAGGTGATTTCCGTTCGGGTGCCATCGACCTCCTTCAAGGCCAGCGTGCATTCCGCGCTTATCTTGCTGCTGCCGTCCTTGTCGTCGCCCCGCATCGTGTACACGGAATAGATCGGCGGGCGCTCCTCGATGGTCTCGACATCGACGTTGAAGCCCGCCTTGATCGGGCCGACCTTCAAACCGACCGAAGCCTTGTATTTTCCGGCCCCGACCACCTCGACCGTATGGCAGCCCGGCAGGCAGGCGCCCACCTTCTCCGGCTCGTTCAGGAAATCCCACGTCCGTTGCAACGGCGAATCCACTACAAAGGTGCGTTCGATATACATTTTTGCCTCTCTCCTTCGGTTCGTGCCGGACCGGCCCAGGGCGCCGAACATGTTTTCTCAGCACGACTGAACGATACGAATGGCGCCGCCCTGCAGTCTTGCCTGAGAGGGCACCCAGATTGATCCAGGGCGCAGGGCCGTGCGGCCCGCACCCGCGCCGGTCCTTCGATATCGACTTTCCCCCCATCCGGAGCACTGCCAGTCAATCGCCGTACCCCGCGGTGCAAGACAGGGCAGGCCGTCGTATTTAACTTTGTCACCAAGGCTGGTCAGGCATCAGCCGACACCACGCCGATGAGCCATTGAACAGCAAACAAGAGGATGGAATTGATGAGACTTGGGATCCCAAAAGAGATACACCCAGGCGAACAGCGTGTCGCAACGACGCCTGCTGTGGTGAAACAACTCCTGAAACTCGGTTACACGGTGGCCGTCGAGGCCGGTGCCGGGATGAGCGCCCGCTTTTCCGATGCGGACTATGCGGCAGCCGGCGCCGAGGTGGTTTCCGACGCAAGGCGCCTGTGGGCCGAGAGCGATATCGTGATGAAGGTGCGCGCGCCGCAACAGCATCCGGGCCTGGATTGCCATGAAGCCGATCTGCTGCGCGATGGAAGCACCCTGATCAGCTTCATCTGGCCGGCCCAGAACGATACCCTGATGAAGCACCTGGCCAGCCGCAAGGCAACGGTGCTGGCCATGGACTCCGTACCCCGGCTGTCCAGGGCACAGAAGCTCGACGCCCTGAGTTCGATGGCCAACATCGCCGGTTACCGCGCCATGGTCGAGGCAGCCAATCGCTTCGGCCGCTTCTTCACCGGCCAGGTGACCGCGGCGGGCAAGGTGCCGCCGGCAAAAGTGATGATCATCGGCGCCGGCGTGGCTGGCCTCGCCGCCATCGGTGCCGCCGGAAGCATGGGCGCCATCGTGCGTGCCTTCGACACCCGTCCCGAGGTCAAGGAACAGGTCGAGAGCATGGGTGCCGAATTCCTGGAACTGGACTTCGCAGAAGACGGCTCCGGCTCCGGCGGCTACGCCAAGCAGATGAGCAAGGCATTCATCGATGCCGAGATGGCCTTGTTCCGCGAACAGGCCCGGGAAGTGGACATCATCGTCACCACCGCGCTCATCCCGGGGCGACCGGCACCCAAGCTGATTACCCGCGACATGGTCGAATCGATGAAGGCGGGCAGCGTCATCGTGGACCTGGCGTCGGAACAGGGCGGCAACTGCGAACTCACCCAGCCCGGCGAGGTGATCGAGCACAATGGCGTGACGGTCATCGGCTATACGGACCTGCCAAGCCGCCTCCCCACGCAATCCAGCCAGCTCTACAGCACCAACCTGTTCCACCTGCTGACGGAGTTGACGCCGTGCAAGGATGGCCGGATGGCGATCAACATGGACGACGAGGTCATTCGCGGCACCACGGTCATCCATCAAGGCCAGGTGACCTGGCCGGCCCCGCGCCCCCAGCCGTCCGCCGCCCCGGCCGCCCCCCTCGCCAAGACAACGGCACCGGCCCCCGCAGCTGTCGAGCAGTCGCCACGTGCCAGGGCCCTGTCCACGGCAGCGGGCGTGGCCGGGGGCCTGATCCTGCTGCTCGCCGTCGGCGCGGTTTCGCCGGCAAGTTTCCTCAGCCATTTCGTGGTGTTCGTCCTGGCCTGCTTCATCGGATGGCAAGTGGTCTGGTCGGTCACGCCTGCCCTGCACACGCCGCTGATGAGCGTCACCAACGCCATCAGCGGAATCATCGTCATCGGCGCCCTGCTGCAGGTCGGCTCGGCCGACGACGTCGTCGCCATCCTCGCCGGGGCGGCCATTCTGGTCGCGACGATCAACATCGTCGGCGGCTTCCACGTTACCCAGCGCATGCTGAAAATGTTCCAGAGGGGAAATTGAACATGAATACCGGAATCTTGTCGGCATCGTATATCGGTGCCTGCGTGCTGTTCATCCTCAGCCTGGGTGGCCTGAGCCATCAGAAGACGGCCCAGCGCGGCAATCTCTACGGGATTCTGGGGATGGGCATCGCAATTGTCGCCAGCATCGCCGCCAACCAGCACGCCATCGGACCGTTCCTGCTGGGGGCCATGGTGCTGGGCAGCGCCATCGGCACCGTACTGGCGTCGCGGGTTCAGATGACGGCCATGCCCGAGCTCGTGGCGGTGATGCACAGTTTCGTCGGCCTCGCCGCCGTACTAGTGGGTTACGCCAGTTTCATGGATCCCGACTCGGCCCTGCAGGGCGCCGAGAAGACTTTCCACGAGGTCGAGATCTACCTCGGCATCCTCATCGGCGCCGTCACCTTCACCGGTTCGGTGGTCGCTTTCGGCAAGCTGCGTGGCTTCATCACCAGCAAGCCGTTGCTCCTGCCTGCCCGCCACTGGCTCAATCTTGCCGCCGGCCTGGCCTGCATCTGGCTCGGCGCCGAATTCCTCGCAGCGGATTCCGGCACGGCCGCCCTGCTGCCCCTGGTCCTGATGACCCTGATCGCCTGCGCCTTCGGTGTACATATGGTGATGGCCATCGGCGGCGCCGACATGCCGGTGGTCATCTCCATGCTGAACAGCTATTCCGGCTGGGCCGCCGCGGCCTCCGGATTCATGCTCTCCAACAACCTCCTGATCGTCACCGGCGCCCTGGTGGGATCGAGCGGCGCCATTCTCAGCTACATCATGTGCCGCGCCATGAACCGCCAGTTCCTCAGCGTCATCCTGGGCGGTTTCGGCGCCGGAACGTCGGCTGGAGGGCAAAAAGAGGAAGCCGGGACGGTTCAGTCGACCACTGCGGACGAAGTCGCCGAAATGCTCGTGAATGCCGACGACGTCATCATCGTGCCCGGGTATGGCCTGGCGGTTGCCCAGGCGCAGCACCCGGTCTCCGAACTGACCCACATCCTGCGCAACAAGGGCGTCAATGTGCGCTTCGCCATCCACCCGGTGGCGGGCCGCATGCCCGGTCACATGAACGTCCTGCTGGCCGAGGCGAAGGTTCATTACGACATCGTGCTTGAAATGGACGAAATCAACGAGGATTTCCCCAAGACCGACGTGGTGCTGGTCATCGGCGCCAACGACACGGTGAATCCCGCCGCCATCGACAACCCCGGCAGCCCCATCGCCGGCATGCCGGTGCTCGAAGTGTGGAAGGCGGGCACGGTCATCGTTTCCAAGCGCTCAACGGGTGCCGGCTACGCCGGTGTCGAGAACCCGCTTTTCTTCAAGGAAAACACCCGCATGCTGTTCGGCGATGCCCGGGTCAGCGTCGATGCCATCTTGAAGGCCATCGCCTAGGGCGACCCGATCATGAAACCAAGCCATCGTCCGCGTGCCCCTCGATGGTCTTGGCCGGGTCGCCGGCTGCAAAAGGGGCCGCTTTGCGATTGGATCAGGAACAGGGTTCGGAGCCATGCGGCCCCGTGCGGGCGTGACGGCCGGCAACCCCCTGAAGGTCCATTTTCTTCATGACAGGAGCCGAAAGCCGTGAGCAATTCGTCCGAACCATCCCGCGCCCCCATCCCGCGTCTCGAGTTGCTAGCTCCTGTCGGGTTTCCCATGGTGCGCCCCGGAGAGCCGCTGTTCCCCTTGATAGCGCAGACGCTGCGGGCCAACGATCTGGCTCTGCAGGACAACGATATTCTCGTGGTCACCCAGAAGATCGTATCCAAATCCGAAAACCGCTATGTGCGCCTCGACAGCGTCGAGGCGTCGGCACGTGCGAAGGAACTCGCCGCCCAGTGCGGCAAGGACGAGCGCGTGGTGGAAATGATCCTGCGGGAATCGGACCGCGTCATCCGCTGGAGCAAGGAGGTGCTGATCGTGCGCCACCGCCTGGGTTTCATCTGCGCCAATGCCGGCATCGACCGCTCGAACATCGACGCCGGCGACGACCAGATGCTGCTGCTGCCGGAAAATCCCGACCGCAGCGCCGCTGAGCTCCACCGCCAGATCCAGACCGAATATGGCGTCAATGCAGGCGTGCTGATCGTGGACAGTTTCGGACGCCCGTGGCGCCTCGGCACCTGCGGCGTCTGCCTGGGAGCCGCCGGCTTCGTGACCCTCAACGACTATCGCGGCAAACCCGACCTCGAAGGGCGCAAGATGGAAATCACCCAGGTCGCCCAAGGCGACGAGATCGCCGCCGCGGCGTCGATCCTGATGGGGCCCTCCGACCAGTCCCTGCCCATCGTCGTGGTGCGCGGCCTCGCCTTCGGCGGACGGGGCAGCGCCGCCGACCTGCTCCGCCCATCTGAACAGGACCTATTTCTGTGACCACCACCACGAAAGAACCGGCCGAAGGCCGCTATCTGGCCCTGTGCGGCGGTGTCGGCGGCGCCAAACTGGCCCTTGGACTGAGTCGCGTACTGCCGGCCGGCAGACTGACCATCGTCGTCAATAACGGTGATGACTTCGAGCACCTTGGCCTGCCCATATGCCCCGACCTCGATACCGTCACCTATACCTTGGCCGGCCTGGAAAATCCGGTGCTAGGCTGGGGTCGCGACGAGGAAAGCTGGTCAGCCCACACCGTCCAGGAACTGCTCGGGGTCGAGCCCTGGTTCAGGCTGGGCGACAAGGACCTGGGGCTGCACCTGGCACGCCGGGTGATGCTGGAAAACGGCTGCTCCCTGAGCAAAGTCACGAGCCGCATCGCCCGCTCCTTCGGCATCGAGCACCAGATCGTACCCATGTCTGACAATCCGGTCCGGACCCTCGTGGACTCCGACGCCGGAGTGTTGCCCTTCCAGCACTATTTCGTACGCAAACGCTGCATCCCGGTCGTCCGCAGGCTGCGTTACGTCGGCGCCGATACTGCCCGGCCCTCCCCTGCCTTTCTGGAAGCGCTCAACGCCCCTGATCTCGCCGGCGTCATCATCTGCCCGTCGAATCCCTATCTCAGCATCGACCCCATCCTCGCCCTGCCCGGCGTCCGCGAAGCCCTTCGTCGTCTGAGCGCCCCGGTGATCGCCGTGGCTCCCATCGTCAGCGGCGCCGCCATCAAGGGCCCCACCGCCAAGATCATGGGCGAACTGGGCCTGAACCCGTCGGCAGGCGCCATCGCCCGCCATTACGGCGAGATTCTCGATGGCTACGTGATCGACGCCGACGATGCGGCCGCCGCCCGCGAACTCGGAGACAGCTTGCCACTGCTGGCCTGTGGAATAGTCATGAAAACCATCGACGACAAGATCAGGCTCGCCCGCGAATGCCTGGCCTTTGCCCAAAGCCTGGGGGTACAGCCATGAGCCGCCTCTGGGCCCTGGTGCCCCTCAAGAACCTGGCCAGCGCCAAGACGCGTCTGGCCAACGCCCTCACCGGCCCCGAGCGCCGGGCCCTGGTCTTGGCCATGGCCCGCGACGTGACGGCCGCCCTGGCCGGCTCCCGTGCGGTGGAGCGGGTCGTCCTGGTGAGCGACATTCCCGATCTGCCCCGCCTGCTGGGCGTGCCCGGAGTGGTGAGCCATAGCGGCGCGGGGGTGCGCGGCCTCAACGAGGATCTCGGCGACGCGGCCCTCTGGGCCGCCACCCAGGGCGCCAGTCACGTCCTCATCGCCCACGCCGACCTGCCCCTGCTCACCCCCGCCCTGGTGGACCGCTTCGTGGCGCCGGCCGGCGGGGACGGCCTGGCCGGCGGCCTGCGGGCTGCCTGCTGCAAGCACGGCACCGGCACCAACCTGCTGCTGGCCCCCCTTCCCCTGCCGCTGCCCCTGGTTTTTGGCAGCGGCAGCCTGGCGCGCTTCCGGTCCATAGCCACGGCGGCGGGAATCGCCTTCGAGGTCCGGCGCGATCCCATGCTGGCGCAGGACATCGATGAATCGCCCGACTACGAGGTCCTGCAGGGGCTCTGCCGGCGCGGCAGCTTCAAGCACAGCGCCACCGCCGCACTGCTGCGCGAGGACCGGGCCAGACGCCCCCGCACCGGCGTGCAAGCCGATCTGCACTGCGAGGCAAGCTCCCCGGGACGATTGGCTCTATCGTCAGCCTGACAGCAAGTTTATCCGCCCGATACTAAACACCTTGAGGATTCGCCATGTATCCAGCGCCATTCCGGTATCACAGACCCGCTTCCCTGAAGGAAGCCACACTGATGCTGTCCGCCCTGGGCGAGACCGCCAAGCCCCTGGCCGGTGGCCAGACTCTCATTCCCATCCTGAAGCTGCGCCTGGACGAGCCGACGGATCTCGTTGATATCGGTCGCCTGCCCGATCTGCGCTTCGCCAAGAAGGAGAACGGCTGGATCCACGTCGGCGCCCTCTCGCCCCACGGCTGGGTTGCCAAGTCCGACATCGCCGCCGAGATCCCCATCGTCCGGGATTGCGCCGGCGGCATCGCCGACGCCCAGGTGCGCAGCCGCGGCACCATCGGCGGCTCGGTCAGCGCCGCCGACCCGAACTGCGACTGGCCGGCCCTGCTCCATACCCTCGACGCCGAAGTCCTCTGCTCCGGCCCCAACGGCGACCGTCAGATCCCCATCAGCGAATTCATCAGCGATGCCTACACCACGGTGCTGGTACCGGGCGAACTGGTGACCGCCATCCGCTTCAAGGCGCCGGCCAGCGGCAGCGCCGGCGCCTATATCGCCTACAAGAAGGCGGCCGCCGCCTTCCCCGTCTGCTCCGTCGGCGTCCAGCTGACGCTCGGCCCCGGCAATGCCTGCCGCGATGTCCGCATCGTCATGGGCGGCGCCGGCCCGACACCGCGGCGCGCCCTCGAGGCGGAAGCCGAGCTGCGCGGCAAGGAAGTCGGCAAGCGTCTTTGGGAACGCGCCGCCGACGCGGCGATCGCCGTCGCCGAGCCGGCCAGCGATACCCGCGGCAACACCGAATACAAGCGGCAACTGCTGCGCGGCCTGCTCCTGCAGGCTGCCGACACCGCCGTACGCCGTTGCGCCAACATCAAGATCGAGGGGAGTCACGTTTATGCCTGATACCGTTCAACTGGTGACCATCGAAGTCTCCATCAATGGCGAAAAGCACCGCCGCCAGATTGAGCCGCGCATGCTGCTGGTGGAATTCATCCGCGAGGAAGTCGGCCTCACCGGCACCCATATCGGCTGCGACACCAGCTATTGCGGCGCCTGCACCGTCAAGCTGGACGGCGCGCCGGTGAAGTCCTGCACCATGTTCGCCGTCCAGGCCGACGGCTGCGAGATTCTCACGGTCGAGGGCCTGGAGAAGGACGGCGAACTGCATCCCCTGCAGAAGTCCTTCTCCGAGCATCACGGCCTGCAATGCGGCTTCTGCACGCCCGGCATGCTGATGTCCGCGCACTCGCTCCTTGAACAGCACCCCGAAGCCGACCGCAAGGCCATCCGCAAGGCGCTGGCCGGCAATGTCTGCCGCTGCACCGGCTATCAGAACATCCTCAAGGCGGTCGAAGCGGTCGTCAATGATGGGAAGGGAGGCAAATAATGGAAATGAAGTTTTCCGGCGAGTTCGAGGTGTCCCCGCATCCGGCGGAGGTGTTCGACCTGTTGTCGGATCCGCAGAAATTCGCGCCGCTGCTGCCGACCTTTTCCAGCCTGGAAATGGTGGATACCGACACCGCCCTGGTGAAGGTCTCGGTGGGCATCGGCAAGATCCGCGGTACGGCCTCCACCCATCTCACCCTCAAAAAGAAGGTCGCTCCCAGCCATGCCACCTATGTCGGCACCGGCAAGGTCATGGGCGGCGCCTACACCATGATTTCGTCCTATGACCTGGAGCCCCGAGGCAAGGGCACCCTGGTCAAGTGGCAGGGCGAAGTCCAGCTGGTCGGCAAGATCCTCTCCCTGGCCGGCGGCGGCCTCGCCGGCTACGCCGAGCAGCAGATCAACGCCGTCATCACCAGCCTGCGCCAGGCCATGTCACCCGAGTACCAACGCGAGGCGGCGGCCCTCAGGGAAATGCAGTCGCAGCAGAAATCCGGCTGGATGTCGGGTCTCATGCGCAAGCTGCGCAAGTCGGAAGGCAGCACGGCCGCCCCAGCGGCCAGCGAGGAAAGCGCCGTCGATGCGGCCTACACCGCGGCCCTCACCGCCGGCTGGACCGGCGGCACCCTGGCGGCGGAAGAAGCAGCCGCGCCCGCCCTCAAGCCCCTCCGGAATGTGGCCCGGGTCAACGATTTCCCCGACATCGTCAAGCGCCAGCACAGCGAGAAATGGGTGCACGCCCCCCTGTCGCGCAAGGAAGACTCCCGCCTGGTGCGGGGTCAGGGCCGCTTCGTGGACGACTACAAGGTGGAGGGCATGCTGCACATGAATCTGGTGCGCTCGCCCTACGCCCACGCCCGTATCGCCAAGATCGACACCAGCAAGGCCGAAGCGCTGGCCGGGGTCGTGTGCACCCTCACCGGCGGCGAGATCGCCAAGGTGTCCAGTCCCTTCATGCAGATCGGTCCGGGCGATGCCCAGAATATCCGCGACTTCCCGCTGGCGGTGGAAAAGGTCATCCACCAGGGCGAGCCGGTGGTGGCCATCATCGCCGAGAACCAGCGCATCGCGGCCGACGCCGCCCAGCTGGTGGAGATCGAGTACGAGCCGCTGCCCGTCGCGGTGGACTTCAAGACTGCCCTGGAGGACAAGTGCGTCCTCCACCCCGGCATGGGCACCAATCACCATTGGCAAGGCATTTTCGAATACGGCGAGGTGGACAAGGCCTTTGCCGAAGCGGCCCATGTGGTCAAGATCGACCAGATGAACTTCCACCGCTTCTCCAGCACCCCGCTGGAAACCAACGCCGTGGTCGCCACCTGGTCGCCGGTCGGCGGCGTCGATTTCTTCTGCAACAACTCCTTTCCGGCCATCGCCATCCAGATGATCGCGCCGGCCCTGGGCCTCAGCATCGACCAGATACGCTGCAAGACCCACGACATCGGCGGCAGTTTCGGCAGCAAGATCGGCAACTACCCGTACATGGCCCTTGCCGCCCTGGCTTCCAGGAAGGTCGGCGGCCGGCCGGTGAAGTGGGTGGAAACCCGCAACGAGCACATGCTGGCCGGCGGCCACGGCAACGAACGGACCTATGTGGACACCGAGGTGGCCCTCGACCGGGACGGCGTCATTACCGCCGTGCGCTCCCGCCATTTCGACGACTGCGGCGCCTATCCGCGCTACGAGCCGCTCGGCTGCGTGATCTGGTCGCAAGTGCTGCCGGCTTGCTACAAGCTGCGCAACATCAGGATCGACTTCAACCAGGTGGTCACCAACAAGTGTCCCACGGCCCCCAACCGCGGCTATTCGCGCCTCCAGCAGCTGTGGTTCATGGAGCGCATCATCGACATCTGCGCCCATGAACTGGGCATTGCGTCCGACGAGATGCGCCTGCGCAACTACATCCGCGAATTCCCCTACACCACCCCCAACGGCTGCGTGTACGACTCCGGCAACTACCCGCTGATGCTGGAGAAGACCAAGGAGCTCATCGGCTGGGACGAGTGGAAGAAACGCCAGGCCGAGGCCCGTGCCGCAGGCCGCTGGATCGGCATCGGCATCGGCACCACCCTCGACTCCGGCACCAACAACTTCGGACAGGCCCGCATCGTCAACCGCTACCTGCCCTTCTCCGGCAACTCCGAGGTGGCCACCATCAAGCTCGACCTGGACGGTACCGTCGTCGTCATGCTCGGCTCCACCCCGTCCGGCCAGGGCCACGAAACCACCACAGCCCAGGTGGTCGCCGACGAACTCGGCATCCGCCCGGACATGGTGGAAGTCCGCACCGGGTTCGACACCACCTTCAACAGCCACGGCGGCCATTCCGGCTCCTACGCCAGCCAGTTCGCGGTCACCGGCCTGTCGGCGGTCCATGGCGCCTGCCAGAAGCTCAAGAAGGAGATGAAGATGATCGCCGCCTTCGCCCTCGAGGCGAACGAGGACGATCTGGAATTCGGCATCGGCCAGCAGGGTCCGGAGTTGCGGGTCAAGGGCACCGACCGCAGCATCAACTACTGGGGCCTGTCGGCCATGGTGAATATCAACACCGCCGGCCAGCCCGCCGAGCTGGCCGACGTCACCCTCAACATCCGCCACGTCTATCGGCCGCCCTTCAAGATTCCCGATGTGGACAAGAAGATGGGCAACCTGACGCTGACCTACGCCGCCCAGCTGCACATCGCCGTGGTGGAGGTCGATCGCCAGACCTTCGTGCCCAAGATCCTCGCCTATGCGGCGGTGGACGATTGCGGCAACGTCATCAACCCGAAGATCGTCGCCGGCCAGGTGCATGGCGCCACGGCCCATGGCATCGGCGCGGCGCTGATGGAAAACTACATCTACGACAAGGAAGGCAACCTGCTCACCGCCTCGTTCACCGACTACGCGCCGATCACGATCATGAACATGCCCGACATGAAGTTTGGCGAAATCGAGACGCCTTCGCCCTTTAGCTACAATGGCGCGAAAGGCATGGGCGAAGGCGGCGGCGCGCCGCTGCACACCATGTCGGCAGCGATCCAGGATGCCCTGTTCGATGAGAACGTCATCATCCGCACTTCGTACAATTCCTCCAACGAGATCTACGCCGCAGTGAAACGGGCCGACCGTTCCGCAGCGGTCAAGGTCGAGCGCCGCGCAGTCGGTGTTTGAAGCAAGGGCCGGCAGCCACATGAACTTGCCAGAGGACACGCGTCGTTTCGCTTCCATCGAGGAAGTCCAGGAACGGTTCGCAGCAAGGAATTACATCGCGGACCGCATGCTGGGGACGACGCTGTTCCTCTCGGTAGCCCTCGGGAAGCCCGTCTTCCTCGAGGGCGAGCCGGGAGTCGGCAAGACCGAGATCGCCAAGGTCATGGCCGACGTGCTCGGCACCGAGCTGATCCGGCTGCAGTGCTACGAAGGGCTCGACAGCAACTCGGCCCTGTACGAGTGGAACTACACGCGCCAGCTGCTGGAAGTCCGCCTGCAGGAAGCCCGCGGCGTCGAGCGCGGGGATATCGGGCGCAACATCTTCTCCGAGGACTTCCTGCTGGCACGCCCTCTCCTCAAGGCCTTGCGCAGCGGTACCGGGCGCCCGCCCGTGCTGCTCATCGACGAGATAGACCGGGCCGACGAGGAATTCGAGGCCTTCCTGCTCGAGGTGCTGTCGGACTTTCAGATCACCATCCCGGAAATCGGCACCCTGCAGTCGAGCCACATTCCCTACGTCGTCCTCACCTCCAATCGCACCCGGGAAGTGCACGACGCCCTGAAGCGCCGTTGCCTGTATCAATGGATCGACTATCCCAGCTTCGACCGGGAAGTGCAGATCCTGCGCACCCGCCTGCCCCAGACCGAGTTGCGCCTGGCCGGACAGATCTGCCGTTTCATGGAACTGCTCCGGCAGGAGGATTTCTACAAGCGTCCCGGCGTCGCCGAGACCATCGACTGGGCCCGGGCGCTCCTGGCCCTCGGCATCGCCGAACTGGACCCTCAGTCCACCGCCGCCACCCTGGGCTGCATCCTGAAGTACAAGGGCGATATCGAGAAGCTGCACCAGCTCGGCCTCGATGCCCGCGTGGAAAGGGCCCTCATGCCGGGCCACGACCCCGCCGCGGCCGGCCGCACCTTTCCCTGATGTAACGGCGACACGACATGGCCGCACGACAATCGAGCCCACCGCGTAGCGTGCTCGAACACGTGGTCGGCTTTTCCCGCGCCCTCCACGACGCCGACATGGCGGTGAATCCCGCCAGCCTGATCGACCTCTGCAAGTGTTTCGACTTCGTGGACCTCACGCAGCGTGACGACTTTTACGCCGCCGCCCGGGCCACCCTGGTATCGCGGCGCGAGGACCTGCCCCGCTTCGACGTGATATTCGCCAGGTATTGGGAATCGCCGGACCGCATCCTCATCCGCAAACGGCTGCAGGACGACCCGGAAAACGAAGGGGAAGACCAGGACGAGGCCGGCACCCGGCTCATGCTGCCCAGCGAGGACGGGGGCAGCCAGGACGGCGAATCCAAGTCCCTCAAACTTTCCTTCAGCCCCGACGAGATCCTCGCGACCCGGGACCTGGGCACGCTCACCGACGCCGATGTGGAACGGGCCCAGCGCCTGATCCGGGAACTGGTGGCGGCGCTGGCCAACAAGCGCGGCCGCCGCACCGCCGTGCGCCGGCGGGGACGGGTGCCCGATCTGAAGCGCCTGCTGCGCAGCCGCTCCTTCTTCATGGCTGACGGCATCTGTCCGCTGCCCTATCGCCATCGCCCCATCAGGAAGACCCGGCTGGTACTCCTGTGCGATGTCAGCGGCTCCATGCAGCGCTACAGCAGCTTCCTCATCGAATTCATGTTCGCGCTGCGGCGCGAACTGTCGGACCTGGAAGTGGCCGTCTTCTCCACCCGCCTGACCCTCATCACGGACGAGCTCAAGATCAAGGGGGTGGCCGCATCCTTGAAGCAGGTCGCGGAAAAGGTGCACGACTGGGCGGGCGGCACCAACATCGGCCGCAGCCTGCGCGATTTCAACGAGCAACACGCACCCCGCCTGCTCAACGGCCGTACCGCCGTCATCTTCCTGAGCGATGGCTGGGACCGGGGCAACGCGGACCAAATGCGCCAGGAGATGATGAAGCTGCGCCAGCGCGCGCAGAAAGTGCTGTGGCTCAATCCGCTGCTGGGCACACCGGGCTACCAGCCGCTCACCAAGGGCATGCAGACCGCCCTGCCCTATCTCGACCACTTTCTGCCGGCCCACAACCTGCGCAGCCTGGCGCAACTCGCCAAGACGCTGCAGGCCATCGGCGCCTGAAACGATGCCAAGGAAGGAGACCCACTCATGTTGATCGATGGAGCAGGACGGCGCATCGAGTATCTTCGCCTGTCGGTCACCGACCGCTGCGATCTGCGCTGTTCGTACTGCATTCCCGAAGGCTTCAAGGATTTCGAGGAGCCCGAGCGCTGGCTGACCATCGACGAGATCGAGCGTCTTCTGGCGGTCTTCGCCGCCTGCGGCCTCAGGCGCGTCCGTCTCACCGGCGGCGAGCCCCTGCTACGCCGCGGCATCGCCGACATCGCGGCGCGGATCGCCGCCCTTCCCGGCATCGAGGACCTGTCCATGTCCACCAACGGCACGCAATTGGAAAAGCATGCCGCCAGCCTGCGGCGCAGCGGGGTCACCCGGCTCAATGTCAGCCTCGATTCCCTGGACCCTGCCCGGGTGGAGGAAATCAGCCGGCGCGATGTTCTCGACCAGGTGCTGCGGGGCCTGGAGGCGGCGGTGGCGGAGGGCTTCCGGCCCATCAAGATCAACATGGTGGCCACCAGCGGCATGGATGCCGCCGAAGTCGATGCCATGGTGGCCTTCTGCATGGAAAAGGGCTTCATCCTGCGCCTGATCGAGACCATGCCCATGGGCGAAACCGGCCGCGCCGCCCCTTTCCCCGATCTGCGGACGATCAGGGAACAGCTGCGCCAGCGCTTCGGGCTCATTGACGGCGTCGTTACCGGCGGCGGACCGGCGCGATATCTGGTTTCCCCCGACAACCGTTTCCAGATCGGCTTCATCACCCCCATTTCCCAGCATTTCTGCGAGACCTGCAACCGCGTCCGCCTCGGCGTGGACGGAACCCTGTACCTGTGCCTCGGCCAGGACGACACGGTCGATTTCCGCAGCCTGCTGCGGTCCGGCTGCAGCGACGCCGACCTCGAGGCCGCGCTGATCGACGGCCTGCGCCGCAAGCCGCTGCGCCATGAATTCGTCGAGCACCCCGGCAAGATCGTGCGCATCATGGCCACCACCGGCGGCTGAAGAACAGTTTCTTGAATTGGAAGGAAAGAGAGCAGCCATGGCAGCCGAACTCGACGACATTCTCAACCGTGCCCAGGCCTGGCGCACGGCCGGCCTCGGCGTCGCCCTGGCGACGGTGGTGCGCACCTGGGGCTCGTCGCCGCGCCCGGTTGGGAGCCACCTGGCGGTATGCGCGGACGGCGCCTTCGTCGGCTCCGTTTCCGGCGGCTGCATCGAAGGCGCCGTCATCCAGGAAGCCCTCGCCGCCATCGATGACGGCAAGCCGCGTCTGCTGGATTTCGGCATCAGCGACGAGCAGGCCTGGGAAGTGGGCCTGGCCTGCGGCGGCCGGGTCCAGGTTCTGGTCGGGAGAATCGAAAAGGACGAACCGCTGTTCGATCGCCTCATGGCCCAGCGCGCCGCATGCCGGCCCGCCGCCCTGGTGACCCGCCTGGCCGACGGCGCCCAGGCCCTGGTGGAAGAGGATCAGGTAGCGGGCAGTCTTGCGCTGCCGGCAGCCGACCTGGAGCGCATACGCCAGCGCATGGCCGCCGACCGGAGCGGCCTGCTGGACGAGGACGACGCTCTCTTCGCCCGCATCTACGCGCCGCCGCCGCGCCTGCTCATCATCGGTGCCGTGCATATCAGCCAGGCCCTTGCTCCCATGGCCAGCATGGCCGGCTACGGCGTCACCGTCATCGACCCGCGCCGGGCCTTTGCCAGCGCGGAGCGCTTTCCCGGCGTCGCCCTCACCACGGAATGGCCGGACGAGGCCATGGAGCGCCTTGCTCCCGACGCCCGCACCGCCGTCGTCACCCTTACCCACGACCCCAAGCTCGACGACCCGGCCCTGGCAGCGGCGCTGGCCAGCCCGGCCTTCTACATCGGCGCCCTGGGCAGCACCCGCACCCACGCCAAGCGCGTAGAGCGCCTGACGGAAATGGGCCTCGCCAGCCAACTGGAGCGCATCCACGCCCCGGTGGGACTGAAACTCGGCGGCCGCTACCCGGTCGAGATCGCGGTAGCCATCCTGGCCCAGATCACCGGCGTACGCTACGGAGGACAAGCAAGATGATTTTCGGCGACTTCCCCTGCACCGAGGCCGAAGGCATCCGCCTCGCCCACACCCTCCGGCTGCCCCACCTCCTCCTGCGCAAGGGCCACGTGCTCAGCGCCACCGATGCGGCCGCCCTCGCCGCCGCCGGCATCGATCGCGTCAGCGGGGCCCGCCTCGGTTCCGGCGAGCTGGACGAGGACAGCGCCGCCCTGGCCGTCGCCACACCCCTGGCGGGGCCCGGCATCGCGACGCGCCCGCCCTATACCGGGCGCTGCAACCTGTACGCGCAGGGCACGGGCCTGCTCCTGGTGGACGCCCAGCGGGTGGACGCCCTCAACGCCATCAGCGAATCGGTCACCCTCGGCACCCTGGCGCCCTATGCCCTGGTGAAAAAGGACCAGCGGGTCGCCACTGTCAAGATCATTCCCTTTGCCGTCGCACCGGCGACCCTGACGCAATGGCACGACGGCATCGGCGGTCACCCGCCCCTGCGCGTCGCCCCCCTGCGCAGCTGCCGCGCTGCGGTCATCATCGGGGTGTCGCCGGGCACTTCCGAGCGCATGATCGACATGGCGGTCGAAGCCACGCGCAGCCGCCTCGAGAACCTGGGCAGCACCCTCGCCCTGGAACTGCGCTGCGCCCATCGGGGCGAGGCGTTTGTGCACAGCATCGCCGAGGCCCTCGCGGCCGGATGCGACCTGCTGCTCATCCTGGGCGCCACGGTCACCAAAGACCGCCGCGATGTGGTTCCCGCCGCCATTGCCGCAGCCGGTGGCGTGATCGAACATTTCGGCATGCCGGTGGAGCCGGGGAATATGCTGCTGACGGCCCGCATCGGCGCCGTACCGGTCCTGAACCTCCCGGGCTGCGCCCGCTCGCTGCGCCACAACGGTTTCGACATCGTGCTCCGGCGCCTGCTCGCCAGCCTGCCCGTGACGCCGCAGGAAATCATGGGACTGGGCGTCGGCGGACTCATGCACAGCGTCGGGGAAGAGGAAACGCCGGCCCCGGAGGCGCTGCCCGCCGCCCTCGCGCCGCGCCCGCCCCGCATCGCTGCCGTGGTGCTCGCCGCCGGCCGCTCCAGCCGCATGGGCGCCAGGAACAAGCTGCTCTGCCCGGTGGACGGCATTCCCCTGGTCCGGCGCGCGGTCAACGCCGCCTGCGCCTCCCGTGCCTGCCAGGTCATGGTGGTGACCGGCCACGGGGCAGACGACGTGGAAGCCGCCCTGGTGGACCGCCCGATCTCCTGGGTGCGCAATCCCGACTTCGCCGAAGGCATGTCCACTTCCCTGCGCTGCGGGCTTCGGGCCTTGCCGACCGACATAGACGGGGCAATAATCCTGCTCGCCGACATGCCCCACATTACCGCCGCCGACATCGACACACTGATTTCCGCCTTCGACCCGGACGACCCGGCCGTCTTGGTGCCGGAATTCGACGGCCGGCGGGGCAACCCGGTGCTCTGGCCCCGCCGGCATTTCGCCGAGATGGCCGCCATTTCCGGCGACAAGGGGGCCCGTGGCCTTCTCCAGCAGTACGCCCAGGAAGTCCGCACGGTGCCCCTGCCCGGCCGGGCCATTTTCACGGACGTGGATACGCCTGCCGACCTGCAGGCCCTGGCGGTCCCATGAGCTTCGATGCCGCGGCCTTGCGCGCGGAGTTTCCCATCTTCACGCGCCAGACGGCCCCCCTGCATTACCTGGACAATGCCGCCACCAGCCAGGTCCACGGCTCCGTCCTGGAAGCCATGCTGGTCCACGAGACCACCAGCCGCGCCAATGTCATGCGGGGATCCCACCGGCTGGCCGAAGCTGCCACCGAAGCCTACGAGGGCGCCCGCGCCGAGGTGGCGCGCTTTCTGAATGCCGCCGGCAGCGACGAGGTCATCTTTACCGCCGGGGCCACCGCCTCCCTCAACCTGGCGGCCTACGCCATCGGCGCCACCCTGCGCCCCGGCGACGAGATCCTGGTTTCCCTGGCGGAGCACCACAGCAACCTGGTGCCATGGCAGATGCTGCGCGAGCGCACCGGCATTGACCTGAAATTCGTTCCCCTCACCCCCGCCGGCGAGATCGACACGGCGGCCCTGCCCGCTCTTGTCACCGGGCGGTGCCGCCTGATCGCCCTTACCCATGCCTCGAATGTCACCGGCGCCGTCACCGATGTGGCCGCCGTCGTCGCAGCCGCCCGGGCAGCAGGAGCCCGCGTGCTCCTGGACGGCGCCCAGCGAGCCCAGCACGGCCCGGTCGATGTGCAGGCCCTGGGAGTGGATTTCTATGCCTTTTCGGGGCACAAGTGCTACGGCCCCGGCGGGGTCGGGGTGCTGTGGGGCAAGCGGGACCTGCTTGCCGCCCTGCCCCCCTTCCTGGGGGGGGGCGGCATGGTGGGCCGGGTCGAGTCGCAGACCAGCACCTTCACCCCGGCGCCCCGCCGCTTCGAGGCCGGCACGCCGCCCATCGCCGCCGCCGTCGGACTCGGGGCCGCCCTCAAATGGATGGGCAGCCTGCCTTGGGCGGCCATCCGCGCCCATGAAAGGGAGCTGCTGCGGCGCCTGCAGGCGGGTCTCGGCAATCTGCCCGGACTGCGCCTGCTGGGACGGGCGGACGACCTGGACAGGCTGCCTGTGGTGTCCTTCGACATCGCCGGGCTGCATCCCCACGATGTCTGCCAGGTCCTCGACCGCCATGGCGTCGCCCTGCGCGGGGGGCATCACTGCGCCCAGCCCCTCATGCGGCACTTCGGCGTCGATGCCGCCAGTCGGGCCAGCCTCGCCCCCTATTCCACCGCCGCCGACATCGATGCGCTGCTTGGCGCCCTCGATGACGCCATTGCCCTCCTGTCATGACTGAAGAAATCTACCAGCAGGCCATCAAGGAACTCGCCAAGGCCGCCCATGGCGCAGGACGCCTCCACGCGCCCGATGCCAGCGTGCAGCTGGACAATCCCCTCTGCGGCGACCGCATTGCCTTGGATTTGAGGATCGAGGACGGCCGCATTGCCGCCATCGGCCATGAAACGCGCGGCTGCCTGCTCTGCCGGGCGGCGGCATCCCTCATCGGGTATGCCGCGCCCGGCCTCGACGGCGCGCAGCTGAGCGCTGTCCACGCGGAGATCGCGGCTCTGCTGCGGGGGGAACTCGCTGCACCGGCCCTGTGGCCGGATTTCCAGGTCTTCACCCCGGTGCGCACCCACCGCAGCCGCCACGGCTGTATTCTGCTGCCTTTCCAGGCCCTGGAAAGCGCCCTTGTCGCCCGATCTGCAGCGGCGGAACGCTGCGTGTCCGGACACTAGCCATTCAGCCGGACTGATGCCGACTGTCACAAACATCGCCGGGAACTTCGGCAAGCAACTCGCTTTCCCCTTCAAGCCGTCTGTCTCGGTCACCCGGTTATTGAGGGCGGGTGACTGCTCCACTCGCCTGGAGGCGCCCGCTGAGTTGAGCAGGGCGGTGCAGCCCCATACCGCTCGCCGTGCGCGGCTGGCCGTCATTCTTATGACTGATGCTCCGTTTCCGGGGGTCGGATCGGCAATGCCGGCTGCAGCCAACTGCTCGGACAAATAGCGGGCAAGCTGAGGCATCGGCGCGACGCGCAGCTTCAGCGCCGACAGCAATGCCAGAGCCCACTGAAGAAGTGGGCCACACCTTGGCGAAGACAGAAAGCAAAAAAGCCGGCGATTCTGGCCGGCTTACTTGCTTACTATGTGCTTGCTTGGCTTTTCCAGCCAATCCCAAATAGTCGCTAAGTTATTGATTTTTTGGTGGGCGGCACAGGGTTCGAACCTGTGACCCCTGCCGTGTGAAGGCAGTGCTCTACCGCTGAGCTAGCCGCCCGTTTGGGAGGCGCGCATTAAACCACAAGGGCAGCATCGTGGTCAATTGTTCGATGCATGTTTGCGTTCCCGAGTGCAACGGCAGCCGCCTGTGCCAGGTCTAACAGCGTTATCCCGGGCCCCTTCGGTTCCCGGGAAACACGCTTCCCTGGCGGCCGGCAACCGACGGGAAGCCATTGATATGCCTATGCTTCCATGATGGAGGTTGCCATGGCCAGAAAATTCATCGACTGCCGGGACTATCCCAGCGAAAAGAACTGCACCGTCGCCATTTCCGCCGATAGCGACGACGAACTGATGGAGGCGGCGATCCAGCACGCCTGCTCGGTCCATGGGCACCAGGACAGCCCGGAACTCCGGAGCAGTCTGCGCCAGCTGTTCAAGACCGAGCAATCCGCTCCCCAGGGCCAGCGCCAAGCGGCCTGACAAGCCATAAACCCACAACCCGGGGTGCGGCGACGCACCCTTTTTATTGTCGGCGCGGCTTTGGGGCCAATCGGGTCCATCGCATAAAATGCTTCCTTTTTTCCTCGGCCCCACGACATGACCCGCCCCGTCCGCACCCGTTTCGCCCCCAGTCCCACCGGCTATCTCCACATCGGCGGCGCCCGCACGGCGCTCTTTTCCTGGGCCTACGCCCGCCGCCACGGCGGCCAGTTCATCCTGCGCATCGAGGACACGGACGTCGCCCGCTCCACCCCGGAAGCCGTCCAGGCCATCCTCGACGGCATGCAGTGGCTGGGCCTCGAGCATGACGAGGGCCCCTTCTATCAGATGCAGCGCATGGATCGCTACAAGGAAGTGATCCAGCAGATGCTGGCCGCCGGTACCGCCTATTACTGCTACACCTCCAAGGAAGAGCTGGATGCCCTGCGGGCCGAGCAGGAAGCGCGCAAGGAGAAGCCCCGCTACGACGGCCGCTGGCGTCCCGAGCCGGGCAAGACCCTGCCCACCCCGCCGGCCGGCGTGGCGCCGGTGGTGCGCTTCAAGAACCCCAAGGACGGCGTGGTGGCCTGGGACGACCAGGTCAAGGGCCGCATCGAGTTCGCCAACAGCGAGCTGGACGACCTCATCATCGCCCGGGGCGACGGCACCCCCACCTACAACTTCTGCGTCGTGGTGGACGACTGGGACATGGGCATCACCCACGTCATCCGGGGTGACGACCACGTGAACAACACCCCCCGCCAGATCAACATCCTCCAGGCCCTGGGCGCCGAAGTGCCCCAGTACGCCCACCTGTCCATGATCCTGGGGGACGACGGCACCAAGCTCTCCAAGCGCCACGGCGCCGTGTCGGTGATGCAGTACGACGAAGACGGCTACCTGCCCGACGCGGTCATCAACTACCTCGCCCGCCTCGGCTGGTCCCACGGCGACAACGAGATCTTCTCCCGCCAGCAGTTCATCGAGTGGTTCGACCTGGACCACATCACCGCCTCCGCCGCCCAGTTCAACACCGAAAAGCTGCTCTGGCTCAACCAGCACTACATGAAGCAGATGCCGGCCGCCGAGCTGGCCGCCAAGGTCAAGCCCCGCCTCGCCGCCCGCGGCATCGACACCGACCGGGGTCCGGACCTGGCGCGGGCGGTCGCCCTCTACCAGGACCGCTGCAACACCCTCAACGTCCTGGCCGACGAACTGGAAGTGTTCTACGTCCCCATCCATCCCCACGCCGACCTGCTGGCCCAGCACCTGAGCGACGAAGCCCGGCCGGCCCTGGCGGACTTCGCCGCCGGTATCGCCGGGGTGGCCTGGGAGGCGCCGGCCATCAACGCCCTGATCAAGGAGACGGTGGCCAAGCACGGCCTCAAGATGCCCAAGCTCGCCATGCCCTTGCGGGTCATCCTCACCGGCCAGGCCCAGACCCCTTCCGTTGACGCCGTCATCGCCCTCATCGGCCGTGACGGTGTCCTGGAAAAGCTTTCGGCCTACAAGAGCTGAAAAAACGCCAAAAAGGTATTTACAAGCTCGAAATCGATCTATAGAATGCGCGTCTCTTTCACGGAGGGGGTATAGCTCAGCTGGGAGAGCGCTTGCATGGCATGCAAGAGGTCAGCGGTTCGATCCCGCTTACCTCCACCAAGCAAACGTGAAAGAGATAGCAGGAAATACTGGGTCCCCATCGTCTAGAGGCCTAGGACATCGCCCTTTCACGGCGGTAACCGGGGTTCGAATCCCCGTGGGGACGCCAGAATTCGAAGAAGGCACTGCCGCAAGGCCAGTGCCTTTTTTATTTCTTCCTTCCCAGACTCGCTCTGCCCGATGAAGCTCTACCTCGCCGGCCCCGATGTCTTCCGTCCCGATGCCCTCGCCTGGGCCGAGGAAGCCCGCGCCCTGTGCGCCGCCTGGGGCCACCAGGCGCTGATTCCCCTGGACAACGAGGAAACCACCGCCGAGGGCATCTACAAGGCCAATGTGGGCCTTCTCCGCGCCGCCGACGGGGTGATCGCCAACCTCAACCCCTTCCGGGGCCTGGAGCCCGATTCGGGCACCTGCGTCGAGGTGGGCTTCGCCCTGGCGCTGGGAAAGCCGGTGATCGGCCATGTGCGGGATGCCCGCCCCCTGGCGGAGCGGGTGGCGGCAGCCCAGGGCAGCGCCCTGGGCATGGCCGACGGCCGCCCGACGGATCGGGATGGCCTGCATGTGGAAAATTTCGGCCTGCCGCTCAACCTGATGCTGGCGGTGCCGGTGCGCATCGTCACCGGCGGCCTGAAGGAAGCCCTGGCCGCGCTCGCGCCCGGCCAGGGTTGACCCGCGCCCCTCAGCAGGGAGCGGCGGAAGCGGCGACGGCCACCAGGGAAGGCGCCGGCCGCTCTTCGGCCAGCAGGCCCTCGACGTACTCCCCGGCCACGGTTTCCTGCTCCAGGAGCATGGCGGTCAGGGATTCCAGGGCATGCCGCCGGGCGACGAGGTTGGCCCGGCAGGCGTCGGACAGACGCTGCAGGGTGGCGTCGGCCTCCTCCACCAGGGCCCGGCTATCCACCTCGTGGCGCTCCAGGGCGGCCAGGCTGAACAGCCGGCCCTCCTCGCCCAGGCCGTAGCGGGCCACCATGTCGTAGGCGATCTTGCTGGCCTGCTGCAAATCGTGGCCGGCGCCGGTGGAGGCCTGGCCGTAGATCAGCTCCTCGGCGCAGCGGCCGGCCAGGAGCATCTGGATGCGGTTCTCCAGCTCGCTCTGGGTGCGGATGAGGCGGTTGTCGTCGTCGCTCACCAGGGTGACGCCGAGGGCGTCGCCCCGGGGCAGGACGCTCACCTTCTCCACCTTGCCGGTTCCCAGGAGGGTGGCGATAAGGGCGTGGCCGGCCTCGTGGGTGGCGGTGCGGGTGCGTTCGTCCTGGTTCAGGGCCCGGCCGCTCACCTCGCCCATGTGCTTGGTTTCCACTGCGTCCATGAAGTCCTGCATGGTGACGCCGGCGCGGCCGTGGCGGGCGGCGAGCAGGGCCGCCTGGTTCACCGCGGCGGCGATGGCGGCGGGGGACAGGCCCATGGTCAGGCGGGAAAGCTGGGGGTAATCCACGTCGTCGGCTGTGGTCACGTCCTTGCCGTAGTGGGCCAGGAGCCGCTCCCGCTCCTTCACGTCCGGCAGGCGCACCCGCACATGGCGGTCGAAGCGGCCTTCCCGGCGCAGGGCGGGGTCGATGTTGTCCACCAGGTTGGTGGCGCCGATGACGATGATCCGGGCGTCCTTGGCGAAACCGTCCATTTCCACCAGCAACTGGTTGATGATGCGGTTGGATTCGCTGGCGCCGGGGCCTTCCCGGCTGTCGGTTCGCTGGCCGATGCCGTCGATCTCGTCGATGAAGATGATGCAGGAGGACTGCTTGCGGGCCGTCCGGAACAGGGACTTTACCTTGGCGATGCCGGCGCCGTAGTACTTGGCGCTGAAATCGGCGCCGGTGCAGGCGATGAAGGCGGCGCCGGTCTCCCCGGCCAGGGCCCGGGCGAGCAGGGTCTTGCCGGTGCCCGGCGGGCCGGAGAGGAGCACGCCCCGGGTCGGGCGGGCGCCCAGGCGGGTGAAGGATTCCGGATTGCGCAGAAAGCTGACGATGTCCTGGAGGGCGGCCTTGGCCTCCTGGGCACCGATGACGCTGTCGAAGCCGGTGTCCGGGCGCTCGGCCAGGGCGAATTTCTGGGGCAGCATGTCCCGCACCAGGGGGATGAACATGGCCACCAGGAGAAGCTGCACCAGCAGCGCCCCGTCGATCCCGGCCGGCAGGTGGAAGCCCGGCTTGCCGACGGCGCCCACCGACGCCACCGGGAAGGCGGTCAGCTTGGCCTGGTCGATCACCGCCTTGGCCAGGTCGCCGCGCCAGGTGTCGGCCACGTGGTAGGCGAAACCGGCCTTGGTCACTGCCAGGATGTAGCCGGCACCGGGCTCCTGGGCGTCGGAACCGCCGGTGATGCCCACCGCCAGCAGGTTGCCGCCCTGTAGGTCGGCGAGCAGGGTGTCGGCCTGGCGCTCGTTCTCGAACCAGGCGCTCGGCTGCTTGCCCATGAGGCGCAGCAGCTCGGGGCCGGTGGCGGCCGTCGGGTTGGCCACCTTGGCCTGGATTTCTTCCGGGCTGACGTCCGGGTTGAGGTAACGGTAGGTACTCAGGGCGCCCGCAAAGATGAGGCCGACGGCGAGGATGAGTCCGTAACGCAGGCGCCGGTTGGTGCGCAGGCGCTGGAGGCTGGGCTTCAGGAAATTCAAGGACTGCTCTCTGCTAGAAAAGACACTGGAGGGCCAACTTCGCCCCCCGAATTGGACCCATTATAAGGTGAAGACTGTAGCAAAAGCCAAGGGGAAAATGCCCCCAATTCCGTAGGCAAATTTATTTCGCATCAAACACTTACAATCGCATAGCGGGGGTTATGCGTAGTGGATCGCCGGCCGCGCCGGGAAGGCGTCCCGGCCCCCGCCACAGAGCCTCACTCGACCCGCAAAGTTCCCTTCATGCTGGGGTGGAAGGCACAGAAATAGGGCAGGACGCCGGCTTTCCGGGCCCGGTATTTCCACGACTTGTCCGGGGCGATGGAGCCCGAATCGAAGGCGCCGGACTGGGCCGTGACGGTGTGGGGAAAGAGATCCCGGTTGACCCAGACCACGGTGTCCCCGGGCCGGACGGTGAGTTCCGGGGGATCGAAGCGGGTTCCCTCCATGACCACCGTGTGCCTGGTCCCGGGGCCCGCGGCCTGGGCCGCGGTTGCCAGGAGGAAGGCTGCCGCGGCGACCAGCGCGGCAGCGTGCAGAGGGCGAATGAATTCGAGCACTGCCGTGGGGATCGCTTACTTGCCCAGGGACGCCTGGAGCTTCTTGGCGTGCTCCAGGTGGTCGGCGATGGCGGGCCGGGTCTTGGTCAGCAGGGCCTTCAATTCCTCGTTCTTGGCGTTCGGAATCAGGCTCTTGTCGATGGTGTCCAGCACCGTCTGGTGGAAGGTCACCTCCTGGTCGATGTAAGCCCGGTCGAAGTCGGCGCCCTTGAGGCCCTTGAGCTTCTTCATGTTCTCGTCGCCGCCGGTCTTGAGGGCCTTGCTGTCGGAATTCTCCTCGGGCTTCATCTTCAGCTTCTTGGTCAGGTCGTGGGCGGACTTGTTCACCCCGGTATGGTCGGTGACCATGCGCTCGGCGAAATCCTTGACCTCCTTGTTGGAAGCCTTCGACTTGGCGAGCTTGCCGGCGTCGATGTCCACCTGGTTGGCGGCCACGGTGATGGCCGCGATCTGGGCATCGTTGAGCGTCTGGGCCAGGGCGCCCCCGGCCACCAGGGACAGGGCCAAGGCCCAGGTGATACCTGCTTTTTTCATGGATCGGTTCTCCTCGGTTGGATGGGCTTTTCCGGCAAGGCCGCCGGCTGCAAGCTTCCGTAACCATAGAGATGGAACTAGGCCAAAAGGAATAGGGTAGCCAGCATATTTGGCCGTACTGCGGGACAGTACGCCGGGAATCAGCGGCCGGCCGGCGCTGTCCCCCGGACAGCGCCCTGCCCCATCAGACACGCCATGCCACCTCCTCACGACGCCGCCGGTTCGGCCCGCCGCTTCCTGGCGGCGGCCGCCGTCGGCGGCATCGTTGCCGGGATCGTTTCCACCCTGGTCCAGCTCATCCTCTGGCTGCTGTTCACCGATGCCCTGCCGGACATCCTGTGGCGGGACGCCCGCCTCACCGCGGCGGTGGTCCTCGGCCCCGGAGTCCTGCCGCCGCCGGCCACCTTCGACTGGCTGGCGATGGCCGTGGCCAGCTTCGTCCATTTCGGCCTCAGCCTGGCCTACGGTATCGCCTTCTGTGCCGTCGCCCGGCGCCTGCGGTGGCGCCGGCCCGCCGTCACCGGCGCCCTCCTCGGCCTCGTCCTCTACGCCGTAAACCTGTATGGCTTCACCTGGCTCTTCCCCTGGTTCGCCGCCGCCCGGGACTGGATCACTCTGGCCGCCCACGCCGCCTTCGGGGCAAGCGCCACGGCCACCTGCCGCCTGATGCTCCGCCGCTGGCCAGGGAGGAACGGAAGAAGCGCCCCCATGTCCTAAAAATGGATGGATTCAACCGGAGCAAGGCCGTGGCACCCTCTCCCGAGCAAGGTCCCGAAAGCCGGGTCCGCAGCCTCTACGAACAGCTGCTCAACAGCTGGAACTGCATGGACGCCACCGGCTTCGCCGCCCTGTTCGCCGAGGACGGTGAAGCGGTCGGTTTCGACGGCAGCCAGATGGCCGGGCGCAACGAGATCGCCGCCACCCTGCGCCATATCTTCACCGGCCACCGGACCGGCGCCTACGTCGCCCTGGTGCGCACGGTACGCTTCCCGGTGCCCGAAGTCGCCGTCCTGCGGGCCGAAGCGGGCATGGTGCCGCCCGGCGGCCGGGACATCGACCCGGCCCTGAATGCGGTCCAGGTGCTGGTCGCCACCCGGGCCGAAGCCGGCTGGCGCATCGTCTCCTTCCAGAACACTCCCGCCCAGTTCCACGGCCGGCCGGAACAGGCCGCCGCCCTCACCGCCGAATTGCACCGGCAGTTGCAGCAGCCGGCTCCCTGACCCGCCTCAGGCGGGCTGGGGGCTGGTCGCCCGGGATTGCAGCCAGGCGGCGAACTGCTCCGCCGGCATGGGCTTGGCGAACAGGTAGCCCTGCCCTTCGGCGCAGCCCTCGGCCTGCAGGAAGTCCCGTTGCGCTGGCGTCTCGATGCCCTCGGCGATGACCTTGAACTGGAGGCTCCGGCCCAGGGCCAGGATGGCCCGGGTGATGGCGATGTCGTGGGGATCGTGGGGCAGGTGGGAAACGAAGGCCCGGTCGATCTTGAGGGTGTCTATGGGCAGCTGCTTCAGGTAGGACAGGGACGAATAGCCGGTGCCGAAATCGTCGATGGCGGTGGTGACGCCCATGGCCTGGACAGCGTCCAGGATGCGGCGGACCTCCGCCGGGTTCTCCATCATGAAGGTCTCGGTGACCTCGATCTCCAGGGTCGCCGGGGACAGCCGGTAGCGGTCGATGGCCTGGCGCAGGGCCGCCACGAAGTCGCTGCGGTAGAGCTGGGGGCCGGCCACGTTGATGCCCAGGCGACCGACCTCGATGCCGGCGTCGAGCCAGCGCCGGGCATCGCTGCACACCCGGTCGAGGACCTGCTCCCCGAGGGGGACGATGAGGCCGGTCTGCTCGGCCAGGGGGATGAAATCGCCGGGAGGGATGAGACCCCGCTCCGGGTCCCGCCAGCGCACCAGGGCTTCCGCCCCCAGGTAGCGGCCGCTCTCCAGGCTGACCTGGGGCTGGTACCAGACCTCGAACTCCCGGTTCTCGATGCCTCGCCGCAGGCCACGCTCGTTGGCCAGGCGGTTCTGCGCGGCCGCGGTCATCTCCGCCTGGTAGAAGCGGTAGGTGTTGCGGCCCGACTCCTTGGCCTTGTACATGGCGGCGTCGGCATTGCGGATCAGGGTGATGGGGTCGTCGCCGTCGTCGGGGAAGACGGCGATGCCGATGCTGCAGGTCACCAGGGCGCCGTGGCCGCCGATGTCGAAGGGATCCTGAGTGGCCAGCAGGATCTTGCGCGCCACCTCGATGGCGTCCTCGCCGTGACCGAGGTTGGAGAGCACCAGGGCGAACTCGTCGCCCCCCAGGCGGGCGACGGTGTCCTCCACCCGGACGGTGGTCTGGATGCGCTCCGCCACCAGCTGCAGGAGCTTGTCGCCGACCGGGTGGCCAAGGCTGTCATTGACCGTCTTGAAGCCGTCCAGGTCGAGGAGCATGACCGCCACCCGGTGGCCGTAGCGGCGGGCCCGCTCGAAGGCGTGGGCGAGCCGGTCCCGGAACAGGATGCGGTTGGGCAGCCCGGTGAGGGGGTCGAAATGGGCCAGGCGCTCAAGATCCGCCTGGGAGCGCTTGAGGGCCGAGATGTCGGAGAAGACCCCGACGTAGTTGGCCACTTCCCCTGCCGTCGTGCGCACGGCGGTGATGCTCAGCCACTCGGGGTACAGCTCGCCGTTCTTGCGGCGGTTCCAGATCTCGCCCTGCCACAGGCCGGTGCTGCGCAGGGTTTCCCACATGCGGTCGTAGAAGGCCTGCTCCTGGTGCTCCGACTTGAGCAGGGCCGGCGTCCGGCCGATGGCCTCCTCGGGCCGGTAGCCGGTGATTTCCGTGAAGGCCTTGTTCACCGAGACGATGCGTCCCCGGGGGTCGGTGATGACGATGCCGTCGGCGGTATTCTCATACACCGTTGACGCCAGCCGCAGGTCCTTCTCGCTGCGCTTGCGGTCGGAAATGTCCCGCCAGACGCAGTAGATGACCGGCTCGCCCTGCAGCATGATGCGGGACAGGGTGACCTCGGCGGGGAAATCGGTGCCGTCGGCCTTGCGGTGCACCCACTCGAAGCGCTGCAGTTCCCCCGCCTCGGCCAGCTGCATGATCCGTTCGGCCTTGGCGTGGGAAGGCTCGCCGTCGGGCTGGAAATGGGGGGAAAGCCGGGAAGGATGGGTATTGACCAGTTCCCCGCAGCGGGAATAGCCCAGAATCTTGACGGCGGCCTCGTTGCAGGCGACGAAGCGCCGCTCCTGGATGATCCAGGTGGGATCGGGGGAGGATTCGAAGAAGGTGCGGAAGCGGGACTCTTCCTCCTTCAGGCTCTCCTCCACGTGCCGGCGGGTCTCCATCTCCGCCAACAGGGCCTGGTTGCGGGCCATGACCTCCCGCTGGCGCCGCACCAGAAGCCTGGCGAGCCCAGCCAGCAGCAGGGAATTGACCAGGCCGAAGAGGAAATAGCCGGACTGCCACAGGGAAGTGGCCGGCCAGCCCGCCTTGGGGGCCGCCCGCATCTGCCAGCCGCCGCCGGGGACATTGAGTTCGGCGCTCACCGCCGGCCGCCCGCCCAGGGTCGGGTCGCCGCTGACGGCCACCCGCTTGGCGCCGTCCCAGGAGACGATGGCGATGTCCAGTTCGGGATCGTCGGTGACGCCCGCATCCTGCATCACCCGGTCGATGTGGGCGACGCTGGAGACCGTGCCCCAGTAGCGGGCGGTGCGCCCGTCGGCCGCCGCCACGAACACCGGGGCCCGCTGGATGAAGGCCTCCCCCCCCTGCACCAGCTTCACCGGCCCGACCAGGATGGGCTTGCCCAGCTGCCGCGCCCGGGCCACGCTCGCCTGCTGTTCCGGCAGGCTGGAAAACTTCACGCCCAGCACCTTGCCGTTGCCGGCCAGGGGATAGACCATCTGGACCTGGTCGCCGGGGGCGACGCTGATATTCCGGATGGCGGGAGTCTGCCCCACCAGGCGGGCCGCCAGGGCGGAGAAGAGCTCGGGGCTGATGTCGCCCTGGATGCTGATGAGGTCGGCCAGGGCATCGGTCGGGCCGAAGGTGCTGCGAACGACGGCGGAGAGGCGGGTCTGGATGAGGGACAGGCGGGCCACCGCCCGGACATGGGCATCGGACTTCTGGCGCTCCAGGTCCATCCGGCCCACCAGGGCGCTGGTGCCGCCGCCGATGAGGGCAACCAGAACGCCTACCAGGGCGGGAGACAGGAATCTCGTCATCGAACGCATGGTCGCCGCGAAGCCATCCTCGAGGGGATATGGAAAGTGGATGGAATGGTACCAAAGACATAATGGAATAAGGTATCAACCGTATTGACGCAATGCAGCATGCCGTACCAATAGAACAGGGCGGAACCCGTCGTCCCACCTGCCGGTCCCAGGGGCTTCACGGTTTACGAGGGAGCGCATGGTGGGCAAGGTGTTCTGGGCGATCTTGGGCCTTGCGGCCCTCGGCGGGCCGCCGGCCTCGGCCGCCACCGGCAAATGGATCGACGGCAAGGTCCACGGCACCGATCCGGACGATCAACGGGAATACCGGCTCTACGTCCCCGCCAGCTATCGCGGCGCCCCGCTGCCCCTGGTGGTGATGCTCCACGGCTGCAGCCAGAGCCCCGAAGCTTTCGCCGAAAGCACCCGGATGAACCGCCACGCCGAGAACGGCCAGTTCCTGGTGCTCTATCCCGCCCAGAAGGTCGCCGCCAACCCCGTCCGCTGCTGGAACTGGTTCCTGCCCGCCAACCAGGCCCGGGGTTCCGGGGAGCCGGCGCTGATCGTGGCCATGGTGGGCGAGGTGGCCGGGCAATATGCGGTGGACAGGAAGCGGGTCTATGTCGCCGGCCTCTCCGCCGGCGCCTCCATGAGCGCCATCCTGGCCGCCTGCTATCCCGACGTCTTCGCCGCCGCGGCCATCCACAGCGGCACCATGTACCGCTCCGCCGATGGCGTCGTCGAGGCCGGCCGGGTCATGGCCAGCGGCCGGGCCCCCGACCCCGATGCCCTGGGCACCCAGGCATGGGCCTGCGGCGGCAAGCGCCTCCTGCCCATGCCCGTGGCGGTGTGGCACGGCCAGGGGGACAACGTGGTGAACCGGGACAATGGCGACGAGGTGGTGCGCCAGTTCGGCAAGCTCAACGACTGGGCCGACGATGGCCGGGAAAACGGCTCCGCCCCGCAGGGGCCCGCCATCCGCCAGGGCCGGGTGGACGGGGGCTACGCCTACAGCGTCGCGACCTACAGCCACGAGGGACGGCCACTAATGGAGTACTACCAGGTGGCCGGCATGGGCCACGCCTGGAGTGGCGGCAAGGACGACCTGCCCTTCAGCGACGGCAAGGGGCCGGACGCCAGCCTATTGATCTGGAACTTCTTCCGGCAGTTCAGCCGCTGAGGCTGCGCCCGCCGGCTCAAGCGTCGGCGTCGAACAGGGGCAGGGTGAGGTTGCCGTCCCGTTCCGCGGCCTTCTCCCGGGCGACCGGGGCATCGCCCCGGCAAAGGGCGCCGGCCCGCACCCCGAGGAGGCGCAGGCGCCGCTCCAGGGGCGCCCGCTTCAGGCAGAGGCCGGCGCTGCGGCGGATGGCCTGGGCGTCCGCGATGGGCTCGGGCAACGTGATCTCCCGGGTGACGATCCTGAAATCGTCGAAGCGCAGCTTGATCCCGATGGTCTTGGCCCGGTAGCCCTTGCGGGCCAGGTCGGCGGCCAGCTGCTCGCACAGGCCGGTGAAGATGGTCCCCAGGGTTTCCCGGTCCTCACGGGGGTGGAGGTCCCGCTCGAAGGTGGTCTCCCGGCTCAGGGACTTGGGCTCGGAGTAGGTCACCACCGGCCGCTCGTCCCGGCCGTGGGCCGCCTCGTGCAGCCAGGTCCCGTAATTGGCGCCGAACCGGGCCACCAGCCAGGCGGGGTCGGCGGCGGCCAGCTCGCCGATGGTGTGGATGTCCAAGGCCTCCAGGCGGGCGCTGGCCTTGGGGCCGATGCCGTTGATGCGCTTGGCTGGCAGGGGCCAGATGCGCCCCGGGATGTCGGCCGCGGTAAGGAGGGTGAGGCCGTCGGGCTTCTCCAGGTCGGAGCACAGCTTGGACAGGAGCTTGTTGGGGGTGATGCCGATGGAACAGCTGAGGCCGGTGGCGGCCTTGACCCCGGCCTTGATGCGCCGGGCCAGGGCCCGCAGGCCGGCCTGGGGATCGCCGGGGGCGGCGTCCTGGGCGCCGGGCAAGTCGGTGAGGTCGATGTAGATCTCGTCGATGCCCCGGTCCTCGATGCGGGGCGCCACCTCGGCCACCGCCGCCTTGAACAGCCGGGAGTATTTCCGGTACTGGTCGAAATCGGTGGGCAGCAGGATGGCGTCGGGGGCCAGGGCGGCCGCCTTCATGAGCCCCATGCCGGAATGGACTCCCAGGGCCCGGGCCTCGTAGGTGGCGGTGGTGACGACTCCCCGGCCGACGTAGTCCCGCAGGCGGGCGCAGCGCAGGGAGCCGTCGGCCTGGCGCGCCGGTTCCCGGGTCCGCCAGCCCCCCACCACCACCGGCTGCCCCCGCAGCTCGGGGTAGCGCAGCAGCTCCACGGAGGCGTAGAAGGCGTCCATGTCGAGGTGGGCAATCCAGCGGGAAGTCATTGCTCTTGGTCGATACATCTGTATTTTTATACAGCCGCAAAGATACCACAGGCTCGCCGTCCCCGAATCGGCCGACCCGCCGCGATGGGGTATGCTGTCCGCCTATTTCCGAATCGGGAGAAGAACCATGAGACTGGCTTTGGTGGGGCTGGGCGCCCTGGCGATCGCAGGCCACGCGCTGGCTGCTGAAGGGGTGAAGGAAGTCGTTTCCGGCGGCGCCGAGCGGGAAGCGACGGCCATCACGGTCTACAACGACGACCTGGCCCTGGTGAAGGAGCGGCGCAAGATTTCCCTGCCCGGCGGCCTCACCCGCCTCTCCCTGCGGGAGGTGTCGGGCCAGATGCGGCCCGAGACTGCCCTGCTGCGGGCGGTGGGCGGCCACCCGCTGACCCTGGTCGAGCAGAATTTCGACTTCGATCTCCTCACCCCGGGCAAGCTCCTGGAAAAGTACGTCGGGCGCGAGGTGACGGTGATCCGCTCCCATCCCACCACCGGCGAGGAGCGCCGGGAGAAGGCCACGGTGCTGTCCGCCAACAACGGCACCGTGCTGCGCTTCGCCGACCGCATCGAGACCGGCGCCCCGGGCCGCATCGTCTTCGACACGGTGCCGGCCAACCTGCGGGACCGCCCCACCCTGTCGGTGCTCCTGGAGGCGGCCGGCGGCCCCCAGTCCCTGGAGCTCTCCTACCTCACCGGCGGGCTGTCCTGGAAGGCGGACTACGTCGCCAACCTCTCCCCGGACAGCCGGCAGATGGACCTCTCGGGCTGGGTCACCCTCACCAACCGCAGCGGCACCGGCTACGACAACGCCAGCCTCCAGCTGGTGGCCGGCACGGTGAACCGGTTGCGCCCCAAGGAGCCCATCATGCCCTACGCCATGGCGGCCCCGGCGCCGGTGCCCCGGCGCCTGGAGGTGGCCCAGGAGGCCCTCATGGACTACCACCTCTACAGCTTCGAGCGCCCCACCTCCATCGCCGACAACCAGACCAAGCAGCTCGCCCTCCTCTCGGCCAGCGCCATCCCGGTGCGGCGGAGCTACCTGCTGGCCGGCAGCGACTGGTACTACCGGGAGCGCTACGGCCAGATCGGCCAGAAGCTGAAGCCGGCGGTGATGGTGGAGTTCGACAACAAGGGCGGCCAGCTGGGCAAGCCCCTGCCGGCCGGCGTCGTCCGGGTCTATGCCAAGGACAGCAAGGGCGCCGCCCAATTCGTGGGCGAGGACCGCATCGAGCACACGGCCAAGAACGAAACGGTGAAGCTGCGCCTGGGGGAGGCCTTCGACATCACCGCCGAGAGGAAGCAGACCGCCTACCGGAAGCTGGCCGACAACCTGGCGGAATCCTCCTACCGCATCGACCTCCGCAACGCCAAGGACGAGCCCGTCACCGTGCGGGTCCAGGAGCCCCTGCCCGGGGACTGGGAAATGGTCCAGGAAAGCCAGCGGCACACCAGGGAATCGTCCCGCGTCGCCGCCTGGAACGTGGAGGTGCCGGCCAACGGCGCCGCCGTCCTCGAGTACACGGTCCGCACCAAATGGTGACGGCCGCCCCGGGGAGCTGCCCCGGGACGGCCGCCGCAGGGAGCCGTCGGCCGACGGCTCCGGTCAGAAGCGCTCGAATTCCTCTTCGTTGACGGTCACGGTGGTCCGGCGCGGCGGCGCCCCGTAGGTCACCGTCGGCTTCACGGCTTCCCGCTGGCCTGCCGGCCGGCCGCGGTGGGAAGGCATGTCGTCGAGCTGGAAGAAGGTCATCAGCTGCTGCAGCTGCTCGGCCTGGCCGCCCAGTTCCTCGGCCGTCGCCGCCAGTTCCTCGGAGGCCGAGGCATTCTGCTGGGTGGCCTCGTTGAGCTGGCACATGGCGCTGTTGATCTGCTGGACGCCGGAGGCCTGCTCCTCGCTGGCGGAGGCGATTTCCTGCACCAGGTCGGAGGTCTTGCGGATATTGGGCACCATCTCTCCCAGGAGATGCCCGGCCCGCTCGGCCAGGGTGACGCTGGTGCCGGCCACTTCACCGATCTCCTGGGCCGCCACCTGGGAGCGCTCGGCCAGCTTCCTGACCTCGGCGGCGACCACCGCGAAGCCCTTGCCGTGCTCGCCGGCCCGGGCCGCCTCGATGGCGGCGTTCAGGGCCAGGAGGTTGGTCTGGTAGGCGATGTCGTCGATGATGCCGATCTTGTTGGCGATGCTCTTCATGGCTTCCACCGTCCGGCCCACCGCATCGCCGCCCTCGGCCGCCTCTTCGGCAGCCTTGGCGGCCATGCCGTCGGTGACCTTGGCGTTTTCGGTATTCTGGCTGACGGAAGCGGTCATCTCCTCCAGGGAGGCGCTGGTCTCCTCGACGCTGGCCGCCTGCTCCGAGGAGGACTGGGAGAGGGACTGGGCCGTGGCGGAGACCTGGCCGGAGGCTTCGGTCAAGGCTTCGGCGGCGTTGCGCACCTCGCCGATGATCTGGGCGAGCTTGGCGACCATGGCCTGCATGGCCTGCAGCAGCTGGCCGGTCTCATCCTGGGAAGCGACTTCGATGTGGACGGTGAGGTCGCCTTCGGCCAGCTGGTTGGCCACCTTGACGGCCTGGTTCAGGGGCCGGGTGATGCCCCGGGTGAGCCAGACGGCGACGGCCACGGCGATGAAGAGGGCGGTGCCGGCGAGGATCAGGGTGACGGTGCGGGCCGTTTCGTAGGCCGCCGTCGCCTCCTTGGCGGCCTGGGTCATGAGGTCGCCCTGGTACGAAACGAGCTCGTTGATGGCCGTGATGTAGTTGCCCTGGCTCTTGCGCATGTCGGTCATGAGTAGTTGCACGGCCTCGTCCCGCCGCCCGGCGCCCACCAGTTCGCGGAATTTGCCCAGGTCAGCCACGTAGGCGGCCCGGGTGGTCGCCATCTTCTTGAGGATTTCCTTGTCCTGCTCGGAGACGGCGGCCTTTTCCAGCTTGCCCAGGCGGTCGCTTATGATTTGGCTCTGGGCCGGGATACGGTCCAGTTCCGCCTTGAATTCTTCCTGCTTGGCGGCGAGGACGGCATTGCGGGTCGCCCGCGCCACGGTATTGACGGCGTCGATGATGTCGTTGGCCCAGACCGTCTTGGGATAACGGTCCTCGGCCATGACCTGCAGATCGCCGTTGATGAGGGCCATGCGATTGAGCCCCAGCCAGGCCAGGACGATGAGGAGGACGATGATGACGGCGAAGCTCCCGGCCAGCCGGGTGCCGATGCGGATATTCCTGAACATTTGTTGCTTCCCTTCCCTTGCTACTAGTTATTGTGATTACCGTCGAAAAACAGTGGCCTCAACATCCCACCGGTGCGGCCAGGGCCTTGGCCTCCCGGCTGCCGGTCAGATCGATCAGAGCCGGCACGTCCAGGATCAGGGCCACCTCGCCGTTGCCCAGGATGGTGGAGCCGCCGATGCCCCGCAGATGGCTGAAGATGGCGCCCAGGGGCTTGATGACGGTCTGGAATTCCCCGAGCAGGCGGTCCACCACGATGCCCGCCTTGCGCCCACCGTACTGCACCACCACCACGTTCTCCCGTCCCGGCCGCTGCCCCTCCACCTCGAACAGGCGGCGCAGCCGCAGGAAGGGCAGCACTTCCCCCCGCAGGTTCAGGTAGTTGGCTTCGCCGGGATCGGGGCTCAGTTCGATGCACTCGATGACGCTGTCCAGGGGGATGACGTAGGCGGACTTGTCCACGCCCACCAGGAAGCCGTCGATGATGGCCAGAGTCAGGGGCAGGCGGATGGTGAAGGTGCTGCCCTCCCCTTCCACCGAGGCCACGTCCACAGTGCCCCGCAGGCTCTGGATGTTCTTGCGCACCACGTCCATGCCGACGCCCCGGCCGGAGAGGTTGGAGACCTGCTCGGCCGTCGAGAAGCCCGGCTCGAAGATGAGGTTGATGATTTCCTGGTCGCTCAATTCCTGGGCCGGCTGCACCAGGCCCCGCTCCCGGGCCTTGGCCAGGATGCGCTGGCGGTTGAGGCCGCCGCCGTCGTCGGACACCTGGATGACGATGTTCCCCGAGTCGTGGCAGGCGTGGAGCCCGACCCGGCCGTGGGCGGGCTTGCCCCGGGTCAACCGGGTCTCGGTGGCCTCGATGCCGTGGTCGAGGGCATTGCGCACCAGGTGCATGAGGGGGTCGCCGATCTTCTCCACCACCGACTTGTCCAGCTCGGTCTCACCGCCGCTGATGGCCAGCTCGATGTCCTTGTCGAGGTCGCGGCTGACGTCCCGCACCACCCGGTGGAAACGGTTGAAGGTCTCGCCGATCTGGACCATGCGCAATTGCAGGGCGGCGTCCCGGATCTGCTCCACCAGGCGGGAGAGGATGGAGGTGGATTCCACCAGGTTGCGCTGGTTGCTCTGCCGGGCCAGGAGATTGGCTGAGGCGCCGGCGATGACCATTTCCCCCACCAGGTCGATGAGCTGGTCGAGCTTGTCGGCCTGGACCCGGATCAGCCGGGCGTCGGCGGCCTTCTTCTCGGCCACCTGCTTCTGCTTGCCGACGGCCGCGTCCACGATCTCCGGATGGACGGCCCGGTCCTCCACCAGGATCTGCCCCAGGGGCGGCGCCAGGGAGCCCTCGTTGAGTTGGGCCACGGTCGCCTTCTGCTGGCGCAGGCCGATCTCGAGCTCCTCCTCGGTGAGAGCACCGCTCTTCACCAGGATTTCGCCCAGGCGCATGGGCTCCTCGGGCAGCTTCTTGATGAGCTCCATGTAGTCGCCGATCTTGCTGTGGGGCGGCAGGATGTGGAGCTCGCAGTCATCCCGGACGAAGTCGAAGACCCGCTCGATGGCGGCCTTTTCGGCCTTGCTGCGGAAATTGACCTCGAACCCCAGGTAGCAGGATTCCGGGTCCATCTCCTCGGCCGGGGGCAGGTTGTCCCAGAGGGTGGTGACATGGACGATCTCCCCCAGATTGAGGAGATATTTCAGGAAGCTGGAGGGCTCCATGCCCTGGCGCAGGACGTCCCGGCCGAAGCGGATGGAAATGTGCCAGCAGTCGCTGAGGATTTCGCTCCCGCCTTCCAGCTGCACCGGCGCCGGCTCCTGGGGTGCCGGGTGGCTTTCCGGCGCCGGGCCGGCGCCGAGGAAGGCCCGCAGCTCCCCGCCCAGGGCGTCGCCCCGGGCCCGGGCCCCGTCGTCGTCTCCGAACTCCCCGGCATCGACCCGGTCCAGCAGCTGCCCCAGATGGTCGCAGCAGCGCAGGAGCACGGTGATGAGGGCGCCGCTGATGGCGATCTCGCCATTGCGCAGCTTGTCCAGGGCATTCTCGACCCCGTGGGTGAAGCTCTCGAGCAGGGACAGCTCGACCACCCCGGCCCCGCCCTTGATGGTGTGGGCGGCGCGGAAAATGCCGTTGATGGTCTCGGAATCGGTGTCGCCCTGTTCCATGCGCAGCAGGCCGGCCTCCAGCTCCGCCAGCTGTTCACGGGCTTCCTGGGCAAATACGGCGTAGATTTCTTCCATGGTTTCCCCTTGCTCGGGATGGGTCAGAAAAGCTCCACTTTGGGACCGTCGCTGCCGGCACCGCCGGCGGCTCCGGCCCCCAGGGCGGCGAGGTGGGTGCTACGCTGGGACGACATGACGTAGGCCCCGTAGATTTCGTCGAGCTGCCTGGCCAGGGGACTGAGCTCGAAATGGGGATCGTCGAAGCGCTGCAGGCGGTCCGCCAGGTGTTCGGAATGGGCGTCGAGGCGTTTCAGGGCGTCGCCCACATGCTCGATCTGCTGCCGGGTCACGTCCTGGAACTGGATGCTGGCGAGGGCATCCATGAAGGCCTCCGCCAGCTTCTGGCTGTCGTTCCGCAGGTTGTTGAGGACCTGGGTTTCATGGTCGGTGACCTCCTTGTAGTTGCGCCCCAGATCCTCGAGCTGGGCCGAGAAGCCCTGCAGCGCAGTCCTCTCGGCGTCGATGCTGGAGGAGGACAGCTTGTCGGCGAACTGGGCCTCGATATTCTGGGTCACCACCCGGATGCCTTCGGCAATCTGGGTGACCGCCTCCTGGGTGGAATCGGAGAGTTTGCGCACCTGGTCGGCCACCACGGCGAAACCCCGCCCGGATTCCCCCGCCCGGGCCGCCTCGATGGAGGCATTGAGGGCCAGCAGGTTGGTCTTGGTGGAAATCTGGCGGATCAGGTCAACCAGGGACTGCAGGGTCTGGGTCTTGTCCACCACCTGCTGGACCCGCTGCCGGTCCGTTTCGCTGTCGGCCATGCGTTGCTGGATATAGCTTTCCAGGGTGGCGATGAGCTGGCGGTTCTGGGCGATGCGCTGCTCCGCCGCCCCCAGCATCTCGTTGGATTCGCTGGCGCTGGCGTCGGCGTAGCTGTTGATGCCGGACACCAGCTGGTCGATGGCCTGGAGGCGCTCGGCGATGTCGAAGGCGGCCTTTTCCGTTTCCTGCACGACGACCCCGAGCTGGTTGCGGACCACTTCGTTGTAGCCCGCCACCTGCCTCAGCTCCCCGGCCACCTGTTCCCCCGCCTCCTGGGCCGAGGAGGCCCGGCGGCTGGCCTTGTCGTCATGCTGGCTGACGCCGTAGAGGGCGTCCCGGTAGAAAAGGAGGGACACCACCCGCTGGGCCTTGGAAGCCACGATGACCGTGACCACCATGCCGACGGCCGCTCCCCACTTCTCCTGGACGGCGAGGGCGGGCAGCAGGATGCCGTGGAATTCATCGAAGAAGAGCAGTACCGCGAGGCCGGCGCCGGCCGCTATGACGGTAGTGACCAGGAGGGCCCGGAGCCTCAGCTCCTGGGGTTCGCGATAGCGGCGGAACATCAGCGCACCGCCCGGGTCGGGTGAGGGCAAGCCGGGCGGCGTTGTCCGCCGGGCCTGGACTCGCCTCTGGAGCTGTCCGAAAGAACCGTCGCCGCAAGACCGGCGAGAAAGTTGGTCTTCATAGCCGCACTCCGCTTCTGTCTGGTCTTATTGTCTGGGGATGCCGGGTGAATGCCGATCACCCGGAAAGCCTGTCCTGTCCAGCAATTTGCATTCCAGTGTACCGCGAAATGGGCTATTCGTCCTCCATTGAATTATCCGTAAAGCATTGCCAGCCGGCCATCGGCCGAGCCCGACGGCATGTGAAGCCGGCATAGAGGGCGATGTCGGCAGGATATTTTCCGCCGATGGGAGCGCGCCACCCGGGCCGGGATGGACGCCGGCGAGGTGCTCTTTTTCTCGAAAACGGTTTTCCCTTCCCGGAAGCGGTAGGCGTCGGGGCCCGGCGGGCGCTCACTTCCAGGCGCAGCCGAGAGCCAGATGCATGGCGGCGGCGGCGACGGCGGCCCCGCCGATGGCGACGCTGATCTGGTTGAGCCCGAGGGCCACGTCGCCGACGGCATAGAGACCGTCGATGCTGGTCTTCTGGTGGCGGTCGGTGAGCAGGTAGCCATCGTCGTCCCGCTCCGCGTCCAGGGCCAGTTCGGAATGGATGTGCATGCCGAGGGCGCTGTAGATCGAGTCGCAGGAGGTCTCCCGGTCACCGTGGCAGACGGTGACGGCGCCTTTCCAGAGCCGGATGCTGGTCACCGGCTCCGGGGCAAGGATGATGCCGGCCTCCGCCAGTTGCCGGCGCTGGTCATCGCCGAAGCACACTTCGGGGGAGACCGCGAATACGGTGAGCCGCGGGGTGAAGCTGCGCAGGTAGAGGGCTTCCCGCACCCCGGAGGGGCCGTCGGCGATAACGCCTACGGCCCGGTCGATGACCTCGTAGCCGTCACACACCGGGCAGTAGCGCAGGGTGCCGGAACGCACCGCTTCGCTCAGATAGGGCACGGGGGGCTCGATGTCGCTGGCGCCGGTGGCGAGGAGCACCACCCGGGCCTGGGCGCCGGCGCCGCCCTCACCCCAGCGGGCGGCGAAGCCCTCCGGGCCGTGTTCGAGGGCCCCCACCCGTCCGGCAGCGAACTCGACCCCGTAGCGCTCGGCCTGACGGCGGATGGCGGCCACCAGGTCGGCGCCGATGACGCCTTCGGGGTAGCCGGGCATGTTATGGGAGCGGGGTATGCGGGCGGCCCGGCTGCAGCCGTCGTCCACCACCAGCACCCGGCGGCGGAAGCGGGCAAGGTAAAGGGCGCCGGTCAGCCCTCCCGGGCCGCCGCCGACCACCAGGGCGTCAAACCTACCGGCAGGCTGCATCTGCGACTCCGGCCGGCCTCATCCCGCCGGCCCGCCCCTGGCTACTCCGTCTTGGCCGGCGCCCGCTTGATGTTCTGCTGGCGGGCGATAGCCTGGATATCGGAGAACAGGTCGGACATCTGTCCCAGCAGAAGCCCCAGGCGCTTGGCCATGGCGAGGTAGGTCTTTTCCCCCGGCGGGGTGCGGACCCGTTCCATATCTATCTCGAACTGGATGCGGCGTCCCTTTTCGGGATTGCTGGAATTCTCGATGAAGTCCCGGATCAGCTCTTCGCGCTTCCGGGCGAATTCGGCGGGATTTTCCTGGGCGAGCCTGGCCATCAGGTCGAAATCAAAATCCATTTGCGACGACATGCTGCCTCCTGCATCTGACAGAGCATCGGATACAGCCGGGTTCCCGGCCGAGCGGTATTCGCAGCTTGGAGTACACCGCCGGCCACTAGTTGCCCGCTCACTCCAAAATGGTGTGCGGATGCTCCGGGCAATAAGCAAAGGAACCTACTCGGGAATCAAGTCCCTAAGTCCGGGTCTGATGTGCAGAAATCGTCGAGTGAAAGAATGCCGAAACTGTCTGAATATGTAGAAATGGCTGCAATGGACTACTTGCAGGAAAGCGGGAAAACCGACCTGGACCCGTTCTGGATCGCCGAGTACTTTCAGTATAGTGGCGTATTGGAGGATTATCCCGATCAGGACCTGGTAGCCTTCCACGGGCTGGTGCAGAAGTCCCTGATCAAGAAGGCGGAGCGGGCCGAGCAGGAGACCCGCCGCCACCTGGATCGCATCGTCCGCTTCGTCAAGCAGCGGAACAAGCCTTAACCCGGCCGAGCCTCCTCAGGCCTTCTTTCAGGCCTTGATCCCGCCCCGCAGTTTCCTGCCCTTGCCGCCCCGGGCGCCTCGGCATGCTGCCAGGCGCTCGCCCTTGAGCTTGCCGGCCGCCCCGTCCGCCACGGGAATGACCTCCTCCAGGGCCATCTTACCGGGGGCGGCGTCGATGAATTTCACCCCCTTGCCCTTGGGCAGGTCCTTCATTTCCTCCATGCCGAACACCAGGGCGCGGCCGTCCTCGGTGAAGCAGGCGATCTCCCCTTCCGGCGCCGGCATGAACACCACCGGCCGGTCGTCCTCCGCCACGCTCAGGAAGGCCTTGCCGGCCTTGCCCCGGGACAGCAGGTCCTCGCCCTTGCAGCGGAAACCATAGCCGCCGGCGCTGGCCACCAGGAAGCGGCTGCCGGCCGCCACGGCCTGGGCCAGGCAGGGCTTGCCGCCATTCTGGAATTCCACCAGGGAAGCCGCCGGCACCCCGTCCCCCTTGCCGCCGGGAATGTCGGCGGCGGCGATGGAGTAGGCCCGGCCCTGGGTATCGAGAAGCACCAGAGTATCGACGGTGCGGCACGGCAAGCAGGCCAGCAGGCTGTCGCCGGAGCGGAAGGAAAGCTGGGCCGGATCGACCCCGTGGCCCTGGCGGGAGCGCAGCCAACCATGCTTCGAGACGATGAGGGTGGTGGGTTCGTCCACCACCGAGACGGTCTTGGCGTCCGAGACGGTGACCCTTTCCGCCTCCTCGATGAGGGTGCGGCGGGGATCGCCGTACTTCTTGGCATCGGCGTCGATTTCCTTGGCCACCGCCAGCCGCAGGGCGTCCTCGGAGGACAGCAGGTTGCGCAGGCCCTCGGCCTCCTCCCGCAGCTTGGCCAGCTCCTCGCCGATTTTGATGCCTTCCAGGCGGGCGAGCTGGCGCAGGCGGATTTCAAGGATGTCTTCGGCCTGGATTTCCGAGAGCTTGAAGGCCTTCATGAGGTCGGCCTTGGGATCGTCGGACTCCCGGATGACCTTGATGACCCGGTCAATGTCGAGGAGTACCGCCAGGCGGCCTTCCAGGATGTGGATGCGCTTCTCGGCGGCGGTCAGGCGATGGCGGGTGCGGCGCTCGACGGTGGCCAGACGGAAGCGGCACCACTCCTGCAGCATGCTGTAGAGGGAAGCCTGGCGGGGGGCGCCGGAGACGCCCAGGACCGTCAGGTTAACCGGGGCGTTGTTCTCCAGGCTGGTGTGGGCCAGAAGCAGGCGGACCAGGGCATCCTGGTCCTGGCGGGAGGAGGCGGGCTCGATGACCAGGCGCACGTCGTGCTCCTTGCCGGACTCGTCCCGCACCCCGCCGGCCGAGATGGCCGACAGGAAGGCCGCCTTGAGGTTGAGCTGTTCGGGGGTGAAGATCTTCTTGCCGGCCTTTTCCTTGGCCACCGGGTTGGAGCAGGCCTCGATCTCGGACATCACAGTGGCGGTGGACACCCCCGGCGGCAGCTCGGTGATCACCAGGCGCCACTGGCCCCGGGCCAGGGGCTCGATTTTCCAGCGCGCCCGCACCCGCAGGCTGCCCCGGCCACTGCGGTAGGTGGCGGCGATCTCCTCGGGCGAGGAGATGATCTGGGCGCCGCCCGGATAGTCCGGGCCGGGGATCATGGCCAGGATCTTGTCTTCCGGGGTGTCGGGCTTCTTGACCAGCTTGGAGGCGGCGGCGGCCACTTCCTTCAGGTTGTGGGCCGGCACTTCGGTAGCCATGCCGACGGCAATACCGGAGGCGCCGTTCAGCAGGCAGAAGGGCAGCCGGGCCGGCAGCAGGGCCGGCTCGTCGTTGGCGCCGTCGTAATTGGGCTTCCAATCCACCGTGCCTTCATCGATCTCCGACAGTAGCAGCTCGGCGATGGGGGTGAGGCGGGCTTCCGTGTAGCGCATGGCGGCGGCGTTGTCGCCGTCCCGGGAGCCGAAGTTGCCCTGGCCGTCCACCACCGGGTAGCGCAGGCTCCATTCCTGGGCCATGCGCACCATGGCGTCATAGACAGAGGAGTCGCCATGGGGGTGATACTTGCCGATGACGTCGCCCACCACCCGGGCCGACTTGACGTGGCGCGGGCTCTTGTAGAGGCCCATGCGGTGCATGGCGTAGAGGATGCGGCGCTGCACCGGCTTCTGGCCATCGGCAGCCGACGGCAGGGCGCGGCCAGTGACCACGCTCATGGCGTATTCGAGGTAGCGGCGGGCGGCGTATTCGCTCGGCGGCGGGATATCCGGGGCCGGGGCGGTGGCTTCCGGCGGCAAAGGCGGCGCCGGGGGCGTCTGGGGATGGTCTTCCGCCGGGTCGGCGGGCTCGCCGCCGAAGAGGTTCAGTTGGTCAGACATAAGGTGTGTGTTGATGCGACTTTGGAATCGGAGGCGCTGTTTTCCGCGCCTGACGCGCGTGTAACTTTCTTTTGTCTTGCCAAAAGAAAGTTACACGCCGGTCAACGGCGGAAAGCAGCGGCCGAAAAAACTCAAACATCTGCTTCCACCAGCCCCCCATCCCTCTCCATCCAAGCCCGGCGAGCTGCCGCCTCCCCCTTACCCATCAGCAGGTTGAAGGTCTCGGCCATCTCCTTGATGATCTCCCGGGAGGCGGTAAAGGGCACCAGACGGCGGGTGTCGGGGCAGAGGGTGGTCTCCCACAGCTGGTCCGGATTCATTTCCCCCAGGCCCTTGAAGCGGGAGACGGTGATCTTGTTGTCCGGCACCTTCTCGTCCTTGAGCTTGCCGAGAGTCTGGGTCTTCTCGTCCTCGTCCAGGCAGTAGATCTTGCGGGTGTGGCCGCGGGCTTCCACGTCCACCCGGAAAAGGGGCGGCTGGGCGACATGGATGTGGCCCCGCTCCACCAGGGCCGGGAAATGGCGCAGGAACAGGGTGAACAGCAGGACCTGGATGTGGCTACCGTCCACGTCGGCATCGGACATGACGATGATGCGGCCGTAGCGCAGGCCGGAGACATCCACCGAATCCATTGCTTCGAGGCCGTGGGGATCGACGCCGATGGCGACGGAGATGTCGTGCACTTCGTTGTTCTTGAAGAGCTGGTCCCGGTCCACTTCCCAGGTGTTCAGCACCTTGCCCCGCAAAGGCAGCACCGCCTGGGTCTCCTTGTCCCGGCCCTGCTTGGCGGAGCCGCCGGCGGAGTCGCCCTCCACCAGGAAGAGCTCGTTGCGGGAGAGGTCCTCGGATTCGCAGTCGGTGAGCTTGCCCGGCAAGGTGGCGATTCCCGAGGACTTCTTCTTCTCCACCTTCTGGGCGGATTTCATCCGGTTCTGCGCTGCCTTCACCGCCAGCTCAGCAATCTTCTTCCCGTATTCGGCGTGGCTGTTGAGCCACAGCTCGAAGGGATCCCGCACCATCTGGGAGACCAGCTTGTAGGCGTCCCGGCTGGTGAGCTTCTCCTTGGTCTGGCCCTGGAACTGGGGGTCCAGGACCTTGGCGGAGAGCAGGAAGGTCATGCGGCCAGTCACGTCCTCCTGGGCGAGCTTGACCTTGGCCGGCAGGATGGCGTGGTGGTCGGCGAAGGACTTCACGGCTTCGAACACGCCGGCCTTGAGGCCCGCCTCGTGGGTGCCGCCGTCCAGGGTGGGGATGAGGTTCACGTAGGACTCGGGCTTGCCGCCCCCCTCCTCGAACCAGGCCAGAGCCCAGGCGGCGCCCTCCCCCACCGCGAAGCCGTTGGGCTCCTCGATGGTCTTCTCGCCGACGAAGACGGGCACCACCGGCTGGCCGGGCATCATCTCGGCGAGATAGTCGGCCATGCCGTTCTGGTAGCACCACTCCTTCCGGTCCTGGCCCTCGACATCGAGGGTGACGGTGAGGTTGGGCATGAGCACGGCCTTGGAGCGCAGCAGGTGCTCCAGCTGGCCGAGATTGACCTTGGGAGAATCGAAATACTTGGGATTGGGCAGGATGCGCACCGTGGTGCCGGTGTTGCGCTGGCCGACGTCGCCGACACGCTCCAGAGGCTCGACCACGAAACCCTCGGCGAAGACCATGCGATGGACGCCGCCGCCCCGCTTCACCTCCACCTCCAGGCGGGAAGACAGGGCGTTGGTCACCGAGACGCCGACGCCGTGGAGGCCGCCGGAGAAGCGGTAGGCATTGCCGGATTCCTTCTTGTTGAACTTGCCGCCGGCATGGAGCTTGGAGAAGACCAGTTCCACCGCCGGCCGTCCCTCTTCCGGATGGACCTCCACCGGGATGCCGCGGCCGTTGTCGGAAACCTCGATGAGGCCGTCGGCCCGGATGGCGACATTGATTTTCTTGGCGAACCCGGCCAGGGCCTCGTCGGCGGCGTTGTCGATGACTTCCTGGACGATATGGGTCGGGCAGGTAGTCCGGGTGTACATCCCCGGACGTTCCTTGACGGGCTCCAGATCCTTCAGGACCCGGATGGAAGAGGCTGAATAGTCGGACATAGTCAGGCGCTGAGCCAGTGTATATTTATACAGTAAGGGGCGAAAGATAGCATATTCGCCCGGGGACCGGCAGGCGGGTCAGCGTCCGCCCCAGGGCATGACCGGCACGGTAGAGATGCTGTTGGCCGGGGCGCCCTCGATCAATTTGCGGCTGATGGCCATGTAGACGAGGGTACGGCGCTTTTCGTCCCAGAAGCGGACCACCCGGGTCTCCTTGAAGAGGACCGAGGTGTCCTCGGAGAACACCACCTCGTCCTTGGGCAGCTTGGCCGGCAGGGTGATGGGCCCGACCTGGCGGCAGGCGATGGAGAACTGGGACGGGTCCTCGGCCAGGCCCAGGCTGCCCGAAATGCCGCCCTTTTTCGCCTGGCTGATGTGGCAGGCGACGCCGGGGACCTTGGGGTCGTCGAAGGCCTCGACGCAGACCCGGTGGTTGGCCCCGAGGAGCTTCCAGGCGGTGGTCATGCAGCCGATCTCCTCGGCCCGCGCCGTCATTCCCAGGGCCAGGCCGGCCAGGGCCAATAGCGTTTTCAGCATGTTTCTTCTTTCAGTTTTCTCTATGGACCGTATCAACCGCGGGCCGCTTTCCGGTTACCCTTCGGCTTTTGCTGGAGCACCCCATGAAATTCCACCTTCGCCTCGCCGCCGTTGCTCTTGGACTCGCCGCCACGGCCGCAGTTGCCGCCCCGCCCTCGGGCCATCCTTCCCCGGCGCAAGCCATGCAGATGATGCAGAAGGAGCCGGTGGAGCTGACCCGCACCGGCAAGGTGCTGAGCCATATCGACAGCAACGAGTATACCTACGTCGAAGTGAGCGAGAAGGGCAACACCCTGTGGCTGGCGGCTCCCCGCACCGAGCTCAAGGACGGCGACACCGTGCGCTTCCCGGACGGCGTGGTGATGCGCGACTTCTACAGCAAGCTGCTGCAGCGCACTTTCCCGGCAGTGATGTTCGTCGAAAGCGTCGAGCCGGCCAAGGGACGCTGACCGCCGTGGCCCGGCCAGACATTACCACCCTGCTCGCCTCGGCGCCCGGTCCCTGCCTGGTGGTGGACCGGGATTCCACCGTCGTCGCCGTCAGCGACGCCTATCTCCAGGCCACCGGCGCCCGGCGTGAAGACCTCCTGGGCAGGGATGTCCTCGATGTCCTGGCCTCCGAGGAGGCCCAGGCTGGCGCCGGCTCGGTTGCCATCGTCCAGGTAGTGGAGGATGTCGGCGCCTTCGTCCGCCGCCGGCGCCAGGAGAGGGAACTGGAGGCGCTGAACGCCACCCTGGGTGAACAGATCGTCCGGCTGGAAGGCGAACTCGCCGCCGGCCGCCGCCAGGTGGACGAGATGGCCGCCCGGCTGCAGACCGCCGACGATGCCCTGCAGCGCGGCAACCGCTACCTGCAGCACTTCGCCCAGATGGCCGCCCACGACCTGCAGTCGCCCCTCTACGCCATCGCCGGCTGCACCCAGCTCCTCCAGGAGGAAGGTGCCGGCCGGCTGAGCGCGGATGCCCAGAAGTACATGACCCTGGTCCTCGACAACACCCGGCGCATGCAGACCCTGATCCAGGATCTCCTGGCCTACTGCCGGCTGGATGCCGATGGCCATCCGGCCGAGGCGGTGAACCTGCGCAAGGTGTTCGACGAGGTCCTCTTCGCCCTCTCCAAGGCCATTGCCGAAGCGGGCGCCGAAGTGTCCTGCGGCGACCTCCCCACCCTGCGGGCAGACCGCAGCCAGGTGGGCCAATTGCTGTTGCACCTGGCCAACAACGCCATCAAGTTCAGGCAGGCGGGCCAGCCGCCCCGGGTCCAGGTCTGGGCGGAGGAACGGGAAGGGGAATGGGTGTTCGCGGTCCGTGACAACGGCATCGGCATCGATCCCAAGTATCACGAACAGGTTTTCGACATTTTCCGGCGCCTGCACAGCTACCAGACCTATCCGGGTTCGGGCCTCGGCCTCACCGTCTGCCGGCGCATCGTGGAGCGGCACGGCGGCCGCATCTGGGTGGAGTCCCGGGCGGGGGAAGGCTGCACCTTCCATTTCACCCTGCCGGCGACGGGCGGAAAGACCGCCTGAGTCCCTGCACCAATGGAAAACGCCGCATTGCGCGGCGTTTTGCGGTGCATTGTGCACCGGTTTCCGGTCAAACCGGCTCAGGGTACTTCTTGTTACTCAAACACACCTTGCATGCTCGATATTCGCTCCCCCATGGTGGTCAGCAATACGAATCTGCAATTCCTTTTTACCCCTAATCGGGACGGCGTGCAATGGGTAGTTGCATGGCTTCGGGTCAGTCCTCGAAGAGGGTCGCCAGCAGCTCCAATCCCCGTTCCGCCTCCGCCTCGGAGGCGTGGCTGAAATTGAGCCGCAGGCTTCCATTACATTGGTTCGCCTCGGGGTAGAACGGTTCCCCGGGCATGAAGGCGACACCCCGCTCCAGGGCCGGCGCCAGAAGCTGGCGGGTATCCCGGGGACGGTTGAGCCGCAGCCAGAAGAAGAGCCCGCCCTGGGGGACTTCCCAGGTGGCGAGGTGGCCGAAATGCCGCTCCAGGCTGGCGGCGAAGCCGTCCCGCTTGCGGCGGTAAGTGTCCACCAGGCCGGCCAGGCGCTCTTCCCGGCCGGGGTGCTCCAACTGCCGCCGCACCAGCCACTGGCTCAGGCGGTTGCTGTGGAGGTCGGCCGCCTGCTTGAGCCGGACCAGGAAAGGGAACAGTTCCGGCGAGGCGGCCAGAAAGCCCAGCCGCAGGCCCGGCGCCAGGCTCTTGGAAAAGGAGCCCTGGTAGACCCAGTTGGCCTTCTTCAGGCGGGCGCAGACCGGTGTCCGCTCGCAGGGATCGAAGGCCAGGTCCCGGTAGGGATCGTCCTCGAAGACCGTCACCCCGGCGTCGTCGCAGGCCCGGGCGAAGGCTTCCCGCTGGGCCGCCGGATAGCAGTGGCCGGTGGGATTCTGGAAGGTCGGGATGACGTAGGCGAAGGCGGGCTTCTCCCGGGCCAGGGTCATCGCTTCCAGACCGTCCGGCGAGAAGGGGACGAAGCGGGCGCCGAAGAACCTGAAGACCTGCAGGGCCGCCAGGTAGGAGGGGGACTCCACCGCCACCGGGGTGCCCGGATCGATGAAGAGCTTGGCCACCAGGTCGATGCCCTGCTGGGAACCGGAAAGGACGAGGACCCGACCGGCGTCGCAGTCCAGCCCCAGGTCCCGCAGGTCGGCCGCAATGCGCTCCCGCAGCGCCGGCTCCCCTTCGGTGGGGCCGTACTGCAGGGTCTCCGGGGGTGTTCCGGGGTCGAAGGCGGGAAAGGTCTCCTGGGAAGGCAGGCCGCCGGCGAAGGAGATCATCCCCGGCCGACTGGCCACCGCCAGGATCTCCCGGATGGGAGACGGGTGCAGATCGCCGACCCGGGCAGAGAATTGGGGGAACGCCGCCATGAGACCCTCCTATAACGTCAATGCTGTTGACCTATGGACATCCTAGCGATGGCCGCACTAAAGTGTCAACATGTTTGACCTAAACCAACAGACCGAGCTCCGGCAAGCCGTCGAGCTCTTCTACTTCGCCTACCGGGCCTTCACCTCCCGGGCCGACCGGGTCCTGGAGGAGCGGGGCCTGGGGCGGGTGCACCACCGCATCCTCTATTTCGTCGGCCGCAACCCGGACGTGGCGGTAAACGCCCTCCTCGGCGTCCTCAAGGTCAGCAAACAGGCCCTCAACGCCCCCCTGCGCCAGCTGGTGGAGATGGAACTGGTTTCCGCCACCGTCGCCGCCCATGACCGGCGAGTGAAACTGTTGCGTCTGACGGCAGCCGGCGAGAAACTGGAGTCCGAGTTGACCGGTCCCCAGATGGAGCACCTGGCGGCGGTGTTCGAAGCCGCCGGCCCCCAGGCGGCGGCCGACTGGCAGAAGGTCATGGCGGCGCTGGCCCGGGAAAGCTGACCGGTTCGAAGCACCTTCCGGAATTCCGGAAGTCACAGTCAAGGAGGCAGCTCATGCGGATTGGTATCCCCAAGGAAATCAAGGTCCACGAATACCGGGTCGGCATGACCCCGGGCAGCGTCCGTGAACTGGTGGCCCATGGGCACCGGGTGATCGTGCAGAAGGACGCCGGCACCGCCATCGGCCTCACCGACGAGCAATACTTGGCGGCCGGCGCCCAACTGGCGGCCAGCGCCGAGGAGGTCTTCGCCCAGGCCGAGCTGATCGTCAAGGTCAAGGAGCCCCAGCCCGCCGAATGCCGCCTGCTCCGGCCCGACCAGGTGCTGTTCACCTACCTGCACCTGGCCCCCGACCCGCGGCAGACCCAGCTCCTCGTCGAATCCGGCGCCACCGCCATCGCCTACGAGACCGTCACCGGCCCCGGCGGCACCCTACCCCTGCTGGCGCCCATGAGCGAGGTGGCCGGCCGCATGTCCATCCAGGCCGGGGCCGCCTGCCTGGAAATATCCAGGGGCGGAGCCGGCCTGCTGCTGGGCGGCGTCCCCGGCGTCTCCCCGGCCCGGGTGGCGATCCTGGGGGGCGGCGTGGTGGGCTACAACGCCGCCCTGATGGCCGTCGGCCTGGGGGCGGAGGTGACTGTCCTCGACCGCTCGGTGGATCGCCTGCGCCACTTGAGCGCCCTCTTCGGCAGCCGCATCCGCACCCTCTACTCGACGGTGGAAACGGTGGAAACCTACGTCACCGGCGCCGACCTGGTCATCGGCGCCGTCCTCATCCCCGGTGCCGCCGCCCCCAGGCTGGTGACCCGGGACATGCTCGGCCGCATGCGCCCCGGCTCGGTGCTGGTGGATGTCTCCATCGACCAGGGCGGCTGCTTCGAGACCAGCCGGCCCACCACCCATGCCGACCCCACCTACGTGGAGCAGGGCATCGTCCATTACTGCGTCACCAACATGCCGGGCGCCGTGGCCCGCACCTCCGCCTTCGCTCTCAACAACGCCACCCTGCCCTTCATCCTGGCCCTGGCCGACAAGGGCTGGCGCCAGGCCCTTCTGGACGACCCCCACCTGCGCCACGGCCTCAATGTCCAGGCCGGCGCGGTCACCTGCCCGCCGGTGGCCGAGGCCCTGGGCTACCCCCTGGTGGACGCCCTCGCCCGCCTCCATCCCTCAACCTGAACCCGCCGACGCCATGAACGACAATCCCCCCATCCGCCGCATCCTGGAAGAGTGCCGAACCATCGCCGTGGTCGGCATTTCCGACGACCCCAGCCGGGCCTCCCACTACGTCTCGGAATACATGCAGAAGCACGGCTACCGCATCATCCCGGTCAATCCCAAGCTGACCGAGGTGCTGGGCGAGAAGTGCTACCCGGACCTGCGCTCGGTGCCGGAGAAGGTGGACCTGGTCAATGTCTTCCGCCGGCCGGCCGACTGCCTGCGGCCTGCCCAGGATGCCGTGGCCATGGGCGCCAGGGCCCTGTGGCTGCAGCTCGGCATAGCCAACGAGGAAGCCCGCCAGGTGGCCGAGGATGCCGGACTGTTGGTGGTGATGGACCGCTGCATCATGGTCGAGCACAGGCGAATCTAGAAAAATTCACCTTTAATGCTTTTTCTGTTGCAACGCCGGGAAAAATCCATATAATGGCGACCTCGTTCAGCGCGCGAGGCAAAAAAAGCCGCCTGAAACGGAAAGAATTAGCGAAGGTTGCATAGCAGCTTTCGACCAAGCTAAAGCGCGGAGTGGTAGTTCAGTTGGTTAGAATACCGGCCTGTCACGCCGGGGGTCGCGGGTTCGAGTCCCGTCCACTCCGCCAACTACAAAACCGCTGAAATCGAAAGATTTCAGCGGTTTTTCACTTTCAGTCCGGCAATTCCAGATAAAAGGTCGCCCCCCGGCCCGGGGTGCTCTCCGCCCACACCCGTCCGCCCATGCGCTCCATCGCCTTCTTGATGAGGGCCAGGCCAATGCCGGTACCGGGGAATTCCTCGATGCTGTGCAGGCGCTGGAATATTTCGAAAATGCGCTCGTACTGGGCCATGTCGAAGCCGATGCCGTTGTCCCGGATCCATAGCTGGCAGTAGCCGCCCTCGGCCACCCTGGCGCCGATCTCGATGACCGGCGGCGTGGCCTGGGCGGAAAACTTGAGGGCGTTGTCCACCAGGTTGCGCAGCACCTGGGCCAGGCCCTCCGGGTCGGCCTTCACCTTCAGGGGCGGGAGGTCGGCCCGGACCTGGGCGCCGAGCCGGCGGATTTCCTCCTCCTTCTCGTCCAGGGTGGCGAGGACCACGGCGGGCAGTTCCAGAACGGTGGCCTGCAGGGTCCGCTGCTCCATGCGGGCGTAGTCCAGGAGGTCGTCGATCAGGGAGTTCATGCGCCCGACCCCTTGCTGGATGAAGCCGAGGAATTGCAGGCAATCGCCTTCCAGGCGGTCGCGGCAGCGGCTCTCCAGGAGGCCGCTGAAGGCGTTGATGCTGCGCAGGGGCGCCTTGAGATCGTGGGAGACGGCGTAGGCGAAAGCCTGCAACTCCCGGTTGGTGGCGGCCAGCTGGGCGGTGCGGGCGGCCACCTCGTCCTCCAGGTGGACCTTGTGGGCCTCCAGGGCCAGTTCCACCTGCTTGCGCGCCTCCACGTCCTGGACCAGGACCACGAAACCCCTGACCCGGCCGTCGGCACCCCGGTCGGGCGTGTAGTACACCTGGACCCAGCGCGGCCCGGCGCCCTGGTAGGGCAACTCCTGCTCGTAACTCACCTCCTCGCCGGCCAAGGCGCGGTCCACGTAGGAATGGACGACTTCCCAGGCGGCCTCGCCCAGCACCTCCCGTGCCGACCGGCCGACGAGTTCCTCGGGACGCAACCCGAACCAGCGCTCGTAGCAGCGGTTCACCAGCCGGTAGCAGTAGTCGGAATCCACGTAGGAGATCAAGGCCGGCGCCGCGTCGGTGATGAGGCGCAGCATTTCCCGGCTGCGCCGCAGGGCTTCCTCGGTGGCCTGCCGGCTGCTGCGCTCCTCGGCCTCGCGCAGGGCCCGTTCGATGGCGGGCACCAGCCGTGCCAGCCGGTCCTTGAGGACGAAGTCGGCCACCCCCTGCTTGAGCCATTCGACGGCCTCGTCCTCCCGCAGGCTGCCGGAGACGAGGATGACCGGCAGCTCCGGGTAGCGGGTGCGGACCAGGTCGAAACCGAGCCTGAAGTCCAGGCCGTCGACGTGGTAATCGGAGAGGACGGCATCCCAGCCGCCGGCTTCCAGGGCCGCCTCCAGCTCCTTGCGGTCGGAGACCAGGACGCAGGCGGCCTCCAGCCCCTGGCGCTGCAGGTGGCGCTCGAGCAGCATGAAATCGGCCACCCGGTCCTCGATGATGAGCAGTTTCAGTGCTTTCCCCATGTCCGCTCCCTCAGCCACGCCTCCCAACCCCGGCGGCCGCACCCCATTCCGGGCCGCCTTCCACCCGCTAAGCCCTGCTCGGCAGGACCGCGATCTTGAACCAGTACTGGCCGATGCTGTGGATGGCCGCCAGGAACTCGTCGAAATCCACCGGCTTGACGACGTAGGAGCTGCAGCGGGCCCGATACATGTCCAGGACATCCCGCTCGTCGGCCGAGGTGGTGAGCACCACCACCGGCATCTGCCGCAGCTCCTCGTCCGCCGCCAGTTCCGCCATCACCTCCCGGCCGTCCATGACCGGCATGTTGAGATCCAGCAGGATCAGGTCCGGAGCCGGCGCATTGGCATAGGGCCCCCTGCGGCGCAGGAAGGCCATGCATTCCTCGCCGTTCTCCACATGGTGCAGATTGACCGGCCACTGGGCGCGCTGGAAGCCCCGGCGGGCGAGGAGAACATCGTCCTGGTTGTCCTCGACCAGCAGGATCTCCACCGGACGGATGCCGGCGATGGGCATGTTCATCGCGATACCTCCGTCTTGTTGATGGGCAGCGTGAAGCGGAAGACGCTGCCCTTGCCGGGTTCCGATTCTACCCAGATGCGCCCGCCGTGGCGCTCCACCACCTTGCGGCAGAGGGCGAGCCCGATGCCGGTGCCGGGGTAGGCCTGCTGGGTGTGGAGGCGCCGGAAGATGTCGAAGATGCGCCGGTGATGCCGGGGCGCGATGCCGATGCCGTTGTCCCGCACCGACACCACCCACTCCTCCCCCTGGGGCTCGGCGCCGACATGGACCCGGGGCGGATCGCTGCCATGGTATTTGAGGCCGTTGTCCACCAGGTTGTGGAGCACCTGGGCCAGCTGGCTGCGGTCCCCGAGGACCACCGGCAGCTCGTCCCGGGTGACCTCGGCGCGCAGTTCGCTGATCCGCGGTTCCAGCGCAGCCACCACCTCGCCGAAGAGGTGATCGAGGGAAACGGGACGCAGGGGGCGCCCGAGGGAATCGATACGGGAATAGACCAGCAGGTCCTGGATGAGGGTGCGCATGCGCAGGGCGTTGTCCACCACCCGCCGGATGAGGTCGTCGGCATTGCCGTCGAGATGGCCGGCATATTCCTTGTGCAGCAGCTGGGCGAAGCCGCTGATGGAGCGCAGGGGCGTCTGCAGGTCGTGGGCGGCGATATAGGCGAATTGCTGCAGCTCCAGGTTGCTGCGCAGGAGGGCCTCGTTGGCGTGCATCAGCTCGGCAGTCCTTTCCTCCACCCGCTTCTCCAGTTCCTCGTTCATGCGCTGCAGCTTCTCCTCCAGGCGCTTCCTCTCGCTGATGTCCCGCAGGATGACGGTGAAGAATTTCTCCCCCGACACCTCCATCTGGGAAATGGAAGCCTCGATGGGAAACTCCACCCCGTCGCTGCGCACGCCGCTCAGCGCTCCCAGGCGCCCCATGGCCCGGCTGGTGGTGCCGGTCTCCCCGAAGCGCCGCACATGCTCGGCGTGGTCACCCCGGAAGCGCATCGGGATGAAGCGGCCGAGGTCGGAACCCAGGGCTTCCGCCACCGGACACCGGAACATGGCTTCCGCCGCCCGGTTGAAGAGCAGGATGCGCTGCTGGGAATCGACGCCGATGATGGCGTCCATGGCCGAGTCCACCAGGGCGGCGAAGCGCTGGCCGCTTTCCTGGACCGCCGTCTCCAGCTCCTTGCGGCCCGCCAGTTCCCGCTCCAGTTGGGCGACCCTGGCCCGCAGCGCCTGGACGTCTTCAAGGCTCGAGGCAGGCTCCGCCGTCGTCATGCCGCCGGCGGCCGGGTCATGCTTCCTGTCCAACCGCATCTCTCCCTCTTCCGGACGCACCCAGACGTTTGAGCCCCGGTGCGGCATTTGGTTTCTGCCCGCCCTCCGGCCCGGGATTATCCCGAAAGCATCGGCAGCGCTGGATAAGCCCGGGAACAAGCGGCTAGAATGGGCGCGCAGGCCGGCCTCCCGCGGCCTTTTCCGGGACCCATGCATCTGGAGCGAACTCGCCATGAAGACATCCCTCGAATCCGCCCTCGCCCTGCTGCACGAAGTTCCCCACGGCACCATCGCCACCCTGTCCGACCAGCTGGCCGGCTATCCCTATGCCACCGTGGTGCCCTGTGTCCTCGACCAGGGCCATTGCCCGGTGTTCCTCATCAGCGCCCTGGCGGAGCACACCAAGAACCTGCTGGCCGACCGGCGCAGCAGCCTGTCGGTGGTCAAGGGGGAGGGAGCCAATATCCAGGCCGCGGCCCGCATCACCCTGGTGGGCGACTGCGAGACCTTCGAGCCCGCCCCGGAGATGGTGGCCCGCTACCTGCACTACCACCCCGACGCCGAGGAATACTTGTCCCTCGACTTCATGTTCTTCCGCCTGCGCCCGGCCCGGGCCCGCTTCATCGGCGGCATCGGCAAGATGGGCTGGATCGAGTCCGCCGAGTGGGACGCGATCCCGGCCATCCCCCTCAAGGACGAGGCGGCACTCCTCAAGGCGGCCACCCTGCAGGCGCCGGCCGGCATCCGGCTGCTGGGGGTCGATCTGTTCGGCATCGACTACGAGGTCAAGGGCGTCCGCCAGCGCCAGCGCTTTCCGGACGCTCCCCTCCCCCCGGAAAAGCTGGAGGAGGTGCTGGCCCGGGTGGTGTCGAAGCTGCCATGAGGGTTTCCCGGCAAATGTAACAGTCCGGCGGAACCCCGGCCGGGGCGGCAAATCCGAGGTATAATCTTGATCTTGTTGTGGATTTGTCAGCCGGAGCCGTATTCATGCCGCATCGCCCCGTCCCCTCGCGCCTGTCCGGCTTTCGGCTCACCACCGCGGTAGCCGCCACCCTGCTGGCCCTGTCCGCCCACGCCGAAGCCGAGTCGTCCACCGTCCTCGCCCTCTTCCTGTCCAACGATGTGGCATCCCCGGTGGAGGCCAATGTAGAGGCGAGCGCCGAGGAAACCCTGTCCGTCCACGAACTCCAGGCCGCCCCCCAGCTGCCCGGCGCCATCGACCTGACGGCGGAAACCGACGACCTCTGGCAGCGCATGCGCAACGGCTTCGCCATGCCGAACCTCAACAACGACCTGGTGCTGTACCACCAGCAGTGGTACCAGAACCGGCCGGAACTGCTCCGCCGCATCGTCGAGCGCAGCCGGCGCTACATGCACCACATCGTCGAGGAGCTGGAAAAGCGCGGCATGCCCACCGAGCTGGCCTTGCTGCCCATGGTGGAGAGCGCCTACAACCCCATGGCCCAGTCGCCGGCCCAGGCCTCCGGCCTCTGGCAGTTCATCCCCTCCACCGGCAAGACCTACAAGCTGGAGCAGAACTGGTGGCAGGACCAGCGCCGGGACATCGTCGCCTCCACCGCCGCCGCCCTCGAGTACCTGCAGACCATCTACGAGATGCAGGGCGACTGGCACCTGGCCCTGGCCTCCTACAACTGGGGCGAAGGCGCGGTGAAGCGGGCCATGGAGAAGAACGCGGCCAAGGGCCTGCCCACCGACTATTCCAGCCTGAACATGCCCAACGAGACGCGCAACTACGTCCCCAAGCTGCAGGCCCTCAAGAACATCTTCAGCAACCCCCGGCTGATGGCCGAGCTGCGGCTGCCGGAAATCCTCAATCGCCCCTACTTCGCCACCGTCGAGAGTAACCGGCCCATCGACGTCACCACTGCCGCCAAGCTGGCCGGCATGCCCCTGAACGAATTCGTCGCCCTCAACCCGTCCCATAACCGGCCCCAGATCAAGCCTGCCACCCCGCTGGTCATCCCGGCCGACAAGGTGGGGACCTTCCAGGCCAACCTGGAGATGCACGACGAGCCCCTCTCCCGCTGGCAGACCTACACCCTGAAGCCGGGCGAGAAGCTGGACAAGCTGGCTCCCCGCTTCGGCATCTCCCTGGCCGACCTGAAGCGGGTCAACGGCGTCCAGGGCCGCCTCAAGATCTCCGCCGGCTCCACCCTGCTGGTGCCGGCCACCAGGGGCGATGCCACCGACGACGTGCCCGAGCAGCCGCGCCTGCCCCAGATCGCCTCCACTCCCGCCGGCAGGAAGCATCAGCTCGCCGCCAAGGGCGACCACAAGCTGGCCAAGGGCGAACCGGTCAAGTCCGCCAAGCTGGCGAAGGTGGAGAAGACCCGGGTCAGCAAGGTCGCGGTGGCCGTCGCCAAGCCCGCTGCCAAGGTAGCCGCCAAGGCCGCTCCGGTGAAGGTTGCGGCCAAGCGCGCACCGGAAAAAAAAACAATCGTCGCCGCGCCCGTCCGTAGCCCGGCGAAAATAGTCAGGTCCGGCGGCGGCCGCCGCGCCTGATCACTTTTCCTTCTGTTCCGTGTAGAGATGGCAGGCCACCGTCTGGGTGGCTTCGTGCCTGGTCGTTTCCGGCCAGACGCTGCGGCACACTTCCATGACGTTCGGGCAGCGCGGGTGGAAATGGCAGCCGCTGGGTGGATTGGCCGGTGACGGCGTTTCCCCGGCCAGCTTGATGACCTCCTGCTGCCCCTCCAGCCGCGGCTTGGGGACGGCGGAGAGCAGCGCCCGGGTATAGGGGTGCTTGGGCGAACGCAGGACTTCCTCGGCGCTGCCGAACTCGACGATGCGCCCCAGGTACATGACTGCCACCTCGTGGGCGAGGTACTCCACCACCCCGAAATTGTGGGTGATGAAGAGATAGGCCACCCCCAGGCTTTCCTGCAGGGATTTGAGCAGATTCAGGATCTGGGCCTGGACCGACACGTCCAGGGCCGATGTCGGCTCGTCGCACACCAGCACCTCCGGCTGCACCGCCAGGGCCCGGGCGATGGCGATGCGCTGGCGCTGACCGCCGGAGAATTCGTGGGGGTAGCGCCCCGCCGCCTCGGCCGGCAGCCCGACCTGCTCCAGAAGGGCCGCCACCGCCGACTGCCGCTCCTTGCCGCCGGCCACCACTCCGAGGGCGGCCATGCCCTCGGCGATGATCTCCCCCACCCGCAGGCGGGGGTTGAGGGAGGCGAAGGGGTCCTGGAAGACCATCTGCAGGTCGCGGCGCATATCCTGCAGGCGCCCCGCCGGCATGCCCACCAGCTCGGCGCCGTTGAGCCTGACGTGGCCGGCGGTGGGCTTGATGAGCTGGAGGATGGCCTTGCCCACCGTCGTCTTGCCGCAGCCCGACTCCCCCACCAGGGCCAGGGTCCGCCCCGGCGCCAGGGAGAGGGAGACGCCGTCCACGGCCTTCACGTGGCCGACGGTGCGCTGGAGCACACCCCGGCGGATGGGGAAATGGACCCGCAGCTCCTGCACCTCCAGGGTCGGCGGCGCCGGCTGGGGCGGGGCGGCGGCGAGGACCTCGGCGGCATGCTCGCCGATCTCCTCCTCGTCCATGGGGCCTCCGTAAAAGCAGCGCACCTGGTGCCCCTCCCCGACGCTCCGCCAATTGGGCCACTGCTCCCGGCTGATGGGGGTGACGTAGCGGCAGCGGTCGGCGAAGCGGCAGCCCTTGGGCATGCAGGCCAGGGAGGGCACTTGGCCCGGGATGGTAGTCAAAATCGCGCCGCGCCGCGACACTTCCGGCAGGGCGGCGAACAGGGCCCGGGTGTAGGGATGCCGGGGATTGGTGAAGAAGGCCTCCCGGGGCGCCACTTCCACCAGCTCGCCGGCGTACATGACCCCCACCCGGTGGGCCATGCGGGCCACCACCCCCAGGTCGTGGGTAATCAGGAGCATGCCCATGCCCCGCTCCTGCTGGAGCTTCACCAGAAGGTCGAGGATCTGGGCCTGGACGGTGACGTCCAGGGCCGTGGTGGGCTCGTCGGCGATGAGGAGGTCCGGCTCACCGGCCAGGGCGACGGCGATCATGACCCGCTGCTTCATGCCCCCGGAGAGCTGGAAGGGATATTCGCCGAGGCGCCGCTCCGGGTCGGAGATGCCCACCTGGCGCAGCAGTTCCAGCATGCGCTGGCGGGCCGGTTCACCCCGGAGGTCGCGGTGGCGCTCCAGGACCTCACCGATCTGCTGCCCGACCGTGAGGACGGGATTGAGGCTGGTGGCCGGCTCCTGGAAGATCATGGCCATGCGCCGGCCCCGCACCGAGCGCATGTCAGCCTCCGGCAGGGCCAGGACGTTCTGGCCGTCCAGTTCGACGCCGCCCCCGACGATGCGCCCGGCCGAGGGGAGGAGGCGCATGATGCCCTGGGCGGTGGCCGACTTGCCGCAGCCCGATTCCCCCAGGAGGGCGAAGGTCTCCCCCGCCCCGACCTCGAAGGACACCCCGTCCACCGCCAGCAGGGTCTGGCGGCCGGCGGCGAAGCCCAGGCGCAGATCGGTGATTTTCAGGAGGGGAGCATTCATAGGGCTATACGGCTCTCGGGTCGAAGGCGTCGCGCACCACGTCGGCGAACAGGTTGGCCGCCAGAACCAGCACGAACATGACGACGAAGGCCGCCGCCAGGGACCACCAGACCACCGGCTCCCGGCCGAGTTCCATGCGGGCGTTGTTGATCATGGTGCCAAAGCTGATCATGGTGGGATCGACGCCGATGCCGACGTAGGACAGCACCGCCTCGGCCAGCACCAGGCCGGAGAAGTCCATCACCAGGGAGATGATGACGATGTGCATGAGGTTGGGCAGGATGTGGCGCACGATGATGCGCCACGATGACACGCCGAAGGCCTTGGCCGCCTGGATGTACTCCAGCTCCCGCAGCTTCAGGGTCTCCCCCCGCAGCAGCCGGCACAGCCCGGTCCAGCTGGTGATGCCGAGGATGAAGCAGAGGGCCAGGAGGCGCAGGTCGGCCCGCTCGGCGGCGGTGGCGAACCACTGGGGATTGGTGTCGATCACCACCTGCATCATGAGCACGGCGGCGGCGATGAGGAGCACCCCGGGAATGGAGTTGAGCACCGTGTAGACGTACTGGATGACGTCGTCGGCCCAGCCCCGGAAATAGCCGGCGATGATGCCCAGGAGCACCGCCAGGGGCAGCATGACCAGGGTGGTCACCAGGCCGATGATGAGGCCGGTGCGCACACTCTTCATGACCTGGTAGAGGACATCCTGGCCGACCTTGTCGGTGCCGAAGACATGGTAGTAGCCGGCCAGGGCCACGAGGGGAAGGAGCAGCGCCAGCAGGAGGCCGGAAGTCACCAACAGGGCGCTCCAGGCGAAGGGGGTCTCCCCCCGCCAGATGCGTCGCCAGGCTTCGCCCCGGCCCACCTTTTCCCGCCGGGCGACGCTGGCCGTCACCAGGGCCGCCACCACACCCCAGAGCACGGCCGCCAGCCCGAGGCCGAGGGCCGCCTTGCCGGCCACGTCCGCCGGCAAGCGATCTTCGTCGTTCCCCAGGTGGGCACCGCCGTATTTCAGGCGGGGATACTCGCGGGTCTGGCCGCCGCCGGGCAGCTCGACGGTCTCCTTGGCGTAGAGCCGGGTGGCGAAGGGGGCCGAATAGGTCTTCTCGTTGTGGGTGCGGAGCGGCGTGGCGACGGCGTCCAGCACCGACAGCACCTCGATGGCATAGGTCGGCGGCCGGCCCTCGCCGCCGTCCAGCTTGAGGCGGTAATGGAGGGAATCGAGGAGGCCGATGATGGCGAAGACCACCAGCACCGTGGCCGAGGCCATGCCCACCCGGCTCTTCCCGACCCGGCGCCAGGCCGCCAGCAGGGGCGCGCTGCGGGCGATCAGGAAGCCGAAGCCGATGCCGGCCACCACCAGCAGCCAGATGAGCCCGTCGGACCAGAGGGTGACGATCTGGAAGGGCATCAGTTGAACCGGATCCTGGGATCGACCAGGGTGTAGGAGATGTCGGTCAGGATCAGCCCGAAGATGTAGAGCACCGAGCCGATGAAGACCATGGAGCGCACCACGGCGAAGTCCTGGGCGTTGATGGCGTCGATGGTGTAGCTGCCCAGGCCGGGGATGCCGAAGAAGGACTCGGTCAGGAGGGAGCCCATGAAGAGGAGCGGGATCACCACCACCACCCCGGTCAGGATGGGGATCATGGCGTTCCTCAGGACATGGCGCAGGAAGACCACGGTCTCCGGCAGGCCCTTGGCCCGGGCGGTGCGGACGTAGTCCTTGCCGACCTCCTCCAGGAAGATGGTGCGGTACCAGCGGGCCGAGGAGCCGATGCCGGAAATGACCCCGATGGCCACCGGCAGGATGAGGAAGCGCCAGGCGTCCAGGCCGTCGCCGTAGCCGGAAATGGGCACCAGGCGCCAGATCTTGCTGATCAGGTACTGGCCGCCGATGATGTAGAAGAGGCCGGAGATGGACATCATGGCGACGCACAGCACCACCCCCCAGAAATCGAAGGCGGTGGCCCGGAAGAAGGCCAGGGTGAGGGCGAAGACCACGGTCACCAGGAGGCCGAGGATGAAGGTGGGCAGGGCGATGGCCAGGGATGGCAGCATGCGGTGCTTGATCTCCCGGGCGATGTCCCGGCCGTCCTCGGCCCGGCCGAAGTCGCCCACGAACATGCGGGCCGACTTGTCGAAGAAGATGGTGTCGGTCACCGTCGCCGCCCCCGCCGCCTGACTGTTCCACAGCAGGGGCTTGTCGTAGCCCCGCTCCGCCTTCCACTTCTGGATGGCTTCCGGGGTCACGCGCTTGACCCCGAGCTGCATGCGCGCCATGTCGTCCGGGGTGTTCACCACGAAAAAGAGGGCGAAGGTAAGGAGATTCACCCCGATCAGGATGGGAATCGCGTACAGCAGGCGGCGGACGAGATAAGCGAGCATCGGACGATTATGCCAAGGTGCCTTTCAGGTGGATAGCTGCCCCTAGAACTCTTTCGTGACCAGTTTTTCCGGCGCCGGCTCTCCCCGCTCCACTTCCACCGGCTGGATGGCGATGGTGCGGCCGTCCTGGGTGGCCACGATCAGGCGCCATTCCCCGGGGGGCGGGCTGGTGACGTAGGAAAACCCCCGGAAGCCCCTTTCCCGACCGCCGGTGGCCGCGAAGCGCGCCCGGGACATGAGGCGCCAGCCGCTGCTTGGATCATGGTATTCCCACCGGTGTTCCAGGAGAGCCGTCACCCCGAGGGGGGCGAAGACGGCGGAGACCCCGTAGAGCCGGCCGCCCTCGGGTACATGGGCGACGCGGGCCCACTCCCGCCAGAATTGCCAGACCGGCGGCTCCTCCACCTGCAGGACGAACTGCCCGTCCCGATGGACGAAGTCGTGGCCCAGGGCCACGTCCCGCTTGACCAGGGGCACCGGGGCGATCATGTCCAGGTTCCAGGCCAGCACCAGGGCCGCCGCCACACCCCAGGCCGGCAGGATGCGCCCGGGACGCCCCGGCGCCAGCCGCCGCAGGCCGTGGGCCAGGGAGGCGCCCAGCACGGTGGAGAGGTGGAACCAGACGGGGTGCAGGCTGCCGACCAGGTGGGGCAGGACGAAGTTGAGGAGCAGGATGGCGTTGAGGCCGAACAGGCCCCAGGTCAGGGTGAAGCGCCGCCCGTAGCGCTGCCCCATGAATTCGTTGCCGACCAGGAGCCCGCCCAGGACCAGGGCCATGATCCAGGCCCCCAGGTGGCTGGCGCTCTTGAAATAGAGGATGAAGAGGGCGGAAAAGATGCCGCCGAAAAAGAACTGGACCAGCAGATAGGGCGCCTGCCAGACCAGGCCCTGCCAGCGCCCGCGCCAGCCTTCCTGCTCTTCCGGCGGCACCAGGGCCAGGAAATCCCGCCGGGCCAGCCACCAGACGATGACCGCCGAGCCCAGCAGATAGACCCCCAGAATCCAGAAATCCATCGCCTTGACCTTCTGGCCGAGGGTGAGGGCATCCCACAGGAAGCCGCCGAAGAAGGCGAGCATCGGGGCGTAGCGCTGGAGGTGGGGAAGCAGGCGGCGGAGCACGGTGGGGCGGAGGGTCGGAGGCGTTCGGGCCCGTAACTTTATCAAACCCGGGGACTTCTCCCCGGCCGGGGTCCTCCAGAAAACCATGAGGCCCATTTCCAGGATTGATGCATGTCAAATTTTCCCGGGGCTTCGATACTGCTCCCCATGAAGATACTCGTCCTCGGATCCTCCGCCGGCGGCGGCTTTCCCCAGTGGAACTGCAACTGCCGCAACTGCCGCGGCGTGCGCCACGGCACCGTCCGCGCCCGGCCCCGCACCCAGTCCTCCATCGCCGTCAGCGGCAATGGCGAGGACTGGGTCCTGTTCAACGCCTCCCCCGACCTGCTGGCCCAAATCCGCGCCAATCCCTGCCTGCAGCCGGGTCGCGCCCTGCGGGACAGCGGCATTGCCGGGGTGGTGCTGATCGACGCCCAGATCGACCACACCACCGGCCTCTTCATGTTGCGGGAGGGCAAGCCCCTGCCGGTCTGGTGCACCGCGCAGGTGCGGGAGGACCTCACCAGCGGCAACCCGGTTTTCAATGTCCTTTCCCATTTCTGCACCGTCGCCTGGCAGCCGCTGCAGGTGGCCCCTCCGACTTCCTTCGCCGTCCCCGGCGTGGCGGGCATCCGCTTCACCCCGGTGCCGCTGGCCAGCAAGGCGCCCCCCTACTCGCCCCATCGCGACGATCCCCACCCCGGCGACAACATCGGCATTCTCATCGAGGACCACAAGAGCGGCCGCAAGGTCTTCTACGCCCCCGGCTTCGGGGCCATGGAACCGCACCTGGAACCCTATCTGGCGGATTCCGACTGCGTCCTCCTGGACGGCACCTTCTGGACCGACGACGAGATGATTGCCCTCGGCATTTCCGCCAAGACGGCCCGGGAAATCGGCCATCTGCCCCAAGCGGGCGCGGGCGGCATGATCGAGTTGCTGTCCCGCTACGGGAAGCCCCGCAAGGTCCTCATCCACATCAACAACACCAACCCCATCCTGGACGAGAACTCCCCCGAGCGGGCCGAACTGGCCTGCCACGGCATCGAGGTCGCCGAGGACGGGATGCTGATCGACTACCAGAACGGAGACAAGCCATGAAGATGGATGAATTGAAACCCTGGACCCCGGATGAATTCGAAGCCAGGCTGCGGGCCATGGGGGAGCGCTACCATATCCACCATCCCTTCCAGGTGATGATGCACCGGGGCCAGAGCAGCCGGGAGCAGATCCAGGCCTGGGTCGCCAACCGCTACTACTACCAGGTCAGCATCCCCATCAAGGATGCCGCCATCCTGTCCAACTGCCCGGACCGGGAGGTGCGCCGCCACTGGGTCCAGCGCATCCTCGACCACGACGGCTACGGCGGCGAGGACGGCGGCATCGAGGCCTGGATCCGCCTGGGGGAAGCCGTCGGCCTTTCCCGGCAGGACATCGTCTCCCAGCGCCTGGTGCTGCCCGGAGTGCGCTTCGCCGTGGACGCCTATGTGAACTTCGCCCGCCGGGTGTCCTGGCAGGAAGCGGCGGCATCCTCCCTCACCGAGCTCTTCGCCCCCACCATCCACAAGTCCCGCCTCGACCACTGGCCCCAGCACTATCCGTGGATCGAGCCCGAGGGCTACAACTACTTCCGCCGCCGTCTCACCGAAGCCCCCCGGGACGTGGTGAACGGTCTGCGCATCACCCTCGGCCACTTCAACACCCGGGAACTCCAGGAGCGGGCCCTGGAGATCCTCCAGTTCAAGCTCGACCTGCTGTGGTCCATGCTGGACGCCATGCTCCTGGCCTACTGCCGGGTGGAGGTGCACGGCTGGGGGCCCTACACGCCCATGGCCGGAGAAATCGCCGCCTCATGATTTTCATGAGGCCATTTTGGCGAAATGCCGCTGGCGGCCGGGATGCCGGCTGCAAATAATGGACTTCAGGAGGAGCATGGTGCCCCTCCGCCAACCAGGAGACAGACATGACTTGGGAAACCCCCGCCTACTGCGAAATCCGCCTCGGCTTCGAAGTCACGGCCTACGTCTACGTCCGCTAAGGACGCCGGGGGCGGCAGCGGCCCGCCGTTTCCGCCCCCTCGCCCGGAAAGCCCCGCCACCATGGAACACACCGCCATCCCCGCCGCCGCCCGCCCCCGGCTGTCGCCCCACTACGTCTTCCGCTGGGAAGCGAGCCAGGATTCCTACATCCTGCTCTACCCGGAAGGCCTCATCAAACTCAATCCCTCCGCCGGCGAAATCCTCAAGCGCTGCGACGGCGGGCGCGACGTCGCCGCCATCGTCGCCGACCTGCAGGCCGCCTTCCCGGGCCATGGGGAGGCCATTGCCGGCAGCGTCCGGAACTTCATCGACTTGGCCTGCGACAAGGGCTGGCTGCGGGCCTAGAACGCCGTGATGCCGGCCGGGATCGCTCCCCTCTACCCGGCAATCGAGCCCTTCGCCGAGCATCGGCTGGCCGTGGACCACGGCCATGTGCTCTACATCGAGGAATGCGGCCGTCCCGGCGGCCTGCCCGTCGTCTTCCTCCACGGCGGCCCCGGCAGCGGCTGCACCCCGGCCCAGCGCCGGCTTTTCGATCCCCAACGCTTCCATGCCGTCCTCTTCGACCAGCGCGGCAGCGGACGCAGCACCCCGCCGGGCAGCCGCCGGGCCAATACCACCGCCCATCTGGTGGCGGACGTGGAACGCATCCGTGAATCCCTGGGCATCGGCCGCTGGCTGGTGTTCGGCGGCTCCTGGGGCAGCCTGCTCGGGCTCGCCTATGCCCAGGCCCACCCGGAGCGGGTGCTGGGACTGGTGCTGCGGGGCATCTTCCTGGGTTCAGCGGAGGAGCTGCGGGCCTATGCCCAGGGGGTCGACACCCCCGTCCCCGAAGCCTGGCAGCGCTTCGCCGGCGCCATGCCCCGGGGCGAACGCCGGCACCTGCTGGGCGCCTACACCCGCCGCCTCCTGGCCGGCCACAGCCCCACCCGCCTCGCCGCTGCCCGCCACTGGCTCGATTACGAGCGGGCCCTGATGGGAGAACCGCCGCTGGACGGCGAGCCGGACCCGGGGCGCCTGGCCAAGGCCCGCATCCAGGCACACTACCTGTCCCGCGGCTGCTTCAGCGACGCCGACGCCCTGCTGGCCGGCTGCGCGGGCCTGCAGCACCTTCCCGCCGCCATCGTCCAGGGCACCCGGGATCCCGTCTGCCCGCCCCGCACCGCCAGGAAGCTGCACCGGGCCTGGCCCCGGGCCGAATGGGTAGGGGTGGAGGACGCCGGCCACGGCCTCATGGAGCCCGCCATGGCGGCCGCCTGCATCGCCGCCCTCGGCCGCATCGCGGACCGGGTTACAGAAAATCGCTAGGCCACATTCCCGCCTTTCTCGGCGCGCCGCCCCGGGTGCAGGAGAAAAATGTGGCCAACACGGAGACAAAGGAGAACACCATGCCCAAAGAAACCAGCGGCCTCAGCCTGGACGGCCAGGGCAAGCCCCTGTGGCTGTCCCTGGAGCTCACTTACCGCTGCCCCCTGAAATGCACCTGGTGCAACAATCCCCTGGATTTCGAGGACTACGGCGACAAGGAGCTGAGCACCGAGGAGTGGAAGCGGGTGCTGCGGGAAGCCCGGGAACTGGGCGCCCTGCAATTGGGCTTCACCGGCGGCGAACCCCTGCAGCGCCCCGACCTGGAGGAACTGGTGGCCTACGCCGACGGCCTCGGCTTCTACACCAACCTCATCACCTCGGGCATCGGCCTCAGCGAAGAGCGCCTGGTGGCCCTCAAGGCGGCGGGCCTCAAGCAGATTCAGCTCTCCCTCCAGGCCACCCGGGCCGACCTCACCGACGCCCTGGTGGGCGCCAGGGCCCACGAGCGCAAGCTGGAAGCGGCCCGCCGCATCAAGGCCCACGGTTTCCCCATGGTGCTCAATATGCCGGTGTTCCGCCAGAACATCGGCTGCATCGGCGAAATGGTGGAATGGGCGGCCGGCATCGGGGTCGAGTACATCGAATTCGCCAATATCCAGTACTACAACTGGGCCCTGGTGAACCGGGACGAGCTCATGCCCACCCTGGAGCAGGTGCGGGAAGCCGAGAGAGTGGTGAACCAGTGGCGGGAGAAGCTGGGCAAGGACATGACCATCTACTTCGTCATCCCCGACTACTACGAGGGCCGGCCCAAGGCCTGCATGAACGGCTGGGGCGCCATCCACCTCACCATCGCCCCGGACGGCGTCGCCATGCCCTGCCAGGAATCCCGGGTCATCCCCGGCCTGGAGTTCGAATCGGTGCGGGACCGGAACCTGGGCTGGATCTGGCACGAATCGCCCCTCTTCCGGAAATACCGGGGCCTCGACTGGCTGCCCGAGCCCTGCGGCTCCTGCTCGGAAAAGGAAAAGGATTTCGGCGGCTGCCGCTGCCAGGCCTTCCTCCTCACCG
>DATFAA010000164.1:0-78237 GCA_035255045.1 Rhodocyclaceae bacterium | reverse complement strand
AAAACTCGCATCCACTGACGGTAGATTTCTCTACCTATTTCTACCAGTGCAAATGCTTCAATACTTCGCCAGCCTAAGCCAGCTCGCATCCAAAGCACCCACACCTATCGGTTGTCCTGTTTTTTAAAGAGCTTTCGCCGCCGCGTCAGCGCGTTCAGCGAAGAGGCCGAATTATGGCGATATCTCATCCTCTCGTCAACACCCCGATCGCAGAATTTGGATTGCGGCGGCTCTGGGTCATGCACCCACCCGCTCCCGCTGATCGAAATCCAGGACGCCCGTATCCAGCTTGGCACTCGACAGCCGCTGAAGTATCCGGTCGGCCGAGAGGATGACCAGGATGCGCCTCTCCCCATCCGCCGGATGGGGCTTCACGAGGCTCTCCGTCAGGGCATTGCCGTTGGCGAGCATGCCCGGGATAGGCTCGATGCGCTGGGCGGAGATTTCGGGGATTTCGGCCAGTTCGTCCACCAGGATACCGAAGCTCGCCCCCTGCTCGGGGCTGCGGACGACGACGATCTGCTTCCTGCCCCCCGGGGAAGCCCCGCGCTGGAGAAAGCTCGCCGGATCGAAGACGGTGATGGGCTGATCCTGGTGCATGATGCAGCCCCGGGCCCATTCCGGCATCCCGGGGATGGCGGTAATCTTCCCGGCATCGACGGCCTCGACCACGTGGGACGAGCGTATCCCGTACCAACTGCCACCTATATAGAAGGTGGCCACCTCGACGCTGTCCTCGCCGCCCGCCTGGCGCAGGGCGTACTTGCCCTCCGACGCGCCGCCCACCGCTCGCCGCTCTACCGGCCCCAGCAACCGCTCGGACAGGGGGACGAAAACCAGGGCGACGACGTCGTTGCGATAACGGTCGGGAGCGCTCTTGTACTCCCGATAGCCTGCCGACATGCGGGAGCCGACGGCACAGTAGCGGCCCCGGAACTCGATGATGTTGGCGAATTCCTCCCCCGGCTCCAGACGGAAGAATTCGGCCGCTATATCGATCCGGGTGCCGGGCGCCAATTCGCCGTCGGTACTGGCAATGATGCGGCCATCCTTCTCGGCGAAGGCGGCGAACGCGCCGGCTGCGATGCTGCCATCTTCCCGGCGCGGCAGAGCGTCCTCCAGCATGGCGACGAACTGGGGCGCGGCGTCGAAGACGATGGCGATGCCCCCCACCGGGTCGCCCTCGTTGCCCGCTTCCCGGATCACCGCCGAATAGACGTAGGTAGGCAGGCTGCCGTATAGGGGCGTCGGCGCGAAGGCCGAGACGCAGTAGCTCTGGGTGTCGGGCAGGCCGAGGGTCTGGCGTGCCCACTCCGCCGGCAGCGGCATGCCGACCAGGTCGTTGTAGGCCGGGTTGGAGACCGCCGCCACCCGCCCGGCGGCATCGAAGACGATGAGGTTCGAATAAACCGTATACAGCCGGTTGATGGTCCGCAGGATGCCCGTCAGGCGCGCCCGGTTCATCTCGCCGCCGGTGCGGGCAGCCGCCAGTTCCTCCCGGAAGGCCGCGGTCAGCGCCCACCAGCGGCAATCGTTGGCCCGCTCGTAGAGATTGCGGTCCATGATGTCCATGGCAAGCGCGGCCTGGGTCGAGCAGTCGGCGAGGACGGAGGACACCACGGTCTGGTAGAGGTTGGTGGTGGACTCGCTGAAGACATTGCGGGTGCGCATGCCCGTGCTGCCGATTTCCCACAACAGCACCTTGGCGAAGGAGGTGTTGAAAGCGTAGCTGTCCCGGGACAGCCAGACGTTGCCGTTCCACACCGCCCGGTTGAGTTCCCGCTGGATGGCGGAAGCCCGCCGGGGGATGTCCCGCAGTTCGGGGGAGAACAGGGTGGCGGTCTCCAGGACGCCATCGAGGATGGCCGCCGGCACCTCCTCCAGTTCCTCGGCCAGGGAGGTTTCGAAGGCATGGTTCAGGGGCGCCAGGGCGTGGCCCAGCCAGCCCGGGCCTTCGTAGCCCTGGTAGCCGTGGGTCCGGCAGGTGGTCGCCAGATATTCCCGGCCGGCGAAGCGCACGATCCGGCACTCGTCGCCCTCGGCCTTCTCCAGCCGGGCGCCGAGGGGAAACTGGTGGACGTCGCTGCTGGCGATGACCGTCCCCGCCGGCGACAGCAGGGTGATGACGCTCCAGTCATCCTCGTCCAGCAGGCCGTCGAAAATCCGGCGGCACTCGTCCTCGAAGCGGAAGCACAGGCACAGCACCGCCAGGGGACGGCTGCCGTCCTCGGACATCACCCGGTAGGAATAGATAAGGGACGCCCCATCGCCGGCCACCAGGTCCGATGCCCGGAAGGTTTCCACGTAGGGCCCGGAAGTGGCCAGGGTTTCCGCGATGAGCGGGTCGCCGGAAACCGACAGGGTGCTGGCCTCGTCAAGCTGCAGCAGCACCCGGCCATTGGGGGCGAGCAGGATGATGTCGTGGTAAACGGAGTATTTCCGGACATACTCGTCAAAGCGGGCGCGCAGGGCCTCCCGCCGGGCCTGGCAATGCCGGTGGCGCTCCGGGTCGGTGCCGTCGTCCTGGTCGGCCGCCGCCAGCGCTTCAGTCGATTCCACATAGGCGCGGATGTCGGCATCGGTGGCCAGGAAGCCGATGTCGGCGGTGCGCTCGAAAAGATTCCTGACCAGCACGTCGATCGCCACCCGGGCCTTGGAGCGCAGGCCAAGGACGGCCTTCTTGCGCAGCTCCCGCGCCAGTTGGTCGAGGAGAACCTCGGCCAGGTCCTTGAAATCGTCGCGCATCCGGGTGATGTCGGTGCCGGCGCACAGCAGCTGGCCCAGGAGGGTCAGGTTGTCATAGACCGTCTGGATTTCCCGCAGCCGGGTCTGGTCCTCCCGCAGGCTGAGCATGAAATCCGACAGATAGCCGATATCGGTGGAGCGACGCTCCGGTCGGCGTTTTCTCATGGCTATTCTCCCCGTCGTCATGGTTTGACCATGGCAACGCAAATGCCATACCAGTATGTCGCCGGCGATAAGGCCGTGAATTCACGTTGATTTTCCGCCGGGCGGAATCAGGCCGGGCAGGCGGCGCACCAGGACGGCGCACCATTCCATGCAATCGGTATCGCGTGCCCCAAAATGGGGTGTGGCGGCGGTCAGGCCCGGTCGAGGAAGCGCTCGATGGCGGCGGCGACCTGCTCCGGCTGGTCGTGCTGGATATTGTGGCCGGCGTCCGCGATGGTGAGGAGCTGCAGGTTGGCGAAACAGCCCAGGCGCTGGCGGTACTCCTCGGGATCATCGCCGAAGCGGTCGTGGACGAAGCCATCATCGGCGATGAGCATCAGCACCGGCGCCGCGATTCTGCGCCAGGCGGCCATGTTGTCCTCGGCCCGGTACATGGTGGGCGACGGCACCTTGTGCCAGGCGTCGCAGGCCATTTCCACCCGGCCGTCCTGGCGGACGCGGCTCACCGCCAGGGACAGGAAGGCCGCCCGCCGTGCCGTGAGTCGGGGATTGACCGCCATCAGCCGACGGGCCAGGGCGCTGTGGTCCTCATAGGCCCGCAGCTGAGGCTCCTCCTGAATACCTTTGAGCCACTGACCGATCAGGGTCGGCGAGTCCACCTCGGCGGGGGGCTTGAGACCCAGGAAGTCGAGCATGGCCACCTGAGCCACGTTCTCCGGCCGTACCGAGGCATAGATGCTGGCGATGTTCGCTCCCATGCTGTGCCCAACCAGGCGGGCCCTTTCGCCGGGCGCATAGTGCCGCAGCAGGCAGTCGAGATCGGCGTAGTAGTCGGGGAACCAGTAGGGCCGCGACAGCCACTGGGTGGCGCCGTAGCCGCGCCAGTCGGGGGCGATGACGTGCCAGTCCCGCTCGAGGGCGTCCACCACGAACTGGAAGGTGGCCGACGAATCCATCCAGCCGTGGAGGAAGAACACCTTGGGCGCCCCCTCCTCCCCCCAATGGCGGACGTTGTACCGCAGGCCGCGGACGTCGATGGTTTCGGTTCTCGACTCGAGGTGGGGCATGTCTGGTCTGGAGAGTGGAGGACGCGGGATTGTATCGGCAAACCCCTAGCCGGCGACGGCCGCCGCCCCCAGGCGCGGGTAATCCACGTAGCCCCGCTCGCCGCCCTGGTAGTAGGTTTCCCGGTCCGGCGCGTTGAGCTCCGCTCCGGTGGCAAAGCGCTGCACCAGGTCGGGATTGGCAATCCAGGCCTCGCCGTAAGCCACGGCGTCGCACAGATTTCCGCGCAGACGGGCTTCGCCCTTCTCCCGGTCGAGGCCGCCGTTGCTGATGATGGGCATGCGGGCCAGGGGCCGGAAACGAGCGCCGACGTCGGCCAGGCCGTGGGGGTTGCCCGCCAGCTGCTTGGGTGACACCGGCTCGGTGAGGTGCAGGTAGGCCAGCCCGTAGTCGTTGGCCCGTCGGACCACGTGCTCCCACATGGGCACCGTGTCCTCATCCACCACGATGCCGTGGAAGCGGTTGAGCATGGGATTGAGGCGGAAGCCCACCCGGTCCATGGGCAGGTACCTGCCGACCGCATCCAGCACCTCGAAAAGGATGCGGGCGCGGTTCTCGTGGGAGCCGCCGTACTCGTCGTCCCGGGTGTTGGAGCAGCGGGCGAAGAACTGGTGGAAGAGATAGCCGTTGGAGGAATGGATCTCCACGCCGTCGAAGCCGGCCACCACCGCATTGCGGGCGGCCTGGCCGAAATCGGCGACGATGCCGGCGATCTCCTCCCGGCTCAGGGCCTTGGGGGTGACCGTCGGCTGGGGGCCGGCCGGGGTGAACATGGTCCACTCCGGGTTGATGGCCGAGGGCGCCACCGGCGCCCCGCCGCCCTGGTATTCCGGCAGGGAGAGGCGGCCGCAGTGCCAGAGCTGGCAGACGATGAGCCCGCCCTGGGCGTGGACGGCGTCGGTGACCCGGCGCCAGCCGGCCACCTGCTCGGCCGACCAGATGCCCGGGGTGAAGGGATAGCCCCGGCCCTGGGGGGAGACGATGGTACCCTCGGAGACGATGAGCCCGGCCCCGGCCCGCTGGGCGTAGTAGCGGGCCATGAGCTCGTTGGGGGCGTAGCCGGGGTTGTCGGCGCGGCAGCGGGTCAGGGGCGCCATGACGACACGGTTGCGCAGTTCCAGGGCGCCCAGGCGGCAGGGTTCGAGGAGTTTCAGCATGGTCACATCCCCAGGTAGGCGGCGCGCACCTGCTCGTTGTTGAGCAGGTCCTGGCCGGTGCCGGTCAGGGTGATGCTGCCGGTTTCGAGCACGTAGCCCCGGTCGGCGATGGCCAGGGCGGCGAAGGCATTCTGCTCCACCAGCAGGATGGTCATGCCCTGGGACTTGAGGGTCTTGACCACGTTGAACACCTCTTCCACCAACAGCGGCGCGAGGCCCATGGAGGGCTCGTCGAGGAGCAGGAGCTTGGGTCGCCCCATGAGGGCCCGGCCGATGGCCAGCATCTGCTGCTGGCCGCCGGACAGGGTGCCGGCCGGCAGATTGCGCTTCTCCTTGAGGATGGGGAACATGGCATAGACCTTCTCCAGGTCGCCCGCCACCTGGGCCTTGGGACGGGTGTAGGCCCCGAGGCGCAGGTTGTCCTCGATGGACAGGGGCCCGAACACCTGCCGCCCCTCGGGGCTCTGGCAGATGCCCCGCCGCATGCGCAGGTCGGAGCGCAGGCGGCTGATGTCCTCGCCGTCGAAGCGGATGCTGCCGGCGCTGATGGGCTGCACCCCGGAGAGGGCGCGCATGAAGGTGGTCTTGCCGGCGCCGTTGGCCCCGACCAGGGCCACCAGCTCGCCCTGGCGCACTTCCAGGTTGATGCCCTTCAGGGCCTTGATCCGGCCGTAGCAGCTTTCGACGCCGCTGACGGTGAGGAGCATTTCCCCCAGAGCCGGCGCCGCGGCGGGCTGCAGCTCGCCGCCGGAGTGGGCGCCGAGGCCGATGGATTCGGGGGCCAGGCTGGCGATGCGGTGGAAGAGCTCCCGGAACTCGGCCCGCACCTTCTCGCCGAAGAGGGGGTCCTCGTTATCCAGGAAGGCCCGGTCGATCTCCTGCCAGTCGGCCGGCAGCAGGGCCTGCCGGGCGATGGGCATGACTTCCTTCTCCTCGGTGCCGATGTGGCCCTTGAGGCCCCGGGTATAGGTGCGCAGGGCCTCGGTGAAGCGGGCCGTATCGCCGCTGCCGTCGGCCAGGCCGCCCAGCATGCCCCGCAGGCCCTTCAGGTTCTCCGGGCCGTTGCGGTGCTCGGCCTGCAGGCGGTCGAGGGCCTGGCCGGCATCGGCGCTGCGCTGGCGCAGCAGGCGGAAGAGGTAGTCGTCCTCCTTCGGGTGGTGGAAGGAGTCGATGAAGGTTTCGATGTAGTCGAAGATGGCGCCGAAGAAGGCCGGGTCCACGTTGGCCCCGGCGTCGATCTCGTCGGCCACCAGGTCGATGGTGGTGGCGATGCGCCACAGGTTGCGGTGTTCGTCGCTGATGACCCGCAGGGCATCCATGCTGGTGACAGCGGCGGGTTCGGTGGTTTCCATGATTCCCATGTGGAGATCCTCAGGCATGCGCGCCGAGATAGGCAGCGATCACGTTGGGGTTGCGGCGCACCTCCTCGGCCGTCCCCTCGGCCAGCTTCTTGCCGTAGTCGAGCACCAGGATGCGGTCCGAGAGGTTCATGACCATCTTCATGTCGTGTTCCACCAGCACCACGGTGACGCCGGAATCGGCGATCTTGCGCACCAGGTGGTCCACCTCGATGGTCTCCTTGGGATTGAGGCCGGCCGCCGGCTCGTCCAGGAAGATGAGGCGCGGCTGCATGGCCAGGGCGCGGGCGATTTCCAGGCGCTTCAAGGCCCCGTAGGACATGGCGTCGGCCCGGGAATTCACGTAGCTGCCGAGGCCGACGAAGTCCATCAGGTCGGCGGCTTCCTTGCGCAGCTCCGTGTCCCGCCGGCGGAGCGCGGGCAGGCGCAGGGAGGCCTTGAACAGGTTGCGGTCGAGCCGCAGGTGGGCGCCCACCATGACGTTCTCGAGGGCGCTCATATTCATGCAGATCTGCAGGTTCTGGAAGGTGCGTGCGACGCCGCGCCGGGCCAGCTCGTTGGGCGACTTGCCGTGGATGGCCTCGCCGTTGAGGCGGATCTCCCCGGCGGTCGGCTTGTACACCCCGGTGATGAGGTTGAAGAGGGTCGTCTTGCCGGCGCCGTTGGGGCCGATCACCGAGTACACGATGCCGGCGTCGATGCTGAAGCTGACGTTCTGGACGGCCTTGACGCCGCCGAAGTGGATGGAGAGGTCCTTGACTTCGAGCATGCTCATGGTCAGTTCCCCTTTCCGAACTTGGCCGCCAGGGTCGGCACCAGCCCCTTGGGCATGAAGATCATGGAGGCCATCAGGATGGCGCCGAAGGCCACCGTCTCCCAACCCTCGAAGGTGGCCAGGGCCTGGGGCAGCGCGGTGAGCAGCACGGCGCCGACCAGGGAGCCGAAAACCGAGGCCATGCCGCCGATCACCACCATGGTCACCAGCTCGATGGAATGGAAGAAGTCGGAGAAATTGGGGCTGACGAAGCCGACGTAATGGGCAGTGACGCTGCCCATGAGGCTGGCGAACACCGCCGACATCACGAAGATGGCGACCTTGTAGCGCACCACGTCCACCCCCACCACCTGGGACGCCACCTCGGAGCCGTGCAGCGCCCGCAGGGCCCGGCCGAAGGGCGAGTCGATGAGGTTGAGGGAAGCCCAGACGCTGACCACCAACAGCCCGGCCACCACCCAGTACCACTGCTTGTCGTTGGAGAGCTCGAAGCCGAGCAAGCCCATGGCCGGCACCGGCATGCCGTCCGGGCCGCCGGTCCACTGGGCCTCGTTGCGCAGGGCGATGTTGATGATGATGCCGAGGCCGAGGGTAGCCATGGCCAGGTAATGGCCCTTGAGCTTGAAGATGGGCCGCGCCACCAGGGCCGCCAAGAGGCCGGTGGCCGCCGCCCCGGCGCCCATGGCAAGCAGGGGATGCCAGCCGAAGTGGGTGGGCAGCACGGCCGAGGCGTAGGCGCCGATGCCCAGGAAGCCGGCGTGGCCCAGGCTGATCTGGCCGGCAAAGCCGATCAGCAGGTTGAGGCCGAGGACGATGATGGCGTTGATGGCCATGCGCACCGCCAGGTCCAGGTAGAAGCTGTTGGGCACCACGAAGGGCAGCACCGCCAGGATGGCAGCGACGAAGAGGAGACTGAAATAGGCGTTCTTTCCCATGCTTACACCCGCTCGGTGGATTTGCCGCCGAAGAGGCCCCGGGGCATGAAGAAGAGGATCAGGAGGATCAGCACGAAGGGGATGGCGTCCTTGTAGGCCGAGGAGATGTAGCCCGCCCCCATGGCTTCGAGGATGCCGACCAGGAGGCCGCCCACCACCGCGCCCAGGCCGTTGCCGAGGCCGCCCACCACCGCCGCCACGAAGCCCTTGAGGCCGAGCATGATGCCCACGTCGTAGGAAGTGAGGGTGATGGGGGTGATGAGGATGCCGCCCAGGGCGCCCAGGGCCGCCGACATGGCGAAGCTCATGAACAGCACCCAGCCGGTGTTGATGCCCACCAGTTCGGCCGCCAGCCGGTTGTAGGAGGTGGCCAGCATGGCCTTGCCCTGGAGGGTGCGGTTGAAGAAGTACCAGAGGGCGACCACCACCAGGGCGGTGACGCCGAGGACCCACAGGCTCTGGGGCAGCAGGGTGGCGCCCAGGACCTCGATCGGGGTGTCCCCGGAGAAGGCCGGCAGGCTGTGGGTCTCCTTGCCCAGCCAGACCTGGACGAGGCCGCGGATGACGAGGGACGCGCCGATGGTTATGATGATCAGGGTCACCGTCTCGGCGCCCTTGACCGGCTCGATGGCCAGCTTCTCCACCAGCACGCCGACGATGGCCGGCACCAGGATGGCCAGCACCAGGGCGGCCGGCAGGGGCAGGCCGGCCATGGTGAAGAAGACCCCCAGCATGCCGCCCAGCATGATGAACTCGCCCTGGGCGAAGTTGATGACGTTGCTGGCGTTGTAGATGAGGGTGAAGCCGAGGGCGGCCAGGGCGTAGGTGGCGCCGACCGTGATCCCGGAAAAGAGGAATTGCAGAAACTGGGCAAGCATCACGTCCTCCCTGCCCGCAGGCTATTCGTCTTCATGGTGTCTCCTGGTGTAGTTATGGGGACCTGGCTACGGGCGGGCGCTCACACCGGCAACAGGTGGTCGGCGTCGGCCACCACCGGCTGCTGCTGGGCGAAGAAGCCCTCGGTGTAGATCATCTCGTCCCTGGCGCCGAGCTGCTTCACCGCCGCGATGCAGGCCTCGACGAACTCCGGGCTGCCGGCGGCGAAGATGGTGTGCTTGGAAAGATCCGGGAACAGCCCCGGCAGCACCGCGCCGATGCGGCCGTGGAGATAGCCCTCGGCTTCCTCCCGGGTCAGGGTGATCTTGTAGTCGAAATTGCGGTGCTTGGTCCGCCACCAGGCCATCATGCCCTTGGCGTAGACGTCCTCCTGGCTGCGGGCGGAGAAAAGCATGGTCACCGGCTTCTTGAAACCGCGGCGCAGGGCGGCCTCGGCCAGGGCGAGGACAGGGGCGAGACCGGTGCCGGCCGCCAGGCAGAGGACCGGGGTATCCACCGCCGGGTCACCGATGAAGGTGCCGTAGGCGCCGGAGACCTTGGTGGTGTCGCCCACGTTCAGCTGGTCGTGGATCCAGTTGCTGGTGACGCCGCCGTCGGCGCGGGCGACCTGGAGCACCAGCTCGCCGTCGGGGCGCGGGGCGTTGGAAATGGAATAGGCGCGGGCCGGAATGTCGGCCCGGGGATTGCCGATGGTCACGTACTGGCCCGGCCAGTAGCGGATCGGCTGGCCGACCGGACGCAGGCGCAGTTCGACGACGCGGGCGGCGATGGGCTTCTTGTCGATGACGACGAAGAGGGCGTCCTCCCGGGGCGGGAAGAGCTTGGGCTTGGCATCCTCGGTGCCCCACTCGATCACCAGTTCCTCGGAGATGGGCTTGGCCATGCACATGAGGCCGTAACCCTGCTTGCGCTCCTCCTGGGACAGGGCCATGTCGAGGACCATGCCCTGGTCGAACTGGCCGCCGGTGACCTTGACCTTGCATTCGCCGCAGGCGCCGGCCCGGCAGTTGTTGGGCAGGGCGTAGCCGGCCTTCTCGAGCGCCATCAGAACGGTATCGCCATAGGCGCAATCCACCGACTTGCCGGAGGGCTGCATGATGATACGAGCCATTTTCTTCCCCTTCTAATACTGGTTTCTCTGTTGCGGCAAGGCCGGCGCCCCCAGGGGAGCGCCGGCCGGGCCCATTGCTGCTATTGGGTCACTTTAGAAGACCGGAATGATGTCTTCCATGTCGACGTCGCTGACTTCCTCGCCGGTGATGCCGACTTCCGGGATGGCCGGGAAGGGAATCTTGTAGCGGTCGAGGACGCCCTTCAGGTTGATCATGGCGTTCTTCCAGTTCTGCAGCTTCATCTCGTAGGTCGGGATGCCGAAGCCGGCCAGGCGGGCCACTTCCTCGGCTTCGCGCTGGTTGGCGATGAAGTCGGAGGGCAGGTCCCAGAATTCCATCGGGGGCTCGAACAGCACGGCGGACAGGAACAGGTAGCCGGCGCGGATCTGCTTGGTGACGATGGACTTGGTGGACTCGTCCAGGCCCGGGTAGTCGCGCTCCATGACCGCCATGCAGATGGCCATGTGGCGGCCCTCGTCGCGGCCGATGTTCTTGAAGCCTTCCTTGAACACCGCCTCGCGGGAGTTTTCGTACATCTGCTTGAAGATGGTGGCGGCGGCGATCTCGCCCATCAGGAAGGAGCTGAACAGGACGGCCAGGTCGTACTTGGGCACGGCCTGCTTGTAGCCGTTCCAGTAGCGGCCGCCGTTGAAGTACAGCCACTTGGCGTTCTTCTGCAGGCGACGGCCGAGGTCGGTCTTGGGCTCGTAGGTGATCGGATCGGGATGGCCGAGGAGCTTGGTGATGGCCAGGCCGCACATGATCTCGTGGTTCTGCTCGTCACGGGTGACGGAGAAGAAGCACTTGCGCACCGGGTCTTCCTCATGGACCTCGTAGGTCTTGATCAGGGCCTCGGCGAAGACCGGGGGGGCGGAAGCGTCGAACACGGACAGCAGGGTCCACCAGTAGGCGATCGACTCGCGCTCTTCCCAGCTGTAGCTATCCACATCCAGGGTGTCCCAGGGCAGCTTCTCGGGGTCCCAGTTTTCCCGCAGGGCGGCTTCCCAGACTTCCTGCAGCTTCTTGGTCTTGCTGTTCCAGGACAGCGGATAGACGTTCGGCTGTTCGGTTGCCGGCGGGAATTCCATCGTGTCAGCAAAGCGCTCCTTGTTGCTAGCCATATCTCCTCCTTAATAAGGATTGCGTCGTTGGGTTGGTAGCCCACCCGGCTTGTCCGGATGGCGTGAGACGCATAGTGATACATCTGTGCACCGCGTGTCAATAACTTTTGTATCGATTGAGTGAAATTTATGTACGGAACCAATTCTGGATTTCGAAACGTCAAACCTTACACCAACCTTAACATCGCTTAACATACTGTTTTTACGGTACACATATCGCTTGCCGTAATCGGTTCATCTATACAGAACATCAGATACCGCTGATTTTTACGATACTCGTGTTTGACTTTTGCTGACATGTTTCGTATCGTGTGTAGCCAGAGCGGTGCCATGGCAAGTGCACCTGCCGAAGAAAATGTCCCCAAGGAGATTTCGATGTCCCATCCCCTACTAGAGAAGCACCGCGCCACCCTCGACGGCGCCCTCGACGCCATCCGTACACGTGTTTACTGGTCCGCCTTCAGCGAGATGCCGAGCCCCAAGGCCTACGGCGAAACCGCGGCGGAAGACGGCAAGAAGGCCTTCGAAGCCCACCTCGGCAAGCAATTCGACCTGGGACAGCCCGGCCAGACCGGCTGGCTGGGGGGCGAGCGCTCCCCCTACGGCGTGCAATTGAATGTGCAATACCCGGTCTGCGACCATGAGGCACTCATCGCCGCCGGCCAGCAGGCCATGGTCGGCTGGCAGAAGGCCGGCACCGACGGCCGCACCGGCATCTGCCTGGAAATCCTCGACCGCCTCAACAAGCAGAGCTTCGAAATCGCCCACGCCGTCATGATGACTACCGGCCAGGGCTGGATGATGGCCTTCCAGGCCGGCTCCCCCCATGCCCAGGACCGCGGCCTCGAGGCCGTCGCCTACGCCTACCGGGAAATGAGCTTCGTGCCGGCCGAGACCATCTGGGACAAGCCCCAGGGCAAGAATCCCTCCCTGGTCATGAAGAAGCACTTCGAGATCGTCGGTTACGGCGTCGGCGTCGTCGTCGGCTGCGGCACCTTCCCCACCTGGAACACCTATCCCGGCCTGTTCGCGGCGCTGGCCACCGGCAATGCCGTCATCGTCAAGCCCCACAGCAACGCCATCCTGCCGGCCGCCATCACCGTGCGCACCATCCGCGCCGTCCTGGCCGAGAACGGCATCGACCCCAACCTGGTGACCCTGTGCGTCGCCGCCGAGCGCGCCGCCACCCAGAAGCTGGTCACCCACCCCGCCGTCAAGTCCGTGGATTTCACCGGCGGCAACGTCTTCGGCCAGTGGCTCGTCGACAACTGCCGCCAGGCCCGGGTCTATGCCGAGCTGGCCGGCGTGAACAACATCGTGGTGGACTCCACCGACGCCTACAAGGCCATGCTGCGCAACCTGGCCTTCACCCTGTCCCTGTATACGGGCCAGATGTGCACCACCTCCCAGGCCCTCTTCGTCCCCGCCGGCGGCATCGACACCGACGAGGGCCACAAGAGCTACGACGAGGTCTGCGCCGATCTCGCCAAGGCGGTCAGCGGTTTCCTGGCCAAGCCGGAAGTCGCCCTCGCCGTGCTCGGCGCCGTGCAGTCCAGCGATACCCTGAAGCGCATCGAGCAGGCCGACAGCGGCGCCCTGGGCAAGGTCGTCCTGGCCTCCACCCGCCTCCAGAACCCCGACTTCCCCGAAGCCGAGGTCCGCACCCCGGTGCTGCTGGCGTGCGACGCTTCCGACGAGAAGGCCTATATGGAAGAGCGCTTCGGCCCCATCAGCTTCATCGTCAAGGTGTCCGACACCGCCGCCGCCATCGCCCTCTCCGAGCGCGTGGTCGCCACCCACGGCGCCCTCACCGTCGGCCTCTACTCCACCCGGGAAGAGGTGATCGACGCCATGACCGCCGCCACCCTGCGGGCCAAGGTCGCACTATCCATCAACCTCACCGGCGGCGTCTTCGTGAACCAGTCGGCCGCCTATTCCGACTACCACGGCACCGGCGGCAACCCGGCCGCCAACGCCTCCTACGCCGACGCCGCCTTCGTGGCCAACCGCTTCTGCGTCGTCCAGCGCCGCTACCACGTGTGAGACCGGACAATGAATTTCGAAACCATCAGCTTCAGCGTTGACGGCGGCGTCGCCCGCCTGACCCTCAACCGCCCGGACAAGCTCAACAGCTTCACCGGCGAGATGCACCAGGAACTGCGCACCGCCCTCGACCGCGTCCAGGAGGACAAGTCCATCCGCGTCCTGGTGCTGACCGGTGCCGGCCGCGCCTTCTGCGCCGGCCAGGACCTGGCCGACTCCGCCATGCGCATGGTGGACGGCAAGATGCCGGACCTGGGCAACGTGGTCGAGCGCAACTACAAGCCCCTGGTGCTGCGCCTGCAGAACCTGCGGGTTCCCACCATCGCGGCGGTCAACGGCATCGCTGCCGGCGCCGGGGCCTCGGTGGCCCTGGCCTGCGACCTGGTGGTGGCCACCAAGTCCGCCTCCTTCCTCCAGGCGTTCTCCAAGATCGGCCTAGTGCCCGACACCGGCGGCACCTGGTTCCTGCCCCAGCGGGTCGGCATGGCCCGGGCCATGGGCCTGGCCCTCCTGGCCGACAAGCTGCCGGCCGAGAAGGCCGCCGAATGGGGCCTCATCTGGCAATGCATCGACGACGCCGAATTCGCCGCCGCCGTGGACGCCCTGGCCCGGCAGCTGGCGGCCATGCCGACCAAGGCCCTGGTCCGCACCCGCCAGGCCATGCACGCCGCCGCCGGCCACACCCTGGAGCAGCAGCTCTCCATGGAAGGGGGCTTCATGCGCGAACTGGGCTGGAGCCCGGACTATGCCGAGGGGGTCAAGGCCTTCATGGAAAAGCGCGCTCCCAATTTCACCGGAGAGTGAAAAAGTGAGTCAGAACCCCCTCCCCCAACAGGCCGTCGTCGCCGTGGTCGGCACCGGCGCCATGGGCGCCGGCATCGCCCAGGTGGCGGCTGCCGCCGGCCATCCGGTCAAGCTCCTGGACAACCGCCCCGGCGCCGCCGCCAAGGCGGTGGACGGCATCCGCACCCAGTTCGCCAAGCTGGCCGAAAAGGGCCGCATGACCGCCGAGGCCGCCCAGGCGGCCGGCGCCCGGCTGCTGCCGGTGGCCGAACTCGGTGAACTGGCCGACTGCGCCCTGGTGGTCGAAGCCATCGTCGAGGACCTGGGCGCCAAGCAGAAGCTCTACGCCGACCTGGAAGCCATCGTCGCCGGCGACTGCATCTTCGGCACCAACACCTCGTCCATCTCCGTCACCGCCATCGGCTCGGCCCTGCGCCGCCCCGAGCGCCTGGCCGGCCTGCATTTCTTCAACCCGGCGCCCCTCATGGCCCTGGTGGAGATCGTCTCCGGCCTCGCCACCGACGGGGCCGTGGCCGACACCCTGTTCGCCACCGCGGCGGCCTGGGGCAAGACCCCGGTGCACGCCAAGTCCACCCCGGGCTTCATCGTAAACCGGGTCGCCCGCCCCTACTACGCCGAGGCCCTGCGCCTGGCCCAGGAGGGCGCCGCCGACTACGCCACCATCGACGCCGTCATGCGCGAGGCCGGCGGCTTCCGCATGGGCCCCTTCGAGCTCATGGACATGATCGGCCACGACGTCAACTTCGCCGTCACCAACTCGGTGTGGCGGGCCTTCTACAACGACCAGCGCTTCCTGCCCTCCCTCATCCAGCAGGAGCTGGTGGATGCGGGCTTCTACGGCAAGAAGACGGGCCGCGGCTTCTACGACTACCGGGAAGGCGCCGTCCGCCCCGAGCCCCGCACCGAGGCGCCCCAGGTGCCGGCCGGCAAGATCACCCTGTGCGGCGAGTCGGCCTTGGCCGAAGCCCTGGCCGACCGCCTGGAGAACACCGGCCTGTCCTTCAGCCGCGTCCCGGACGAGGGCGGCTGCGTCGCCCGCATCGGCCGCGCCGTGCTCTACGTCACCGACGGCCGCACCGCCACCCGGCGGGCCGCCGAGAGCGGCGTCGCCAACACCGTGCTGGTGGACCTCGCCCTCGACTACGCCAAGGCCGGCCGCATCGCCGTGGCCGTCGCCGACCAGTGCGACCCGGCCGCCGCCGCGGCCGCCATCGCCCTCCTCCAATCCGCCGGTTTCGCCGTCTCCCGCCTGGGGGACGTGCCCGGGCTGGCCGTCATGCGCACCGTCGCCATGCTGGCCAACGAGGCGGCCGACGCGGTGAACCAAGGCGTCTGCTCCGCCGCCGGGGCCGATTCGGCCATGCGCCTGGGGGTCAACTATCCCCAGGGCCCCCTGGCCTGGGCCGACCGGGTCGGTGTCGCCGCCGTCCGGGACGTTCTCGCCAACCTGGGCGCCAGCTATGGCGAGGACCGCTACCGTATTTCGCCGCTCATCCAGCGCGCCGTTTTTGCCGGAAGGAATATCCATGAATAACCCGACACCGACCCCGGCCGAAGCCCAGGCCCTGGCCGAGGCCACCGCCCAGGCCATGTGGGCCCGGGACCGGGCCGCCCAGGGGCTGGGCCTGCAGCTCGTCAGCGTCCAGCCGGGCCGCTCCCTGATCCGCATGGTGGTCCGCCCCGACATGGTCAATGGCCACCACATCTGCCACGGCGGCATGATCTTCGCCCTGGCCGACACGGCCTTCGCCTACGCCTGCAACAGCTACAACCGCAACACCGTGGCCTCGGCCTGCCATATCGACTTCCTGGCCCCGGCCAGGGAAGGCGAGACCCTGGAGGCCGAAGCCGTCGAACAGTCCGCCGCCGGCCGCACCGGCGTGTACGACATCACCGTCCGCTCCCTGAGCGGCCAGACCATCGCCCTCTTCCGGGGCAAGAGCTATCGCATCAGCGGCGAGGTCATCGCCGGTCTGCAACAGGCCAGTTGAGCCACCACACCACAGAGAGGAGAGAACCATGACCGTCAAGAAGCCCCTGCCGGGCGACCTGGACCCGATCGAAACGGCCAGTCGCGATGAGATTTCCGCGCTGCAGCTGGAGCGCCTGAAGTGGTCGGTGCGCCACACCTACGACAACGTCGAGCCCTACCGCAAGAAGTGCCAGGAGAAGGGCGTCCACCCGGACGACCTCAAGTCCCTGTCGGACCTGGCCAAGTTCCCCTTCATGACCAAGACCGACCTGCGGGACAACTATCCCTTCGGCCTCTTCGCCGTGCCCCGCAACCGCCTGGCCCGCCTCCATGCCTCCTCCGGCACCACCGGCAAGCCCATCGTCGTCGGCTACACCCTGAAGGACCTGGACAACTGGGCCACCGTGGTGGCCCGCTCCATCCGCGCCGCCGGCGGCCGGCCGGGGGACATGGTCCATAACGCCTACGGCTACGGCATGTTCACCGGCGGCCTCGGCGCCCACTACGGCATCGAGCGGGCCGGCTGCATCGCCGTGCCCATGTCCGGCGGGCAGACCGAGAAGCAGGTCCAGCAGATCATGGACTTCAAGCCCGACCTCATCATGGTCACCCCCTCCTACTCCCTGGTCATCGCCGAGGAATTCGAGAAGCAGGGCATCACTCCCGACCAGATTTCCCTCAAGGTCGGCATCTTCGGCGCCGAGCCCTGGGGCCAGGGCATGCGGGCCGAGATCGAGAGGAAGCTCGGCATCGACGCCATCGACATCTACGGCCTGACCGAAGTCATGGGCCCGGGCGTCGCCTGCGAGTGCATCGAGACCAAGGACGGCCCGGTCATCTGGGAAGACCACTTCTACCCCGAGATCATCGACCCGGACACCGGCGAGGTGCTGCCCGACGGCGAGGAGGGGGAGCTGGTGTTCACCTCTCTGACCAAGGAGGCCTTCCCGGTCATCCGCTACCGCACCCGCGACCTCACCCGCCTGCTGCCGCCCACCGCCCGCGCCTTCCGCCGCATCGACAAGATCACCGGCCGCTCCGACGACATGCTCATCATCCGCGGCGTGAACGTCTTCCCGACCCAGATCGAGGAGCAGATCCTGCGCAACCACAGCCTCAACGGCAACTACCAGCTGGTGGTGACCCGGGACGGCCACCTGGACAACCTGGAAGTGCGCTGCGAGCTGCAGCGCGAGCTCTCCGGCCAGCTGCCGGACGGCGAGCGCCAGACCATCGCCAAGGAGCTGCAGCACCGCATCAAGACCATCATCGGCGTCTCCACCAAGGTGACCGTGATGGAGTTCGATGCCATCCCCCGCACCCAGGTGGGCAAGGCCAAGCGCGTCCTCGACGAGCGCCCGAAGCAGCTGTGAGAGCCGCCCCGCCGTCGCAACCCCGACATGAGTAAAAGGACAACCATGAACAACGCCTATATCTGCGATGCCATCCGCACCCCCATCGGACGCTATGGCGGCGCCCTCGCCGGCGTCCGCGCCGACGACCTGGGAGCCATCCCCATGAAGGCCCTGATGGCGCGCAATCCCGACGTGGACTGGAAGGCCGTGGATGACATCATCTACGGCTGCGCCAACCAGGCCGGCGAGGACAACCGCAACGTCGCCCGCATGTCCGGACTGCTCGCCGGGCTGCCCATCGAGGTGCCGGGCACCACGGTGAACCGCCTGTGCGGCTCCGGCATGGACGCCGTCGGCCTGGCCGCCCGCTCCATCAAGTCCGGCGAGGCCGAGCTCATGATCGCCGGCGGCGTCGAGAGCATGTCCCGCGCCCCGTTCGTGATGGGCAAGGCGGAGAGCGCCTTCTCCCGCCAGGCGGCGATCTACGACACCACCATCGGCTGGCGCTTCGTCAATCCGCTGATGAAGCAGCTCTACGAAGTCCACTCCATGCCCCAGACGGCGGACAACGTCGCCGAGGAATTTAAGATCCTGCGGGCCGACCAGGACGCCTTCGCGCTGCGCAGCCAGCAGCGCTGGGCCGCCGCCGACGCCGCCGGCCGCTTCGCCGACGAGCTGACCCCGGTGGTCATCCCCCAGAAGAAGGGCGAGCCCAAGATGGTGGAGCGGGACGAGCATCCGCGCCCCGAAACCACCCTGGAGGCCCTGGCCAAGCTGAAGGGCGTGAACGGCAACGAGTACACCGTCACCGCCGGCAATTCCTCCGGGGTGAACGACGGCGCCTGCGCCCTGCTCCTGGCTTCCGAAAACGCCGCCGACCGCTATCGCCTGAAGCCCCTGGCCCGGGTGGTGGGCATGGCCACCGCCGGCGTGCCGCCCCGCATCATGGGCTTCGGCCCCGCCCCGGCGGTGAAGAAGGTGCTGGCCCAGACCGGCCTCAGCCTCGGCCAGATGGACGTCATCGAACTGAACGAGGCCTTCGCCGCCCAGGCCCTGGCCGTGCTGCGCGACCTCGGCCTGCCCGACGACGCCCCCCACGTGAATGCCAACGGCGGCGCCATCGCCATGGGCCACCCCCTCGGCATGAGCGGTGCCCGGCTGGTGACCACCGCCACCTACGAACTCATCCGCCGCGGCGGCCGCTATGCCCTGTGCACCATGTGTATCGGTGTCGGGCAGGGCATCGCCATGGTGATCGAGCGTGTTTGACGATAAATCAACAAAGGAGACAAGACCATGAACCACATGATGAAGAAAGTCGTCGCCGGCGCCGCGCTGGCCCTGGGAGCCCTGGGGGCCATCGCCGCCGAGCCGATCAAGATCGGCTCGGTGCTCTCGGTCACCGGCCCCGCCGCCTTCCTGGGCGACCCGGAGCTCAAGACCCTGCAGATGTACGTCGAGGAAATCAACAAGAAGGGCGGCGTCCTCGGCCGCCAGCTGCAGCTGGTCCACTATGACGACGGCAGCGACGCCAACAAGGCCAACGGCTTCGCCAAGCGCCTGATCGACGACGACAAGGTGGACGTGCTGGTCGGCGGCACCACCACCGGCGCCACCATGTCCATGGTTCCCCTGGCCGAGAAGTCCGGCACCCCCTTCATCTCCCTGGCCGGCGCCGTGGTCATCACCGAGCCCGTCAAGAAACACGTCTTCAAGACCCCGCACACCGACCGCATGGCGGCCGAGAAGGTGTTCGAGGACATGAAGAAGCGCGGCCTGACCAAGGTGGCCCTCTTGTCCGAGACCTCCGGCTTCGGCCAGTCCGGCAAGAAGGAGACCGAGGCGGTGGCCGGCAAGTACGGCATCACCCTGGTGGCCAACGAGACCTACGGCCCCAAGGACACCGACATCAGCCCGCAGCTCACCAAGATCAAGAACACCCCGGGGGTACAGGCCGTGTTCGTCTTCGGCCTCGGCCAGGGTCCGGCCATCGTCACCAAGAACTACAAGCAGCTCGGCATCACGCTGCCCCTGTACCAGTCCCACGGCGTCGCGTCCGACGAGTTCCTGAAGCTCGCCGGCCCGGCGGCCGAAGGGGTGCGCCTGCCCTCCCCGGCCCAGCTGATCCCCGAGAAGCTGCCCGCCAACGACCCCCAGAAGCCGGTGGTGACGGCCTATGAGAACGCCTACAAGGCCCGCTACAAGACCGACGTGTCCACCTTCGGCGGCTACGCCTACGACGGCCTGATGCTGGCGGTGGACGCCATCAAGCGCGCCAACGGCACCGACAAGGCCAAGGTCCGCGACGCCATCGAAGCCACCAAGGGCTTCGTCGGCACCAGCGGCACCTTCAACATGTCGCCCACCGACCACATGGGCCTCGACCTCTCGGCTTTCCGCATGCTGGAAGTCAAGGGCGGCACCTGGGCCATCGTCCAGTAAGCCCCCATCCACAGATTCTCTCCGCTGCACTTGGGGCCGCTGTTTCCTGGCGGCCATTTTTTTGGAGAACACCATGACCCCGACAGTAATCACCGAAACCCACGGCAAGGTTGGCCTCATCCGCATCAACCGGCCGGAAGCCATGAATGCCCTCAACAACGAAGTCGTCGACGGCATCGCCGCCGCCATCGACGCCTTCGAAGCCGACGAGAAGATCGGCTGCATCGTCATCACCGGCAATGAGAAAGCCTTCGCCGCCGGAGCCGACATCGGCTTCATGAAGGATTTCGACTACATGCACGCCTACAAGACGGACTTCATCACCCGCAACTGGGAGCGCATCAAGACCGCCCGCAAGCCGGTGATCGCCGCCGTCGCCGGCTACGCCCTGGGGGGCGGCTGCGAGATGGCGATGATGTGCGACATGATCTACGCCGCCGACACCGCCAGGTTCGGCCAGCCGGAAATCAAGCTCGGCACCCTGCCCGGCGCCGGCGGCACCCAGCGCCTGCCCCGGGCCGTCGGCAAGGCCAAGGCCATGGACCTGTGCCTCACCGCCCGCATGATGGACGCCGCCGAAGCCGAGCGCGCCGGCCTGGTGGCCCGCATCGTCCCCGCCGACCAGCTGATGGAGGAGGCCCTCAAGGCCGCCCAGACCATCGCCGGCTTCTCCTTGCCGGTGGTCATGATGATCAAGGAGTCGGTGAACCGGGCCTTCGAGTCCTCCCTCAATGAGGGGCTCTTGTTCGAGCGCCGGGTCTTCCATTCCGCCTTCGCACTCGAGGACCAGAAGGAAGGCATGGCCGCATTCGCCGAGAAGCGCAAGCCGAGCTTCAAGGACCGGTGATGGAGAAGCCCATGTACAAGACTCTTGAAATCGAACGCTCGAACGAGGTCGCCACCCTCTGGATGAACCGTCCCGAGGTGTTCAACGCCTTCAACGAGGAGCTCATCGCCGACCTCAGCGCCGCCTGCGCCGAGCTGGACGCCGACGCTTCGGTGCGGGTGGTGGTGCTGGCCGGCCGCGGCCGCCACTTCTCCGCCGGCGCCGACCTCAACTGGATGAAGCGCGCCTCCGGCTACGGCCATGCCGAGAACCTGGATGACGCCCGCCGCTTCGCCGGCATGCTGCGCACCCTCTCCGGCATGTCCAAACCCACCATCGCCAGGGTCCAGGGCGCCGCCCTCGGGGGCGGCACCGGCCTCGCCGCCGCCTGCGACATGGCCATTGCCAGCGAGGACGCCGTCTTCGCCACTTCCGAGGTGAAGTTCGGGATCATCCCGGCGGTCATCAGCCCCTACGTCCTGCGGGCCGTCGGCCCCCGCCATGCCCTGCGCTATTTCCAGACCGCCGAGCGCATCTCGGCGGAGCGGGCCCTGGCCATCGGCCTGGTGGGCGAGGTGGTGGCCGCCGAGAAACTGGACGAGGCGGTGGCCGCCCTGGCCGGCGTGCTGCTGGCCGGCGCGCCGCTCGCCCAGAAGGCGGCCAAGGATCTCATCGCGGCGGTTGCCGGGCAGCCCATCGACGAGGCCGTGGGCGAGGAGACCGCCCAGCGCATCGCCCGCCAGCGGGCCACCGAGGAGGCCCGGAACGGCATCGCCGCCTTCCTGGAGAAGCGTCCCCCGGCCTGGCTGAAGCTCCAGGCCTGAGGCGTCGGGACATCGAAGAACAGTGCGGGGCTCGGCGGCTCCCTGGGCGCCGCCGCCCCAAGGCAAGGGGGTTGCAATGGCTCGTTTGATCGTTATTTCCGGGCAGGCTCTGGTCGTCGCGGCCGGGGCGGCGTTTCTTCTCTACCTTCAGGGCGCCCTGGGGTTTGCCGGGATGGCGGGCGCCGCCGCCCTCGGGCTCCTGGCCGCCCTCCTCGCCTGGCTGGGCAGCCGCCCCCTGGAGGGCGCCCTGCGGGGGCTGACCGCCACCATCACCGACATGAACCGCAGCGGCAACCTGTCCCTGCGGGCGGAGATCGCCGGGGGCCCCGCCGGCGACTGCGCCAAGGCCTTCAACGCCCTCACCGAGACCTTCCAGGGCATCATGGGCAAGGTGGTGTTCGACGCCGAGCGGGTGGCGACGGCCGCCGACGAGCTCGCGAAGCACGCCAAGGCCGTTGCTGAGGGCTCGGACAGCCAGCGCCAGGCCTCCCAGGACATGGCCCGGGCCATCGACGAGATGACCAGCGGCGTCAACACCATCGCCGCCCATGCCGGCCAGGCCGCCGGCAACGCCCAGGAAGCCCGCAGCCTGTCCCTGGCGGGGATGCAGGTGGTCCACGACGCCTCGGCGGAAATCGAGCGCATCGCCCGCTGCGTCGGCCAGTCGGCCCAGGTGATCGGCGGCCTCGGGGAGCGTTCCGAGGCCATCAGCAGCATCGTCCGTGTCATCCGGGAGATCGCCGACCAGACCAACCTCCTCGCCCTCAACGCCGCCATCGAGGCGGCCCGGGCCGGCGAGGCCGGGCGCGGCTTCGCGGTGGTGGCGGACGAGGTGAGGAAGCTCGCCGAGCGGACCTCGACGGCGACCACCGAAATCAGCGGCGTCATCAGCGCCATCCAGGACGAGACCCGGGCTGCCATCACCTCAATCAACGACGGCAGCCAGCAGGCTCACGTCGGCGCCGAACTGGCCCGGGAGGCCGCCCAGTCCCTGGAGCGCATCAACAGCGGCGCTCAGGAGACCATGGAGAAGGTGGACGGCATCGCCGTCGCCATCCGCCAGCAGGGCAGCGAGGCGGACAAGCTGGTGGAGCATGTGCGGGAGATCATGGCCATGGCCGAACGCAATAGCTCGGGAGCGACCCTCACCCTGGAGGAGGCCAAGCAGCTGGAAAGCCTGGCGGCCAACCTGAAGGAGATCAACGCCGTCTTCAAGCTCGGTGCCACCGGCGAACAGGCCATGCGCACCCACCAGATCATGCCGGCCCTGGTGCAGGAGGCCGCTCGGGACATCGGCCGTGCCCTGGAGCAGGCCGTCGCGGCGGGGCAGATCCGGGAGGACGACGTCTTCGACCGCAACTACCGGCCCATCGCCAACACCAATCCGCAGAAATACACCACCGCCTTCGATGCCCTCACCGACCGCCTCTTCCCGCCCATCCAGGAGGCCCTGCTGAAGCATTCGAGCGCCATCGCCGTGGCCTGCGCCGCCGATATCAACGGCTACATGCCGACCCACAACAAGCACTGCACCCAGCCCCTGACCGGGGATTACCAGAAGGACTTCCTGGGCAACCGCACCAAGCGCATCTTCGACGACCCGGTGAGCAAGCGCAGCAGCAGCCATGTCCAGCCCTACCTGATGCAGACCTACCGGCGGGACACGGGGGAGGTGATGCACGACATCTCGTCGCCCGTCTACGTGAACGGCAGGCATTGGGGCGGATTCCGGATTGCTTATCGGGCGTGAGGGTCAGCCGCCGGGGCGCGGCGGGTGAAGCAGCAGGAACAGGGTCAGGGAGTCGACGGGCGGCCGAGAATCAGCACGGGAATCGAGGTCGGCATGTTGCGCCTTACAGCCCCTCGGGCCGGCCTGTCTGCAATTGCACCGGCCGCCAGCGCGTAATAACTGGCCACCCGCTGCCCGGAATCGGCGACAACGTAAGTGCGGCTCGCCCCGGACGACTGGTTGGTCAGCACCCGGCGCTTGAGCCAGTCATCCATCACAGGCTCGCCGCAGTCGAAGTGGGTCAGTACATGATGGATTCAGCGGTGCCGGGGCTTGCAGCTCCGGCCGCCCTATTTCCACGGCGGCTCGGCGGCAAGGAGCCGTTCAAGGCCGGGACTGGGAGCGGGCGGTGCGTCGAACGGTCGCATTGTCGTTGGCCGCAGGCAGAAATCGACCCTTAACGGCAATTCGAATTGCCAACCAGATATGTCCGCTGACAAACATGCAGCAGACACAATGGATATGGACCAGAGATCCATCCTACTCAGTTTCCATGGTTCGTTTCATCCTGTCCGTTAGCAACGTCTCTTCTCTTGTTACTCCGATGCTCTGAAGTCCAGGGCTGGGAACCTGGAACATCTGGCTCGATTGTTAGCAAAGCAGCCTGGGACTGCACTACAGCCGTATCCTGCACATGATTAGGTTTAAAGACGCTAAGGGTGCTGGCGACAACCGGAGTTACTGTCGTTTCTGCCAGTTGACCAGGAACGTCTTGGCTGGATAAGAGCACTGTGGATCTTGCGCTTACATTGCCCTGGTCGACTTTCACCCCGGTAGCGCCATTCACTTCGGCATTTATTATGATTTCGTTGCCGGCACCCAGAATAGCTTGGCCGCCAGATCTGATCGGGCCGTTGATACTCAGGTTGTCATTGGCGCTGTCACCAGACGGAGAAGCTGTCAGCTGGATATCGCCAGAAGCGCTTAACCCATCAGCGCCAATTGTTAGAGGGCTATGAGTGACAATGGAAATATTGCCCGAAGTTGCTGTTACCGGCCCGGTCGTCACCAATGCACCTGTATTGTCGATATTGATGTCACCTGACCCGGCGTTGGTGATGCCAGCTACTGTTAAGGCACCGTTGTTGACGATGACAATATCGCCTTCGTTGTTGTTCGCAGTCAGCCAGCCAACGGCTGTCCTGAGCGGTGCGGCGGCATTGCCGATACCTCGGGTTGCTGCAAGGGTAAGGGACGCAGCGGTAATGCTCGTGCCCATACCACCATCGAGAATTGCACCGTCCTGTGTTCGGAGGGATACAGCCCCAGCCTTGATCGATCTGGCAATGAGATCGCCGCTAACTTGGGTGATGTTTGCTGCTGCAGTGTCTACCAAGTCTATTGAGCCAGCGGTCTGATGAAATGCCTCGTTAACGGTGAAATTCCCGGTACCTGTCAGGCTCCCGCCACTTTGGCCGAAGCGAGCAGTTTGGAAGCTGTCGGCGATGTGCAGGTTGCCACCGGTGAGCAAGAATTCTCCGCCGCTGGCAAGGTTGGCGAGGTTGGTATTGTCTGCCGCTGCGCCATAGACAACGGTAGTGCCGGAAGGGATGCTGACTGCGAGTACATTGCTACGGTCAGGCAGAGCTCCATCCTGCCAGTTGGCCGGATTGGACCAGTCTCCCGTAGGGCCGCCGATCCAAGCAACCGAGGGCCGGCGACTGATATTGGCGGCAAGTCCCGACGGTTGGACGAGAGTGTAATTGCCGGCATCGGGGCCGGAGATGATATAGCCGCTAGCGGTTACAGTCTTTTCGGTACCGACGTGCCGGTCGGCAAATTCCCCGATTCCGGCGGAAAGCGTGACGCTATCTCCAGCGAACGGCTGGATGCTGCCACCGTTGAGGAGAGCCGCAGTGTTACCGTCGTACACCTTGTCGGTGGCAATCACGCCGGCAACAGGAAGACTGGCCTGGTTTATTGTCAGGGTGCCACTGGCGAAGGTGATATCGTAGCCCTGCTGGTCCGACCAATAGCCGGACGGGCTGATGGTATAGCTGCCGGCGTTCCGGGCTCCCTGGGAAGTGCCGCTGAAGGTCAGTGTTCCAAGTAGGGAGCCTGCAGCCGCCGGCTCTGAAAGAGTGACGCCGTTACCGCCGCTGTAAGCGGTGCTGTCGTAGGTTTGGACTGTATTGTTGGCGGTAACCGTAAGAGGTTTCAGCAAATCCTTGAGTAACGGATAGGTGTGCCCGTCGTACTGACGCCATGTGTCGACAAAGTCCCAGCCGGCAAAATTGGTGCGGTCCTGCATTTGGGCCGTGGTGAGGCCTGTGCCGCCTGCACTGGCGCCCTGTCCGGATGTTTGCGTATTCCAATAGCTGCCGGTAACCGCACCCATTACGGAGTATCCAATTAAGCCTCCCAGATAGGTACTGCCAGTTCCGGCAGTCACCGGGCCGGTTCCGTAGCTGTCGGCAACTGTGCCGGCGTTGTTATGACCGAGTAGGCCCCCAATGTCGGAGCTAGTTCCACCGCTAGCCACACTACCAACGGCGTAGCTGTTTGTAACAGAACCGTTACTCCAACCGACCAGGCCGCCGAGGCTGCTAACACCGCTGCCACTGGTCACGCTGCCGGTAGCGTAGTTGCTGGCAACGGTACCGGTATTCGAGCCAATCAGCCCACCGATGGCGTAGGCGTTATCCCCGACGGTTACGTTGCCGTTGGCGAAACTACGGGTAATGCTGCCGCTGTTGGTGCCCACCAACCCGCCGACAAAGGAACCGCCGCTGTAATCCGTCACGGTAACAGCAGCGTGGGAATTGCTGATGGATCCCTTATTCATGCCAGCCAACCCGCCAACGGCTTCCATGCCAGTCACGCTACCGGTGATTCCCAGGTTTGTCAGCGTGCTGCCTGGTGAAACCGAGCCAAACAGACCCAGGGCGTTGGTTTGTTGGTGGAGGTTGAGGTTGGATATCGTGTGACCGGCGCCATCGAATTCTGCCGCTCCGAGAATGGGGATGTATAGGCCAGTCGCGCTTACCAGATCGATGTCAGCCGTGAGACGAAACTTGTAGGCCGAGCTATCTGCGAAAGCGAGCAGATCTTTCATATTCTGGACGGTGCCAACGGTGTAGTAGCCATCTGCATCGGGTGCGCCCAGGTAGCCCGCAATGTTCAACGTCTTGTCGTGGATGAACCAATCCTGGTACTGGGCGCCGTAGAGACCGCCTACGGTGAGGTAATGGCTGCCGTTGATGAGTACAGTGTCAACATCGTAATGGCTGTTGGTCACACTACCCCAGTTGGAGCCGGCAAGGCCGCCGACGAAGCTGCTGCCGGCCACATTACCAGCGGCAAAACTGTCGGCGATACTGCCCTCACTGTAGCCAGTCAACCCGCCGACGACGCTGTCGCCGGTTACGTTGCCGCTGGCATGGCTGCCAACGATATTGCCCTCGCTGTAGCCCACTAGTCCGCCGACATTGCTACCGCCGCTTACGGTGCCGGCGGCATAGCTGTTGCTGATGCTGTTGTTGATGCTGCCGAAACCGGAATTGTCCCCAACCAGCCCGCCGACGCGTTCACTACCGCTCCCCCCGGTTACGTTGCCTGTGGCGTAGCTGCTGCTGACGCTGGCGTAGTTGATGCCTACCAGCCCGCCGACACCGAAACTGCCGTTACCGCCGCTTACGTTGCCTCTGGCATAGCTATCGCGAATGCTGGCGTAATTCTCGCCTACCAGCCCACCGACGCCGAAACTGTTAGCGCCGCCGGTCACGGTGACAGCAGCGTAGCTGTTGCCCAAGAAGCCGTCGTTTGTGCCGGCAAGGGCGCCGACAAAATCGCGACCCCTGACACTACCGCCCTCCACGCCCAGGTTATGGACCATCCCGCTCGCATCGACATGGCTGAACAAGCCGACGTAGTCGGTCGAAGGCCGGTTGATCGTCAGGCCCGTGACCCGATGTCCCAGGCCATTGAGACTGCCTGTAAAAGTGGTGCCATAGGCCCCCTCCACGGGGGTGAAGCCTTCATAGACGCTGCCGTTCCAGTTCCACGTGGAGGTAGCGGAGGCATCGATGTCCCCACCCAGGGCATAATGGCCGGACGGGCTCCCTCTCATCCCCTGCAGATCGGTGCCGGTGGTCGAATTCTCGGCGCCGACGCTGTTGATGACTGCGTAGCTAAGACCGTTGATGGTCAGAAAGCCCGTCCCGGAACGGCCGGGAAAATCCACCCGGCCCTTGAAGCTGCCATCGGGGTTGAAGCCGACCCTGACCGTGCCGCCAGCAACAGCGGCGTCGCTGCCATTTGCCGTCGCCGTGTTCATCGTCAGCGCCGATGTACCCGAGGCCGTCATCACCGCATTGATGTTGATGTCCCGTGCAGCGGTCAAGGTAAGCGTATTGGCACTCCACGAGACGGGTTCATTGATGTTGATGTCCCCGTTGCCGCTAGCATTCGATCCCTGACTCGACACAATGACGACATTGCCGCTGCCAAGATTTGTCGACAACGAGGTGCCGGTAATGTCCCCACCGGCAGCGATGGTGAAGTCGTAGGGATCGATGAGCCAGATGCCGCCACGGGTTCTGACCGATAGACCATCAATATCGGTGTTCGCCGCCGAGGTCTCCACGAAGCCGCCACTGCCTGTCGAACCGTCGCCCTGGGCGGATAGAGTGCCGCGGCCGGTGAGGGTGCCGCCAATTCGGCCGCCGTCCTCGACCTTGGCGATGATCTCGCCCCCCTTAATACCGTCCGCCGTCGTCTGGCTGTCCCCGGCGATTCCAAGGTGCTTTGTTGCCCGCAGGAATATTTTCCCGCCCTCGGCTACGGCGCTGCTCGCACTGACGATACCCTTCTGGCTGACCAAGGTTCCGAGCATGCTAATCCGGCCGCTTGGGGAGATAATCTGCCCCAGGTTGACCGCCTCATTGCCTGGAGCGGTAATTTCAACCCGCAGCCCCGGCGTGCCAGTATCCACCAGTTGCACGCTCTTGCCCGCGGCCAGAAGGATTTCGCCCTGGGGGGAACTGATGACCCCGCTATTGTTTATGTCCGGAGCAATCAGATAGATTTGGCCACCACTTGCTGCATTTAGGCGGCCCCAGTTATCAATATTCTTGGCCTGGGACGTAGGCGTGAAGTTAAGTCGGTTTGATAGGAAGTCCGGGTTAGAAAGGTTCAAAGTGGACGCCACCAGGCCCGCCACGTCGATTCGCGCGTTCTGCCCGAATAAAATGCCGTTAGGGTTGATGAGAAAGACCCGGCCGTTGGATTGGAGGGTGCCGAGAATCTGGCTTGGATCCTGTCCAGTTACACGATTGAGGACGCTGCTGGCAGAACTCTGCTGTATGAAGCGGACCGCTTCGTTGGCGCCGATGGAAAAGTTCTGCCAGTTGATGATGGCGCCGGGGCTGTTGGTGATGCTGAGAACGCCACCTTGCTGGTTAAAACCAACTTGGCCATTTACCACTTGTGCTCCGGTGGGGGTGGCGTAGGCGATAGGATCGGCGAAACACAAGGCTACCGCGAGACAGACAGCGTTGTGCCGAAAAAATTGATTTATTGCGCAGTGCCTCATTCGAACTTTCCTGTTTGCTGTAGCACTATGCCTTCCAAGTAGTCCGTCCGTCGGCGGGCCCTATGGGCACAATGCGGTTCATTCACTCGCATATTCCAACCGAATTTTATGCTTATAGGGTCAAGGTTTCAGGAATTTAAGTAGCGCGGACATTAGTGCATGTTGAATCCCCGATTTACTAAGCACATTTCTGGGATCACTGGGGCAGAGCATAGGAAGCTCGGCCGACAACTTGGCATGTCTGTTTTGTCATGAAAGCCAGACGAACAACTGACCGGTATGATTAGCGGTCGAAGTTCTGCTTCTGGCCGGGGGCACCGGTTGGGCCACTTGCCCGAAAGCAGCCGCACCCCGGAAGGGCCCCTACTCGACTGACCGCTTATGGGTGCGTGTCGAACTCAACTTCCCGGCCAGGAGCGGCCATTGACTGATTTTTCCCGTAGCAAACATTCAGTGGCGGCGCTATGCCAAGGTACTGGCGCGCCGCTTGCCACGCCTTTTTGGTAGCCGAGTTGTCCAAGTCTAAGCCTTCGAAAGCCCGTCACTGTGCCGGTTTCGGGCGATATGACATTCGAAGTTCGGGCGCAAGCCTGTCACCCGACAACGCAGTTAGGCCCAGGAAGTACAGAGAGGAGAGCGCGATGAGCAACGAACAGGTGGCACCTGAGACGAAAGGCGTTACGGTGAAGTTACTTGGGGCCGTTGATCTTGGCCCTGAGATCGAGGGTATGGCAGGGCGCCAACTTCGCATGCGTATGGTGACCATCGAGGCTGGAGGCGTCTTCGGCCCGATGCATGACCATAAGGATAGGCCGGGTATCGTGTACATACTGCAAGGAACGATCACTGACCATAGAAACGGAGTCGCTACCGACTATGGGCCGGGAGTGGGCTGGCCCGAAGATAGGAACACCACACACTGGCTTGAGAACAGAGGAACGATTCCGGCGGTGGAGATTTCGGTCGATATAGTCAGGCAAGAGTGAGCTCAGGCTCGACATCTAACACTGTCGGGCCTAACTCGCGGCTCGACCCGACGCGCTTCAATCGGCTACGCCTCGTTTCGCGCTCCGGTTAGCCACAATGTTCCTGACCGTCCGCTTTCCAAGACTCACTACTTCCGGTTCGAGTCGGGAGTCCGCGTTCCGGCATGACGAAGCCGAACATTGGGCATGGCTAGCATCCCAGAGTCGGGTTGCTGACCATGAGCCGACCTATCAGATCGCCCTGGCGGGTGACCGCTCCGGCCGAGCATGTGCCGATGAGCAGTCGCCTTGAGCGGCTGTCGTTACCTGGGCGGGGATTCGTGCCGGATCAACCGGGGCGCCATGAGATGAATAATAATTGTGAATGCCCGGCGATACTCAAAATCCTGCTGCCGCTCCCCGGCGCCTGTCGACCTTGAAAGGCCTGTGGCCATTTCTGCAGCCCTACCGGGAGCGGATTGCGCTGGCGTTCCTCCTGCTGTGCCTGGGTTCCACTACCATTCTTTTGGTGCCCCTGGCTTTTCGCGACCTCATCGATTTTGGGTTTGGCACAGTGGAGCCGACCCGGGGCGGCTTCCTGGGTGCTTTGAGCCTGAATGGCCACTTCATGGCCCTGTTCGGGCTGGCAAGTTTCTGGGCCCTGGCCGTGGCGGCGCGTTACTACACCGTCTCTTGGATCGGCGAGCGGGTGACAGCCGATTTGCGTAGTGCTGTCTATGCCAGAGTGCTGTCCCAGTCCCCGCAATTCTTCGAGACCCTACAAACCGGAGAAGTGCTGTCCCGCCTGACCGGCGACGCGACGCTGGTCCAAACTGTAGTTGGCAGTTCCATTTCCATGGGGCTGCGCAGCCTGTTCCAGTTCGCCGGCGGCATGGTGATGCTCGCTGTCACCAGCCTCTACCTTTTTTCCTTGAACCTGGGCCTGATGGCCTTGTTGGCCTTGCCCATCCTCGCTATCGGCCGCAAGGTAAAAAAGCTTTCCCGCGAATCCCTGGACAGGATTGCCGATGCTTCGGCACTGGCGGGAGAAATCCTCAATGCCATGCCGACGGTTCAAGCCTACACCCAGGAAGAGCCAGAGGCCCGGCGCTTCGCCGAGCGCACGGAGACCAGTTTTGCCACCGCCATACGGCGCACGCGAGTGCGGGCGGCGCTGACGGCACTGATCATCACAGCCGTGATGGGGACGATCATTTTTGTGCTCTGGATCGGGGCCCGGCAGGTCCATGCCGGCCTCCTGACCAGTGGCGAACTGGCCTCCTTTGTCCTCTACGCGGCGCTGGTGGCCGGTGGCGTCGGGACCATGGCGGAAGTGTGGGGCGACGTAATGCGGGCCGCCGGAGCGACAGAGCGGCTCCTTGATCTATTGCACGCCGAATCGTCCATCCAGGAAGCCTCCAGCCCCCAGCCCCTTGTGGCTGCTCCCCAGGCAGCGATCAGCTTCGAGCATGTCGTGTTCACTTATCCGGCCCGGCCGGAAATCCGCGCTCTGGACGACATCTGCCTCACCATCGCTCCCGGCGAAAACGTTGCACTGGTCGGACCTTCCGGTGCCGGCAAGACCAGCCTCTTCCAGGTGTTGCTACGCTATTACGATGTTTCCAGTGGTTACATCCGGATCAATGGGCAGGATATCCGGCAGTTACGCTTGCACGACCTGCGCAAGGACATCGCCATCGTGCCTCAGGACCCGGTCATCTTTTCCGCCAGCGCCCTGGAGAACATCCGCTACGGCCGCCCAGCAGCGACCGACCACGAAGTGATGGAGGCGGCCAGGGCAGCCGTTGCCGATGAGTTCATCGACCGGCTGCCCGAGGGGTACGACACCTTCCTCGGGGAACGGGGCACCCGCCTGTCTGGCGGCCAGCGCCAGCGTATCGCCATTGCCCGGGCCATCCTGAAAGGAGCGCGTCTGCTGCTGCTCGATGAAGCCACCAGCGCCCTCGATGCGGAATCGGAAATCCTGGTGCAGAAAGGCCTCAGCGCCGCCATGCAGGGACGCACGACCCTGATCATCGCCCATCGGCTGGCAACGGTGCAGAAAGCCGACCGCATCGTGGTGATGGATGGGGGACGCATTGTCGAAGCCGGAACCCCCTCAGATCTGCGGAATCAAGGCGGGCTCTATGCCCGGCTGGCGGCGCTGCAACTCGATCTTTGATATTTGAGCTGCTGGCTCCAGCTTGTCCGGAGGCGGACGCGTACGCTCGATTTCCAAGCCATCAGACTCTACTCACGCTTCATGGCAACTTGCCGAGATAAAGCGGTCAAGGCCACTCCCTCACCGAAAGGCAGTTGGTCGGCCTAAGCGGTCATGGGCCCCGTAACCCGACCAGTCTGCTATAGGCGCCAAAGCGGACGAACAGCTAGGTTTGACTGAATCACCGAAGGGAACACGCAGAAGGTTCAGGACCCGGCGCTATCCTTGTATTCCCCGACAGCTGACTGGATGACTTCCCGGGCGATAGCCGTTTCCTCGTCGCTCCGGGTTTCGGCGACCAGGACGGTTTGGCCGCTGGAAACGGCATCCCCTACCAAGTCCGAAAATTTACCCTTCTTTTGGGCGCCGGCGGCGGCACCAATGAAACCTCCCAGACTTGCCCCCCAACCCAGCATCGCCAGGGGAGCGATCAAGGGACTTGCCACGAAAAGGCTCACGTTGCCTGCCACCAGTGCCAGTTGGGCTAAAGCCCCGATACCCGTGCCCACCGCCGTGCCCATGGCGCCGTCGACGATCACGTCCTTCAGGACACCCTTGCTGTGGGCCTCTGGCGAAGGAGCCTTATCGACGGCTTGAGGAGCCAGCAGTTGGATCCGGTCCCCGCGAAGTCCCCGGCCCACAAGAAGAGTAAACACCCGTTCCGCCTCTTCGCGGTGGGCAAAGAAGCCGGAAACATGATGAACATACGGAGTCATATCTTCTCCATGGCCAATCGATGAATGAATCCCGCCATTTGGTACCTGCTGGATTGACCGGGTATGGATGTGATGGTTCTGGGATGGAGCGCCGCTCATGGCCGACCTGCGCTGAACGGCAGCTTCTCGATTCGGCAATAACGACCTTCGACCCCTTGCTGCCCTACTGGCCCACATCGGCTGATGGGCAGTTAACAAAGCACAGCCGACGTTCCGGACGGCTGCTCACTGACAAGCCCTCGGCCCAACCGGTCCTTTGAAAGTGCCGGTGAAGGCTCGCGCGACTCATCGCAGGAGAGTTATTGCCGGGAATTTGTGTACGACGTATATTAATGTACGACGCACACGAATTAGGATTGCCATGACCGACCCCGCTTCTGACGAATCAGGCCGCCGAGAACGCAAGCGGCTACAGCAACTTGACCATCTGGCGGACACCGCCTGGACCTTGTTCGAGGCCGGGGGCTACGAAGCGGTGACCATGGAGCGCATTGCCGAAGTAGCAGATGTTGCCAAAGGCACTTTGTACAAGCACTTCCCGGTCAAGGAAGCACTGTTGCGCCACCGTTTCCACCGCGAGCTGCGTGCGGGGTGGCCCGAGATTCAATCAAGACTGGCAGTTGCGGCGCCGGGCCGGACAAGGCTGGCACTCTTCCTCGATCGGCACGCCGCATGGTGCGAGGGCCACCGCGCCTATCTGCTGCCCTATGTCCGCTTCCGGCTTGCCGATCCGCAACTCGCCAGCGAGGGGCGCGAGCGTAGCGGCATAAATTGCATTTTCACCGAGTTAATTGCCCAAGGGCAGGCTGCCGGCGACTTCCGCGCCGACATACCGGCGCCGCTAATGGCGAGCTACCTGCAATTCACCCAACTGGCGACGATCCTGCGCTGGCTGACCGAGGATAGCCTGTCCCTGACGCGCGAGATGGAGCGCCTGGTCGACCTGGTGTGCAACGGCATGGGGGCGCAGCGATGATGCCCGGGCCGGAGATGAACCTAATGGCAGCCCCGGGGGCCGCCGACGCTACGCCCGAAATTGTCGGGGGTAAGGGACGGCAGCTTGGCCTACTCCTTCGCTACGGCCTGCCGGTGCCCGATTTCTTCATAATCCCAGCGGCATGGAGCCGGCAGAGGCGCGATGGCATTCCCAAAGCGTTGCAGCAGAGCCTGCGGGATGAACTTGCCGCCCGCAGCTGGCTCGACCTGCCCTTGGCCGTGCGCTCGTCGGCGGTCGGCGAGGATGCCGCCACCGCATCTTTCGCCGGCATCTTCTGCTCCTGCCTCAACGTCCGCGGACCGGCGGCCCTGACCGCAGCGGTCAAGGAGGTGTGGGCCTCCCTCGACACCCCGACTGCTGCTGCCTACCGCGAGCGCCTGGGTTTGCCCGGCGAGACTGCGATGGCGGTGGTCGTGATGCCCCTCCTTGCCGCACAGGCCTCCGGCATCGCCTTCACCTGCCATCCGCTAAGCGGGCGCGAGGACCGGATGATCGTCCATGCCCACTGGGGCCTGGGCGAGACCCTGGTCGGCGGTGAGGCCGCCGGTGACGAATACCTGTTCTCCGAGGATGAAACCGACACCTGGAGGCTGATCGAGCAGCGCACCGGGAGCAAGGCGTCGATGAGCGTTCCGGTACCGGCCGGCGGCACCAAGCGGGTCCCCGTCGCAGAAGACAGGAGAGCGTCTCCCGTCTTCAAGACCGCCCAGGCGGAAATGCTGGCAGCGCTACTGCGCGATGCCGCCGTGGCCCTCGATTTCGTTGCGCCCTTCTACGACCTTGAGTGGGTGTGGGACGGCGACCAGTTCTGGCTGACCCAGGCGCGGCCGGTGACGCGGCGGCCGCGGCACACCTATCCCCCCCTCGGAAACGAGTCGGTGATCTGGACCCGCGGCAATACCTGCGAAGTGATGCCCGAGCCCCTTTCACCGATGGACTGGGCCTTCTCCCGGCGCGGCGTCAATGATCTGCTCGAGCCAGGCTGGCGACTGGCCGGCGGCAAGCTGTTGCCCGGGATCCAGCGCGCCGGGCTGTTCGATGGGCGGCTCTACCTCGAGGCCTCGATTCTGCAATGGGAGGCCTGGGACACGGTCGGGCTGTTGCCGGACCGTTTCAACGCCATGATGGGAGGCCACCAGCCGGCCATCGCCGTACCGTCCCCCCACTGGCGCGACCGCCTGCGCCGCCTCGGCAACATGTTGCGCTATATACGCCGCTCTCCGGCCCTGCGCCGGCGCGGAATTGCCGAGGTGGCGGCCGCCCATGCCTTGTCGAGGGAGGTGCTGAAAGCGCCGTTGCCCGCCGATATCGAAGGCTTGTCCCACCTGCTGCATCGCGTGGCGCGCCCGGCCAGGGAGGCTAAGGGCATACTTTTCCTGCAGGGGTCGGGCGGCGGCAGCCTGGCCATGCTCCTCGACACGCTGGAGAAGCTCTTTCCCGGCGAAGGCGCGGCCATCGGCGCGGGACTGCTCGCGGGCGGCGAGCCGAGCATCACCGCGTGCCAGTCCTATGCGCTGCTGGCCCTGGCACGGCAGGCAAAAGACGCCGGATGCCTTGACCGTCCCCTGGACAACAAGGAATTCGCCGCGGCCTTCGCGGCCTTCCTCGACGAGTACGGCCACCGCGGCCACTACGAGACCTATCTGCGCAACCCGCGCTGGCATGAGACGCCCGAACGCCTGTTGGAACAATTGCCGGCACTCGCTGATGTCGATACCCAGGCCCTGCGCGAACGCCAGCGCTCGGCCGCCAAGGCGGTCCGGCAGCGCCTGCGGCGCGAGCTGCCCTGGTGGCGGCGCCTGCTGATCGCGCCCCTCGTCAAGGCAGCGAACCGCGAATGCAACCAGCGCGAGGCGGCGCGCAGCGCGCTGATCGCGCTGCTGGCGGCGGGTCGCCGGGCCTGGCTGGCTGCCGGCGAGATCCTGGTGAAGGGCGGCATGCTCAGGCGGTGCGACGACATCTTCCTGCTCCTGCCGACCGAAGCGGAGCGGGCCGCTACCGGCGGGATTCCGCCTTTCGGCGTGCGGGCGCGCATCGCCGCACGACGGGCGCTGTTCGAGGCATGGCAGGCGGCCACGCCGGCCGAGTGGCTGAGCATCGCGCCGGCGGGACAACGGCGGGTCGGCGAGGCGGGGCCACGAAGGGATGCGGAAAGGGACCGGGACGGCTGGCGGGGCGTCGCCACCGGCACGGGGGTGGCGCGGGGCCGGGTTCGCCTGCTCCGCCACCCGGCCGAGGGCGGGCGCCTGCAACCTGGCGAGATTCTCGTTGCCCCCTCGACCGATCCGGGCTGGACGCCCCTCTTCCTGAAGGCCGGGGGGCTGGTCGTCGAAACTGGGGGCTATCTGTCCCACGGAGCGATCGTGGCGCGGGAGTTCGCGCTGCCTGCTGTGGTCAATCTGCCGGGGATCCTCGATGTGCTGCGCGACGGCGACGAGATTGAAGTCGATGGCTTGTCCGGATGGGTACGGAAGATCGGAAACCTGGCGTCGGCCCAGATGTGATCGAGTCTCGTGACCGGCAGCTCCTGGCCGAGAGTGTGAGTTCGGCATTGAATCCCTTAGCGGTCAGTTGGAAAGATAACCTGTCCCGGCTGCGGCCGCTTTGGAGCTGTAGGCCGACCGGGTGCCTCGAATTAGCTGGTGCCAGGGACAGTCTTTGAATTCTTGCGCCACGGCAGCCGCATTCCCTTCCCCGAGCCGCTCATCTACCTCTTCCAACCTGGAGTAGCACCACGTCGCCTCACGGAGCGTCCACCCCAGTCGCCTCAGCCTCCCCGGTTCCTCCAGAACACAAGCACCAGCACCGTCACAGCCAGCACCAACGACAGGCATTTCCAGAACAGGACGGGATCACGTTCAATCAGGGGAGGACGCGCCACGAGCTGGAACTGTCGCCCAGGCGCCCTCAGGTCGTAGGCGAATTCCGAAACCTCCTCCTGGCGCTTTGCCGGGGTCGGGGACAGCGCCTTGCCGAGCACGGAATCCAGCCACGGGGGCAATTCCGGCCTGCGATGGCGGAGTGGCACGTAGCGCAGGGTGCGCAGATCCTGGAGCCGGCGGATTCTCGCAGCGGCCAGGCCATAGGGCAGTTGCCCGCACAGCAGCTGATAGGTGATGGCCGCCAATGAAAACAGGTCGGCCTGGGGACCGGCTTCGCGGCCCAGCAGGCATTCCGGCGCCAGGTACTGCAGGGTGCCGCGCGGCATGGCCTGTTCCCGCCCGCGGGCCGCCTCCGCCAGCCCGGCGATATGGACGTTGGCCAGGTCGATCAGCTTGACCGTGCCGTTGCGGTCGATCATCACGTTTTCCGGGCGCAGGTCGCAGTGCAGCATGTCCCGGCGATGGAGCGCCTGCAGTCCCAGCGCCAGCTGCTCGACGATGTCGCGCACGGCATCGAGTTGGGGGCGGGGATGGTCGGTCATCCACTGGGCCAGGGTCTGTCCCTCGATGTATTCCATGGCCACGTAGAGATAGGCCCGCCGGCGCTCCCCCGGCCATGCCTCGATCACATGCGGACTGTCGACCCGCCGGGCGACCCATTCCTCCAACACGAAGCTGTCGAGGTAACCGGAATCCTGGCGCATATCGACGGCGGGCGTCTTGAGGACCACCTGCCGGCCGCTGTCATTGTCGATGGCCAGATGGACATGGCTGCGGGCGCTCACCTGGAGTTCGCGCACGATGGTGAAGCCGTCGAAGTCCATCCGCGGCCTCAGCGCCGGCGGCAGGGAGAGCCCTTCCCGGCGTTGCTGGGCCTGCAGCGCGTCGTCCTCCGGCAGTTCCTCGATTCGCAGCAGCTGCAGGGTCGCATCGTCGTCGCTGCCCGCCGCGCGGGCCTGCTCCACCAGCCAGGCGGCTGCCCCGTCGAGGTCGGCCGAATCGCGGCCGATGGCCTGATGGATTCTGGCGGCGCTCAGACTGCCATAGGCGCCGTCCGTGGCCAGGACGTAGATATCGCCGACAGCGGCTTCCCAGGTGCGGTAATCGAGTTCCACATGGGGGCCGGCACCCAGGGCCCGGGCAAGATAGCTCTCGGTACGATGATCCTCGGTCAGCTGCTCTAGGGAGTTGGGATGGAGCCGGTAGATCCGCGAATCCCCCACATGGATCATGTGCAGGTCGCGGCCCTTGAGGACCAGGGCGCTGAAGGTGCAGACATAGCCCCGATCCTTGTCGAAGCGGGCATCGCTGCGCATGGTCTGGCCATGCAGCCAGGAGTTGGTGGCGTCCAGTACCCGCTGCGCGGCCCGGCGGACCGTCCAGGCTTCCGAGGTGGCGTAGTAATCCTCCAGGAAGGACCGGACGGCTGTTTCGCTGGCCAGGTGGCTCACTGCGCTGGAGCTGATGCCGTCGGCCAGGGCCACGGCGATGCCCTTGCTGGCCAGCAGGTTGCCGCTGGGCAGCAGGGCGCCGTGAAAGTCCTGGTTGATGGGGTGTGCGCCGGCCAACGAGTGTTGGCCGAGGGAGACGCGAAGGCATTTCCGCATCGGCGTCCTGCCTGCCGGGAGAGGTCAGGCGACCTTGCGCTTGGGCGCCGTCTTGTAGTGGGTCGAATAGAGGGCCGCACCGACGAAGGTCAGGCCGCCCACCACATTGCCCAGCACCGTCGGGATTTCGTTCCAGAGCATGTAGTCCATGAAGGTGAACTGGCCGCCCAGCATCAGGCCCGAGGGGAAGAGGTACATGTTGACGACGCTGTGCTCGAAGCCCATGTAGAAGAAGACCAGGATGGGCATCCACATCGCGATCACCTTGCCGGAGACGCTGGTGGACATCATGGCCGCCACCACGCCGGTGGACACCATCCAGTTGCACATGACGGCGCGCACGAACAGGGTCAGCATGCCCGCCGCACCGTGGGCGGCGTAGCCGATGGTACGGCCTTCGCCGATGTGGCCGATCTTCTGGCCGATGGCGTTGGGCCCCTCGGTGAAGCCGCTGGTGAAGATGATGGCCATGAAGATGGCCACGGTCAGCGCGCCGGCGAAGTTGCCGGCGAAGACCAGGGACCAGTTGCGCATCACGCCGGCCCAGGTGGCGCCGGGCCGCTTGTCCAGCACCGCCAGGGGCGCCAGGGTGAACACCCCGGTCAGCAGGTCGAAGCCCAGCAGGTAGAGCATGCAGAAGCCCACCGGGAAAAGCAGCGCCCCGACCAGCGGATTGCCGGTATTGACGGTGATCGAAACGGCGAAGGCGGCGGACAGCGCCAGGATCGCGCCGGCCATGTAGGCCCGGATCAGCGTGTCGCGGGTTGCCATGATGAGCTTGGATTCGCCGGCATCGATCATCTTGGTGACGAATTCGGCTGGGGCCAGGTATGCCATGTTGAGACCTCTCTTAAGGTGGTTCCTGCCGGCGAAGGAGGGCTTCGTGCGCTACCCATGCGCTTGACGCATGAAGGCCCCCGCTGGACGCGGCTCTGTTTCGGTTTGGAATGGCCGGACGGCGGCAATGGGAGATCGCGCCATCCGGATTCCGCCGTCGTTGGCGGAGGCTGATGCCCGATGCAGCATTGCAGGCGGGCACTTCCCTGTTAGCACTGTCCATGCCAACCAGAGAACGGCCAATTGACGCCGATTGAGCCGGGAAAGCGGCTGCGGCAGCAGGAAATCGCACCATCGCGGTGCGCCGAGGATCAGCTTGGTGCCCGGACCCGGCGATGGTCCGGTGCGGGAGCCGGCATCGAGCTCAGCCGGCGTCCGACCTACCAGGTGAAGTCGTCGGGAATCTTGTAGTCGGCGTACGGGTCGTCGGCATCCGGCTCGGTATTGGCCTTGTTCACCCGTACGACGATCGACGCATCGCGCTCGGCGATCTTGTCGGCGACGACCCGGGGCACCAATTCGCTGGATTCGCCCAGGCAGACGATGGCCAGGCGCCCGGCGACGAGATCCGCCTGGACCCGCGCCGACACATACAGCCGCTTGATCTTGTTGTCGTGGGTGAAGTTGTAGGCAATGTCGCCGCCCCCCTTGCTCTGGCGGCTCTGCTGGACCATCTGGACGATTTGCGCCTGGATGGCCTTCTGCCTGGCGGCGGCATCGCGCTGGGCATTGAGCTCCCGGGCCCGCTCGGCATTGCGGCGTTGCGTCTCGAGGGCCGCCAGGCGGGCTTCATCGACGCTCTGTACGCCAGTCCGGCGCTCATCCTTCTTCTGCTTGCTCTTCTCTTGGTTGACCTGTTTGACTTTCTTCTTGTCCACCAGGCCCGCTTTCAAAAACTGGTCTTGCAACGAGGCCATATGCGCCACTCCGGAAATAGGGTCCGCAGGCCCTGCCGGCCGGCGTGAATCCGTTAGCTTAGCAAATCGGAGCCGGGGCCGGCGAGCGCCCACGCCCCTTCCTGCCTCAATCGGCCAGGGACTTCACCACCCGCTTGGCCGAGCGATCCTCCGGATGGGGCAGGATGGAGAATCCCAGGCTTTCCACCAGGCCGAGCATCTTGGCATTGTCGGTGAGCACGTCGCCCACCATGGCCCGGTAGCCCGACTGGCGGGCGCAGTCCATCAGCATCGCCATCAGGCGGCGGCCGAGGCCGCAGCGCTGCAATTCGTCGGCGACGGCCAGGGCGAATTCCACCGATTCGCCGTCCGGGCTCAGGGCGTAGCGGGCGCTGCCGATCTCCCTGTCCTTGCCGTCCTCGTGCACCGTGGCGATCAGGGCCATTTCCCGGTTGTAGTCGATCTGGGTGAAGCGGGCGAGGAGCGTCGGGGGCAGTTCCGTGGTGGAATCCATGAAGCGGAAGCGGCGCGATTCCTCCGACATGGACCGGACGAACTCCTGCTCCAGGGGAGCGTCCTCGGGCCGCACCGGGCGCACGGTGACCGTCCTTCCCTCCAGCTGCCACTCCTGGACCAGGCTGGTGGGATAGGGATAGATGGCCAGATGGCCGTAGCGCTCGCGCTCCCGGCCCAGGGCGCTGTCGATGACGATGCGGGCGTCGGCGGCGATGGGGCCGGCCTCGTCCATGAGCAGGGGGTTGATCTCCAGTTCCTTGACCCAGGGCAGTTCGCACAGGAGTTCGGAGACGCTGACCAGCACCTTCTCGAGGGCGCTGGTGTCCTGGGGCAGCTGGTGCCGATGCTGGCCGAGGGCCCGGCCGACCTGGGTCGAATCGATCAGGTCCCGGGCCAGGAAGCCGTTCAGGGGCGGCAGGGCGAGGGCCCGGTCGCTGACGATGTCGCCGTTCTCGCCGCCGGCGCCGAAGGTGATGACCGGCCCGAAGACCGGGTCGCGGAAGGCGCCGATCATCAATTCGCGGCTGTTCGGGCGCTCCAGGTGGGGCTCGATGGAGACGCCGTTGATGCGGGCCTCGGGGAAGCGCTTCTTCACGGCTTCCACGATGTCCTGGTAGGCGCTCCACACCGATTCGGTGCTGGCGACGTTGAGGCGCACCCCGCCGGCTTCGGACTTGCGGGCGAGATCGGGGGAATCGATCTTCATGGCCACCGGGAAGCCCACCTGCTCGGCGATGAACAGGGCCTCGGTGGCGCTGTGGGCCACCATGGTCTGGGAGACGGGGACGCCGAAGGCCCGCAGGACCGCCTTCGACTCCATCACCGACAGGATCTTTCGGCGCTCGGCGAGCAGGGTCTCGATCAGCATGCGGGCGCTGCCGGCCCGGGATTCCCGCGGCTTGCGCAGGGGCCCCGGGGTCTGCACCAGGAGCTTCTGGTTGCGGTGGTACTTGGCGATGTTGTGGAAGAGCTCGATGACCGTGTCCGGGGTCGGGAACACCGGCAGCCCCGCGTCCTCCAGCAGCCGGCGGGCTTCCGCCACCTGCCCCCCGCCCATCCAGCAGCAGCAGACAGGAAAGGCCACCTTGGCCGCGGCGTCGCGGATTGCCTGGGCGATCTCCACCGGCTCGGTCATGGCGTGGGGCGCCAGCAGCACCAGGGTGCTGTGCACGTTGGGGTCGTTGGCCACGGCCAGAAGGGCGTTGCCGTAGCGCTCCGGGGTGGCGTCGCCGCCGATATCGATGAGGCCGTCGTGGGACCAGCCCCGGGGCAGCAGGCGGTTGAGGGCGTCCACCGTGTCGCTGGTGAGGGGGGCCAGGGGAATGCCCAGGTCGCCCGCCCGGTCGGCGGCCATGGCGCCGGGTCCGCCGCCGTTGGTGATGATGGCCAGCTGGCGACCGCGGGGGCGGAAGCCCGAGGACAGCGCCTTGGCGGCGTGGAAGAGCTGCTCGATGTTCTGCACCCGCACCACGCCGGCCCGGCGCACCGCCGCGTCGAAAACCTCGTCGGCCAGCGCTTCCGCCCCCTCCCCTGCCCTGGCCTGGTGGCGCCCTGCCTTGAGCAGCATGACCGGCTTGACCCGGGCGGCCGAGCGCAGGGCGCTCATGAAGCGCCGGGCGTTGCGGATGTGCTCGACGTAGATGAGGATGTGGCGGGTCTTGTCGTCGTAGACCAGGTAGTCCAGGATCTCGCCGAAATCGATATCGGCGGTGCCACCCAGGGAAATGACCGAGGAGAAGCCGACATTGTTGGTGGCGGCCCAGTCGAGGACCGCCGAGCACATGGCGCCGGACTGGGAGACCAGGGCCAGGTCGCCGGGCTGGGCCGAAATGCGGGTGACCGCGGCATTGAGCTTCTGGTCCGGGCGCATGATGCCGATGCAGTTGGGGCCCAGGATACGGACGCCGCCGGCCCGGGCGATTTCCCGCACCCGGCGCTCCAGCACGGCGCCGCTGTTGCCGGTCTCGGAAAAGCCGGCTGCCAGGATGATGGCGTAGCGCACGCCGGCGCGCCCGCACTGCTCCATGATGACGGGAATGGTGCGGGCCGGGGTGGCGATGATGGCCAGGTCGATACGCCCGCCGATGTCCTCGACGGAAGGCCACGCCTTCTGCCCCTGCACCGTCTCGCGCCGGGGATTGACGGCGAACAGCCGGCCCTTGTAGCCGGACTTGAGGATGTTGCCGAAGATCACCGCCCCCACCGACCGCTCCCGCTCGGTAGCGCCGATGACCGCGATGGACTGGGGGGCAAAGAGCGAGGTCAGGTAATGTTGGGTGTGCATGGCTGGCGCGATTCCCGCTCCTCGGCGGCCGGACGTATTACACGAATAATCGAAATGTCGTCGCTATCGTATCACGATGGAGATGGCCGTCCTTGATGTGGCGCAAGACGCGAACCGCCGTACCGGAGCGGCAATCGGTGTATCCGTGCGGCCGGCGCATGGCTGCCACCCGATACATCGGTCGGCGCCCGCATCCATCCACCGGTTACATATCGGCCGCAGAAGCCAGGGCCATGCTGGCCCCGGCCCTCAGTTGGGCGCCTTGGGGTCCCCGAAGGCGCCCAGGCGGGAGGACAGGGCCTCGGCATGGCGCTTGACGGCCTTCACCACCTCGCCGTCGGGGCTGATGTCGAACATGCCCTGGACGCCGACCGCCAGGATGGCCATGGTGATCTCGTTCTTGAAATTGAACACCGGCACGGCCACCGCCTCGACCCCCGGTTCCTTGTGCCGGCCCTGGGTGCTGGCGAAGCCCTGGGCGCGGATCTCGGCCAACAGGGCGTCGACCGCCGTGCGGGTCTTCAATTCCGGCGGCAGTCCGGGCTTCTTCAATTCCTCGGCGATCAGGGGAGTGATCACCTTCTTCGGCATCCAGGCGGCGAAGACGCGGCCGGCGGCGGTGCGCAGCAGTTCCAAGCTGGTGCCGGTGACCACGTTCACCGTGATCGGGCGCCGGGGGCGTTCCCAGCGCACCACCACCGGCCCGTAGTCGCCCCAGACGGCGACGGCGGTGGTCTGGTTGATCTCGTCCCGCATCTCGGCGATGGTGTTGAGGCCGAGGCGGACGCGATCGAGGCGATCGAGGGCGACGAGGCCGACATTCAGGGCGAAGGGGCCGAGGTTGTAGCGGGAAGTCGCCGGGTCCTGCTCCACCAGGCCGGCCCGGATGAGGCTGACCATGTAGCGGTGGGCCTTGGAGGCGGGCATGCCGGCCGCCGCCGCGATGTCCTTCAGCATCATGGAACGCTGGCCATTGACCATGGCCCGCAGCAGGGTCATGCCGATTTCCAGGGACTGGACGCCGTGTTTGCCGTCGGTTTCGTCGTTCATGGTGACGCCTATGAATTCCATTATTTAAAACTGATTCTATAATACAACACAATTCAACCAAAAAAAGAGCCCCCAATGAACCCTCTTCGCGTCTATGCCATCGACGGCATCGTCCCGGTCGTCGATCCCACCGCCTACGTCCATCCCAGCGCCGTGCTGATCGGCGACGTCATCGTCGGCCCCGGCTGCTACGTCGGCCCCTGCGCCAGCCTGCGGGGCGATTTCGGCCGCCTGATCCTGGAGGCCGGCGCCAATCTCCAGGACACCTGCGTCATGCACGGCTTCCCCGGCACCGACACGCTGGTGGAGGAGAACGGCCACATCGGCCACGGCGCCGTGCTCCACGGTTGCCGGGTAGGCAGGAACGCCCTCATCGGCATGAACGCCGTGATCATGGACAACGTGGTGATCGGCGAGGCGACCATCGTCGCCGCCTCGGCCTTCGTCAAGGCCGGCCAGGAAGTGCCGGCCCGGGTGTTGGTGGCCGGGGTACCGGCCAAGGTGATCCGCCCGCTGACGGAGGAGGAAATGGCGTGGAAGGCCGACGGTACCCGAATCTACCAGGAGCTGACCCGGCGCTGCCTCGCCACCCTGGTGGAGACGGCGCCTCTGAGCGCCGTGGAACCCGGTCGCAAGCGCATCGAGATGCCCGACGTGGTACCCCTCGCCGAACTCAAGAAGCGGGGCGCCTGAGGCGGGCCTCAGGCAGCCAGGGGGTCGTACTGGGGAAAGCGCTCCGGCAAGGTCTGGTCCTCGGTCGGGACGGTGCCGTCGGCCAGGCACAGCTCCCGGTCGAGGTGCCGGTTGGACAGCGGCTCCAGGCGCTTGTAGAGCTCCTTGCACAGCAGGCGCGCCTGTTGTCCCGGCCAGTCCGCCGGCAGCAGCACCTCAGGCAGTTCCGGGTCGCGCAGCAGCAGGCGGCGGTAGTCGTGGATGAGGAGGATGCGCAGCAGGAAGGCATCCTGCTCGCTGATCTTGGCCATGTGGTCCCGCCGCAGATAGTCCAGGATGGGCCGGTAGGCAGCCACGAACTGGCTGTAGGCCTCGGCCATCCCCCCCAGGTCCCAGGCCCGGCGCACCAGGTCGGAGTCGCTGGCCGACTGGGCGGAGCGGGAATCGGCGGCGAACAGGGGCAGCAGCGCCCCGAGGGCCGGCGACAGGCCTTCGGCCACCAGGGCATCCAGCACGCTGGGAAGCTCGGCGCTCGGGTGCACGAAGCACTCCGCCCCGAGCACCCCGAAGCCCTGCCAGAACAATGCCTGGCGGACCTGCTCCCGGACCTTGGGCTCAAGGGTGCCGACCACCAGGATGAGGCGCCAGCGCCGGTCCCAGAGGGGCGCATGGGCGGCGTAGATGTGGCGGGAGGCCTCCTCGAAGCGCCGCCGACCGGAGGGCGTCAGGGTGTAGTCAGCCCTCCGCCCTATGGTTTCGGTCCGCAGCCATTCCTGCTTGGCCAGACGGAAGACCGAGGTGCGGATCAGGCGCTCGTTGAGCTCCAGGGGTTCCAGCAGGCGGATGAGGCTGCCGAGCCAGATGCGGCCGCCCCGGGGCAGGATCGCATCGCCGAAGACGGTGATGATGAGCGAGCCCGCCTGCACGCGGCGCTGATGGCGGAATTCATTCAGGCGGTTCTGGATCAGGTCGCTCATGGTCGGACAGGACGCTATGCCGGTGGAAAGTGGTTGCACAAGGCCCGATGGGCACGACAGGCATTCTACCCCATTGGGCGTATCATTTTCACGGCTTTTGAAAGAGCGACAATCCCCACGGTTCCGCGACACGCGGGTTTACAGCCAGCTATCGCGATACAACCATCAGCCAATTGAGTCGTTGCGTTGTACCGTTTTTAGCCCCCAATCGCCGGAACCCGGCGCCGGGCACGGGCTCCCGGCCTTCAGTCTCCCGCCGGCCAGGACGGGGTGGAGATGCCCCGACCGAGATCGGCCTCGATGAGCCGGGCCCGCACTTCCAGCAGCTTCTCGATGAGCGCCGGTTCGCTGCGCCCGTAGGCATCGGCGTCGGGCACCCGCTTGACCACCACCCCGAGCAGTTCGGTAATGGCATTGCCGATGGAGTTCTGGCTGATGGTCACCACCAGCCGGCCGGCGTCGTCCCGGTAGATGATCTGCTTGAAGGCCGGCTGCCAGCGGATGGAGTTGGCGTAGCGGGCATCGACGATGCAGCGGTCCCGCACCTTCTTGGCGGTCTTGAGGAAATCGTTGTTGAACAGCAGCACCCGCTCCACCGCCTCCGGGAAGTAGACATCCGCCGGCATGGGGGCATTGCGGGTGGATACCTGGGAGAAGAAGCTGCGGTAGAAGTCCAGGAAGCCCATGAGGATGGCGTCGTACTCCTTCCAGAAGCGGACATCCTCCAGGGCCCGGGCGCCGCCGACGATCTCCCAGCAGGGCAGCCCCTGGGGGTAGCCGGTCAGCGCCAGCCGGGATTCGGCCATGGGCAGCGGCTTGAGGAGCTGGAGGTCGAGGGCGGCGGCGAAGAATTCCCGGTAGACATCGCCCATATAGGCCTGGAACAGGCTGTGCTGCCCGCCGTCGGTCAGGTTGGGGTTGTCGGCGTCGGCCAGGGGGGCGGCCCGCAGCTGCTCCATGGGAAAGACGATGAAGTGGTTGTGCAGCATGCGGATGCTGGGCACCCCGGGGGAGGTCAGTGGCCAGGTGGCGTCCAGGCTGGCCTCCCCGGCCAGCACCAGGGCGCGCTCCGGGTCCGGGTAGCGCTCCAGCATGTAGCCGATGATGATCTGGTTCATGCGGTTCCAGATACGCCGCACCGCCTCCGGCACCTGGGTGCGCCGCACCGGCCGCCCGAGGGGGTCGAGGGTGGCCTGGGAGGTGTTGTAGATGATCGAGGTGTCGAACTCGTTGCTGTGGCCCAGGGCCTTGCGGTAGAGGAGCAGGTTCTCCGGGTTGGCGAGGAGGCCGTTGTTATGCACCAGGTCGGCCAGGTTCTCGGCGCTGTTGAAGAACTCGTTGGGCTTCATCCCCTCCGGAACGGCAAGGGGGATGGGGCGAAAGGGCGTGACGATTTCCCGCGGACCGCATTCCATGACCAGGCTCCCTCCAGGGCTGACGGATGCCGGAGTGTAGTCAACGGTCCGGGGCGGCACAGCTACCGCTTCGGATTACCCGCTTGCCCTAATCCTCGTCGGGATCGTAGACCTGGACGTTTTCCTGCTCGTTGGGGTCGTTGCGGGCGACGATGGCGATGGCGGGCTCGGTGTCGCTCAAATTGCGCGGCTGGTGGGGCACGCCGGCGGGGATGAAGACGAAATCGCCCTTCTCGTTGACCACGCTCTTGGCGAGGCCCGGACCGTAGCGGGTCTCGACCTTGCCCTGGATGACGTAGATGGCCGTCTCGAAGCCCTTGTGGAAATGGGGCTGGGCCTCGGCGGCGGGAGGGATGATCACCATGTTCATGGATATCCCCTTGGCGCCGGCGGTCATCTCCGAGATGCCGACGAAATTGGGCAGCCGCTGGACGGTGTTCACGGTGGCTTCCGGGCGAACGGTAACGATCTCATTCATGGCCTCGTCCTTTCCGATCCTGATCGCCCCGTCGTCCATCCCGGGCCTGCAGTGGCCGGGGCTGATTACACGGACATGGGGAGGCCGGCGGAGTTCCGCCGGCCGCGGCGTGCCCTACTTGAGGCTGGCCATGTCGATGACGAAGCGGTATTTCACGTCGCTCTTCAGCATGCGCTCGTAGGCCGTGTTGATGTAGTCCATCGGGATCACCTCCACATCGGAAACGATGCCGTGCCGGGAGCAGAAATCGAGCATCTCCTGGGTCTCCCGGATGCCGCCGATGAGGGAGCCGGCCAGACTGCGGCGCTTGAAGATGAGGTTGAAGACCTCCGCCGCCGGGTGCGGGTCCGCCGGCGCCCCGACCAGGGTCATGGTGCCGTCCCGCTTGAGAAGCTGCAGGTAGGGGTCGAGCTGGTGGGGGGCGGCCACGGTGTTGAGGATGAAGTCCAGGGTGCCGGCCCGGGCCGCCATCTGGTCAAGGTCGGTGGAGACGCAGACCTCGTCGGCGCCGAGCCGCTTGCCATCTTCGATCTTCTTGGGGGAGGTGGTGAACAGCACCACATGGGCCCCCAGGGCATGGGCGATCTTGACTCCCATGTGCCCAAGGCCCCCCAGGCCGACGATGCCGACCTTCATGCCCGGCCCCACCTTCCAGTGCCGCAGGGGGGAATAGGTGGTAATGCCCGCGCACAGCAGGGGCGCCACGGCGGCCAGGTCCTTCAGGTCGTGCTTGATGCGGAGGACGAAGGACTCCTTGACCACGATGGTCTGGGAATAGCCGCCGTAGGTGTTCTCGCCCCCGAAGACGGGGCCGTTGTAGGTGCCGGTGAAGCCGTTCTCGCAGTACTGCTCCTCGCCCTCCTCGCAGGAAGCGCAATGCCCGCAGCTATCGACCATGCAGCCGACGCCGGCGAGATCGCCGACCTTGAAGTTCTTCACCTGGCCACCGACGGCCACCACCCGGCCGACAATCTCATGCCCGGGAACCGACGGATACATGGTGTTCTTCCACTCGTTCCTGGCCGTGTGCAGGTCCGAGTGGCAGACGCCGCAATAGAGAATCTCGATCTGCACGTCCTCCGGGCCGGGGGCGCGGCGGTCGATCTCGAAGGGGGCCAGCGGGCTGCTGGCGCTGGGGGTCGCATAGGCTTTGGTCTTGATCATGGTGTGTCCTTCGCTTGCTCGGATGAAGGGGAAATCAGATTCCCGGGATGGACAGCCGCCGGGGGAAGGAGTTTGTTCCGGCATCCATGCCGCCGGGATGGAGAGGATAACCGCAAAGCTCCGCTCCCGCCTCCGGACGCCGGGTAATCCGGGGCATCGGGCTGTAAGAATTTCAGCCCGCGCCGGCCCGGAGAGGCCTGCCCCTCGGGTATATCCGTTGCTAGGCATAGAGGCTATCCATCCTGTCCACTTCCGAGGTGTTGCCATGGACAAGCCTGTTTACGGGCGTTCGGCCAGCCTGATCGCCGGCGTCGGGATCGGCGCCCTCCTCATGTATCTGTTCGGCGACCAGGGAGGGCGGCGGCGGGTCGCCCTGATGCGCGACCGGACGGTCCGCCTGGCCCGCCGCAGCCGGGAGTTCGCCGACGTCGGCGCCCGGGACCTGGCCAACCGGGCCTGCGGGGTGCTCGCCCAGGTGCACCGCGCCCTGCAGCGGGTCGAGCCGGTCAACGAGGTCCTCATCGATCGGGTACGGGCGCAGCTCGGCCGCCTGGTGTCCCATCCCCATGCCATCCATGTCACCGCCGCCGGCGGCCACGTCACCCTGAGCGGCCCTGTCCTCGAGAGCGAGGAGCGCCAGCTGGTGCGGGGCGTGCAGGCCGTGCGCGGCGTCCATCTGGTGGAGAACCGGCTCGATGCCCATAGGACCGACGAGCACATGCCGGCCCTGCAGGGCGGCAAGGGCCAGCCCGCCGCTCCCCGCCTGGAATTCATGCAGGCCAACTGGGCTCCCGGCCCCCGGCTTCTGGCCGTGGCGGCGGGCGCCGTCCTGGCCGGCCTCGGCCTCTCGCGCCGCGGCCTGGCCGGCAAGCTCCTGGGCCTGGCCGGCGTCGGCCTGGCGGCGCGGGCCGCGACCAATACGGAAATGGGGCAGTTGCTGGGCATCCCCGGCCGCCGGCGCGGCTGGACCGTGCAGAAGACCATCACCATCGCGGCGCCCCGGGACATGGTGTTCGACCTGTGGTCGAGCTACGACAACTTCCCCCATTTCATGTCCTTCGTCGAGGAGGTCCACCGCATCGACGACAGCCGCTCCCACTGGAAGGTGAAGGGCCCGGCCGGCACCCATTTCGAGTGGGACGCCGCCATCACCGAGCACCGCCGACCCGAGCGCCTGGCCTGGCGCAGCGAGCCGGGCGCCGCCCTGCAGCATGGGGGCAGCGTGCGCTTCGAGGAGGTGGAAGGCGGCACCCGGGTGACCGTCTGCCTCTCCTACAACCCGCCGGGCGGCGCCGTCGCCCATTCCCTGGCGGCCTTCCTCGGGCGGGATCCCAAGGGGGAGCTGGACGCCGACCTGATGCGCATGAAGTCCTTCCTGGAAACCGGCAAGCCCGCCCACGACGCGGCCGAGCCGGCCATGGTCCCGCTCCACCCGCCGGCAGGGTTCGAAATGCCGAGCCCGGCCTCTCCGCGCCCGGGCCTGTGAAGCCTTTTCTGTGATGGAGGCAAGCATGGAATTCACCGAATACCTCGTGCAGCAGGTCTGGGAGAGGGCCCGGGCGACGACGGAGCAGGACCGCGACATCTGGCGCCGGGACCAGTGCGGCGCCTGGATGAGGCGCGAGCACTACGGCCGGACCGATTCGGAATTCGGCTGGCGGATCGAGAACATCACGGCCGGCGGCCCGAACGACCTGGAAAACCTCCACGCCTTCAATTGCGCCAACCCCTACGACCGAGCTGCCCGCCGGGCCCACTGCCATCTCGTCGCCGACCTGTCCGGCGTGCCGGCCCCCGAAATCATTCTCGAACCGCGCAATCGCAAGGCCTGACCCCAGGCGGAAGGAAACGCCATGAGACTCTGGAGCAACAGCTTCGCCAATGACACGCCGATCCTCCCCGAATTCGCGCTGTGCAAGGCCGATCCGAACCCGGCCCGCCACGCCGCCTACTCCGACAACCGGAACCCCGACCTTCTGTGGAGTGAGGTGCCCGGCGGCACCCGGTCCTTCGCCCTCATCTGCCACGACCGGGACGCCCCTTCCATCCGCACCGACGCCAACGTCGAGGACAAGCGCCTGCCCAGGGACCTGGCCCGGGTCGAGTTCTTCCACTGGGTGCTGGTGGACGTTCCCAACTCCATGACTTCCATCGGCGCCGGGCAATTCAGCAACGGCGTCACCGCCCGGGGCAAGCTGGGCCCGGAGGTCGCCGGGGAGCCGGGCCTGCGCCAGGGCATCAACGACTACACCCACTCCTTCCGGGGCAATCCCGACATGGAGGGAACCTATTACGGCTATGACGGCCCGTGCCCGCCCTGGAACGATGAGCGCGTCCACCACTACGTCTTCACCCTGTACGCCCTCGACATCGACCGCGTTCCGGTGGAGGGCAGGTTCACCGGCCAGCAGGTGCGCTCGGCGCTGCAGGGCCATGTCCTGGCCGAAGCCCGGCTCGTCGGCACCTACGCCACGGCGCCCGGCCTCGCCAGGTAGCTGGCGGCCAAGCCATGAAACGGAGTTCACGATGGACCAGATATACGACGTGTTGATCATCGGTGGCGGCCAGGCCGGCATCCCCCTGGCGGGCGCCCTGGCCAAGGCCGGCAAACGGGTGGCCCTGGCCGAGCGCAAGGACCTGGGCGGTTCCTGCGTCAATTTCGGCTGCACCCCCACCAAGGCCGCCATCGCTTCCGCCCGGGTCGCCTACCTGGCCCGCCGGGCGGCCGAATACGGCATCGCGGTGGACAACGTCCGGGTGGATTTTCCCCGGGTGCTGCAGCGGGCCCGGGACATCGCCATCGCGTCCCGGGACAGCCTGGGCGGCAGTTTCCAGGAGAACGGCAATCCGGCCCTGCTGCGCGGCCATGCCCGCTTCGTCGGCAAGGACGGCGGCAACTTCAAGCTCGACGTGGGCGGGCAGGAAGTCCTGGCCCGGGAGGTGGTCCTCGACTCCGGCACCCGCAGCGTCCGGCCGCCCATCGAGCACCTGGCGGACATCGACTTCATCCACAGCGAGAACTGGCTGGACCACCCGGAGCTGCCGCAGCACCTGGTGGTGGTCGGGGGCGGCTACATCGGCCTGGAGATGGGGCAGTTCTACCGCCGCATGGGCAGCGAGGTCACCATCGTCCAGCAGGATAGCCAGATCGCCGGCCACGAGGACAAGGACGTGGCCGACAGCCTGCAGAAGATACTGGAGGGGGAAGGCATCCGCTTCCGCCTGCGGGCGAAGGCAAAGAGCGTTCGCCGGCTTCCGTCCGGCCTCGCCTTCACCATCACCGACGACCGGGGCGAGGAGGAAATGCAGGCGTCCCACCTCTTCGTCGCCGTCGGCCGCCAGCCCAATACCGACGACCTGGGCCTCGACACCGTGGGCCTGCAGCCCGCCGACAAGGGCATCATCGAAGTGGATCAGCGGCTCCACAGCAAGGTGCCGGGCATCTGGGCGGTGGGCGACATCCGGGGCGGCCCCATGTTCACCCACACCTCCTGGGACGACTACCGCATCGTCGTCTCCCAGATGGTGGGGGACGGTTCCCGCACCATGGACCGGGTCGTCCCCTACGCCGTGTTCACCGACCCCCAGCTCGGCCGGGTCGGGATGACGGAAAACGACGCCCGGCTGCAGGGCCGCAAGGTCAAGATCGGGCGCTTCGAAATGAAGGCCAACGGCAAAGCCAAGGAACTGGGGGAGACCCAGGGCTTCATCAAGGTCGTGGTGGACGCCGACAGCCGCAAGCTGCTGGGCGCCGCTGTCCTGGCGGAGGAGGCGGCGGAGCTGGTCCACCTCTACGTCGAGCTGATGAACGCCGACGCCCCGTACACCGTCATGGAACGGGCCATCCATATCCATCCGACCCTGGCCGAGGCAGCCCAGAGCGCGGTCTCCGGCCTCTAGCCGGCGAAGCCTAGTGGGCCAGCTGCTTGCACTTCTTCATGAAGGACGACTTGGCCGCCCCCGCCAGGGGCTTGCCGTTCTTGCCCACGGCCTTGGCCTCGCAGGCGGCGTCGGCGCCGCCGGGGTTGTCCCGCTCGCATTTCTCCATGAAGGACTTCCTGGCGGCGCCGGCCAGGGGCTTGCCGTTCTTGCCCACGGCCCGGGCGGCGCAGTCGGAGGCGCCGGCTCCGGTCACGGGGTCGGCCGGCGCGGCTGAGGGGGTCTGGGCGGCTGCACTTCCCGCCAGCAGGGCGGCGAAGGCATAGGCGATCCATTTGTGCATGGAGGCTCTCCTGGAGAAAAGGCGTAATTGCCTGGATATTGGGCAACGCCGAGGCCGCCTGATTCCGCTGTTCCGTCTCCGGGAAAAGCCTTATGAATTTCGTTGAACCTAGCGGGAGCACAGCGTTTCTAATGATTACCCCCCGCGTGGCCGGTCAATATCTTTCGGAGGGACTACTTCGGAAAGACATGCTGCAAGGCAGACCGACCGTCAACGCGGGGGCTATCGTTTGTGCCGCTCCGGAATTCGACGCTTATCGGACGCTGCCGTGACAACCGAAATCAATCTCGTGCGTTAAAGCACCGTTGATGTCCGTTTTCATGGGAAATTCGAAGTGCGTTGGTTCGTAGTCGCAGCGATAGTGGCATTGGCTTCCGGGGGCGTGAGCGCTTCCGAGCCGGAGCCGGTGGCAATCAGCATGGCCGTAACCGAAGCGGCGGCGCCCATCATGGTCTATGACCTGATGGCCGCGCCTCCTTCCGCGGTGGCGGCGCCGGCAAAGATCAAGCCGGCCGCCAGGCTAAAGGTCGCCAAAAAGAAGAAGCTCAACAAGTCCATGCTGTCCCGGTCGGCCCGCACCCAACTGCAGCTGGCCCAGAAGCCCCGGACGTCTTCCCCTTCCCTCCGCGACTTTTCCGACGGCGACGACGCGGACACCGGTGCCGACGACCTGGATTTCCATCGTTCCTTCAGCCGCCCCCGGGTGGCCAAGGTGGCGGACCAGGACGACGAGGATGACCAGGAGATTTCGGATCACGTCAGGTTGCGGCTGTTCCTCGCCCGCATGAAGGCCGTCGAAGCCCATAAGGCGGCCAAGGCGGCGAACCAGGCGGACGACGAAGCCGTGTCGGAGGCGGTGAAACTGCGCCTCTTCCTGGCCCGCATGAAGGCGGTCGAGGCCCACCAGAGCAAATTCTCCTGATCCCCGGCCCGACGCCGGGGCAAAAAAAATGCCCTTCCGAAGAAGGGCCAATCGAGGGGCAGTCGGTAATCGGTCAGTCGTCGCTGCCGAAACCTCCCAGCAGGCGCAGCAGCGCAAGGAAGAGGTTGAGGATGTTCAGGTACATGCTGACCGTGGCCATGATGTAGTTGTCTTCTTCGCCATGCACCAGGCGGCTGGTGTCGAAGAGGATGAAGCCGCTGAACAGCAAGGCTGAGGCGCCCGCCACCGCCGCCTGCATGGCGGGGATGAAGATGGCGGCGATGCTGGCGATCAGGACGGTGATCAGGCCGGCGAACAGAAAGCCGCCCCAGCGGGAAAAGTTGCGCCCGCTCTTGACCACGTAGGCCGACAGGCCGAAGGTGACCAGGGCCGTCAGGCCGACCGCCTCGGTAACCAGGGAGCCGCCGTTGGGCATGGCCAGGTAGTGGGTCAGGGTGGGGCCGAGGGAGAGGCCCATGAGCCCGGTGAAGCCAAAGACCGCCGCCAGCCCCCAGACGCTGTTGCGCAGGTACATGGTGGCGAACAGGGCCCCGAAGCCGGCGACCATGCAGGCGATCATGCCCAGCGTCGACCAGGCGATCTGGGTGCCCACCACCGACAGGGCGGCCGACCACACCAGGGTCATGCCCAGGAGCACGTAGGTGTTGCGCACCAGCGCCGTGGTATTGGTGGATTCGCGGGAAAGTACGGTGCCCTCGATGGTGAGGGGCGGGTTGCGGTACTCGGTCATGGCTTCCTCCTTGTGGGACCTCATGTGTTAGTCCGCAAAATATAGCGGACGTTTCACCGATTTCGCTTCGGTAATTTCGAAGGATATGTCACGCCGTACGGCCGCCGGGCAGGCCGGAACGGCCTATGAGGTCGGGGGCGAGATGGTGCGGAACAGGTCCGGGGCGGGCGCCCCGGGGTCGGCCGGACCGGAGGGCAGGTCCGGGTCCGCGGGAGGAAGGGAGAGAGACTCGGATTTGTCCGACTCCAGCGGGCGCGGCTGCATGGGCTCGGCCGGGGGCTGGGCCCGGCGCGGCTCGGGCGCCGTCACCGGGGCCGGATCCGCGGCGAAGAAGCCATGGAACCAGCCCCGGACGCCATCCACCAGGCGGTCCCAGAGGCCCTCCGGCGGCGCCGGGAAGCGGGCCCCCGGAGCTACCAGGCGGGACCGCAGGGAATGCTGAAAGAAGTCGCCGACGATAGGCAGGGCGCTGTGGGCGCCCTGCCCCCAGTAATCGCTGCGCAGGGTCACCCGGCTGTCGTTGAACCCCACCCAGGCTCCCGCCACCAGTTCCGGATGCATGAGAATGAACCAGCCGTCGGCATTGTCCTGGGTGGTGCCGGTCTTGCCGGCCACATCGGCGCGGATGCCGAAGCGGTTGCGGATGCCGGTGCCGGTGCCCCGGTTGATGACGTCGCGCATGACGTCGACCAGGGTATGGGCCACCTCGGGCGCCAGGACGGACTCGGGCTCGGCCGGGGCGAACTCCGCCAGCACGTGGCCGTTGCGGTCCTCGATGCGGGTCACCAGCAGCGGTTCGACATAGTTCCCGCCGTTGGCGATGGTGCCGTAGGCCGACACCATTTCCCTCAGGGTCACCGGGCTGGTGCCCAGGGCCAGGGAGGGCACCGCTTCCAGGCTGCTCTGGCGCACCCCCATGGCGCGGGCCAGCTTGGCTACCCTGGCCGGGCCGACCTGCTGCACCAGCTGGGCCGTGATCCGGTTCCGCGAGTAGGCCAGGCCGTCCCGCAGGGTGACCGGGCGGCCGCTCGGGGCGCCCTCGTCGGCGGGGCGCCAGACCTCGCCGCCGGCGAGCTGGATCTCCACCGCCTGGTCCACGAAGGTGTCGTCCGGGCTGGCTCCCTTCTGGAAGGCGGCGCCGTAGACGAAGGGTTTGAAGGTGGAACCCGGCTGGCGCCGGGCCTGCTGGACGTGGTCGAAGGCATCCTGGCTGAAATCCCGGCTGCCCACCCAGGCCTTGACCTGGCCATCGCGCGGGTCGATGGCCAGGAAGCCGGCCTGGACCCGGACCTTCTGCTGGCGCAGGGCGCGCTGGAAGGCGGCGTCGGCCTGCAGCTTCTTCAGAGCCTCCTCGTCGCCCAGCCCCGAGTCCCGGGCCGCCCGGTAGTCGGCCGTCTCCCGGATGAAGGCCAGGACCGGCTCCTTGCCGGGATTCCAGCCCGTACGCCCCCCCCAGGCCGCGTCGGCCACGGCCTGCAGCTGGCTGGTCTGGCGGGCCACGGCGCGGTTGGCCAGGGCCTGCAGGCGGGAATCCAGGGTGGTGCGCACCACCAGCCCGTCGGCGTAGATGTTGTAGTCGTTGCTGTCCGCCCAGGCGATCAGCCACTTGCGCACCTGCTGGACGAAGTGGGGCGCCGCTCCCGGCGGCTCGGTCTGGCGCTCGAAATCGATGCGCAGGGGGCGCTTCTTCAGGGACTCGAACCGGGCCGGGGCCAGCTTGTCGCGCTTGACCATCTGGGCCAGCACGGTGTTGCGGCGCTGCAGGGAACGGTCCGGATTGAGCACCGGGTTGTAGTAGCTGTTGCCCTTGAGCATGCCGACCAGGGTGGCGCTCTCGGCGATGTCCAACTCGTGGGCGGACTTGCCGAAATAGGTGCGGGCCGCCATCTCGATGCCGAAGGCGTTGTAGAGGAAGGGCACCGTATTGAGGTAGGTCTCGAGAATTTCCCGCTTGGTGTACAGGGCTTCGATCTTGAGGGCGGTGATGGCCTCCTTGATCTTGCGGGTCAGGGTCGGGGCGCGCCCGATGTCTTCCGGGTAGAGGTTGCGGGCGAGCTGCTGGGTCAGGGTCGAGCCGCCCTGGCGGTCGCCGGAGAAGGTATTGAGCGCAGCGGCGGCGGTGCGCCGCCAGTCGAGGCCGTGATGCTCGAAGAAGCGGTGGTCCTCGGTAGCGATGAGGGCATCCACCACGTAAGGGGAAATGGTCTCCAGCTTGACCCACTCGTGGTTGGAGCGCTTGAAGGCGGCCAGCTCCTTGCCGTCGGCCGAAAGCACGACGGCGGGCTGCTCGGACTTGGCCTTGCGGATGTCGCTGATCCCCGGGGTGAAGGGAATCAGGATGAGCACGTACAGCAGCAGCAGGGCCGGCCCGGCGGCCAGGGACCAGGCCAGTTCGCGCCGGGTGGGGCGCCGGAGGCGGGCCAGCAGGTCGGCGACCGCCTGCTTGATCTGCGGCAGCGCCGGTTTCATCAGACAGTAATCACGATTTAGAGGAGTTCAGGCGCCACGAGCGGGCGGCCCCGGCAGTCCGTCACGGAGAGCCGAGAGGATAGCATGGCCGCGGGCGGAACGATGGGCGGCGGCGCCGGCAAAAAAATGCCCGCGCGGGGCGGGCAAAGGATACCGAGTGGAACTGCTCTTGCAGAAGGAGAAATCACAATGTAGTCACCGATCCCCCGCCTTACCAACGATATTTCCTTGCCTGACGGATTAGGAAATCTTAACCGTCGCCGGGCCCGGGCCGACGGCTTCGGCGGCAATGGTCAGGGAGCGCAGGCGCAGTTCGGGGTCGAAGATGTCGCAGACCAGGATCATCTCGTCCGCCTCGGTCGCCTGCTGCAAGGAAGCGAGTCCCTCGCGCACCGTCTCGGGGCTGCCGACGACGGCGGCCCCCAGGAAATCGTCCACCGCCACCCGCTCCTGGGCATGCAGGCCGGCCAGGTAGTTGGCCACCGGCGGCGGCAGCGGCCGGCGGTCGCCCCGCAGGATGCCGAGCACCCGCTGGTAGGTGCTGCTCGCCAGGTATTCGGCTTCCTCGTCGCTGGGCGCGGCGACGAGGGGCACGCCGATCATGACGTAGGGCCGGTCCAGGACGGCGGAAGGCTCGAAATTGCGGCGGTAGGTGTCGATGGCGTCCAGCAGCCGGGCCGGCGCGAAGTGGGAGGCGAAGGCGTAGGGCAGGCCGCGCTGGGCCGCCAGGCGGGCCGAGAAGAGGCTGGACCCCAGTATCCAGATGGGGACCTGGGTGCCGGCGCCGGGGGTGGCGACGATGGGCTGGCCCGGCTCGGGTGGCGCCAGCAGCTGCTGCACCTCGGCCACCTCCCGGGGGAAATCCTGCTCGGTTTCCACCCGCCCCCGGCGCAGGGCCCGCATGGTGGGCTGGTCCGTCCCCGGAGCCCGGCCCAGGCCCAGGTCGATGCGGCCCGGATAGAGTTCGGCCAGGGTGCCGAAGGCTTCGGCCACCACCAGGGGCGCATGGTTGGGCAGCATGATGCCGCCGGAGCCGACTCGGATTCGGCTGGTGGCGCCGGCGATGTGGCCGATCAGCACGGCGGTGGCGGAGCTGGCGATGCCCGGCATGTTGTGGTGCTCGGCCAGCCAATAGCGGGTGAAGCCGAGGGACTCCACGTGCCGGGCGGTGCGCACGGCGATGGCCAGGGCCTCGGCCACGGTACCGCCCTCGCGCACGGCCACGAGGTCGAGCATGGAGAGGCGGGTTTTCGACAGGGAATTCATGGTCGCATCTCGCTAGGTTCGGGAAGATCAGCCGGATTATGCCGGCTGGCGACCCGGCTCGGCAGGGAAAGCGTGTCCGCGGCACCCAGGGGCCTGGCCCCTATTCAGGCTTGCCGTTCTGGGACAGGAGGTAGCCGACGATGGCGTCCGTGTCCCGTTCCTCGATGGGGGCGCCGTATACCTTCCTCATCTTGGTGACTTCTCCCTGCCACTGGGCCCTGGACAGGGGCGGCTGCATGTAGATGTAGTCGGCCGAATGGCACAGGGTGCAGTTCCTGGCCGCCGTCTCGACCCCCGGGCCCGGCTTGAAGCGGGCGGTTTCGTCGGGCAGCTTGACGGTGACCGTGCCCGGCGTTCCGGCCGCCGCGGCAGGCAGGCTAACGACCAGGGCGATGAGGCCGGCCAGCCACGGCCGCAGGATGGGCTTTTCCATGGTTCGACTCCTCAGGCCGCCGTCACGCGGACGGTCTCGACCACATTGCGCATGTAGCCCGCCGGGTTCCAACGCGGCTCGAAGCGTTGCGACTCGCCGATGTTGTTCACCGCCAGGCAGGTCAGCCGGTAGCTGCGGCCGGCCTTCGGCGCGAAGGGCGCGCGCCACTCGCGGAAGGCGTATTTGCCATGGTCCTTGCCGAGCTCGGCCTGGCTCCAGGTTCCTCCCCCGTCGCTGCTGAACAGCACCCGGGCGATGCCGTAGCCGCCGTCGAAGGCAATGCCCTTCACCTCCAGAGGGCGCCCTGCCCTCACCCGGGCCCCGTCGGCCAGGCTGGTGATGAAGGAGCGCACGGTCAGGCGGTTGATGGGCACGGTCTTGACCCCCTGCTCCCCCGGCTGCATGCAGGCGCAGTCGTTCTTGGGGATGCGGTAGGCGGTCTTCATCCAGAAGTTGTCGTCCTCCCGGTCGATGACCTCGATGGAATCCAGCATCTTGACCCAGTAGGTGGCGTACCAGCCCGGCACCACCAGGCGCACCGGGAAACCGTTGAGGAGCGGCAGGGCCTCGCCGTTCATGGCGTAGGCGACGATCACCTCGTCGCGCCGGGCGACGTCCAGGTCGAGGGCTTTGATGAAATCCGGGGTGGCCGGCACCACCGGATTGTCGGCGCCGTTGAACCGGACCTGGACGGCACCGGGAGAAACGCCCGCCTTGTCCAGGATGTCCCGCAGCCGCACGCCCCGCCACAGGGCGTTGCCCATGGCGCCGTTGCCCCATTCGCCACCGGCCACCCGGGGATTGAAGAAGCCGCGGCTGTTGCCCGAGCACTGGCAGACGGCGGCCACCTCCACCGCCTCGAAGTTGTTGCGCAGGTCGGCGATGCTGAGTTCCAGGGGCTGCCTGACCAGTCCGCCGACCTTGATCCGGAAGGCGTCGCCGTCGATGCTCAAGGGCATGCCCGAGAGATGCCAGCGGACGAAGAAGGCGTCATTGGGAGTGAAGGCCCCTGTGTTGAAGACCTCCATCGGCGTCTCGAGCTGGACGGGCCTCGCCGTCATCAGGATGAGTTCGCGCTTCTGGGGATAGGTGGCGAGCTGCCGCCCGCCGTTGGCCATGGGCAGCTCGACGGATTTCTCGGCAGCGGCGCTGCGGCCAAGAAGGGCGAGGCCGCCGAGGGCGCCGGCTGCCTGGAGAAATCGGCGCCGTCCCCCGGCGGAGGATGGCTCTGCCTGCTGCGATGTCTTTTCCCTGGTCATGGCGGCACTCCCCTTTGCTGGTGGATTCCATGACATCAGGCAGCGAGCGGGCCCGGCAGTTCCGCCATTCGCGACAGGAGAATAGGCAGCGGACCTCGGGTGAATTGCTCCTTTCCAATCCCCGCACCCGGGAATGCCGGACGGATATTCCCAATCGGTAGAAACTTTTCGCGTCCTCCGGAAAGGGCCGGGAACAGACATTTTCCTGTATCGTCCGTGGCTTATGACGACGCGGCGGGCCATCCGGGATTATCGGCCGGATTCTTGCTTGACAAAGGCATGATGACCGGACCAATCCTGAACCGCCCTTCGGTACGAAGCTTCCTCATCTATCTGCTGTTGGCCTGCCTGCTGCCGGGGGTGGTCGGCGCCGTCACCCTCCTCATCCTGGATTACCGCGAGGGCCGCGACGAGATTTCCAAGGACACCCTGCAGACGGCACGCGCCCTCAGCCAGGCCGTGGACAACAAGATCCTGAAGGCCCAGGCCCTGGCCCAGGGGCTGGCGTCCGCCGACGCCCTGGCCGAAGGCGACTTCCCGAAGTTCTACCGGCAGGCGCGGCGCACCCTCGAGCAGACCGGGCTGCCGGGCACCGTGTCCCTGGCCGACCCGGCCGGCCAGCAGATCATCAATACCCTCAGGGACTTCGGGCAGCCCCTGCCGCCCCATGGCAGCCCGGAACTGATCCGCACCATCTTCGACACCGGCAGGCCCGCCGTCTCCGACCTCTACTCGGGACGGGTGCGGGGCAGCCCGATCGTGTCGGTCGGAGTACCCGTCACCGTAAGCGGCAAAGTCGCCTATGCCCTGACCATCAGCATCCTGCCGGAGGAATTCAACGGCATCCTGCTTGCCCAGCGCCAGCCGGCGGACCGGGTCTCGGTCATCCTCGACAGCACCGGCACGGTGGTCACCCGTACCCGGGGCGAAGCCGAACGGATCGGCAGGAAAGCCTCGCCCGGGCTCCTCAAGCGCCTGGGCGAGTCCGACGAGGGATTCTTCGAAAACGTCACCACCGACGGCGAGCCCGTGGTGTCCGTCTACAGGCGCTCGCCGATGACGGGGTGGAGCGTCGCCATCGGGATTTCCAGGGAGAAGCTCGGAGCGGCACTGACCCGCACCCTCTCCCTGCTGGCCCTCGGCGTCGCCGGCCTGTTCGCCGTCGGCCTGGCCCTGGCGTGGTTCGTGGGAGCGAAGATTTCCCGATCGATCCGGGCCCTGGTGGCGCCGGCCTTGTCCCTGGGTGCCGGCGAGCCCGTCGCGCTGCCCTCGGTGGAGGTCAAGGAAGCGGCCGAGGTGGCGGCGGCCATGGGCGAAGCCGGCCGCCTGCTGGCGGAGCGCACGGCCGCCTTGAACGAACGGGAAATCCAGCTCTCCCTCTTCATCGAAGGGGCGCCCGCCGCCATCGCCATGTTCGACACCGACATGCGCTACATGGCGGCCTCCCGCCGCCTGATCGCCGACTATGGGTTGCCCTGGGAACCTCATGAGCTGGTCGGCAAATCCCATTACGAGGTCTTTCCCGAGATTTGCCAGCGTTGGCGCGATATCCACGCCAGGGTCCTGGCAGGCAAGACCCAGGGCTGCGACGCCGATCCGTTCCCGAGGAAGGACGGCCGCACCGACTGGGTGCGCTGGCGCATGGAGCCGTGGCTGACCGCCGACGGCGAAATCGGCGGATGCCTGCTGTTCGCGGAAAACATCACGGCCCTCAAGGAAGCCCAGACAGCCCTCGCGGAGTTGAATGCCAGCCTGGAACGGCAGGTGCAGGAACGGACCACCCAATTGGCGCAGGCCCAGAAGATGGAAGCCATCGGCCGCCTCACCGGCGGCGTCGCCCACGACTTCAACAACATCCTCCAGGCCCTGGCCAGCTGCCTGTACGTGGTCGAGCGCCGGCTGCCCGCCGGCACCCCGCCCCGGGTCATCGATTCCGCCATGCAGGCCATCGACAGCGGCGCCAAGCTGACCAAGGCCATGCTCGCCTTCGCCGGCCGCCAGGCCCTGGTGCCGGAGGCGGTGGATCTGGACCGGCTGTTCGACGAGATCGGGCCCATCATCGAACGTACCCTGGGCGGCCGCATCTGCGTGGTGTTCGAAGTCCACCCGGGTACGCCGGCGGCCCTCGCCGACCGGGCCCAGGTCGAGTCGGCCCTGCTCAACCTGGCGATCAACGCCCGGGACGCCATGCCCACCGGCGGCCTGCTGACCCTGCGGGCGACCCGGGCCGTCGTCCGCCGCGGCGAAGCCTCCCACCCGCCGGAACTGGCGGTCGGAACCTACGTGGCGATCAGCGTCCAGGATACGGGGACGGGCATGGATCCGGCGACCCTGTCCCGGGTCTTCGAGCCCTTCTTCACCACCAAGGAGATCGGCAAGGGCACGGGCCTCGGCCTGTCCATGGTGCACGGCATGGCGGCCCAGTCGGGCGGCGCCGTGGCCATTGCCAGCGCGCCCGGCTGCGGCACGGAAGTGACCCTCTACCTGCCCTCCGCAGCGGCCCAGGCCGACGAGGCCTTACGGGCCGACGAGGAGCTGCCGCCCGGCGATGGCAGCACGGTCCTGCTGGTGGACGACAACCCCCTGGTCCGGGACGCCCTCAAGGCCACCATCGAAGCCCTCGGCTATCGCGTGGTCGACGCCGGCAGCGGCGCCGCGGCACTGGCCGCCCTGGAGGCGGCGGAGGGCATCGCCGCCCTGGTGACCGACTACGCCATGCCCGGCATGAACGGCGCCGAGCTGATCCAGCAGATACGGCGGCGGGCTGCGGACGTCCCGGTGCTGCTGATCACCGGCTACGCCGAACGCCCCGACGTCCCGGAAGGGGTCATGGTCCTCCAGAAACCCTTCCAGCCCGAGGACCTGGCTGCCCGCCTGGCCGAAATCCTGGCCGGCGAACCGGCCTCCGGGGCCGGGCTGCCCAGCCCCGTGCTCGCCGAGCTCCCGGCCTAGCGGGGCCCCGGCACCCTATTTCGAGGCGGCCGGGGTGGCGCCGCTGGCTTCGGCGACGATGCGCCAGGCGCCGGCTTCGAGGGCCAGGGTCAGGTGCTTGGGAGTGCCCTCCTCGTGGAAGCCGTCGGCGGTGTAGTCCTGGAGGAAGTGGACGGCGAGGCGGTTATCGCCCTCCGGTTCGATCTTCAGGTCGCGGATGGAGACGGCGATGCTTTTCCGGCTCTCGATCTTCTGCCGCCGGGACTGGGCCCAGGCCTGGCGCGACAGGCCGTTCTCCGGGGTGAAGCCTTCGCCGTAGGCGCCCAGGTAGCGGTCCACATCCCGCTCCGACCAGGCGTGGAGCCATTCGTCCACCAGGGCCCGGGCCGTTTCCGGGCTGGCGGCTGCGGCCGCTGCCGGCTCGGCCGGGGTGGCGGATGCGGCGGCCTGGCCAGCGGGTTCCACGGGCGCGGTCGGCATCGCTTCGGAACCGGCGGTTTCGAACCGGGCGACGGGGGCGATGCGTTTGGTCACCATCTCGGTCTGGTCTGCAGGATGCGGCTTGGGCACCCCGAAGAAGTCCGCGAGGGCGGCGGAAATAGCGGTCAGGCCGCCGCCGGCATGGTCGGCGTCGCCCTTGGCCTGGCGGCCCGGGGCTGCGTGGCCGCCCTGCCCGGCATGGGGGCTGGCCTTGGCAACCGGGATCAGCCGCTGTTGCCCGGCATCCGCCGGGTTGGCGACGCTGGCCTGCAGGAAGGAATGGAAGCCGAAGAGCAGCAGGGCGCCGGCGATGGAGCTGACGGCGAAGGTCTTGGCATTGCCCCGCCGGGGCGGGAGTCGGCGATCGGCAGCTCGGTGTGCCGTCCTGGAATGGCTGGACATGGTGTTTCCCGTAATAAGTCACATGGATGAGATGGCGTCATCCAGGGCGGTATAGCAAACCCGATGCCACCTGATTTCCCCGGGAAATGAGGCCCGGACCGCCGGCAAACGGCCTGTTCGGGGCCGCCGCCCTCTCAAAGGCGGAAAAATTTTTCGGAATCGGGAATGCTGCCGGCGGCCGGCCGGGGCCGCCGGACCCGGGAATTCACCCCGCACGGCGGGACGGAACGAGCCGGCGCATGGGCCCGCCGACGGCTGCCCGGAAGCGGGGGCTGTGCAGGCAGACGCCGCCCAGGAGGCCGACCAGGCACCCCAGGAGGGTGTCGAAGAAGCGGGCCTGGATCAGCTCGGCGGCGGAGCCCTGGCCCAGGGTGGAGGCTTCGGCCAGGAGGATGGTCAAGGGCGTGATGAAGATGGCGGCGAAGCCGTAATGGCGGACAACGGCGGTCTCGATCACGAAGGCCAGGACGATCATGACCAGGGAGATGGTCCACTTGTCCAGGGGCAGGCTGAGCAATGCCCAGGACAGCAGGAGGCCGATGCCCGTGCCCACCAGCCGCTGCACCTGCCGGTCCCACACCGCCCGCAGGGACATGCCCTGGATGACGGCGAGGCAGCTCACCGGCACCCAGTAGGCCTTCTCCAGCTGGAGGAGCTGGGCGAGGGCGAGGGAGAGGCCGACGAAGGCGCCGATCACCACCGAATCGAAGACCACGAAGTCGAAGGTCGGCGGCGGCAGAGGCTCCACCGGCCTGGGCGCTCGCCGCCGCAGGATGTGGAGGCTGTAGAAGAAGGCGATCAGGCAGGCAAGGAGGCAGCCCATGGTGAGCAGTCCGACCTTGAGGGGGACATCGAGGACATCGCCCGGGGAATAGGCGCCGATGGACGCCGCCATGATGAAGAAGAGGCTCCCCGGGATGCCGACCCGGTAGAAGCGGCAGGCCATGGTCACCAGGATGGCGGTGAAGGTGAGAACCAGCATCATGACCGGCGGCACCAGGTGGCTCATGACCCCCAGGGCGTAGCAGGCCGCCATGGCGAAGGCGCAGGCCATGAGGGACACCATGCGGTGGTGCAGGGGCGTCTCGGGCAGGTACAGGAAGACGAGGCCGCCCAGGGACGAGACCAGCCCGTAGTCCATGCGGTCAAAATAGGCGCCCACCAGGAGCGGCAGCCCCGAGGCCAGTGCCGCCGCGAAGGGCATCTGCCAGGGGCGGTCGCTTGGCCGGACGGCGGCGAGCTGCCGCAGCTCCCTCCGCACCAGGGCCGCCAGGCGGCCCCATTTTCCCTGCTCCGTCATCAATCCCCTTCCCGTTTCAGCCAGAGAGACGAGAGGGTACCGCGCCTTGCCCCGATTTGGCTCTACGGAAGGAGTGAGGACAGCCGGGGGCTCAGACGGATTTGCACTCGCTGGCCAGGGGCTTGTTGCTCCGGCCGTCCAGCAGCACGCTCTTCCAGGGCAGGTCGATCCAGACGAGTCCGCTCGACGGGTCCTCGAAGCGCGGCAGCCCGGAATAGGAGGGGTCGCGCTCCAGCCAGTAGCTGCTGCCCATCCAGCCGATATGGAGGCGGTAGTTCTCGGTGCCGCGCATTTCCCGCTCGACCCGGACCTGCAGCCCGTCTTCGCAGTTGTAGTCGCCGCTCGCCAGGATGAGGTCGAGCTGGACGGTCTGGGGCGGGACTGGGGCCTCGCGCGTGGTCCCGCAGGCCGTCAGGACCAGGGATAGCGCGATCAGCGCCGGCAGCGAAGGATGGCTCATGGGGAGGCTCCTGCGACGAGAACGTCTTGATTCTAGCCGGGCCGCCGGGCGCCCGCGATGGATGGCTGTGCTGATTCCTCGGTGCGGCGGTCTGTAGGGTCGCCCGGACCATACCCCAGGTGGATCGGAAGGCCCTATCGGACCCGGTCACCCGCTGCCCTCAGCGCTCCGGTTCCTCCGGCGCCGGCAGGGTGAAATGGAAGGTGCTGCCCTGCCCCGGCGTCGATTCGACCCAGAGCCGTCCGCCGTGGCGCTGGACGATGCGCCGGCCGACCGCCAGGCCGATGCCGGCGCCCGGGTATTCCTCCTGGGTGTGCAGGCGCTTGAAGATCTCGAAGATGCTGTCGCAGTGCTTGGCGGCGATGCCGATGCCGTTGTCCCGCACCGAAACCAGCCATTGGCCGCCCTGCCGCCGGGCCGATACGTGGACCCGGGGCGGCTCGCTACTCCGGAACTTGATGCCGTTGTCGATGAGGTTGTGGAGCACCTGGGCGAGCTGGATGCGGTCCCCGGTCACGGTCGGCAGGGGATCGCAGGTGACGGTGGCGCCGCTCAGGCGGACGGTGTCGTCGAGAGTTTCGACCACCTCCCCGTAGACACGGTCCAGGTCGGCAGGCTGGAAGACCTTGCCCCGGGAGTCCACCTGCACGTAATCGAGGATATCCTGGAGCAGCGACTGCATGCGCTGGACGCCGGTGGCCACCTGCCGCACCCGCTGCTCGGCCCGGGGGTCGAGCAGCCCCCGGCAATCCTGCTGCAGGGAGCGGGCCAGGCCGCTCAGGGAGTGCAGGGGCGCCCGCAGGCAATGGGCGGCGATGAAGGCGAATTGCTGCAGTTCCAGGCTGCTGCGCATCAGTTCCTCGGAGGCCCGCCTCTGCTCGGTGATGTCGAAGACGACGGCGTTGAAGGCCTCCCCCGGCTCGTCGGGAACCGCCTCGATGCGGACCAGCCGCCGCTGTCCGTCGTGGTCCGGGCTGCCCAGGGCGATCTCGCAGCGGCTCTTGGCGCAGTCGCCGCGGCCCCTCGCCGCCAGGAAGAGGTTGAAGGCCGAACGATCGCTCTCCTCCACGAACAGCCCGAAGCGCTTGCCCACCAGGCTGCCGCGCTCGGCCCCCAGCAGGCGGGCGCCGGCGAAATTGAGCTGCCGGATGCTGCCGTCTTCCCGCCCCAGGGTGAAGTAGCCCACCGGCGCGAAATCGTAGAGCCGGGTGTAGCGCTCCAGGGCGGCCTGGCTCTCGGCCCTGGCCTGCTGGAGCTCATCGTTCTGCATTTCCAGTTCGATCTGGTGCACCTGGAGTTCGTGCACCAGGCGCTGCCGCTCCATGATCGCCAGTAGGGTATCCACCTCCAGGGGGTGCTCGTCGACGCGCCCCCTCGGAATTTCCTCGGCGGAGGAGCGGCCGGCCGAAGGCGGAGGCGGGGAGCCCCTCCCCTTCGGCGGACGTCCGGCGCTGTCCATCAGGGTCTCGGCTTCGTCATGGATTTTCGGCATGGCTCGGGTGATGAATCATTGAAGGGCCAACCGGCCGGTCTTATGGGTTGCTGATTTAACTGGATCGGCGGCGCCGTGAGAATGGGGTGGGAAGCTTATGTTGCCCCGGCCGGTGCTGGCTCTGCGTCGTGGTGGCCGGAATCAAATGGGGGCCGCGGCATCTTATGGACATGTCCCCCATCGACTCGACGGCTCCGGACGCCCGGCGCGCAGCGGAGCCAAACGCCGTACCCTGCCATGACACCATCGTGGTCGGCGGCTCGGCCGGCGCCCTCAAGGCCCTGACCGCCATTGCCGGCGGCCTCCCGGCCGACCTGGATGCCGCCCTCTTCGTCGTCCAGCACCTGTCCCCGGCCCACCCCAGCCTGCTGCCCCAGATCCTCTCCGACGCCGGTCCCCTGCCGGCGGTCCATCCGGCGGACGGGGAAGCCGTCCGCAAGGGGCGCATCTACGTCGCCCCGCCGGACCATCACCTCCTCCTCGCGCCGGGCCGCATACGGGTGGTGCGCGGCCCCCGGGAAAACCGCTTCCGGCCGGCCATCGACACCCTCTTCCGCTCGGCCGCCCGGGCCTACGGTCCCCGCACCGTCGGGGTGGTGCTGACCGGCATCCTGGACGACGGCACCGTCGGCCTGCAGGCCATCAAGCAGCGGGGCGGCGTGGCGGTGGTGCAGGATCCCGGGGAGGCGGAGTATCCGGCCATGCCGAGCAGCGCCCTGCGCTATGCCAGGGTGGACCACGCCCTGCCCCTGGCCCGCATCCCCGATCTCCTGGTCCGGCTGAGCCGCCAGCCGGCCGGGCCACCAGGGGCCAGCGGAGCGCAACCCGCCGACATCGAAACCGACGTGGCGGAGCAGGACCTGGACAGCGCCGCGCTCCTCGCCAGCGTCGAGACCATCGGCACCCGCTCCACCTACACCTGCCCGGCCTGCAACGGCGTCCTCTGGGAAGTGACCGGCAGCGAGCCCCTGCGCTTTCGCTGCCATGTCGGCCATGCCTACGGCGCCGGCGACTTCCTGGCGGAACAGACGCGCACCCTGGAAAACGCCCTGTGGTCGGCGGTCCGCCTCATGGAGGAGAAGGTCAGCTTCTCGCGCCGCATGGCCGACCGGCGGCGCAGCCTCGACCTGCCGGAGGCGGCGAAGCCCTACGAGGACTATGCGGACCAGCTGGACCGGGAAGTGGCCGCCCTGCGCCGGCTGATCCTGAACGGCTCGGCCATCCGGAATCTGGCGGCGGGGGTGGAAGACGGGTGAAGCCGCCCTGGCTCAGGGGCCGGGGATGTCGGGCAGGGTGAAGCGGAAGACGCTGTCCCGGTCCGAATCCCACTCCACCCAGATGCGGCCGCCGTGCCCCTGGACGATGCGGCGGCAGACGGCCAGGCCGAGGCCCGTTGCCGGATAGGCGGGCTGGAAGGGGAGCAGCCGGGACTGCTGGAAGACGTCGAGAAGAGGTTCGCCGACCGTGGCCAGGCCGCCCCCCTGGACCGCTATGGTCCATCCCCCCGGGCGCCGCTGGGAGGAAATGCGAATCCGGGGCGGCCCCGTCCGCCCCGGGGCGCGGTGACGGATGCCGTTCCCGATGAGGTTGCGCAACAGGTGCGCCAGCTGCATCCGGTCTCCCATCACGATGGGCAGGGCCCCGTCCACCGTGATGACCGCGCCGGTACCGCTGATGAGGGGCTGCAGGGAAGTCAGGAGTTCGGCCATGAGGTCGGCCATGTCCACCCGGGCGAAGCTGCGGCCCCGGGCCCCGCTCCGGGAATAGGCCCGCAGGTCCTGGATCAGGGCCTGGATGCGTTCCGCCTGCTGGGCCATGCGCCCCGCCCAGGCCTCCAGCCAGCCCTCCGGCTGCCCCGCCGCTTCCTCCTGGAGCTGGTCCACCAGGGCCTGGATGGAACTCAAGGGCGACTCCAGGTCCCGGGCGGCGGCCACGGCGAGCTGGCGCAATTCGACATTGCTCTGCACCAGTTCCTCGACGGCCCGCTTGCGCTCGGTGATGTCGAGAGCCGCCACCTTGAGGCGTCTCCCCGCCAGGTCGGAGGCGGCCTCCATGCGGACCACCAGGGAGCGGTCGGCATCCTGCGGATTCAGGAGCCTGAACTCGCGGCTGTACTGGTTCCGGTCGCCGAGAGTCCGGGCCAGGAAGGTGTTGAAATCGGCCCGGTCCCCGACCGCCACGAACTGGCCAAAGCGCTTGCCCACCAGCGTGCCGCGCTCGCCGCCCAGGAGGGCGGCCCCCGCCAGGTTGAGCTGATGGATGGCCCCGTCCCGGTCGAGGGTGAAATAGCCGACCGGGGCGAAATCGTAGAGCTCGGTGTAGCTGTCCAGGGCCGTCTCGGCCAGGGATTGGGCCTGGCGCAATTCATCGTTCTGCATCTCCAGCTCGATCTGGTGCACCCGCAGTTCGTGGAGCAGCCGCGGGGCATCGATGTCCTGGGACATGTCGTCGTGACGGCGGCCGCGCACCCGCCGCTGGGTGCGGCGGCGCAATTCAGGCGGAGAGGAATCGGAGGTCGTGGCCATGACCCTGTTGCCTCGGCAAGGTGCGGAACCGTCGGATCGGTCGACATGGTCGGTGCGGCCGCCGGGGCCGCCGGCGGCCCCGGGCGTCGTCCTTGCCACTCAGGCAAGACGGCAGGGAAATGGTTTCCTCGGCGGGCCCGGGGCGGCTATGAGCCGCCCTGGTCGGGGGCCGTATCGGCCCGGTCGGCCTGGTGGCGCAATTCGGCCTCCAGGCGGATGAGGACGGTGATGTCGGTAAAGGTGATGACGACGCCGTCGATGACATTCTGCAGGGTGCGGTAGGGCATGATCTTGACCATGAACCAGCGCCCATCCGTGGTCGCCACCTGCTTTTCGCAGAAGACCAGGGTGCGCAGCACCTCCCGGGCGTCGCCGTGGAGTTCCGGGTAGATGAGGTCGGTGACGATGTCGGACAGGGGGCGGCCCACGTCGCCGGGGATGAGCTTGAAGATGCGGGTCGCCTGGGTGGTGAACCGCCGCACGCAGAGGGCGCCGTCCAGGAAGACGGTGGCCAGGTCCGTGCTGTTGAGGAGGTTCTTCATGTCGTTGTTGGCGGCCGAGAGCTCGTCCACCTTGGATTGCAGTTCCACGTTCACCGTCTGCAGCTCCTCGTTGAGGGACTGCATCTCCTCCTTCGAGGTGGTCAGCTCCTCATTGGTGGACTGGAGTTCCTCGTTGGTGGACTGCAACTCCTCGTTGGTGGACCTGAGCTCTTCCCGGGAGCTCTGCATCTCCTCCCGGATGGCCTGGGTCTCCTCCCGGGCCTGCTGCAGGGCCAGCTCCAGTTCCGCCGCCCGGCTGCCCCGGCCCGGCGAGCGGCGGGCGGAAGCGGGCTGCGCCGGCGGCGGCGGGACATCGGCGAAGACCAGCAGGGCCATGCCCTGGAGCAGGCCCGGCTCGTCGATGGGCTGGATGGTGAGGTCCACGGTGGCCGGCGGGCCGCCGTCGCTTCCCACTCGGAGTTGCCGGCTGACGAAGCGCTCGCCGCTGCGCAGGGCCCTGGGGAGGGAAATTTCCAGTTCTTCCCGCAGGCCGTCCCGGGCCATGGCGTAGATGTTCCAGTTGGCCTTGCCGGCGGCCGGCTCCAGGTACCGGCCGGTGCGGCCATTGATGTAGAGGACGTCGCCGTCGCGGTTGACCAGCACCGCCGCCGGCGCGAAATGCCGCAGCAGGAGGCGGTCGGCCAGGGCCTGGAGATTCGCCGGGCTGTCCCTTTCCCGGCTTTCCTCCGGCAGGGCAACGGGCATCTGCAGGTGGCGGCTGGGGAAGTCCAGCGCCAGGGAAGGCCCGCCGATGCGCCGGAATATCCGGGCCTTGCCGTCGATGGGAGCGAACAGGTCGGTGAAGGTGCCGACGGTCTCGGCACTGCCCAGGAAGAGGATGCCGCCGGGACCCAGGCTGTAGTGGAAGAGCGGCATCAGCTTCTTCTGCAGCTCCGCCCCCAGGTAGATGAGCAGGTTGCGGCAGCACAGGATGTCGAGCTTGGTGAAGGGCGGGTCCATGATGACGTTCTGGGGGGCGAACACCACCATTTCCCGGATTTCCTTGCTGACCCGGTAGCCGCTGCCCTCCTCCACGAAGAAGCGGGCCAGCCGCTCGGGCGCCACGTCGGCAGCGATGTCGGCCGGATAGAAGCCCTGGCGCGCCCGCTCGATGGCGTCCGGGTCGAGGTCGGTGGCGAAGATCTGCAGGGAGAAGCGGCCCCGGGGTTTCATCTGCTCCAGGGTTTCCCTGAAGGCCATGGCCAGGGAGAAGGCCTCCTCGCCGGTGGAACAGCCGGCCACCCAGGCCCGCAGGACCTTGCCGGCGGCCGGCGCGGCGGCCAGCAGTTCCGGCAGGGCCTTCTCCTGCAGGCAGGCCCAGGCCTCCGGGTCGCGGAAGAAGGTGGTCACCCCGATCAGCAGCTCCTTGAACAGGAGATTCAGCTCCTGGGGATTGTCGGTCACGTAGCCCAGGTAGTCGGCGATCTTGTCGATCTGATGGATGCCCATGCGGCGGTCGATGCGCCGGTACACCGTGCTCTTCTTGTAGAGGGAGAAGTCGTGGCCGGTATGGTTGCGCAGGAGGATGAAAATCTTTTCCAGGGAACCGGCCTCGGCGGCACCCTTGGGCTCGAGGCGCCGGGGGCGGCCATCCGCCCGCAGGTGCTGGGCGTAGGCGGCGATGCTGGCCGGCAGCTCGCCGGCCGCAGCGACGATGTCGGCCAGGCCGGCGTCGATGGCGCTGCGGGGCATGGCGTCGAAGCGGGCCGACCGGGGCTCCTGCACCAGGACGAGGCCGGCCTGCTCCTTGATGGCCCGCAGGCCCAGGGTGCCGTCCGACCCCATGCCGGAGAGGATGACGCCGACCGCCCGCTCGTGCCCCTCGTCGGCCAAGGCGCGGAAGAAGAAGTCGATGGGCAGGCGCTGGCCGCGGGGCTCCGTCGGCTCCAGCAGATAGAGGGTGCCGTCCAGGAGGGACAGGTATCTGTTGGGCGGAATGACATAGACGCGATTGGGCTCCAGCCCCATGCCGTCGCCCGCCTGGACGACCGGCATGGGCGTGGAGCGCTGCAGCAGTTCCGGCATCAGGTCCTGGTGGTCCGGGTCGAGGTGCTGGATCACCACGAAGGCCATGCCGCTGTCCGGCGCCAGATGGCGGAAGAATTCTTCCAGGGCCTCCAGTCCGCCGGCCGACGCCCCGATGCCGACGACGGGGAACGGGGCGCCGCCGGCCCGCTCCCCCTGGGGGTCCGGCCGGCTGGAAAGTGGATGTCTGGGCGTCTTGACCATGGCTTGGGATAGGAATTGTGGCCCCGGCTGGCCGGCAAAGGGCCAATGATACCCGTTGCGCCGCCTTCGGTCGGATGCGGGCGGGGTTGGCGGCGATGAATCTATGGTCCTTCCCCCAATCTAATGTTCTTTCGCCCGCAGTCTGAAGCCAGGGGGGACTGCCGGTGGAAGTCACTGGATGGTTTGAAGCCATGGACCTATTGCCCAGCACCGGATTGGCCGCAACGGGCCGCCTGCTCGTCCTGGCCCGCGACCTGCTCCAGGCCTCCGATCTGCGATCCTGCGTCGATCTGGTCGGCCGGGCCTTCCAGGAGCTGATGGCGGCCGAAGAAGCCCTGCTCATCATGCGGCTGGCAGACCAGGAACTGGATGCCGCCTTCGACCGTGCCGGTTTCCTGCGCTCTCCCGACCGCAGCGGCTCCCTCTACCACCAGGCACGCCAGGCCATGGTCGAGCAGACCCCCATCGTGCAGCCGCAGATGGCGGCCATCCCCGTCACCCCGGCCAGCGTCGTGCCCAACCTCGAAGGGGAAGGCGTCGTCACCTTCCCCTTCCCGCCCTTCCATGCCAAGGGCGTCCTGGCCGGCCGCTGGGACCACGCCTCCCAGCACCTCGCGGCTCCCGAGCAGCAGCGCGTTCTGCGCTACCTGGGAGAGCTGGCCGGCGCCGCCCTCGGCAATGTGGAGCTGCGGCTGATGCTGGAGACCCAGGTCGTCAGCTGCCGGGACCAGGTCGCCTCGTCCGCCCAGGAATATGCCCGGGAGCTGCAGCGGCGGGACCAGCTGGAGGAGGAAATCCGCCGGATTTCCGATACCGACGTGCTGACCGGCCTGCTCAACCGCCGCGGCTTTCACAAGCACGCGGAGCAGAGCTACAAGATGGCGAAGCGCCAGAACCTGCCCGCGATCCTGCTGTTCGCCGACGTCGACGGCCTCAAGGCTGTGAACGACCAGTTCGGCCACGACGTGGGCGACCGCCTGATCCAGGATTGCGCCTGGATACTGCGCAATTCCTTCCGGGACAGCGATGTGCTCGCCCGCTTCGGCGGCGACGAGTTCGCCGCCTTCACCTTCGACACCGCCCAGCCCGAAGGCATCCTGCTCCGCATCCAGGAGAACGTGGAGAGCTACCGCCGCCACACCGACCGCCCCTACCAGGTTTCCTTCAGCACCGGCGTCGTGCGCTGCGACCCGGCCGCGGAACTGGGCCTCTCCGACTACATCGGAATGGCCGACCAGGAGATGTACCGGCAGAAGCGCCGCCGCCTCATGTGATCCGGCCTTGCTTCCGGCCCCCGGCGTGGGAAAATCCAGGCTTCCCCTCGGGCCGGGACACCGTCATGAGCAAGAGCATCGACTTTTTCGAGACCCAGTTCCGCCGCCAGCTGGCGAACAGCGATCTGGAGCTCAACCCCTTCGAGGCCGCCATCCTCCCCCACCTGCAGGGGCAGGTGCTGGACTTCGGCTGCGGCCTCGGCAACCTGGCGGTGGCCGCGACCCGGCAGGGCTGCTCGGTCCTGGCCCTGGATGCGGCCCCGACCGCCATCCGGCACCTCGCCGCCCGGGCAGCCCGGGAAGCCCTCCCCATCCGGGCCGCCGAGGCCGACCTGCGCCATTACGAAATCGGGGAAGACTTCGACGCGGTGGTGTCCATCGGCCTGCTGATGTTCCTGGACTGCACCACCGCCCGCCGCCAGCTCGCCCGGCTGCGGGACCGGGTGCGCCCCGGCGGCATCTCCGCCATCAACGTGCTGGTCGACGGCACCACCTACGCCGCCATGTTCGACCCGGCGTCCCACTGTCTCTTCGGGCGGGACGAAGTGCGGGAGACCTTCGCCGGCTGGGAAATCCTGGACGAATCCTTCGCCGACTTCCCGGCCCCGGGCGCTACCGTCAAATCCTTCGTCACCCTGGTGGCCCGCCGGCCTGCCGGGGCGGCTTAAAGGGCGCAGCTGCGGAAGCCGGCGTGGAGGTCGGCCCGCTCCGGGGTGAAGAAATTGCGGTAGCGGGGATGGTGGAGGCGCGGGTCGGTGGCGCCGCTGCCACCCCTCAGCACGTAGCGTTCCTCCTCGAAGCCGAGGCAGGAATAGTCCCGGTAGGGATGGACGGTGAAGCCGGCGAAGGGGGCGAAGCGGCTCGCCGTCCATTCCCACACGTCGCCCCAGGCGAAATCCGCTGCGCTCAGGGCCGCGCATTCCCATTCCGCCTCGCTGGGCAGGCGGCGGCCGGCCCAGCGGCACCAGGCCACGGCCTCGTGCCAGCTCACGTGCACCGCCGGGGTATCCGGATCGATGGCCTCCCAGATCCCATAGCACTTGGCTTGCCAGGCGCCGCCCGCCCGGCACAGGTAGCGCGGCGGGGCCACCGCCCCGGCCTCCACGGCCGGCAGGAAACGGCGCCAGCTCACCGGCACGCTGTCGATGGCGAAGGAAGCGAGCTCGACCTCATGGGCCGGCAGCTCGTTGTCGAAGGCGAAGCCCGGTCCCGGGTAGCCGAGGCGCCAGACCGTCCCGGGGAGGGCCAGATCCCTGGCCGGCGACAGGCGCCGCAGCCGGGGCCGCAAGGGCTCGGGGAGCGGTATGTCCAGCGCCTGGGCCATGTAGATGCCCGCCTCGCCGTGCATGTCCTCGTGGAAGAGGGCCAGGCGGTAGAAATAGAGGTCATCCGGGGTCCGGGGCGCAGCGGCCAGGAGGTCCAGGGTCTCGGCCAGGCTGGCAGCCAGGTAGGCGCGGGTGGCGTCGAGGTCCGGCAGGGGCAGTCCCCAGCGCGTCCGGTGGGGGACCTCGCTGGAATTGTAGAGGGCGTCCGCCCCGGGCAGGCGGCCCGGCGGGCGGTGATGGCGGGGATCGCAGGCCGGGCCCCGGTGGCGCTGGCGGTTGCGGGCGATCCAGAAGTCCTGGAACCAGGCGACATGGCCGGCCTCCCAGCGGGGCGGGTTGAGCTCCGGCGAGAAGGGCACGGCCAGGTCCGGGCCGAGCCTGGCGGCATAGGCGTCGAGGAGTCCCAGGGTACGCCGGCGCGCCACCTGGAGTCCGGCGGCGAGGCAGGCGGCGTCGCCTTCCCGGGCTTGCCGGGCAATGGAATAGTCGGTTGCCATGGATGGGAGCTCCCTGTCGCCGCACCGAGTCATTGTCACGCCGGCCCGCCGGTGCCGCCAGCCGTCGCAGGGGTTGGACCATTGCAGGCCGGCAACGGTCTCTAGTAGATTCGGGGCCCCTCCACCGGATTCTTCCAGCGACCCATGAACAGGCTGTTTTCGGAACTGCGGCGGCTCTATTTCCTGCCCCTCCAGCCATGGCACGGCGAAGGCCTGCCCGCGGCCATCGACCTCATCGGTGCCGACGACCGGGTGCGGACCCTGGCCATCGATTTCGTGAAAGCCAGCGACTGGGAAGCGGCGGCGGCCCTCTGCCAGGGGGTGCAGGAGGACCTGGAGCTGCCGGCGCCCGCCGTTTCGGTGTCGGGAGAGAGCGGCTATCGGGTCTGGTTCTCCCTGGCCGAGCCCGTGCCGGCGGACGAGGCCCGGTCCTTCCTGGAGTGCCTGGTCCGCCGCTACCTGGCCGACCTTCCCCCGGGCCATGGGAGATTGCATCCGGCGGCCTCCTCCGGGCCCGACCGGCTGGGCCTGGCGCCTGCCCTGGACCCGGCCACCGGGAAGTGGTCGGCCTTCATCGACCCGGCCATGGGCAGCATGTTCGTCCATGAGTCGGGGCTGGAGATGGCGCCCAACCCGGACCGGCAGGCGGACCTCCTCGCCCAGTTCGAGAGCATCGAGGCCGCCGACTTCCGGCGTGCCCTCGGTCTCCTCCGCCCCCCGGCCGAGCCGGCCGGCGGCGGGCCGAATGTCGCTGCCCCCCTCGGTGTGGGCGGCGGCTTCACCGACCCGCAGGATTTCCTGCTGGCGGTGATGAACGACCCGGCGGCCAGCGCCGGGGACCGCATCGAGGCCGCCAAGGCCCTCCTGCCCTACTTCCACAAGAGCCGCGCCTGATTCCCGTCGGTATCCCCTAACGCCGGCCCAGTTTCCGGTACAGGGTCTGGCGGCTGATGCCGAGGCGGCGGGCCGCCTCCGACACGTTGCCCCGGCTCGCCTCCAGGGCCTGGCGCATGGCCGTCTGGGAGAGTTCGGCCAGATTCTGTCCCCGGTTCGGGCGGGGCGTGGGCGGCGACGGGGTGAGGGCCAGTTCCTCGGCCACGTCGTCCGGCAGGTGGTCCCAGCCGATGCTGTCTTCCCAGGGATCGAGCATGGCGGCCGCCGTGCGCAGCAGGTTGCCGTACTGGCGCACATTGCCCGGCCAGGGGTGGGCTGCCAGGCGCTCCAGCAAGTCGGCCTCGACCCGCAGGTTGCGGTCGGGGGCGATGTTCTCCAGGAGGCGCTGGGTGAGGACCTGGAAGTCGCCCCGCTCCCGCAGGGGCGGCAGGTTGAGGGTGAGGCCGTTGATGCGGTAGTAGAGGTCGCTGCGGAAGGCCCCGCGCTCCGCCGCCTGGCGCAGGTTGCGGTGGGTGGCGCAGATGAGGGCGAAATTCACCGGCACCGGCTTGCCCCCGCCCAGGGGAATGACCTGCCTCTCCTGGAGGACGCGGAGCAGGCGGGTCTGCATGGGGAGGAGCATGTCGCCGATCTCGTCCAGGAATAGGGTGCCGCCGTCGGCCTCCCGCACCCGCCCCGGGCAGCCTTCCCGGCGGGCGCCGGTGAAGGCCCCCGGAACGTAGCCGAAGAGTTCCGCTTCGATCAGGTTCTCCGGCAGGGCGGCGCAGTTTATGGCGACGAAGGGCCTACCCTTCTGGGGCGAGCTGTCATGGACGGCGCGGGCGAAGATTTCCTTGCCGACCCCGGACTCGCCGTGGAGCAGCAGGGGAATGCCCTTGCCCAGGATGCGCCGGGCCTTGTCGGCCGCCGCCCGCCAGCCGGCGTCGCCAGTGTCGAGCCGGGACAGTGCGTCCGCCGGTGGGGCGGCCGGCCGGGCGGTGCGAGCGGCGGGGGATGGACCACCATCGCCGTGCAGGGCGCCGTAGAGCACCGCGCCGTCATGCCGGCGGAGCTGCAGCGGCCGCTGGGGCCAACGGCGGGAGAAGTCGAGAATCCTGTCGAGGCGGGTGTCCAGGAGGCGCGACAGGGGCGTGGCGCCGATGTCCGCCGCGCCTAGGCCGAGAAGCCCCAGGGCGGTACGGTTGGCGCCGACGATCCAGCCGTCGTCCGAGAGGGCGACGATGGCCTCGGCCACCGTGCCGATGCCCTCCGGGTAGGAATGTAGGTGGAGGCGCAGGTGGCGCCGGCAGGCGGCGGTGACCAGGCGGTTCTCGATCATCCGGGCGGCGGTGTTGACCAGGCCGAGGGTGTGGGGATGGCGGCTGCGCTGGTCGCCGGAAATGTCCAGGATGCCGAGGAGCTCGCCGGTGGCGGAGACGATGGGCGCGGCGGCGCAAGTCAGGAAGGCGTTGCCGTCGAGAAAGTGTTCGGCGCCGTGGATCTCGACCCCGTCCCCTTCGGCCAGGGCCGTGCCGATGGCATTGGTGCCGCGCTGCTCCTCGCGCCAGCAGGCGCCGGCCATGAGGGCAACGCGCTCGGCCTTGCCGAGGAAGTCGGCATCTCCCAGGGTATGCACGAGCATGCCCTGCCGGTCGGCCAGGACGACCATGCTGTGGCTGTGCCGGACCTGCTCGAACAGGTATTCCATCACCGGCCGGGAATGGCTCAACAGCTCGTGGTTGCGGGCCAGGGCCCGCTGCAGCTGGGCGGCGCCGGCGTGGTCGCCAACCTGGGGCCGGCAGTCGGGCGACAGGCCGGCCGCCAGGCTGCGCCGCCAGGACAGGGCCAGGCGGCGGTCTATCTTATCCTCGGAGAATTCGCCGCCTTCCAGCAGCTTGAGCAGGGCTTGGCGCAGCGCCGGCGCCGGGACGGGCGAAGTCATCCGCATCGTGGGTCTCCTGATTGGGTAACCGCCCGCTTCTGTTTTTTC
>DATFAA010000163.1:0-3346 GCA_035255045.1 Rhodocyclaceae bacterium | reverse complement strand
CAAGACCCTTTTCTACCAGGAAGGCCGGCCCGATGACCCGGCCGGCGGTCAGCACGAAACGGTGGCCTGGGTGCGCCGCATTCCGGAGTACGACTGGTACCTGGTGGCCTCGGCCCAGGTGGATGACCTGGGACGCAGCGGCCGCTATCTGAGCGAGCGGCTATTGATCGCCTTCATCCTCGGCCTGATCGTCACCGCCGGAGTCGCCTACGCCTTCATCCGCAGGTTGACCGCCCCCGTCCTGCGCCTGGCTGAGGTCGCCCGGCGCAACGTCGCCGGCGACCTGGCGGCCGTGGGCGACATCGGGCGCCGGGACGAGATCGGGCTCCTGGCCGCCGCCTTCGACAGCATGGTGGCCCGGCTGAAGGAGCAGATCGAGAACCTGGAGGACCGGGTCGCCGAGCGCACCCGGGCCCTGTCGGCCCTGACCGAGGAGCTGGAGAGCCGGGTCGAGGCGCGGATGGCCGAAGCCAAGGCCTCGGAGGCCAAGTTCCGGGGCCTGCTGGAGCAGTCCCTGGCCGGCATCTTCGTCATCCGCAACGACGCCTTCGAGTATGTAAATACGCGTTTCGCCGAAATGCACGGCTTCGCCAACCCGGCGGAGATCATCGGCCGCTACGCCTTCCGGCATCTGGTGGCTCCCGCCGATCTGGAGCGGGTGCAGACCATTTGCCGGCGCTTCCTCGAAGGCAGGATCAAGCGCTGCGAAATGGTGTTTTCCGGTCTGCACCGGGACGGCTCCATGGTGGACCTGGAGGTGAGCGCCCGGCTCATCGACTACGAAGGCAGCCCGGCCATGATCGGCGTCGTGCTCGACATCACCGAGCGCAAGAAGATCCAGAAGGTCCTGGCCGACTACCAGGAGCAGCTGGAAAAGATGGTGGCGACCCGCACCGCCCAGCTGGAAGCGGCCAACCAGCAGCTCCAGACCTTCACCTACGCCGCCTCCCACGACTTGAAGGCTCCCCTGCGGGGCATCCAGAGCTTCTCCTTCCTACTGGAGCAGAATTACCGCGAACAGCTGGCCGGGGACGGCGTCTTCTATCTCCAGCATATCCAGCGCTCGGCGTCGCGGATGGGGGAGCTGATCGAAGACCTGCTGGCCCACGCCAAGATGGAGCAGCAGGACCTCGACATCCAGCCCGTCGACCTGCCCGATGCGGTCCGCAGCGCCCTGGCCGAGCGCCAGGAGGAAATCCGCCACCGCCAGGCCGACATCCACGTGGACCTGCCCCCCACCACCGTCGTCGCCGATCGGCAGGGAGTGGCCCAGGCGCTGCGCAACATCGTCGAGAACGCCCTCAAGTATTCCGACCCGGCGACCCCGCCCGTCATCGAGATCGGGGCGCGGCACGGGGAAGGCACCTGCTGTCTGTGGGTACGGGACAACGGCATCGGCTTCGACATGGCCTATCACGACCGCATTTTCGAGGTTTTCCGCCGCCTCCACACCTACGACGAATACCCCGGCAGCGGCGTCGGCCTGGCCCTGGTGAAGAAGGCCATGGAGCGCATGGGCGGGCGGGTCTGGGCCGACAGTGCGCCGGGGCAGGGGACCACCTTCCACCTGGAGTTCCGCCTGGCCGGCGCGCCGGCGGCCGATTCGGCGCCGTCCCTGGGGATGGCCTGCAGCCCGGCTGCCGCCTGAATCCTGGCTACGCCCTGGCCCGGCGTTCCTCTGCCGCCGGGCGAAGCCCGAGCAGCACGTCGTCATCGCTGATGTGGCGCTCGAACCAGTAGTCGAGGTAGCGCAGCAGGGCGAAGACGTTGGCCCGCCCTTCCACCACCTCCTTGAGGGTCTTGCCCGCCGCCAGCAGCATGATTTCGTGCTGGCGGGCATGTTCCGAGAAATCCCGGCCCATGGCCGCCGCCAGTTTCTCTTCCGTCTCGTAGTGTTCCCGCAGGGCCTGGAGCAGGGCCTGCGCTTCGGACTCGGGCAGGTGCCTGTGGTTCAGGCACAAGTCCTTGATCGCGACCAGCCGGGCAAAGATGGCCTCGTGCTGTGCGTCGATGTCCGGAAGACCCGTCACCAGCTCGGCAGGCAACAAACGGGGGGCGAATTTGCTCATGGGGTTGGGGTGCGATGACGTGAAAATGCTGGATTCTCGTCGAATCCGTGTACCCAGGGCATGGGGATATCCTGTATTTCACCGGTAGGTATCCGCCCCGTTTATGGCGGTGGCGCCGGGGTTGGCGGAAAGGATGCCCCTAAGTGGGCGCACTACCGTGAAGACCCGCTTTTGGCGGGCGCCATACAGGAATGACATTGGCGAGAAACCCGCATCCCGGGCCGCCGCACTCCGTCGCTTGCCATGCAAATAAGCACTATGCCGAATGGCTGGGCAGTAGGGGCGGAACTACTATTCCCACTAGGATCGGCTTCCCGCGGGAGGAGGGTGGGAAACCGGGTGCGGCCACCGGAACGATCGCCCTTTCCCGAGGATGGGCGTCCGGCGCCAGTCGTTGATCGGTCGTTGTCGCGACAGATGGGGGCACCATGGGGTTTGAGGCATGCCAACGGACCGGGGTCGAGGAGGATTTGCGTCGCCGCAACGCGCGGCTGGATCTCTTGGCCGAGGGGGCAAGGCAGCTGCTGTCCGACGACGCGCCCGAGGCCATCGTCCAGGCGCTGTGCGAAAAGGTCATGGCCCACCTGGACTGCCAGGTATTTGCCGGCTTCATCAGCGATCCCGGCCAGTCGCGCATGGAGCTCAAGGCCCATGCCGGCATGCCGAAGGCGGCCCTGGAAGCCATCGGCTGCCCCTTTCCCGGGATGGTGGCCTGGGAATGCATCCATCGTCCCGGCTGCCAGAGGACCGGCATGTGCAGCCCCGGGAGCGCCGAAATCCGTAGCGGGCCCCTGGCGGTATTCGGCATCCGGGCCTATGTCTGCCACCCCCTGATCTATCGCGACCGCAACATCGGCATCCTGGCCTTCGGCACCCGAACCCGGCCGCGCTTCAGCGAGGAGGATCAGGACCTGATGCGGGCGGTGGCGGACCTGGTGGCCGTCGCCCTGGCGCGCAAGCAGTGGGAGAAGGAACTGGAGCAACGGGTGGCCGAACGTACCGCCGAACTCACCGTCGCCAACAAGGAGCTGGAGAACTTCACCTATGCCGCCTCCCACGACATGAGGGCTCCCCTGGGGCGCATCTGCAGCTTCAGCGCTCTCCTGGGCAAGAAATACCGGGACATCCTCAAGGGTGACGGGCTGACGTTCCTCGAACTCATCCACCAGAATGCCACCCGCCTGGATATCCTCATCGAGGATCTGCTCACCCATGCCCGTTTCGGCGGGCAGCCCCTGCCGGCAGAGGAAATCGAGCCGTGGGCTGCCGTCCAGGCC
>DATFAA010000162.1:0-21602 GCA_035255045.1 Rhodocyclaceae bacterium | reverse complement strand
GACCGCCTCCGCGCCGTGCGGGACTACCAGGTCAATCTCAAGGCCGAGCTGGAAATCCGGCACCTGCACCAGAAGCTCGACCACCTGCTCTCCAACCAGTGGGAGCGGATGATGGAGATCCAGGAAATCCAGATGGAGCTCATCAACGAAATCCGGGCGCGGGGGCACTGATCCCCGACAATTGCGGCGGCAGGAGGTAGAATCGCCGCCGCCCGGCCTGCCTGGCTTGTTTCACCCGAACCCAAGAGGAACACCCATGCTGAATTGGTTCAGTAGGCTCAGCATCCGCTGGAAGCTGCAGTTTGGCTTCTTCGTCGTGACCATGGTCACCACCATCTACAGCCGCTTCCTGGCTTCCCACGAATTGCTGAAGATGATCGACATCGCCCGGCACGACGGCGTCGCCGCCGAGGTCATCAGGCAGATGGAGGCCAACCACAGCGCCTACATCTTCAATTCCTTCTGGGAAGCCGGGCTCGAGTTCGGGGTCCAGTTCATCATCATCGGCCTGGTCGCCCGGGCCTTCGTCAAGCCGATCAGCGCCCTGCTCGCCTCCCTGAAGGCGGTGGAGGAGGGCGATCTCACCAAGCCGGTGGACAACCACGCCCGGGACGAGGTCGGCATGCTCGGCCACTGCTTCAACGACGTCCTGGCCATGCTCAACAAGATCATGCGGGAGATCGACGAGAGCGGGAAGCGCATGGGGCAGTCCACCTTCCAGATCAAGACCATCTCCCGGGACATCGCCGAGGTGAACAAGAAGGAGCAGAACCGCTCCGCCGAGGTGGGCGCCGCCACCGACGCCCTCCACGACATCTCCCTGGCGGTGCAGGAGCAGTCCAGCACCGCCGCCGAACGGACCCGGCTCCTGGAGGAGACCGCCAACCAGGGCATCGGCACGGTGCAGCGCAACATCCGGGAAATGGACGAGACCGTCGCCCAGGTGAACCGGGCCTCGGACGAAATCGGCGCCCTCACCGACGCCGCCAACCAGATCCACCAGATCATCGACGCCATCAAGGAGATCGCCGGCCAGACCAATCTGCTGGCGCTCAACGCCGCCATCGAGGCGGCCCGGGCCGGGGAGCAGGGGCGGGGCTTCGCGGTGGTGGCCGACGAGGTCAGGAAGCTGGCCGAGCGCACCACCCAGTCGGCCGCCGAGGTGTCGGACATCATCGGCCAGCTGTCCACCAAGGTCGGGCAGTCCACCGAGGCCATGAACGCCGTCGTCGGCAAGGTCAACGACAACCGCCAGGTGGCGGCCGAAACGGCCCGGGTGATCGAATCCATGGTCGGCGGCATCATGGAGTCGGCCAAGGCCAATTCCGGCATCTCGGACGCCAGCCGCCAGCAGATCGAGCAGCTCGGCCACCTCAAGGCCACCCTGGACAACCTCTTCGCCACCCTGGGGGAAAGCTCCACCAAGGTCGATACCACGGCGGCCATCGGCGACGCCCTCTACGGGGTGACGGAAAAGCTCAATGCCCTGATGTCGGGCTTCGTCTTCAACAAGGATTCCACCATCGCCGCGGCGCGTCACGAGAAGCGCAGCCACCCGCGGGTCGAGAACAACCTGCTGCTGCAGGTGACCCAGGACGGCGTCGTCACCGAGGCCCTGAGCAAGGACTTCAGCCTGGCCGGGATGAGCCTCGTGCTGCCGGCCCCCCTGCAGGAGGGCAAGCCCCTGACCCTGGGCGTCTTCCTGCCCAGCGACGACCTCGGCCACTACAGCCGCCAGCAGCCCCTGGAGGTGGAAGCGCGCATCGCCTGGCAGCGCCGGGAGGACGGCAAGGCCCTGTGCGGGGTGCAGTTCGCCAACCTGGACGACACCGCCCGGACCCGGCTGCGGGAATGCTTCGCCTTCTACAACAAGAGCCCGGAGTTCCGGTCCGGCCGCTGACCGCCTACAGCAGGTCCCGCAGCCGGAAGTAGAGCATCCCCAGCACCAGGGCCGGGGTGCGCATGATGGCGCCACCGGGGAAGGGCAGGTGGCGGATGCGGGAGAACAGGTCGAAGCGCTCCGCCTGCCCGGCGATGGCCTCGGCCACCAGCTTGCCGGCCATGCCGGTGAGGGCCAGGCCGTGGCCCGAGAAGCCCTGCAGGTAGTAGATGTTGGTCTTCACCCGCCCGAAGTCCGGGGCCCGGTTCATGGTGATGTCCACGAAGCCGCCCCAGGCGTACTGGATGGCCAGGTCCTCCAGCTGGGGAAAGACCGCCAGCATCTGGCGCCGCATCTTGTCCACCAGTCGCCGGGGCGTCGCCGCGCTGTAGCTGTCGCCGGCGCCGAAAAGGAGACGGTGGTCGGCGCTGGGGCGGAAGTAGTCGAGGACGAAATTGGTGTCCGAGACGGCGGCCCGGTGGGCGATGAGCGCGTCGGCCCGCTCCTGGCCCATGGATTCGGTGGCGATGATGTAGGTGCCCACGGGCATGATGCGCCCGGTCAGCTCCGGTGCCACCATGTCGCCGTATTCCCCTAGGTACACGTTCCCGGCCAGCACCACGAAGCTGCAGGTGACGTCCCCACGGGCCGTCTTCACCAGGGGCCGGTCGCCGCGTCGGATGTGGGTGACCGGCGAGTCCTCGAACACCTGGACACCGGCGCTGCGGGCGGCGGCGGCCAGGCCCAGGCAGAACTTCAACGGGTGCAGGTGCCCGGACTGGGGATCGAAGGCCCCGGCGTGGAAGCGTTCGCTGGCGATCCAGTGGTCGATCTCGGTGGGGCCGATCCAGTTGATGGGGTAATGGTAGGTGGTGGCGATGTGCTCGACCCAGGCGTGCAGCTTCCTGGCCTTGCGCACATTCACCGCCAGGGTCAGGTAGCCGGGCTGGTAGTGGCAGTCGATGCGGTAGCGGGCGATGCGGTCCTGCAGGAGATGCAGGCCCTCCACCGAGGTGTCCCAGGCCCGGCGGGCGTCGGCGGCGGGGAGCTGGGCCTCCAGGGCAGCCTCGGCGGCGAAGCCGACGATGACCTGGCCACCGTTGCGGCCGGAGGCGCCCCAGCCGATCTGGCGGGCCTCCAGCAGCACCACCCGGTAGCCCCGCTCCCCCAGTTCCAGGGCGGCCGAGAGGCCGGCATAGCCGCCCCCCACCACGCAGACGTCGGCCGTGACACTGCCGGCCAGGGCGGGGGAGGGCAGGGGGCGCTCGGTACTCGCTTCGTAGTAGGAGTTCTCGGTCAGGCCGAGTTCTTTTTCGAGCAGCACGGGGGAAGTCCTCGGCCTGCCCTCAGGTGACCCGGAAATTCTTGAACTGCCACGGGTCGTCCGGGTCGATGTCCTCGCTGAACAGCGGGCTGCGGCCCCGCAGGGGGTTCCAGTCGCCATAGACCCCGACCAGTTCCCCCAGGTAGGGGCGGGCGATTTCCAGCACGGTCTCGTAATCCAGGTCGTCGGGCTCGACCACCCCGGCATTCGGGTTCCGGAGGGCCCACGCCATGCCGCCCAGGATGCCGGCCACCACCTGCAGGCTGGTGGCGTTGTTGTAGGGCGCCAGGCGCCGGGCCTCCTGGATGGTCAGGCGGGAACCGTACCAATAGACCCCCTTGGCGTTGCCCATGAGCAGCACCCCCAACTCGTCCATGCCGGCGCCGACCTCGTCCCGGATGATGCGGTGCCGGCCCTGGAGCCGCCAGTTCCGGCCGGCGATCTCGTGCAGGGAGAGGACGGCGTCGTCGCAGGGGTGGTAGGCGTAGTGCACCGTCGGGCGGTAGGTGACCCGGGCGTTCTCCCGCAGGGTGAGATGGTCGGCGATGGAAATGGATTCGCCGTGGGTGATGAGGAAGCCGTGGTAGGGCCCCTCCAGGGGCGTCCAGCTGCGCACCCGGGTGGCGGCGCCGGGGCGCTTGAGGTAGATGGCGGCGTCGCAGCCGTAGCCGTGGCGCTCCCCGTCCGCCGGCCAGTGGCGCTCGTGGGTGCCCCAGCCCAGCTCGGCGGGCTGCTGGCCTTCCCCGACGAAGCCCAGCACCGACCAGGTGTTCACGAACTCGTCCCGCTCCTTGCGCCGGGCGGTGGTCTGGGTGTCCCGCTCGGCGATGTGGATGGCCCGGATGTCGAGGCGCCGGGCCAGGTCGGCCCAGTCCTCGTAGCTCACCGGGCGGTCCACGGCCAGGTTGTTGTCGGCGGCCAGGTTGAGGAGGGCCTGCTTGACGAACATGGAAGCCAGCCCGGGGTTGGCCCCCTGGGTCGGGATGGCGGTAGGGCCGGAGCGCTTGTCCAGGCGGAAGGCCAGGATTTCCTCCCGCAGGGCGTAGTTGGAACGCTGGGAAGGGGAGAGGGCGGGGTCGTGGTAGCCCCCGAGCCAGGGTTCGATGCAGGTGTCCAGGTAGAGCACGCCCCGGCGCCAGCACAGCTTGATGAGGGCCAGGCTGGAGACATCCACCGACAGGTTGAGGAGGAAATCCCCCGCCTTGAGCCGCGGCTCGAGGACCGACCCGTAGTCCTCCTCGGTGAGCCGGTGCACCGTCAGCCTGACGCCGTATTCCTCCGCAATCTCCCTGCCCTGATCATCGGCGGTGACGATGCTGATTCTCTCCGGACTGATCTCGAAATGCCGGATCAGCACCGGCAGCACCGCCTGTCCGATGCTGCCGAAACCCACCATGACGAAGTTGCCGGGGAACTGGGCGTATTTCACTTGCGATAGGGATTCCTACGGGATATAAGCGCCGGCGTAGCCGCGGTAGGGGTTGCCGTAGACATTGCGGCCGGCGTCGGCGTGGGCCTGCATGAAGCGTTCGATCTCGGCGGGGCGGGCGCCCTTCAGCATCTCCTTCAGCTCCCCGCCGGGCAGCAGGGCCCGGTAGCGCACGGGCTTGCCGGCATAGGCGGCGCCCTCGGGCAGGTCGGGGGAAACTTCGGTGGGGTCGAGGAAGAGGCTCTGGCCCAGCTCCGAGTCGAAATGCCTGTTCACCCGCCGGGCGGCGGTCAGGATGCCTTCCATCACGTCCCCCAGGCTGCGGCCGCTGACCTTGGCCCGCCAGGAGGCGCGCAGGAAGAGGAGTTCGTCGGGGTCGATGTCGGGGCACTGGCCCTGGTAGGCGGCGGTGAGGCAGTGGTCGGCGGCGGCCAGGAGGCGCTGGGTCTCGGTCGGCTCCATTTCCAGGAGCATCAGCACCTGGCCGAGAGATGAGCCGGACAGGTATTCCTCCGGCGACTTCTCGTAGCCCGGGTCGCCGGGATTGTGGTGATCCACGCGCTGGATGGGCGGGTGCCCCGGCAGGTCGCATTCCACCATCACCACCGGCGCCTTCGGAGGCAGCAGGGCGATGCGGGCGACGTTGTCCCGGCCCGCCAGCACGGCGCCGTTGGCGGCGTAGGCGTTGGCGGCCGAGCAGCGCGCCCCGTCCCGGGCGGCATGGAGGTATTTCCTGCCGCCGGCGGTGACCACCCGTTCGATTTCCCGCATTTCCGGGTCCTGGGCGCCGAGGAGAAAGAGGGCTTCCTTGTCGATCACGGTCTATTCGTCACGGAAAACTGTAGGACTTGGGGGCCGGGGCTAAGTTCGGCGGGTTGCCGGCGGCAATTCTAGGCCCCGGCGGCGGTCCAAGCCCATGCCCGGCCACAGGGGCAGCAAGCAAAGGAGAGCGACCATGGCCAAGCCAGACAAGCCCGAAGAGGGCCTCATCGAAACCGGGAAGCCCGACGATCCCGCCAAGCAGGAAAACCAGGACACCCGCCTCGACCAGCTGCAGCCGGACGGCCGCAGGAGCCCCGACCAGGACGACAAGAACCCGGCCCTGGACACCACCAAGGAGGCGGGCCAGGGCGCCGGCTGAAGGGACGCTGGGGGAACGGGCGCCGGCGCACTACAATGGCCGGGCAACGCCAGCCACTGACCCGCCATGTCGAATCCCGACCCGGGCGCCCGGCCCACCTGCATGGGCTGCCGCCACCACGCCATCACCCACGACCCCGGCTTTCCCTATGCCTGCCGGGCCATGGGCTTCAAGAGCCGGCGGCCGCCCTGCCTGGAGGTGCTGGAAGCCTCCGGCGAGCCCTGCATGGCCTTCGAGCGCCGCCCGGCGCCGTCCGGCCGCGAAACCGGCTGAGTTATCTGGACAGGGTCAGCTGCCCCGCCTCCATGCGGACATTGAGGCGGCCGAGGAAGCTCATCCCGATCAGCATGTCCCCCGTGATGCCTACGGAGACCCTGACGTTGGGCAAGGTGATGCCGCCCACCGTGACCGAGGGCACGACGACGGAGGAACTGGCGATGTTGCCGTTGGCCGTGCTGGCCATGCCCTTCGTCCCCGACTGGTAATCGATCCCTAAGCGCCGGGCGGTCTCTTCGCTCATGGCCAGGGTGGAAGCGCCGGTGTCGATGAGGCCGGTGACGGTGATGCCGTTGATGGTCACTGGGGCGAAATAGTGGCCCCCGGGCCCGACGAGAAAGGTGGCGACCCGGTACTCCGCCGCGTTGCCGCCGAAACAATGCTGTCCGGCGCATTCCGGGCCGGCCCCCAGGCGCTCCAGACTGTCGTGGCGGCTGACCCAGGCCTTCGCCTGGTCGTCCCCCGCCCGGGCCGCCTGGCGGTACCAGTGTTCCGCCTTCGTCCCACAGCGGGACACCAGATAACCGGTTTCGTAGAAGACGGCCAGGCTCCTCTGGGCTGCGCCGTCACCGGCCCGGGCCTGCCCCAGGGTCCTGGCCAGCTCCCGATGGGGGCGTGGCAGGGCGGTTTCCCACCGCTCGTCGTCCGGCGCGAAGTAGCGGTCGGCACATTCAGCGCCGGCCGCCGTCCCGGGCAGGAGGAACGCCAGGATCGCCGCCGCCGGCAGCAGGCAAGGCAGGAGGGGCATGGTCTTTCCCGGATGTCATGGAGCGCCCGAATTTAGCCGACGGCTTCGGCGGGGTCAATGACATCCGGGTAGCGGCCAGGCTACATCGGCGGCAGGGCAGCGCTGACCGGCGACGGGGCGGCGAGGATGCGGTAGCAGGGGTTGTACTCCTTGCCCGGCAGCTTCATCCGCTTCTGTTCCACGAAGCAGGCCAGCAGGGAGTCCATGGGGCTCATGATGGAAAGGTCGCCGTGGATCTCGAAGGGGCCGTGCTCCTCGATGGCGCGGATGCCGTAGTCCTTGACGTTGCCTGCCACCACCCCGGAGAAGGCCCGGCGCAGCTGGGCCGCCAGGGTGTGCTTGGGCTGGTTCTTGTGCAGGTGGAGGCCGCGCATGGCCGCGTGGTCGGGGACGAAGGGCTGCTGGAGGCTATGCTCGATGTTGAGCAGCCAGTTGAAATAGTAGGCATCCCGGTTGTCCTTGCGGAAGGCCCGCACGTGCTCGATGCCGGCCTGGATTTCCCGGGCGGTGCGCACCGGGTCGTCGATGACGATCTTGTAGCGCTGCTGGGCCTCGGGGCCCAGGGTTTCGCCGATGAAGCGGTCGATCTGCCCGAAGTAGTCGGCGGCGGATTCCGGCCCGGTGAACACCAGGGGGAAGGGAATGCCGGCGTTGTCCGGGTGGAGCAGGATGCCCAGGACGTAGAGGATTTCCTCCGCCGTGCCGACGCCCCCCGGGAAGACCACGAAGCCGTGGCCGGAGCGGACGAAGGCCTCCAGGCGCTTCTCCACGTCGGGGAAGATGACCAGTTGGTTGACGATGGGGTTGGGGGCCTCGGCGGCGACGATCCCGGGCTCGGTGAAGCCCAGGTAGCGGCCGTGGATGATGCGCTGCTTGGAATGGGCGATGGCGGCTCCCTTCATGGGGCCCTTCATGGCCCCGGGGCCGCAGCCGGTGCAGATGTCCAGGCCCCGCAGGCCGAGCTGGTAGCCCACCGCCTTGGTGTAGTCGTATTCCTGCCGGGAGATGGAATGGCCGCCCCAGCACACCACCAGGTTGGGCTGGGTGATGGACTTCACCACGCCGGCGTTGCGCAGGATGTGGAAGACCGCGTCGGTGGTCCCGGCCGAGGTGCCGAGGTCAAGCTGGGGATTGTCGTGGATCTCGTCGCTGACGTAGATGAGGTCCCGCAGGACGGCGAACAGGTGCTCCTGGATGCCGGTGATCATCTGGCCGTCCACGAAGGCGCTGGCCGGGGCTCCCTTGATGTCCAGCTTGATGCCCCGCTGGCGCTGGATGACGCGGATCTCGAAGGACTTGTGGCGCTCCAGCAGCTCCTTGCCGTCGTCGATCTCGTTGCCCGAGCTGAGCACCGCCAGGGAGCAGTTGCGATAGAGGGGGTAGAGGCCGCCGTGGCCGCTGCTCAGGAGCTTGTTCACCTCGGCCCGGGAGAGGATCTCCAGATCGCCCTTGGGGGAGATCTGGGCGTCCACCACCTCGGTCCCCGAATTCCGGGGCTCCTCGGTGCTCGATTCGTAAAGATTGTCCGGAAGTACTTCGTTGTTGGTATCGCTGTCCATTTCCTCTCCTTCATTCCGTCCGCGTCCGTCCTCGGCCGGGGACGGCTCTCCATTCTGACCGGCAGGCTGCCATTCCGTTTGGACGTCCTGGTGCCGGGAGAGCCTTCGTGACGGAATATACACCGGCGCCCCCGCTCCCTTTCCCCTGCCGGGTCGGCAAGAGTAGGGAACGAGGGCGCCGGACAGCGCCGTCAGGCGGGGAGGAATCAGGCCGGGGCGGTGGTGCGGATCAGGTGGTCGAAGGCCGAGAGGGCGGCGGTCGCGCCGGCCCCCATGGCGATGACGATCTGCTTGTAGGGCACCGTGGTGCAGTCGCCGGCGGCGAAGACGCCGGGCACCGAGGTTTCGCCGCGGGCGTCGATCTGGATCTCGCCGAAGCGGGTGAGCTCCACCGTCCCCTTCAGCCAGTCGGTGTTGGGCAGCAGGCCGATCTGGACGAACACGCCTTCCAGCTCGACGCCCTTTCCTTCCCCGCTCTGGCGGTCGGTGTAGCGCAGGCCATTCACCTTGTTGCCGTCGCCGGTGACCTCGGTGGTCTGGGCATTGGTGATGACCGTCACGTTGGGCAGGCTGAAGAGCTTCCTCTGGAGCACGGCGTCGGCCCGCAGCTTGTCGGCGAATTCGAGCAGGGTCACGTGAGCGACGATGCCGGCCAGGTCGATGGCCGCCTCGACGCCGGAGTTGCCGCCGCCGATCACCGCCACCCGCTTGCCCTTGAAGAGGGGCCCGTCACAGTGGGGGCAGTAGGCGACGCCCTTGTTGCGGTATTCCTTCTCGCCGGGCACGTTCATCTCCCGCCAGCGGGCGCCGGTGGAGAGGACGACGCTTCTGGCCCGCAGGCTGGCGCCGTTCTCCAGCTGGACCTCGATCAGGTCGCCGGGGACGAGCTTGGCGGCCCGCTGCAGGTTCATGATATCGACGTCGTATTCCTTGACGTGCTGCTCCAGGGCGGCGGCCATCCTGGGGCCGTCGGTCTCCTTGACCGAAATGAAGTTCTCGATGGCCAGGGTGTCGAGGACCTGGCCGCCGAAGCGCTCGGCCACGACGCCGGTGCGGATGCCCTTGCGGGCCGCGTAGATGGCCGCCGAAGCACCGGCCGGGCCGCCGCCGACCACCAGCACGTCGAAGGGCTCCTTGGCGTTGAGGCGCTCCGCATCCCGGGCGCCGGCGCCGGTGTCGAGGCGGGCGACGATCTCCTCGATGGTCATGCGGCCCTGGCCGAACTCCTCGCCGTTCAGGAAGACGGTGGGCACCGCCATGATCTGGCGGCTGTTGACCTCGTCCTGGAAGAGGGCGCCGTCGATCATGACGTGGCTGATCCCCGGGTTGAGGGCCGCCATGAGGTTGAGGGCCTGCACCACGTCCGGGCAGTTGTGGCAGGACAGGGAGATGAAGGTCTCGAAGTGGTAAGTGCCGGGCAGGGCGCGGATCTGCTCGATCACCGCCGCATCCACCTTGGGCGGATGGCCGCCCACCTGGAGGAGGGCCAGCACCAGGGAGGTGAACTCGTGGCCCATGGGGATGCCGGCGAAGTGGATGCGGGCGGCCTCGTCCGGGTGGCCGACGGCGAAGGACGGACGCAGCTTGGCGTGGCCGTGGCGGTGCAGGGTGACCTTGTCGGAACAGTCGACGATGTCCTGCAGCAGGCCTTCCATTTCCTGGGACTTGGGGCTGTCATCCAGGGAGGCGACCAGTTCGATGGGGCGTTGCAGCCTTTCGAGGTAGGTCTTGAGCTGGGTTTTGATGTTGGCGTCGAGCATGGCGTTCTTCCTCTGGCGTCGTGAATTTCACTGGAAAGGGGCCGGGGAAGGGAGCTTCCCCGCCCCTTTGCGCTGAAATCCGCGCTGCCCCCGGGGCGGGGGCAGCTTGGCAGCGGTGGGCTTAGATCTTGCCGACCAGGTCCAGGGACGGAGCCAGGGTGGCTTCGCCTTCCTTCCACTTGGCGGGGCAGACTTCACCCGGGTGGGTGGCGACGTACTGGGCGGCCTTGACCTTGCGCAGCAGCTCGGAAGCGTCGCGGCCGATGCCCAGGTCGTGGATCTCGGCGACCTTGATCTCGCCTTCCGGGTTGATCACGAAGGTGCCGCGCAGGGCCAGGCCCTCTTCCTCGATCATCACGTCGAAGTTGCGGGTGAGGGCGCCGGTGGGGTCGCCGATCATCGGGTACTTGATCTTCTTGATGGTGTCGGAGGTGTCGTGCCAGGCCTTGTGGGTGAAGTGGGTGTCGGTGGACACGGAATACACCTCGACGCCGATCTTCTGGAACTCGGGGTAGACGTCGGCCATGTCGCCCAGCTCGGTCGGGCACACGAAGGTGAAGTCGGCCGGGTAGAAGAAGACGATGGACCACTTGCCCTTGAGGTCGGAGTCATTGACGGTGATGAACTTGCCGTTGTGGAAGGCCTGGGCGGTGAAGGGCTTGACCTTGCTGTTGATGATCGCCATTGCGGTTTCTCCTGTGTGGTTTGGGGGTTAAATGAAAGACAGCTGAATATTAGAAAGCCTCTGACAATATATCCAATTCATAAATACAATACGCGCTATAGTGTTTAGCTATTAACCCGGAGCAAGAAGACGCTCTTCCTTCCTGCTCTCCGGAGAGCGGAACACCCGCGTGGGACCGGCGCCGAAACGGCGCGTTCCCGGCAGCGGAAAGACGCCGTTGTGATTATTAGACGCTCGGTCTAATATTTCCCCATGGACCAGCCCGACACCCTTCCCCGCCGCCCCCGGGGTCGCCCTTCCCGCCACGGCCAGAGCTACGCCGACACCCGCGCCCTCCTCATCCGGCGGGGCACCGAGCTGCTCACCGAGCGGGGCGTCAGCGCCACCGGCCTGGATGAGGTGCTGAAGTCGGTGGGCGTGCCCAAGGGCTCCTTCTACCACTACTTCCCGAGCAAGGACGCCTTCGTCCTCGCCACCGTGGATGCCTACGGCGACTACCTCCTGGCCAAGCTCGACCGTCATTTCGGCAATGCCGACCTGGCCCCCCTGGCCCGTCTCCAGGCCTTTGTGGACGACGCCTGCCGGGGCATGGAGCGCCATGCCTTCGGTCGCGGCTGCCTGGTGGGCAACCTGGGCCAGGAGGTGGGCAGCCTGGACGCCGCCATCCAGCGGCGGCTGGAAGAGATATTCCGGACCTGGGAGGACCGTGTCGCCGGCTGCCTCCAGGCGGCGGTGGCGGCGGACGAGCTGCCGGCCTCCGCCGACTGCCCGGCCCTCGCCCACGTCTTCTGGATCGGCTGGGAGGGAGCCATCCTGCGGGCCCGCCTGATGCGCTCCAGCGAACCCATGACCGCCTTCTTCCGACTATTCCTGGCGGCGCTGCGCTGAATCGCCGCCCCCCAACCGCCCCATCCGACCCCACAAGGAGAATCCCATGTTCCAAGGCATCCTGATCAACAAGGACGACAGCGGCTACCGCGCCGGATTGCAGACCATCGACGAGTCCCAGCTGCCCGAGGGCGATGTCACCGTCCAGGTGGCCTGGTCCACCCTCAACTACAAGGACGGCCTCGCCATCACCGGCCGCTCGCCGGTGGTGCGCCGCTTCCCCATGGTCCCCGGCATCGACTTCGCCGGCACCGTGATGGAAAGCCGCCATCCCGCCTGGCAGCCCGGCGACCAGGTCATCCTCAACGGCTGGGGCGTCGGCGAGACCCATTGGGGCGGCCTGGCCGAGTTGGCCCGGGTCAAGGGCGACTGGCTGGTGCGCCTGCCGGCCGGCTTCACCCCCCGCCAGGCCATGGCCATCGGTACCGCCGGCTACACCGCCATGCTCTGCGTCATGGCCCTGGAGAAGCACGGCATCCGGCCCGGTGACGGGGAAATCCTGGTGACCGGCGCCAACGGCGGCGTCGGCAGCGTCGCCATCGCCCTCCTGGCCAGGCTCGGCTACGCCGTGGTCGCCTCCACCGGCCGGGTGGCCGAATCGGCCTACCTCACTTCCCTGGGGGCCCAGGCCGTCATGGACCGGGCCGAGCTATCCGCCCCCGGCAAGCCCCTCGGCAAGGAGCGCTGGGTGGGCGTGGTGGACACGGTGGGCAGCCACACCCTGGCCAACGCCTGCGCCATGACCCGCTACGGCGGCGCCGTCGCCGCCTGCGGCCTGGCCGGCGGCATGGATTTCCCGGCCACGGTGGCGCCCTTCATCCTGCGCGGCGTCACCCTCTACGGCATCGACAGCGTCATGGCGCCCCTGGCCCGGCGCCAGGAAGCCTGGGCCCGCCTGGAGCGGGACCTGGACGCCGGCAAGCTCGATGCCATCACCACCGAGATTGCCCTGGCCGATGCCCCTGCCTACGCCGAGAAACTCCTGGCCGGGCAGGTGCGGGGCCGGCTGGCGGTGAAGGTCCAGGCCGGCGCCTGAGCCGGGCGGGGGCGCGGTTTTTTTGGCACCCCCGTCATCCTTTCGGGATAATCGGGCCATCCATCCTGTCGAAGACGCCATGATGCCCTCCCGTGCTTCCCTCCTCGCCTTGGCCCTGCTCCTCGCCGCCCCCCCGGCCGTCCTGGCCCAGCCCGGTGCCCAAGGGGCCCGGGGCGAACTGCTCTACACCACCCACTGCCACACCTGCCACAGCGAGCAGATCCATTGGCGGGACCAGAAGCGGGTCACCGGCTGGGCCTCGCTGCTCGCCGAGACCCGGCGCTGGCAGCAGAATGCCGGCGGCAGCTGGGATCCGGGCGACACCGAAGCCATCGCCTGCCACATGAACGCCCACTTCTACCACCTGCGGCCCCAGGCCGGCCTCTGCGGCCGCTAGAGCAGATTCAGCGGCGAAAGCCCACCACCGCCGCCTGGGGTTCGGGCCCCAGGCCGGAGAGGCGCAGGCGGTCGGCCGGCGACACGGCCCCCAGGAGCTTGGCGATGAAGTCGTCCTGCAGGCGCCGGGCCCGGGCCGGGTCCGGGTCGATGGACGAGACCCGGAACAGCAGGCCGTCGGGCACCCGGCCGGTGAGGCCGAAGCTCATCTCCACCAGCTTCTTGCGGATGCCGCCGCCGACGCTGCGGTTGCCCACGGTGTACCAGTAGGTGATGGGCTCCTGGCGGGCCCCCAGGTTGGTGAGGAGCCGCCGGGCCGAGATGGTGCCGAAGGGGGTGGCGAGATCCACCGGCTGGCTGTCCACCAGGGCGAAGCCCTGGGCCGGGTAGCAGACCTCCGGCTTGTGGGCCTCCATGCCCTCCCGCTGGTCGCCGCCATAGGCGATGGAGAGCATGATGCGGTAGCCGTCGCCGTTGGCGTAGGTGCGGGAAAGGATCTGGTTGTAAAGCCGGTCCAGGAGCTGCTGGGTCTGGGGATTGATGACCTGGGCCACCCGCTGGGGCTCTTCCTTCCAGTCCTCGAACTGCCTGGGCACCATGGTTTCCAGGACGACCGGGGGCCCCTGCTCGGCGATGCGGGCGGTGGGCCGGGCCAGGACGGCGCCGACGCTGGCGGCCGCCATCAGCGCCGCGAGGACGAGGGCGAGCCGGTCGACGGACATAGGAGGAATCCGGCGCCGCCGTATTCCAGGAATCGCCCCACCGGCCGCGACACCGGCGCGATGACGAGGCGCCGCTCCTGGCGCCCCAGGTAGCCGTGGAGCAGCAGGAGCAGGCCGATGACGGCGCTGTCCACGTAGGTCACGTCCTCCATGTCGAGGTCCAGGTCCCCGCCGGCCAGGATATCCGGGGTCAGGCAGGCGCGCAGGCGGGCCAGGTTGTCCCGGCTCCAGGCACCGCGCAGCCGCAGCCCCGGGCGGCCGGCGTCCACCTCCACGGCGGCGGCGGCCAGCGCCGCCGGAGCGGGCCGATAGCGCCGCTGCCACCAGGCCCAGGGCAGCACCCGGGTCAGGAACAGGCGGGCCAGGGCCTCGCCGTCCTGCCAGTAGCGCCGCCAGAGGGCGGGCTCCTCGCGGATGCGCCACAGCCATTCCAGGCCGGCCGCCTGCATCCAGGCCGGAGCCCGGCGCACCGTGCCGGCGACGAAATTGACCACGGCCCCCAGGTGGCTCACCACCGGCACCGCCAGGCGGGCCCGGTTGTGCTGGATCCAGGCCTGGCCCTTCCGGGCGCCCAGGGCCACCACCAGGAAGTCGGCGCCGCTGGCGTTGATGGCATCGATGAGGGCCGGGGTGCTCATGTCCTGGACATTCCCGAAGCCCGGGGAGGCGAAGCCGACGCAGAGCAGGCCACCCTTCTCCTGCTCCAGGGCCCGGCCGGCGGCTTCCGCCGCCCCGTCCGGGCCGCCGAAAAAATAGACCTTCACCGGCTCGCCGCCCGGCCGCCGCAGGCGTTCCACGAGCCCGGAGCCGGCTACCCGCTCCGGCAGCGGGATGCCCAGGAAGCGGGCCATCCACACCAGGGGCATGCCGTCGGCGACGGACAGGTCGCTGTCGATGACCGAGCGGCGGAAGTCGGCGTCCTCCTGGCAGGCGACCAGGAAATTGAGGTTGGGGGTGGACAGGAAGCAGGGCTTCCCCTGCCCGATGGCGCGGCGGACGGCGGCCTCGGCCCCGGCCATGTCCACGGCGTCCACCGGCAGGCCCAGGAGGCAATGGACATCCCGCTCGAAATCCGGGGCGGTGCCGGCCCGCCAGGGCAGGGAGGGATTCATGGTTCGTCCCTCCGGGTGCGCACCCACTCCACCCGGCGCCCGGCCAGGAACTTGAGGTAGAGGGGCAGCTTCCACAGGGCGTAGCCGAGGGCCGCCAGAAGGTCCCGGAAGGACAGCACCCGGCGCCCGAAACGCCCCCAGGCGGCGAGGACGGCCAGGACGAGGAGGCCCGAGGCGCCGAGGGCGATGACCAGGGGCAGGGCGCCGCCCCCCAGGGCGTGGAAGAGGCCGGCCAGGGCCGCCAGGGCCGGCAGCAGCAGGCAGAGGAGGGCCAGGGGCGGCACCGCCAGATCGAGGGTCAGGGCCAGGAGGGGCAGGCTGCGCCGGGCCAGGGACTCGGCCAGGAGGCGGGGCGCCACGCCGGCGATGAGACCCAGGTGGCCGCGCTCCCAGCGGGCCCGCTGGGTCTGCAGGCCAGCGGCGCCGCTGGGGAAGGGGCTGGTCACCGTCCCGGCCGGGCACAGCAGGGGGGGCGTGCCGTCCCGGGCCAGGTCGAGGCCGAGCTTCAAGTCCTCGGTGATGTGGCCGGTGGCCAGGGCCGCCCGGGAAATCAGCGGCCAGGGCAGGGCCATGCCGGTGCCCATGAGCTGGCAGGGTAGCCCCAGGGCATGGAAGCCCAGGGGCCGCACCTGGTTCTTCACCAGGCAGGCGAACTCCGCCACCCGGGTGCGCAGCCCAGCGCCGGGCGGGGCGTGCATCAGGTCCACGGCCTGGGCCGGCCGGCCGGTGGCGGCGCACTGGCGGGCCAGGAGATCGAGGGTGCCGGGGCCGAGGGTGCAGTCGGCGTCCACGATGGCCACCACCTCGGGGGGATCGGCCTCCAGGTGGCGGATGCCGAAATCCAGGGCGTAGCCCTTGCCCCGGCGGTCGGGATCGTGGCGCTCCAGGATCTCGGCCCCCCGGGAGCGGGCGATGAGGGCGGTGGCGTCGGCGCAGTTGTCGGCCACCACCAGCAGGCGGTCACCGGGGGCGAGGTGGGGCAGGAGGCCATCCAGGGTGGCGGCGATGCCCGCCGCCTCGTCGTGGGCCGGCACCAGGACGGCGACCCGGGGCCGCCGGCCGCCGGCGGGGGGGGGCGGCGGCCGGAAGAGGAGGGCGGCCGCCACCTGCGCCGCCAGGACCAGCACCGGCACCGCCAGGAGGGCGGCTGCCAGGGTGAGGGCCAGGGTCAGGAGGGCGGTCACGGCTCGCTCCCCGCCGGGCTCGCGGCCCGCACCGGGATGAGGGGAGCCATCGGGCCGGCGGCGTCGGTGCGGCGGAAGAGTTCGGCCAGCTTGCCGGCCTCCCGATCCACCGAATGGCAGGCCATGACCCGGGCCCTGCCGGCGTCCCCCATGGCCATGAGCTCTTCCAGGGGCCGGGCCAGGCAGTCGGCCATGGCCTCCGCCAGGTCGTCGCCGGAGCCGGCGGGAATGAGCCAGCCGTTCTCCCCGGGCCGCACCAGTTCGGGGATGCCGGCGATGGCGGTGGTGATGACCGGCCGCCCCAGGGCCAGGGCTTCCATGATGACCACCGGCAGGCCCTCGGCGAAGCTCGGCAGGACCAGGGCCCGGGCGGCCAGGATTTCCCGGCGCACCGCCTCGCCGCCGATCCAGCCGGTGATGCGGACCCGCCGGCCGAGGCCGTGGCGGGCGATAGCCTCTTCCACCTTCGGGCGCATTTCCCCGTCGCCGGCCAGGACCAGCTCGAAGTCGGCGCCCTGGCGGGCCAGGCGGGCCGCCGCCTCGACCAGCAGGAGCTGGCCCTTCTGCCGGCACAGGCGGCCGACGCAGACGAGGCGGGGGATGTCTGCCGGCGGGGCCGGGGCGATCTGGTGGAAGGCGGCGTCCACGCCACAGCGCACCACCTCCACCTTGGGCCAGTGTTCCGCCTCCACCCAGCGGTAGAGCTGGCCCCGGCCGTAGGAGCTAATGGCAGCCACGAAGGCGGCGCGGCGGATCTTCTCGGGCAGGCCCAGGGCTTCCGGCTTGTCGAATTCCTCCGGGCCGTGGACCGTGAAGCTGTAGCTGCCGCCCCCGAGGGCGGCGGCGAGCATGGCCACCTCGGCGGAATTGGTGCCGAAATGGGCATGGACGTGGCGCACGCCGGCGGCCTCCATCCAGTCCAGGCAGCGGCAGGCCTCCAGCAGGTAGACCAGGTGGTAGGGCAGGGGGCGGTCGGAGCCCCGGGCCATGGCCAGGGCCAGCCTGAGGCCGGCGGCGAAGCGCCGGGGCCGGCGCCCCAGGGTCCGCAGGGCCGGCCAAGCCAGCCCTGCCACGCCCCGGGCCAGGACGTAGCGGGTGGCGCCCCGCTCCCGGCGGTCGGCCGGGTCCGCCACTTCGGCGTCCCAGCCCCGCAGGGCCAGGCGCAGGACGGTGAAGCCCTGCCGTTCGAGGGCAAGGATCTCCCGCCGCACGAAGCTGTGGCTGACCATGGGGTACTGGTTGATGAGGTAGGCGACGGCCTGGGTCATTTGTATTCGATGAGCCGGTGCTCGCCGCCCCTGAGGCGGCGCAGGTGGTAGGTGAGGACGCCGGCCATTTCCGGGAACTTGCCCAGGACCAGGAAGAAGGCCCGCCACCAGTTCTCCCGCCGGCTGCGGCGGCCGTGGAGGGCGAGGCGCGCCATCTGGACTGGATAGGCGGCCAGGAGCCAGAGGGCATGGGGCACGCCGGCCAGGGCGAGGGCCAGGATGGCCACCGGCAGGACCAGGCCCCAGGCCAGGGCGCTGCAGCATTCCCGCACCCAGTGGCGGTCGGCGGAGGCGCCGTGGAGGTGGGCGCCTTCGGCGAAGGCATGGCCGGCCCGCAGGTTGCGCTTCCACCACTGGCCGAAGCGGAACATGGCGGCGTCGTGCCAGGTCATGTTGTGGTTGAGGCGCCAGACCCGCCAGCCGGCGGCCCGCAGGCGCAGGCACATTTCCGGCTCCTCGCCGGCGATGAGGCTCTCCCGGTAGCCGCCGCAGGCCTCGAAGGCGGCCCGGCGGATCATGGCGTCGCCGCCGCAGGCCTGGGTTTCGCCGGTGGGCGTGTCCCATTCCATGTCGCACAGCAGGTTGTAGATGCTGCGGCCGATGTGCCTTTCCCGGCGCCGGCCGCAGACCACCGCCACCTGGGGATGGTGGGCCAGGAACTGGCGGGCGGTCTCCAGCCAGCCGAGGGCGAATTCGCAGTCCCCGTCCACGAACTGGACGTAGGCCACCTCCGGGGCGATCTCCACCAGATGCCCGAAGCCGGCGTTGCGGGCCCGGGCGGCGGTGAAGGGGATGGACATATCCAGTTCCACCACCACCGCCCCCAGGGAGCGGGCCAGGGCGACGGAGCCGTCGGTGGAGCCGGAATCCACATACACCACCCAGGGAGCGGCGATGAGGGCCGAGGCCAGGCAGCGGTGCAGGCGCTCCCCCTCGTTGCGGCCGATGGCGACGATGCCGAAGCTGCCGGCCATCACGCATTCCTCCACTGGCGCAGCCAGGCGGCGGCCTCCCGGGCGAGGGGCATGCGGTCGAACCACCTGAGGTCGTGGACGTCGGTGCGGGAACTCCTCTGGTAGCCCAGCTCGGGGACGGCCAGCAGGGTCGGCAGCTCGGGGTGGGCGCGGCGGAACCAGCTGTAGGCGCCGTCCACGTGCATGGGCCCGCCCTCAGGGTCGCCGGGGGGACGGGCCAGCATGGCCTCCAGGTAATCGGCGCAGGCGGCGATGACCTCGGGGCCGTTCACCGCCAGGAAATGGGTGGTCTGCACCGGCACCTCCGGCGGCACGGCGACCAGGCCGTGCCGGTCCGGCGGCTCGAGGTCGGCGTCCACCACGTAGCCGCCGTAGAAGAAACCCCAGTCGGACTCGGCCAGGCGCTCCGCCAGGTCGATGATCCGCAGGTTGAAGTCGGCGGCGAAATTGAGGTCGTCCTCGACGATGAGGAGGCGCTTGAGGTTGCGGGCCTGGGCGCTCCTCAGCACCTCCAGGTGGCTCATGAAGCAGCCCCGGGCACCGATGCTCGGGAAGCCGCCCTCGTCCTCGGGACGGATGGCGGGGAAGAGGTGCACCAGGGGATGGGCGAGGTCCAGCCCCAGCTTGTTGAGCTGCTCGTCCATCTCCTGGCGCCGGTCGGCCCGGCTGGGCAGGTTAATGACGTACAGCTTCTGGAAATAGATCAGCGGATGGCTCATGGCTTCCTGTCCTTTTCCTGATCACGGCCGGCACTCCGAGGGCCATGGAGTTGGCGGGCACGTCCCGCAGCACCACGGCGTTGGCGCCGATGACGACGTTGTCGCCGATGGTGATGGGGCCGAGGATCTTGGCCCCCGCCCCGATATCGACGTTGTTGCCGATGGCCGGGGCGCAGGGCTCCTCCGCCCGGCGCAGGCCCACCACCACGCCGTTGCGGATGCGGCAGTTGTCCCCGAAGCGGGCGTAGCCGCTGATGACGATGCCGCCGAAATGGTCGATGACGAAGTTGCGGCCGATGGGCACTTCGCAGGGCAGCTCGATGCCGGCGACGATCTGCACCAGCTTGTAGAGGATCTTGTAGAGCAGCGAGAAGGCCTTCCTCAGCAGGGCCGGCCGCACCCCGTAGCGCCAGCGCCCGAAGCGGTACACCACCAGGGCCCAGAAGCCCTGGGCTCCCCAGTCGCCGCCGTGGGCTTTGAGATCGGCGCGGATGTTGTCGAACATGGTGGTCACCGGGTCGGCCGGGTGCCCCAGCGGGTGCGGCCCAGCAGGGAGACGACCAGCCGGGCGTGCTTCCAGTAGGCGCCCAGGGCCAGGGGCCGTCGGCCCTTGAGGAGGCGCTTCACCACCTGCAGGGCGTCGCCGGCGATGGTCAGGGCGACATTGGCGAGCATGGCGCGGAGGCCGTGGTTCTTGCGGAAGTAGAGCAGCTCGCTCTCGATCTGCAGGGCCTCGATCTGGCGCCCGCTGGGGGTCACGTCCCCGGCCGACTTGGCGCTCTCGCCCCCCAGGTGCACCACCGAGGTGTGGGGGAAGAAAGTCACCTCCCAGCCGGCCCGCTTGGTGGCCAGGCAGTGGTCCACCTCCTCGTAGTAGAGGAAGTAGCGGGGATCGAAGAGTCCCACCTGCTCGATCACCTCCCGCCGCACCAGGTAGTAGCAACCGGGCACCCAGTCGCAGTGGCGCACGGCATCGTGGGGCCAGGCCAGGTCGTCCATGAGGCGGGCCCCGGGGAAGAAGCGGGAGAGGCCGTTCCGCTGCAGGAAGAGGTTCCAGGGGGTGGGGAAGTAGCGGGCCGAGGGCTGCAGCTCCCCGTCCCGGCCCACCAGCCGCACCCCCAGGACGCCGCAGCGGGGATGGGCGTCCATGTAGGCGACGGTCTTCTCCAGGGTGTCCGGGGCGACGAAGGCGTCGGTGTTGAGGAGCAGCAGGTAGCGCCCCTCGACCAGGGGCAGGGCCTGGTTGTTGGCCCGCCCGAAGCCGACATTCTGCCGGTTGGCGAGGAGCACCCAGCCGGGCCAGCGCTGGCGGATGAAGTCGATGGAGTCGTCGGCGGAGGAGTTGTCCACCACGATGGTCTGGGCCGCCAGCCCGGCGCTGGCCTGCTGGAGGCGGCCGAAGCAGGTCTCCAGGAGGTGGCGGGTGTTGTAGTTGACCAGGAGGATGGTGACGTCGATGGCCATGATCACACCGTTGAAGCGGACAAGGGACGCAGCCGGGAAGCCAGCCGCGCCAGGCATTCCTTCATCTCGTCGATCTTGCCTTCCACCACCCCGTCCTCGCTCAGCTGCCAGGGGCCGGCGGCGGCGAGGGCGCGCAGGCGCTTCTCCAGCAGCAGCCCGGAGACCGGCTTGAGGAGCGGGTGGGCGAGACGCCGGGAGAGGCGCTTGCCGGCCGGGGCGGTGAACCACTGGGGGCGGTAGGGCAGGGGCCGGGGCCGGTACTCCAGCCCCACCGACTCGCACCAGTCCTGCCACTTGAAGGCCAGGATGTCCCGCCGGCAGACCGGCAGCCAGGGGATGCGGAAGGCGTCGGCGACGATGGCCCCGTGCAGGGCCTCGGTGACGACCCGCCGGCTCTGGCGGATGTCGTCCAGGACCCGCATCACCGGCCAGTGGGGGTTGATGAGGTGGAGCCCGGCGGCCTCGCAGATTTCCTGGAGGGGGCCGAGGCCGCCCCGTTCGACGGCGCTGCAGTGGGGGATGAAGGAACAGGTGAATTTCTTGGCCGGAAGCGGCTCCAGGATGTCGGCCAGGAGCATGGCGCCGTCGGTGATGTAGCGGCAGCCCGGCAGGGCGAGGCCGTTGGCGGTGCGCGGACCCCGCACCCACAGCACGTGCCAGGTGCTGTCCACCCGGGGTGGTTCGCCATGGCCGATGCCGGAACCGAGGATCCACTTGACGGGGGCCGGGGGGAGGCGATGGTTGAGGAGGGAGCCGATGCCCACGAGGAGTTCGGACGGGTCGTCGTCCAGGCAATCGGGGAGGTAGTGGGGCCAGACCAGCTCGTTCAGGCGGTCGCCGAAGTTGGGGGTGTCCCAGGTGAGGATTTTCATGGTGTTTTGGTTCCTCGGGCGCTGTTTTCCGCCGTTGACCGGCGTGTAACTTTCTTTTGCTTCGCCAAAAGAAAGTCACCAAAGAAAAGGCGACCCCTGGTTGCGCGCCCGGGCGTTGCCCGGGTTCCCTGCGCTACTCGGGCGGCCGGGCGGCTCGCTAAACTCG
>DATFAA010000161.1:0-4075 GCA_035255045.1 Rhodocyclaceae bacterium | reverse complement strand
GGCCGGTAGGCGCCGCCGCGCACTTCCTCCAGCGAGGTGGCGATGGCCACGGAGGCCCACAGACACTCGAACAGGGCCAGCCGCTCGTCGTAGCGCCCGCAGGTGCCGAGGAAGAGCACCGCCTCGGGCCGCCGCTCCGCCAGCAGCCGCGCCGTGGCTGCCGCCGCCGTCACCGCGCCGATGCCCACCGTGGCGGTTTCCCAACCGGGCGGCGGATCCCCGGCCAGGGGACCGAGTTCCGGAGCGAAGGCAGACAGCAGGAGGCGCATGTCTGAGATTCTAGCCCTCGACTTAGCTCGGGGCCCTAGCACCCACCATCATCGTTATCTCTGTCCCGGGATTCCGCCCGTACGGCTCGGCACTGGCAGTACATGGCACGAACCGGATCGCCCAAGACCCCATACCCTCCCCAGTACATGTTTGCCAACCCGGCCCAGGCCTCACTCATATCCCAGGCCGCGGCATAGCGGTAATAGCTCTTGGCCCTTGCGAAATCATACGGATCGCCCGCTTCTCCGGACAATCTGCGAGCCAAGGCCGGGAGCGATTGTGAGAACGGCGACGAGAGCAAGGAGGGACCTGTCTGAGAGACCAACATGTCGGCAGCCTTGATAGCCTTCTTGATACTCCCCGAGCTCCCCTCATCCAATAGCCAGGTGATCCAAGCCAGCAGAATCTCTCGCTGACCCGATTGAGCCATCTGCCCCAGGTAGACGCCCGCCTTGGACTGCCAGAATTCGGGTTGATCCAATTTGACTGAAGCTGCGGCCTCTGCGAAGCCAAGCACAGCCTCTGGTGTTCCCTTCTGGGCCGCCTTTTCCAACAATCCCAAACCTGCCGCCACGTCGATGGGCAGAGGTTTGGTGTTGGCGGGCAAGCGATCAAGCCCGGATAGTAATCGACCCAATTTCCACTCCGCCTCCAAGCGGCCGCGACGAATTCCTTCACGATAGCTGGTTGCCGCGGAATGAGAGTCGCCTTGTTCCAGGTATAGATCCCCGAGTAGGACAGCCGCCTCATCTTCTCCCTGCTCGAGAGCCTTCAAAAGGGCCGTGTTGGCCTCTGGATACAGGTGGGCTTGGAGATAATGCTTCCCCGCCATCAGCTGATTTTTCGTGACACCAATGCCACCTTCGTAACACCTCGCAAGGCCTGCATGGGCATCCTGTCTCACCCGCGCCATCGGGATCTGACCCAATGGACCTCCATACACCATGTCGGCCAGGCTTTCGGGGTCCAGGGCGTCAAACCCCTTCCTCGATCGAGACGTTTTCCTTGCAAACTTGCGAGCAGTCTTTGGTGAACCCTCAGGATCCTGCGGGCTTTGATCACCCTGAAAATCTTGGCGGGTTTGAGGCAATGAAGGCACCTCAGTTAAATTCGGGGTATTCGATAATTCAATTGCTCGATTGAAGCATTGCTCAGCTTTGAGGTTTTCTGGCAGAGGAGATTGGCTTCCCAGAATGTGGACTCCCAGCCGATACCAAGCTTCCGCCTGTGGTTCGGGACCTTCCGCAGCCTTGTGAAGACATTGCAGGGCCCTTTCCGGGTCCTTGGGCCCCCCTCTTCCCATGGCACAGAGCCCTGAAAGTTTGAGCCATGCTGCGCAGGAACCTCTATCAGCAGCCCTTTGCAGTGTTTCCCAGGCCTTGTCCGGTTCGGGGCTCATTCCCGATCCGATCGGGTTCAAGTAGTTGGAGGCGAGCAATACTGCCCCTTTGCTATCACCAACCGCACTGGCCCTTCCGAGCAGAAGAAGGTATCGGGCGTGGTCGCCACTGATTTCCGCCCAGATCGCGGCCTTGGCAAGGTCGACCCGTCCAGTCTTGCCCTCTTCCCAGAGCCGGCTAAGGAATTCACGGCTTTCTTGATCCAATCCGCCTTCCGGCAAGGAGAGGGCGAAATCCCTCAATTGCCTTGCGAAATCATGGTCTTTGACCACGCCCAGGCCCTGCTCATAGAGCCATCCCAGTTTCCATGCCGCTTCAGGCAGGTCCCCTTCCACAGCTCTCAGACTCTGAACAAGCGATGTCGCCGAACCGGCGTAGTCCCGCATTTCTCGGGGACCTTCCATCAGCAGCAGGCCAGCCTGGTAGGCAGCACGGGCATGCCCTTGTTCGGCCGCCGCCTGGAATGAAGCCAATGCCTGCTTCCAATCGGAGGCCTTGAGATGCTCCATCCCCTCCACATACAGGTGGTCAATACCTGGCCTGCTGGGTGGTAACGGTGCGATTGGTTTTGGCGAAGTACGCACGCCGAGTTTTTCCCCGGTTTTAACGAAGCGCCAGTAAAAATGGTACGTCTTGTCCAAGACGTACCCCCCCATGATGGCTACGGCTAACAAGCACGCCGTACAGCCTAAGTAAGCTCGGACATTTTTCTGGCGTTCACCTTTGGAAATCGACGAGGAGGGTGGCGTGAGCACAACGTCCTTATTGGCCTTCAAGAGGTCTCTCCCGCGTTGATGTTGAGTGCATTGGAAAGCTTAACAGGACACAGCCGTCATCTTGCTGCCTGGCTGTCAGCCCCAAGGTGATCCAGGGCCCAGGCGGCGACGGGGATGGAGAGGCCGTTGCCCAGCAGCTTGTAGCGGGCCTCCAGGGGTACGCCCTCCGGGAAGCGGAATCCCTCGGGCAGGCCCAGCAGCCGCGCCACCTCGGCGGGTGAGAAGCGTCGCACGCCACGCTCTGTTCTCAGGAAGGAACCGCTGCCCACGAAGCGCTGGCCGTAGCCACCGATGAAGCAGGTGCTGCGGCGCTCCGCCGGCGTCACGAAGTCCATCCCGTGGCGGTGGCGGGCCAGGATCTCGGGCCGCAGATACAGCCCCTCGTCCTCCACCGCATCCAGGAAGTCTCCCAGGGGGCGCGGGGGCAGATCCGGCAGCGACTGTGCCACCAACGGCTTCCGCGAGGCCACGACGAAGACGCGGGGCCGCTGGTTGGGCCGGCCGAAGCGGCTGGGGCAGGCCTCCAGGTCCAGATGGTGCAGGCCGTGGGCCCGCAACCGCGCCATCAGCAGGGCGTGGGCGTCCGAGCCCAGGAAGCCGCCCACGTTCTCCAGCACCAGGCGCTCCGGCGGCGCCTGGTCGAACAGGTCCATGAGATGACGGAAGGCCCGGCAGCGGCGGTCCTCCAGGCCATGCTGGTTCCCCATGCGACAGAAGGGCTGGCAGGGCGGGCTCATGAGCCAGGTATCGGCGCCAGCAGCGGCCAGCTCCGCCAGCGGGATCGTGGCCAGCTCGCGGGCCTTCGGCGTCTCGCCATGGTTCAGGGCGTAGGTGGCATTGGCCGCCTCGCTCACATCATAGGCTGCCGCCACGCTGCCCTTGGTCCCGAGAGCCAGGCGCCAGCCTCCCAGGCCCGAGAACAGCTCGAGGACGCGCATCGGCCTAGCCGCAGCCGCAGCTTCCGCAGCCGCCGCAGGAGGCCGCGGCGGTCAGGGCCGTGCCTCGGGCCAGGCCCTGACCTTCGATGAACAGGCGCAACCCCATGACCACCGCAGCGGCCGCATCCGCCCAGGGGAACCAGCGATCCAGCAGCACCCCCGCCAGGAGCAGGCCGGCCAGTTCCAGCAGGGTGCGGGTCCGGGCGGCATCCGAGGCCAGGCTGGGGTGGAGGCCCGCCTGGGCGCGCTTGACCCACCAGAGGAGCGCCAGGACGGCCAGGGCCGCGCCCGTCAGGATGGGCGGGGCGGAACCCGCCTGGGGCCTGCGGTCGCCCATGAGAGCCGCCGCGGCAGTGAGGACGGCGCCCAGGGCCAGGAGGCGCAGGAGGTGGCTGGCGAGGCGGAGGGCCAGGCGCTCGCGCTCCAGACCCCGGTTGCCGAAGCCCTCCCGGACGCGCTGCCCCACCACCACAGAGGGCAGACTCAGCAGGAGGGCGGCGGCGCCGAAGGTCCAGAGGGCGATGGCGCCCAGGTCGAGGCCCAGCCACAGGGCGGGCGCGCCCAGGAGCAGACCCGCCGCGGCGGTGGTGAAGGCGGGAGTCGGGGACGCGGCACCCTTCATCGCGTGAGCTTCCGGTACTTGATGCGGTGGGGATCGAAGGGCTTCAGGCCCAGCACGTCCTTGCGGTAC
>DATFAA010000160.1:0-52899 GCA_035255045.1 Rhodocyclaceae bacterium | reverse complement strand
GCCGCCCGCCGCCGAAACCCGAAAAGCCCGCGCCCGCCGCCCCCGCCCCGGCCAAGCGCGAATGGACGGCCGAGGTCCGGAAGCAGTTGAAGGACTTGGACCGCCAGGGAAAGTTCTACCCCGAGGAAGCCATCGCCCGTGGCCTGGAGGGAGAGGCCCTGGTGCTCCTCGTCCTGGACGAGGCCGGCAACCCGGTGGCGGCCCGCATCGAGGCGAGTAGCGGCCACCGCATCCTGGACGACGCCGCCCTGCGGGCCGTCCGCAGCCTGCGCTCCCTGCCCGCCAACGCCCCCCGGGAAACCCTGCTGCCGGTGCGCTTCCGCCTGCGCTAGACGGCGCCAGCCGCCCGCAGGTCGGCGATGCGCTCCGGGCCGTAGCCCAGGGCCGCCAGGACTTCGTCGGTGTGGGCGCCCAGCTCGGGGCCCAGCCATTCGGTGCCGCCCGGGGTCGCGGAAAGCTTGGGTACGACGCCGGGGATGCGGAATTCCCGGCCGTCCGGCAGCCGGGCGCTTTCGATCATCTGCCGGGCCAGGAACTGGGGATCGGCGAACATGTCGGCGACGGAATAGACCCGGGAGGCCGGCACCTCGGCCCGTTCCAGGGTCGCCAGCACGGTCTCCTCGTCGTGGGCGGCGCACCAGGTGTCGATGACGCCGTAGATCTCGTCCCGGCGGGCGTCGCGCCCGGCGTTGTCGGCCAGGATTGGGTCGTTGGCCAGGTCGTCCCGGCCGATGGCCGCCATGAAGCGCTTGAAGATGGCGTCGCCGTTGGCGCCGATGGTGATGTGCTTGCCGTCCCGGGTGGTGTGGGTGTTGGACGGGGTGATGCCGGGCATGATGTTGCCGCTGCGCTCCCGCACGAAGCCGAAGACGTCGAATTCCGGCACCAGGGATTCCATCATGGCGAAGATGGCCTCGTAGAGGGCGACGTCCACCACCTGGCCCTTGCCGCCCCCCACCTCCCGGTGGCGCAGAGCCATGAGGGCGCCGATGGCCCCCCACAGGGCGGCGATTGAGTCGCCGATGGAGATGCCCGTGCGCACGGGAGGACGGTCGGGGAAGCCGGTGACGTAGCGCAGGCCGCCCATGGATTCGCCGACGGCGCCGAAGCCGGGCTGGTCCTTGTAGGGCCCGGTCTGGCCGAAGCCGGAGAGGCGCACCATGACCAGACCGGGGTTGTCGGCGGACAGTTGCTCCCAGGACAGGCCCAGCTTCTCCAGGACGCCTGGGCGGAAATTCTCCACCAGGATGTCAGCCCCGGCGATCAGGCGGCGGACGAATTCCTTGCCCTCCGGGTGCTTGAGGTTGGCGGTCACCGACTTCTTGTTGCGGGACTGCACGTACCACCACAGGGACGTGCCCTCGTAGAGCTTGCGCCATTTGCGCAGGGGGTCGCCGCCGTCGGGAGACTCGACCTTGACCACCTCGGCCCCGAACTCGGCCAGGATGCGGCTGCAGAAGGGGCCGGCGATGAGGGTGCCGAGTTCGACCACCTTGAGGCCGGCCAGGGGCTTGTTTGCATTCATGTCAGAGTTCCCAGTATTCAGTGGGCAGGGGCTCGCCCCAGAGGCGGAGGATGGTTTCCCGGACGGTGGCCGGCGCCCCGCTGGTGGCGACCGCCAGCCGCCCTTCGCCGCCCCCCAGCAGCTCGCCGGCGGCAAGCAGCCTTTCCAGCTGCCGCGCCACTGCCTCGCCGGTGTCGATGACGCTGACCCCGGCCGGCAGCCGGGCGGCGATGGCCTCCGCCACCCAGGGGTAGTGGGTACAGCCGAGGACCACCACGTCGGCGCCGGCGGCGGCCAGGGGCATCGCGAAGGCATCCAGGTGGCGAGCCACTTCGGCGCTGCCCGGGCCGCAGGCCTCGATGGCCTCGGCCAGGCCGGGGCAGGCCTGGGCCAGGACCCGGACATGGTTGGCGTGGTTGTCCACCAGGCGGCGGAAGCGCTCGCTGTCCAGGGTGCGGGTGGTGGCCAGGACGCCGATGACGCCGCTCCGGGTCATGGCCGCCGCCGGCTTGACGCCGGGCTCCAGGGCCACCACCGGCAGGGAGGTCGCCGCCCGGATGGCTTCGGCGGCCGCGGCGGTGGCCGTATTGCAGGCGATCACCAGGGCCTTGGCGCCCCGGGCCGCCAGGGCCGCGGCGATGACGACGCCGCGCTCCTTGAGGAAAGCCTCGGGGCGGTCGCCGTAGGGCAGGAAGCGGGTATCGGCGAAATAGAGGAAATCCTCGGCCGGCAGCCGCGCCCGCAGCGCCCGCAGGACGGTGAGGCCGCCGAGGCCGGAATCGAAGATGCCGATGGGGGATTTCATGGTCTACATACGACGAAGCCCCCTTCCGGGGGCTTCGTTCAATCACCTTGGATGGGCAATTACATGCGGGCGATCATAGCATCGCCGAAGGCCGAGCAGGAGAGCTCGTTGGCGCCTTCCATCAGGCGAGCGAAGTCGTAGGTGACCTGCTTGTCGCAGATGGCGGCTTCCATGGACTTGATGACCAGGTCGGCGGCTTCCGTCCAGCCCAGGTGGCGCAGCATCATTTCGGCGGAGAGGATGAGGGAACCGGGGTTCACCTTGTCCTGGCCGGCGTACTTGGGCGCGGTGCCGTGGGTGGCTTCGAAGCAGGCGTACTGGTCGGAGATGTTGGCCCCCGGAGCGATGCCGATGCCGCCTACCTGGGCAGCCAGGGCGTCGGAGATGTAGTCGCCGTTCAGGTTGCAGGTGGCGATCACGTCGTACTCGGCCGGGCGCAGCAGGATCTGCTGCAGGAAGGCGTCGGCGATGGCGTCCTTGACGATGATCTCGCGGCCGGTGTTCGGGTTCTTGAACTTGCACCACGGGCCGCCGTCGATCAGCTCGGCGCCGAACTCTTCCTGGGCCAGCTTGTAGGCGGTGTCACGGAACAGGCCTTCCGTGAACTTCATGATGTTGCCCTTGTGGACGATGGTCACCGACTTGCGGTCGTTGGCGATGGCGTACTTGATGGCGGCGCGGACCAGGCGCTGGGTGCCTTCGATGGAGACGGGCTTGATGCCGATGCCGGAGGTTTCCGGGAAGCGGATCTTCTTGACGCCCATTTCCTCCTGGAGGAACTTGATGATCTTCTTGGCGCCTTCGGACTGGGCGTTCCACTCGATACCGGCGTAGATGTCCTCGGTGTTCTCGCGGTAGATGACCATGTTGGTCAGTTCCGGGTTCTTCAGGGGGGAGGGGACGCCCTTGAAGTACTGGACCGGACGCACGCACTGGTAGAGGTCCAGTTCCTGGCGCAGGGCCACGTTCAGGGAGCGGATGCCGCCGCCGACCGGGGTGGTCATGGGGCCCTTGATGGAGACGGAGTATTCCTTGAGGGCATCGAAGGTTTCCTTCGGCAGCCATTCGTCCGGGCCGTAGAGGCGAGTGGACTTCTCACCCGCATAGACTTCCATCCAGTGAATCTTCTTCTTGCCGCCGTAAGCCTTTGCGACTGCGGCGTCGATGACCTTGATCATCACCGGCGTGATATCGACACCGATGCCGTCACCTTCGATGAACGGGATGATGGGGTTGTCCGGAGTCGCCTGCCCCGGAATAATCTTTTGGCCGCCTTGCGGAACCTTGATGTGAGAGGTACTCATATCCACTCCATTGCGTTGTTTTGGACGTCTGCGTCGAGCTTTGCCCGTGGTACGGGCGATGACTTTTCAGCGGGTTGCGCCAAAAAGCAGCATTCATAATTATGCTTTAAATAGCACTCCCCTGCCAGCCATTTGAGGCTGCCGCCGGATGCTAAAATCCGTTCCTTACAGTAGCCTGAACCAAGAAAATGAAAATTTCCGTCGGTCTCTACGGCACCAGCGCGCACCAGATCGCCCTGGCCATGATCCAGGGCTTCAACAAGCACTACACCCTTTTCCGGGAAACCTGCCGGCAGGCCAAGGTGCGTTTCGAGCAGGGGGACTGGCTGGGAGTGCACCGGGCGGTCAAGGAGCGCATACCCTTCTACGACAGCCGGGTGGACGAATGCGTCGAGCGGCTGCGCACCGAATTCGACGCCACCAATATAGACGACACCACCTGGCAGCAGGTCAAGCTCCTCTACATCGGGCTGCTCATCAACCACAAGCAGCCGGAGCTGGCGGAAACCTTCTTCAACTCGGTGACCACCAAGATCCTGCACCGCACCTATTTCAACAACGACTTCATCTTCGTGCGGCCGGCCATCTCCACCGAGTACATCGAGGCCGAGACCATCCCCACCTACCGCTGCTACTACGCCCACAACCGGGGGCTGCGGGGCACGGTCAAGCAGATCTTCCAGGATTTCGACTGGAACCGGGAATTCGCCGACCTGGACCGGGACGTGGAGTACATCTACCAGGCAGTGGGCACCTTCCTCAAGGGCATGCCGGCCCGGGAGGTGAATTTCCAGATCCAGATCCTGTCCTCGGCCTTCTACCGCAACAAGGCCGCCTACGTCATCGGCAAGTGCATCAACGGCCAGCACGAGTACCCCTTCGCCGTGCCCGTGCTCCACGACGACGACGGCAAGCTCTACCTGGACACCATCCTCCTGGACGCCTGGCGGATCAGCCTGCTGTTCTCCCTGTCCCGGGCCTACTTCATGGTGGACATGGAAGCCCCCTCGGGCTACGTTCAGTTCCTGCGCTCCATCATGCCCGGCAAGCCCCGCTCCGAGCTGTACACCATGCTGGGGCTGGGCAAGCAGGGCAAGACCATGTTCTTCCGGGACTTCATCTACCACCTGCACCATTCCGAGGACCGCTTCATCATCGCCCCCGGCATCCGGGGCCTGGTCATGCTGGTCTTCACCCTGCCCTCCTACCCGTACGTCTTCAAGATCATCAAGGACGTGTTCGGGGCCTCCAAGGAAATGGACCACGCCACGGTCAAGCGCAAGTACATGATGGTGAAGCAGGTGGACCGGGTCGGCCGCATGGCGGACACCCTGGAGTTCTCCAACGTCGCCTTTCCTCTGGCCCGCTTCACGCCGGCCCTGCTGGAGGAGCTGCGGACCCTCGCCCCTTCCACCTTCGAGATCGAGGGCGACAGCATCGTCATCAAGCATCTCTTCATCGAGCGCCGGATGGAGCCCCTCAACATCCACCTCGAGAAGATGGAGCGCAACCGGAACATCGAGGGTCTCGAGCACGCCATCCGGGAGTACGGCTCCGCCATCCGGGAACTGGCCCAGGCCAATATCTTCCCCGGCGACATGCTGTGGAAGAATTTCGGCATGACCCGTTACGGCCGCGTGGTGTTCTACGACTACGACGAAATCGAGTACATGACCGACTGCAATTTCCGGGCGATCCCGCCGGCCCCCAATTACGAGGCTGAGATGTCGGGGGAGGTCTGGTACTCGGTGGCCAGAAACGACATCTTCCCGGAGGAATTCGGCACCTTCCTCCTGGCCTCGCCCACCCTGCGCAAGGTCTTCATGAAGCACCACGCCGACCTGCTGACCCCGGGCTTCTGGCAGGACGCCCAGCGCAAGATCCGGGAAGGCCACGTCGAGGACTTCTTCCCCTATCCCCAGGCCCTGCGCTTCGTGAACCTCGCCAAGCAAGCGGAAGTCGCCCAATGAGGCCGGCGTCCGTCGCCCTGCTCCTGGGCCTCGCCGTCCTGACCGGCAGCGCCCTGGCCGCCGACCCCAATCTGGGGCGCAATCTCGCCGCCGGCTGTGCCAACTGCCACGGCACCAACGGCCAAGCCGCCGCCGGCTCCGGCCTGGAGCCCCTGGCCGGGGCCGACCAGGACAAGCTCCTCCAGAAGCTCGCCGAGTTCCGGGCGGGCACCCGGCCAGCCACGGTCATGCACCAGATCGCCAAGGGCTACACCGACGAGCAGCTGCGCCTGATCACGGCCTGGTTCGCGGCCCGGAAATAAGGAAAGAGCGGAAATGACCATCATCGACCGGCGCAATTTCCTCAAGGCCGGAGCCGCCGCTACGGCTCTGGCCGGCCTCTCCGGCTGCGCACCGGGAACCAGGGCAGCCGGCCATGTGGTGGTGGTCGGGGGCGGCTTCGGCGGCGCCACGGCGGCCAAGTACCTGCGCATGTGGAGCGAGGGCGCCGTCCAGGTGACCCTGGTGGAGCGCAACGCCGATTTCGTTTCGTGCCCCCTCTCCAACCTGGTCGTCGGCGGCACCCGCACCCTGCCCGACATCACCCTCGGCTACGGCAACCTCAGGGACCGCTGGGGCATCCGGGTCGTCCGGGACGAGGCGGCGGCCATCGACCCCGGCAAGCGCACCGTGCGGCTCGCGGGCGGCGGTCAGCTGTCCTACGACCGGCTGGTGCTCTCCCCCGGCATCGATTTCCAGTTCGACCGGATTCCCGGCCTCGACAACGCCGAGGCCCAGTCCCGGCTGCCCCATGCCTGGAAGGCCGGCCCCCAGACCGCGGCCCTGCGGAAGCAGCTGGAAGCAATGCCCGACGGCGGCGTCTACGCCATCGCCATTCCCAAGGCCCCCTACCGCTGCCCGCCCGGCCCCTACGAACGGGCCTGCCTGGTGGCCGATTACTTCAAGGGCGCCAAGCCCCGGTCCAAGGTCGTCATCCTGGACGCCAACGACGAGGTGGTGTCGAAGAAGGGACTGTTCATGCAGGCCTGGGCCGAGCTTTACAAGGACATGATCGAATACCGCCCCGGCAGCGAGGTAAAGGACGTGGACGCCGGCAGCCGCACCGCCATCCTGGATTTCGACAGGTTCAAGGCCGACGTCCTCAACATCATCCCACCCCAGCGGGCCGGCCGCATCGCCACCGAGACAGGATTGAAGCTCCTTAACGGCAGATGGGTGGATATCGACTGGCTGTCCATGGAGTCCACCAACACTCCAGGAATCCATGTGCTGGGGGATGCCGTCCTGGCCGCCCCGGGCATGCCCAAGTCCGGCCACATGGCCAACCAGCAGGGCAAGCTGGCGGCCGCCGCCATCCTCAACCTCCTGACCGGCCAGCCCCCGAACCCCGCGCCGGTGGTGATGAATACCTGCTACAGCTTCGTGGACCGGCAGAGCGCCATCCATGTGGCTTCGGTGCACCAGTACGACCCGGCCACCCGGACCGTGCAGCCGGTCAAGGGCGCCGGCGGCCTGTCCGCCGCCCGCAGCGAGCTGGAGGGCGCCACGGCCCTGGGCTGGGCCAAGAACATCTGGGCCGACACCCTGGCCTGAAAAGGAAAAGGCCGCTGCATGCGGCCTTCTTTCTTGCGGGCAGGCCAGGCAATCAGCCGTGGCCGGTGCTGCCGAAGCCGCCGGCACCCCGCTCGCTGCTTTCGAATTCATCCACCACGTCGAAGGCCACCTGCAGTACCGGCACCACCACCAACTGGGCGATGCGGTCCAGGGGATTGATGGTGAAGCTGTCCTTGCCCCGATTCCACACCGACACCATGATTTCCCCCTGGTAGTCGGAATCGATGAGCCCGACCAGATTGCCGAGGACGATGCCATATTTGTGGCCCAGTCCCGAGCGCGGCAGGATCATGGCCGCCAGGCCGGGATCGGCCAGGTGGATGGCGATGCCCGTCGGCACCAGGGTGGTCTCCCCCGGCAGCAGGTGCAGCGGCGCCTCCAGGCAAGCCCGCAGGTCGAGGCCGGCAGAGCCGGGAGTGGCGTAATGGGGCGGGGTCTCCCTGAGGCGGGAGTCGAGAATCTTGACGTCGATACGGTGCATCAGTCTTTTCCTATGAGGGCGGCGATGTGTTCTACCAGTTGCCGGGCGAGGACCGACTTGGGGGCCGGGGTCAGGGGATGGACGCCGTTGTCGTCGAACAGGACAAGCCGGTTGTCGTCGCCGCCGAAGCCTTCCTGGATCAGGTTGCCGGCAATGAGGGGAATATTCTTCTTGCGGCGCTTGGTCTGGGCATACTGCTCCAGATTCCTGCTCTCCGCCGCGAAGCCGACGCAGAAGGGTCCCTCGGGCAGGGCCGCCACCTCGGCCAGGATGTCCGGGTTCTGGACCAGCTCGATGGCCGGCAGGCCGCCGTCGTCCTTTTTCAATTTCTGCTCGGCCGGATTGGCGACCCGATAGTCCGCCACCGCCGCCACGCCGATGAAGATTTCGGCCCCCTGGACCCGGGACATGACCGCTTGGTGCATGTCGAGGGCGCTCCGCACATCCACCCGGGTGACGCCCCAGGGGGTCGGCAGGCTCACCGGCCCGGACACCAGGGTCACTTCCGCCCCGGCGTGCCGGGCGGCCCGGGCCAGGGCGTAGCCCATCTTGCCGGAAGACAGGTTGGTGATGCCCCGCACCGGGTCGATGGCCTCGAAGGTGGGGCCGGCGGTCATCAGCACCTTGCGTCCGGCCAGGCGCTTGGGGGTGAAGAAGGCGACCACCTCCTCCAATATGTCTTCCGGTTCCAGCATGCGGCCGGCGCCAGTCTCGCCGCAGGCCTGCTCGCCGCTGGCCGGCCCCAGGAGAGGAATGCCGTCGGCCAGCAGTTGGGCCGCATTGCGGCGGGTGGCCGGGTTTTCCCACATCTGCCGGTTCATGGCCGGCGCCACCAGGAGGGGGCAGTCCCGGGCCAGCACCAGGGTGGTGAGGAGATCGTCGGCCAGGCCGTGGGCCACCCGGGCCATGAAGTCCGCCGAGGCCGGCGCCACCAGGATGCAGTCCGCCGACCGGGAGAGGTCGATGTGGGCCATGTTGTTGGGCATGCGGGGGTCCCACTGGTCGGTGAACACCGGCTTGCCGGACAGGGCCTGGAAGGTCACCGGGGTGACGAAACGGGTGGCCGCCTCGGACATGGCCACCTGCACCTCGGCCCCCTGCTTGCCCAGGAGCCGCACCAGCTCGGCCGCCTTGTAGGCCGCGATGCCGCCGGTCACCCCCAGGACGATGCGTTTACCCTGCAATTCCATTGTCTTATCGCTAGAATCCGAATTCGGTCATTTTACTGGAAATCTCATGGCGATCACCGACTGGCCGGAAGGCGAAAGGCCCCGGGAAAGGCTGCTGCGGCACGGCCCCGAAGCCCTCTCGGACGCCGAACTGCTGGCCATCTATCTGCGGGTCGGCGTGCGGGGGAAGAGCGCCGTCGACCTGGCCCGGGACCTCCTCATACGCTTCGACGGCAATCTCGGCCATCTGGTGGAGGCTTCCCTCGAACGCCTGGCCGAGGTTTCCGGCATCGGCATGGCCAAGGCCGCCCAGTTGAAGGCCAGTTTCGAACTCTCCCGCCGGGCCCTGGCCCAGGACATGGTGGCCCGGGACGCCTTCACCGACCCCGGCGCCGTCCGCCAGTGGCTGAAACTGAAGCTGGCCAGCCGCCCCCGGGAGGTCTTCATGGCCCTGTGGCTGGATGCCCAGAACCGCCTCATAGAGGCCCAGGAGCTCTTCGCGGGGAGCCTCACCCAGACCAGCGTCTACCCCCGGGAGGTGGTCAAGGCCGCCCTGGCCCATAACGCCGCCGCCGTCATCCTGGCCCACAACCACCCCTCCGGCGTGACCGAGCCCTCCCGCGCCGACGAGCTGCTGACCCGCGCCCTGAAAGAGGCCCTGAGCCTCGTGGACGTCCGTGTCCTGGACCATTTCGTGGTGGCCGGAAACGCCCGTCCCCTCTCGTTTGCGGAGCGCGGCCTGCTGTGAGGACGCAAAAATCACTTGAAAGGAATATCCTTTTTTCGGTAAAATCGCGGGCTTTCTTCTAGCGAATTACTGGAGCACCAATCATGGCGCGAGTCTGCCAAGTGACGGGCAAGAGCCCGATGGTTGGGAACAACGTTTCCCACGCCAACAATAAAACGAAGCGCCGCTTCCTGCCGAATCTGCAGTATCGCCGCTTCTGGGTCGAGAGTGAAAACCGCTTCGTGCGCCTGCGTGTCTCCAACGCCGGCCTGCGCGTCATCGACAAGAACGGTATCGATTCCGTTCTGGCCGACCTGCGCGCCCGTGGCGAAATCTGAAGATTAAGGAAGGAATAGCAAAATGGCTAAAGGCGGTCGCGAAAAGATCAAGCTGGAATCCACTGCCGGCACCGGACACTTCTACACCACCTCCAAGAACAAGCGCACGACGCCTGAGAAGCTGGAGATGATGAAGTACGACCCGAAGGCCCGCAAGCATGTGGCCTACAAGGAAGTGAAGCTGAAGTAAGGCTTCTCCTTCCGGCTCAAGACAAACCCGCCTTTCGGCGGGTTTTGTTTTTTCTAGCGTTTGCCCTTCGCCAGCCAGAAGGCGAAGGCGGCGAAGCCGGCGAACAGGAAGAGCGACCAGTTGGCCATGGAGAGGCCGAGGAATACCCAGTCCCGGCTGGTGCAGAAGCCGGTAGCCAGGAAAAGGGAAGGCCATTGCATGCCCAGCCAGTCCACCAGGCGCTCGATGGCGTTCGGATCGGTGTAGCTGCACTCCGTCGCCAGTTGGGGAAAGGCCTGCATCCAGCTCTGGTAGCCCGCCACCGCCAAGCCACCCACTCCGACCAGCCCGATCAGGCCGGCCCACAGCAGGCGAGCCGCCGGCAGCAGGCAGCCCGCCAGCCCCGCCACGCCGATGAGGAGATAGAGGACGCGCTGGAAAATGCACAGGGGACAGGGGCTGAGCCGCAGCACGGCCTGCATCTCCAGGCCCACCGCCACCAGCGCCACCGCCCCCAAGCCGAGGGCCGCGAACCACGCCCGGTCCGGCACCTTACGCAACTGCATAGCTGCGCAACCTCAGGGAAATGTCCTGCAACTGGCGGATACCCGAAGCTTCGGCCCGCTGGCACCAATCCTGCAAATCCTTGACCAGCTGCTCACGGCTGGCGTTGGTACGATTCCACAATTCCATCAGCTCCTTACGCATGTTGTACAGGGTCGCCAGCGGCTGGCTCTGGGCCAGCATGGCATCCAGCCGGCCGCGGAGCTCGCCGGGCAACTGCCGCCCATCGACCGCCAGCCAGCTCTTGAGGCCGGCAAATTTGGCACGATCCTGGAGTTTTGCCAACTCTTCGGCATAGACCTGCTTCATGGATTTGGCGTATTTGGCGAGGACGTCGTAGCGATGGGTGATCACCGCCTGCAGGGTGTCGAAGTCCACCGTCGGCCGCAGGGAGCCAAGCTTCGGCGTCGGCGCGACCTTCTTCACCTTCGCCAGCCCCAGCGCCGCGAGGATGCGGATGTACATCCAGCCGATGTCGAATTCGTACCACTTGTTGGAGAGCTTGGCCGAGGTGGCGAAGGAGTGGTGGTTGTTGTGCAGTTCCTCGCCGCCGATCAGGATGCCCCAGGGGGAAAGGTTGGTGGAGGCGTCGGCGCAGTCGAAATTGCGGTAGCCCCAGAAGTGCCCCAGGCCGTTGATGACCCCGGCCGCCCAGAAGGGGATCCAGACCATCTGCACGCCCCAGATCAGGGCACCCGGCACGAGGCCGAAAAGAGCCAGGTCGATGGCCAGCATGAGGAGGATGCCGTACTTCTGAAGGGGCGTGTAGACGCGCCGTTCCACCCAGTCGTCCGGGGTTCCGTGGCCGAAGCGCTCAAGGGTTTCCCTGTTCCGAGACTCCTTGACGTAGAGGAAGACTCCGCCCCACAGCACCCGGTTGATGCCGAGGACCTGGGGGCTATGGGGATCCTGGGCGGTTTCGCACTTGGCGTGGTGCTTGCGGTGGATGGCCGCCCATTCCTTGGTCACCATGCCGGTGGTGAGCCACAGCCAGAAGCGGAAGAAATGGGAAGGCAGGGGTGCCAGGTCGAGGGCCCGGTGGGCCTGGTGGCGATGCAGGAAGATGGTGACGGAAGCGATGGTGACGTGCGTCAGACCGAGGGTTGCGAGGACGTAGCCCCACCAGGGCAGGTCCAATACACCGGAAAAGATACCCACTAAGAACTCCTAAAAACAGGCTGGTCCATTGTACGGCAAGGGGTTCCCCCGCCACACCCTTTTGACACCATGGCTTTGACGGGTTTCTAGTCACGGGTAAACTAGCGGTCATGAGTGCCCGCATCCTCCTCGTCGAAGACGACGACCGCCTGGCCGGCCTGACCGCCGAATACCTCTCCCGCAACGATTTCAGCGTAGCCGTCGAAGGGCGGGGCGACACGGCCGAACAGCGCATCATCGCCGAGCAGCCGGACCTAGTTATTCTCGACATCATGCTGCCGGGCAAGGACGGCTTCGAGGTCTGCCGGGCCGTGCGCCCGTCCTACCGGGGCGTCATCCTGATGCTGACCGCCCGGGACGAGGACTTCGACCAGATCCTCGGCCTCGAGATGGGCGCCGACGACTACATCGCCAAGCCGGTCCAGCCCCGCGTCCTCCTCGCCCGCATCAAGGCGCTGCTGCGCCGCATGCCGGGAAGCGGCGAAGCTTCCCCGGCCAGCGCCGAGGAGAAGATCTTCGGCCAGTTCCGCATCAGCCAGGCCACCCGCACCGCCTCCCTGGCGAGCCAGCCCATCGACCTCACCACCGCCGAATTCGACCTCCTGTGGCTGCTCGCCAGCCACGCCGGCAATGTCCTCTCCCGGGACGATCTTCTCCAGGAACTGCGGGGCATCGGCTTCGACGGCCTGGACCGCTCCATCGACGCCCGCATCTCCCGGCTGCGCAAGAAGCTGAACGACGATCCGGACAACCCCACCCGCATCAAGACCGTCCGTGGCAAGGGCTACCTCTTCAGCAAGCACGACTGGAACTGAGAGCGGCGCCGAGCGGGCCTCAGCGCCCGGGCTGGTACGCTCCCTCTTCCGGGTCTCCCTGCCGCGCTGGCGTGGCGGCCGCTACAGCTTGTCGAAGCTGTTCTTCAACTTCTACCTGCTGGCGATGGGCTCCTTCGTGGCCATCGCCTTCACCGCCGACTTCGTCATCTCCACCGCCCAGCGCGGCATCACGGACGACTACGCCCGGCGCTTCATGCACGGCACCATCACCCTCATCGAGGAGGAGCTCTTCCGCCATCCCCGCAGCCGCTGGGACCGGGAGATCAAGGAACTCGACAGCAAGTTCTCCTACAAGCTCGGCATCGTCGAGCGCATCACCCTGGACCGGGTCCTCACCCCCGCCCAGGTGCTCAAGCTCGACGGCGGCGAAATTGCCATCGACCACGACGGCGAGGTGATGTACCACCGGCTCCGCAACACCAGCCAGGTCCTGGTGGTCGGCCCCCTGTCCTCGAGCCGCAACCACGAGCTGACCGAACGGGGCATCCCCCTCGAACTGCGGCTGCGCCTTCTCACCTGGAGCCTGATCGGGGTCTTCTTCGGCGTCGCCCTGTGGTTTTGGGTGTGGCCCGTGTGGCGCGACCTGGAAGCCCTGCGCCAGACCGCCCGCTCCCTCGGGGACGGCCATTTCGATTCCCGCTCCCCAGCCGCCAAGAGCCAGCTCTTCGCCCCCCTGGCCGATACCCTGAACGGCATGGCCGACCGCATCCAGCATCTCATCGCCATCCACAAGGAGCTCTCCAGCGGCATCTCCCACGAACTGCGCACCCCCATCGCCCGCCTGCGCTTCGCCCTCGAAATGCTGGCCGAGACCGAGCAGCGGGAGGAGCGGGAACGGCTGTGGGCCATGATGGAAGCCGACCTGGACGAGCTGGACAATCTCATCGACTCCAGCCTCACCTACGCCCGCTTCGAGCGCGAAGCGCCGGCGCCCCACTTCAGCAGCGTCATGTTCGCCGACTGGCTGCAGGAGGAAATCGATTCCGCCCGTCTCCTGGGCCGCCAGATCCAGATAACGGTGGACACCAGCGCCCTGCCCGCTCGGCTCGCCGTCGATCTCGACCGCAAGGCCATGCCCTACGCCATCCGGAACCTGCTGCGCAACGCCATCAAGTACGCGGCGGGGCGCATCGCCATCAGTGCCGAGATGCGCGACGGGCAGATCATGATCCACGTGGACGACGACGGCATCGGCATCCCTCCGGAAGAGCGGGAGCACATCTTCTCCGCCTTCACCCGCCTCGACCGCTCCCGGGACCGCTCCACCGGCGGCTACGGCCTCGGACTCGCCATCGCCCGCCGGGTGATGGAACTGCACGGTGGCTCCGCCAACGCGGGCGCCGCCCCCGTCCTGGGCGGCGCCCGCTTCACCCTGAGCTGGCCAGCCCACCAGTAACTGCGGTCTCCCCAGGGGAAGAAACCGGTTTCCACCCCCTGTCACAAAATGTCACATGGGAGCATGAACGGTTACGTTCTTCCCACCTTAGCCAAACAGACTGCTGGCCTTCACGCCCCTAGAATGCACCTCATCGACAAGGGCTCAACGCCCGATGAGGAAGAACGAAAAGTGAGCGAGAAGTACCGTAAAGAATTCCTGGAAGCAGCCCGGCAGTATCTGTTCGGGATGCTGTCGGCAAAATCCGCGGCTACAAGCATGTAACTGCACCCGAGATGTCGAGCATGGCGGCAGGACACGAATTTCCCATCAGCGAAACCATCGGTGTCTTCCTGGGCGTAACCGGGGTCGATTGGCTGGCTGACGGGTACGCCGAACCGCTGAAGGCCGTCGCCTTCAGCCTGGTGGCCGGCACCGCCATATTCGTCGCACGGGAATGGATGAAGAAGCGCCGACGCAAGAACTGAATGTTGTACCCCCCTCTCGAAATCCCCCTTTCGAGACCTCCCTGTTACCCCGCCGCCCGGCGGGGTTTTTTTTGGCACTCCCGGCTCAGGCGGAAGCGTTGAGGAGCCTGACTTCCCGCTGCGGGAAGGGGATCTCGATGCCCTTTTCCCTGAAGGCCCGCCACAGGGCCAAGTTGATGTCGGAGCGCGCGTTGCCGCTGCCCGATTCCGGGTCAGCGATCCAGAAACCCAGCTCCAGGTTGATGGCGCTGTCGCCGAACTGGGTCAGGAAAACCCGCGGCGGCGGATCCGACAGCACCCGCGGATGGGCGGCGGCGACCGCCACCATGACCTCCATGGCGGCATCGAGATCCGTGTCGTAGGCGACGCCGATGGTGGTGGCGACCCGCACCCGGGTATCCGAGTAGGACTGGTTCTGGACGATGTTGGAAACCAGGGTCTCGTTGGGCACGATGAATTCCATGCCGCTGCCGTTGCGCAGGACCGTGTAGCGGGTGGTGATCTGGGTCACCTCGCCGCTCGCTTCGGAGCTGGCCTGGATCAGGTTGCCGATGCGGATGGAACGGTCCAGCAGAATGATGAATCCGGACACGTAGTTACTGGCGATTTTCTGCAGGCCGAAGCCCAGACCGACGCCCAGGGCCCCGGTAAATACCGATAGGGCGGTCATGTCGATGCCCACCAGGGAGAGGCTGACCAGCAGGGCCAGCACTGCCAGCAGAGCCTTGCTGACCCGCAGGGCGACGATGCGCACGCTGGAATCCACGCCCGGCAGCCCCATGAGCCGGGCCTCCAGCAGGCTGCCTATCCACAGGGCCAGCATGAGGATGACGAAGACGGTGGTGAGGCCGTGCAGGATCATCCACAGATTGATCTGCTGCTTGCCCACGGAAAAGGCCAGCTGTTCCATCGCATCGACCACGAAGGGCGCCAGGTCGGTGATGTAGAGGGCCAGCCCGCCCCAGATGATGAGGGCCAGGATACGTTCCCAGGCGCCAAGCCAGGTGGCGGCGGGGAAAGCATCCCGCAGCACGTAGACGATGCCCCGCACCATGGCCAGTGACCCCAGGAGGGGAATAGCCAGGGCCAGCAGATTGACGTGGATGAACGGCCGCAGGACGACCTGGCCGATGGTCACCAGCACCAGCGCCGTCAAGGGGAAGGCCAGGCGGGAACCGGCGGCCCGCAGGCGCCCTGCTCCCGCCCCGCGCCCCCGCTGCCGCCACCAGCGGCTGACCAGGCCGGCCAGGCCGAGGCAGACCAGGAGGGCGGCCACCTGCCAGATGAAATTCGGGTCGCTCAGGTCGGACCACAGGTCTCCGAGGAACTTGAGGGCGCGCTTTTCGTTCATGCCTTCTTTTCGAGAATGGTGGCGAAAAAGCCGTCGGTGCCGTGACGGTGGGGCAGCAGGCGCAGACGCTCGCCGGGCATGTCGATGCCCAGCTTGGCGAGGACCTGGTCGGCCGGCACCTGGACGAATTCCGGATGGGCGGCGAGGAAGCCATCCACCACTCCGTCATTTTCCGCCGCCAGCAGGCTGCAGGTGGCGTACACCAGCCGCCCGCCCGGCCGCACCAAGGTGGCGGCGCCGGCCAGGATGGCGGCCTGCTTGGCGGTGAGCTCGGCGACACTGGCCTCACTTTGGCGCCATTTCAGGTCCGGATTGCGGCGCAGGGTGCCGAGGCCGGAACAGGGGGCATCCACCAGGACCCGGTCGATCTTGCCGGCCAGGCGCTTCACCTTGGCGTCGCGTTCGTGCTCGATGCGCACCGGATGGACATTGGACAGCCCGGAGCGGGCCAGCCGCGGCTTCAGGTTGGCGAGGCGCTTGTCGGAGACGTCGAAGGCATAGAGCCGGCCGCTGTTGCGCATGAAGGCGCCGAGCATCAGGGTCTTGCCCCCGGCCCCGGCGCAGAAATCCACCACCATCTCCCCCCGCTTCGGCGCCAGCAGGAAGCCCAGGAGCTGGCTGCCCTCGTCCTGGACCTCGAAGCTGCCGTCCAGGAAGAGCGGATGCTTGGCCAGCGCCGGCTTCTCCTGGAGCCGGATGGCGAAGGGCGACAAGGGCCCGGGCGCCGCCGCGATGCCGTCCGCCGCCAGGCGGTCGAGGACGGCCTGGCGCTCGGCCTTGAGGACATTCACCCGCAAATCCAGGGGCGCCGGCTGGTTGAGGGCGCGGGCCAGGGGCTCGACCTCAGCCTCGCCGAACTGGGCCGCCAGGCGCCCGTAGAGCCAGTCGGGCAAGTCGCAGCGCACGGCGGGCGGCAGGTCGCTGTCCTTGACTGCCTTGGCGCCGGCCAGCCATTCCGTCTCGGCGGCCTTGGCCACCGGCTCCAGCTCCCGCAGGTTCCAGCCCCGGGCGAACACCAGGGCGGCCAGGAGCAGGCGGCGGGGCGTGGCCTGGCCGCCGCAGCGGGCCTCCAGGCTGCGCTTGCGGCGCAGGACGGCGAACACGGTCTCGGCCACGAAGCCGCGGTCGGCATGGCCCAGTTCCCGATGCAGGCGGAAATAGTGGGACAGGGCGGCGTCGGCCGGATGTTCGAAGCGCAGCAACTCGGCCAGCAGCTTCTCGGCGTGGGCAAACAGGGCGGGGGTAAAACGTGCTTTCATCAGATTCCCAATTCGGTGGCGAGCTGCTCGAAGCTTTCGCCTTTCTTGTCGGTATAACGGATTTTCACCGGCAGCAGCAAGCGGTCAAGGGCCAGCCAGAGTTCGGTGGTGGAGTCGGTGCGGACCCGCACGTGCAGGGTGCGGAAATGGCCGGCGGGGACATCGATCTGCTCCTCGCCGACCGCTTCGAAACGGTAATTCTCGAACTTCTTGCCGGTGGCCACCCCCATGCCCACGCCGCCCGCCACTCCCGGCAGGTAGCCGAACTGGTAATGGAAGGACAGCAGGTCCTGGGCGCCATCCAGCATGTCCCGCCGGCTGCCGTCCCGGCCCAGGGTGACCTGGTGGGCGCTCCAGTTGAAATCGGCGTTCTCGTTGGTCTGGTTGCCGTTGCGGCGGGTGGTGAAGCGCTCCGGCTGCAGGCCCTCGGCGGTCAGGTTGCCGCGGCTTTCCAGCTCGACCCGGATGGGCTTGAAGAGGGCGGCCAGCCCGACCGTCTCGGTGACGGCGGCCAGCCGGTAATGGCCGTCGGCGAAATCCCAGCTGTGCTCGGCCCGCCCCACCAGGAGGCCGTCGGTGCCCTTGTAGACATTGAAGCGGATGAAGCCGTGGCCGGGCAGGCGGGGCTCGGGAGGAGCCTCGGCGACGGCGGGTGCCGGCTCGTCCGCCTTGGCTTCGCCGCTGCTGGGCTGCGTCTCCGGCTCGGGCGCCGCAACCGCCGCGGCGGGCGCCGGGGCGACAGGCTGGGCCACCACGGCCGCCGGGGCCTTCGCCGCCTTGATGCGGTGGCGCTCGGCATGGTGCCTGGGAGCCGGCCGCTCCGGGTGCCGAGGAGCCTCGGGCGCAGCCGGCGGGGTCGGCGGCGGCTGCAACTCGGCCACGATGGGCGCCGGCTCCGGAACGGTGGACAGCTCCACATCCGGCAGCCAGAGGGCGGCGGCATGGATGACGAGGGAGCCGGCCAGGGCGGCCAGCAGGGCAAAGGGCATGGAACCTTCAGCGCAGGGCCGGCGAGACCAGCGCACCGCTTTCGTCCTGGGGACTATCCAGTCGGACCTTGCCGTCCTCGAGGCGCAGCCGCCCTTCGGCGAACCAGCGCACCGCCAGGGGGTAGAGCTGGTGCTCCTGGGCGAGGACCCGGGCGGCCAGGGCGGCCTCATCGTCGCCGTCCAGCACCGGCACGGCGGCCTGCAGCACCACCGGGCCATGGTCCAGGGCCGGGGTGACGAAATGGACGGTGCAGCCGTGGATGCGCACCCCCTCGTCCAGGGCCCGCTGGTGGGTGTGAAGCCCGGGGAAGGACGGCAGCAGGGAGGGATGGATATTGAGCAGGCGCCCCTCGTAGTGGCGCACGAAGTCCTCGGTCAGGATGCGCATGAAGCCGGCCAGGACCACCAGGTCCGGTTCGAAGCTGTCGATGCACTGGGCCAGGGCGGCGTCGAAGGATTCCCGGTCCGGGAAGCCCTTGTGGTTCATGACCCAGGTCTGGATGCCCGCCGCCTCGGCGGTGGCCAGTCCCTTGGCGTCCGGGCGGTTGCTGATGACGGCGGCGATATTGACCGGCAGCTGGCCGGCGTCCCGGGCCCGGATCAGGGCCTCCATGTTGCTGCCGCGACCGGAGATGAGGATGACGATGTTTTTCATTTGAGTATGCCTACAGGCAGGAAGACCGCCGTCGCCATGGACTGGGTGAGACGGGAGATATTGCGGCCGTTGCGGTCGGCGACCACCCGGGCCATGAAATCCAGGAGACCGATGATGCGGCCGAATTCCCGTTCGAAGGACAGGTTGCGGCTGCCGGCCTCCAGTTCGTTGGAGAGCAACAAGAGTTCGCCCGCCCCGTTGCGGGCGCTGCCCAGCTTCCAGACGGCGACCTCCATGTTGCGGGCGCAGTTGGCGAGCTTCTGTTCGTTGAGACCATCGAGGACGAAGAACTCCTCCTTGTGCTCGAAGGCCGCGTCCACCATGGTGAGCAGCCCGAAGACCAGGGCTCCCACCCGGTCGCCGGCGTAGTCCTCCCGGAAGGCGAAGCCGGCGGCCTGCCCTTCCCGGCTGCCGCCCAGGTCGGCGGCGGGGGTGCGCCGCTGCAGGCGCTCCAGGGCCGCCTCCCGGCTCGCCAGGCCGGCCTTCTTCCATTCCCGGGGATTGCGCCGGTAGAGCTTGTCGGCGATGAGCAGGAGACCGCCCACCACCTCGGCCCGGCTGCTGTCGGCCACCCGGTCGATCTCGGTCTTGGCCAGGTACTTGGCATCGACCACCACCTCCCGCTGGCCGTCCTTGCCCAGCTTGGTGGCGCAGGCGGTCACCAGCACGGCGAGCAGGAGAACGACCAGACGCATCAAGCGGTCTTGTGCTTGATGTAGCCGATGGCCACCGGGAGCAGCGAGATCACGATGATGCCGACGATGACCACGGACAGGTTCTGCCGGATCCAGGGCAGGTTGCCGAACCAGTAGCCGGCCAGGGTCAGGGAAGCCACCCAGCCCAGGGCCCCGATCAGGTTGAAGAGGCTGAAGCGGGCATAGGTCATGGCGCCGATGCCGGCCACGAAAGGCGCGAAGGTGCGGAACAGGGGCAGGAAACGGGACATCACCAGGGTCTTGCCGCCGTGCTTCTCGTAGAAGACATGGGTCTTCAGGAGGGCCGCCTTGTTGAAGAGGCGGGAATTCTCCCACTGGAACACCTTGGGCCCCAGGAAGCGACCGATCTGGTAATTGACCATGTTGCCGAGGACGGCGCCGGCGGTGAGGACAGTGACCAGCACGGCGATGTCCATGCCCCCCTCGCCGATGGCCGCCAGGGCCCCGGCCACGAAGAGCAGGGAATCCCCGGGCAGGAAGGGGGTCACCACGAAGCCGGTCTCGGAAAAGATGATGACGAACAGGATGGCGTAGATCCAGACCCCGTACTGCTGCACCAGGACGGCCAGGTGCTTGTCTAGATGGAGGACGATATCGATGAACTGGGCGAGGAATTCCATGGACCGGCTTTCGGGAAAGGAGGGATTTTACCCCAAGGTATAATCGGCCCATGCCCTCCATCCATCTGCTTCCCGACCTCCTCATCAGCCAGATCGCCGCCGGCGAGGTGGTCGAACGCCCCGCCTCGGTCCTCAAGGAACTCCTGGAAAACAGCCTGGACGCCGGCAGCACGGTCATCCAGGTGCAGCTGGAGGAAGGCGGGGTCAAGCTCATCCGGGTGGCGGACGACGGCTGCGGCATCGCCAGGGACCAGCTGGCCCTGGCGCTCACCCGCCACGCCACCTCCAAGATCGGCTCCCTGGAGGACCTGGAGCGGGTCGGCACCCTGGGCTTCCGGGGCGAGGCCCTGGCCTCCGTGGCCTCGGTTGCCCGCCTCACCCTCACCAGCCGCGAACGGGGCGCCAGCCACGCCTGGAAACTGCGGGCCGAGCCCGGCGCCGACCCCGAGCCCGCCGCCCTCATGGCCGGCACCGTCGTGGAAATGCGGGACCTCTACTACAACACCCCGGCCCGGCGGAAATTCCTCAAGGCCGAGGGCACCGAATTCGCCCACTGCGCCGACGCCGTCAAACGCATCGCCCTCACCCGCCCGGACGTGGCCTTCAGCCTCTCCCACAACGGCCGCAACATCCTGCAGCTGGCCCCAACCGACAGCCGGCGGCGCATCGCCGACATCCTGGGGGCGGAATTCGTGGACGCCTCCCGGCCGGTGGACGCCCAGGCCGGCCAGATTTCCCTCGCCGGCTTCGCCATCGATCCCACCCGGGCCGGCAAGGACGGCCAGTACGTCTTCGTCAATGGCCGCTTCGTGCGGGATAAGGTGCTTTCCCACGCCCTGCGGGAGGCCTACCAGGACGTGCTGCACGGCAGCCGCCAGCCGGCCGTGTGCCTCTTCCTGTCCATCGACCCGGGACAGCTGGACGTCAATGTCCATCCGGCCAAGACCGAGGTCCGCTTCCGGGACTCCCGGGGCGTCCATCAGTTCGTGTACCACGCAGTGAACAAGGCCCTGGCGGTGACCGCCGGGGCCACCCCCACCCCCACCATGCCCGAGGCCCGGGAGCCCCTGCGGCCTGTCCCGGGCCGGCTCCTGCCCGCCGCCGCCCCTGCCTCCTACTACCCGCCGCCCCGCCAGGCCTCCCTGGGAGTCGCCGAGCCCGCCACCGGCGCCTATCTCGCCTTCGCCCGGGCCGCCCAGGCGGCGCCGGGGCAGACGTCCGTCGCCATGGCGGCCCAGGAACCGGACGCCCCGCCACCCCTCGGCTACGCCCTGGCCCAGCTCCACGGCATCTACGTCCTCGCCCAGAACGCCCGGGGCCTGGTGCTGGTCGATATGCACGCCGCCCACGAGCGCATCCTCTACGAGAAGCTGAAAGCCGCCTTCGACGCCCGCCAGGTGGCGACCCAGGCCCTTCTCATCCCCGCCGTCTTCTCCGCCGATGCCCTGGAAGTGGCCGCCGCCGAGGAGCACGCCGACGCCCTCACCGAACTGGGCTTCGAGATTGCCGCCCTCGGCCCCAACCAACTCGGAGTGCGGGCGGTGCCCGCCCTGCTCCAGGGCGGCGACCCGGTGACCCTGGCCCGCTCGGTCATCGCCGAACTGCGGGAACACGGTGCCACCCGCCTGGCCGCCGCCCGCCGCAACGAACTGCTTGCCACCATGGCCTGCCACGGCGCCGTGCGGGCCCGCCGCCAGCTCACCGTGCCGGAGATGAATGCCCTCCTGCGCCAGATGGAGGAGACGGAGCGGGCCGGCCAGTGCAACCACGGCCGGCCGACGTGGACCGAGCTGCCCCTGGGCGAGCTGGACAAGCTTTTCCTGCGCGGCCAATGAGTTCCCTGCCCCCCGCCATCCTGCTCATGGGCCCCACCGCCAGCGGCAAGACTGCCGTGGCCATGGAGCTGTCCGAGTGCTTCCCGGTGGAGCTGGTAAGCGTCGATTCGGCCCAGGTCTTCCGGGACATGGACATCGGCACCGCCAAGCCGGACCGGGAGACCCTGGAGCGCTATCCCCACCGGCTCATCGACCTCATTTCCCCGGAGGAGGCCTACTCGGCCGCCCGCTTCCGGGAGGACGCCCTGGCGGCCATGGCGGAGATCACCGCCGCTGGCCGGGTGCCCCTCCTGGTGGGGGGCACCATGCTCTATTTCCGGACGCTTCTGGAGGGCCTGGCCGACCTGCCCCAGGCCGACCCGGAGGTGCGGGCCGCCATCGACGCCGAGGCCGCCGACAAGGGCTGGCCGGCGCTCCACGCCGAGCTCGGCCGCTACGACCCGGTGACCGCCGCCCGCCTGCATCCCACCGACAGCCAGCGCCTGCAACGCGCCATCGAGGTCTTCCGCCTGAGCGGCCGGCCCATGGCGGAGCTGCTGGCGGAGAGCCACGCCAGCCGCCCGCCCTACGATTTCCTCGCCGTCGGCCTCCTGCCCTCGGAACGGGCGGCCCTGCACGGGCGCATCGCCCAGCGCTTCGACGCCATGCTGGAAGACGGGCTGGAAGACGAGGTCACGGCCCTGCGCGGCCGCTACGACCTGCACCTCGGCCTGCCCTCCATGCGCTGCGTCGGCTACCGGCAGGTGTGGGAAGCCCAGGACGGCATCATCCCCTTCAGGGAAATGCGGGACCGGGGCGTCTTCGCCACCCGCCAGCTCGCCAAGCGCCAGATCACCTGGCTCACCAACAGCCTGGAAGCGGAGATTTTCGATTGCCTCGACCACCAGCTCGCCGCCCGGGTGGCGGCGCGGGTCGAGTCCTTCCTCAGGCTCTAGCCAGCTTCTCGAGGTCGCCGGCCAGCTCTTCCAGTTGGCCGACGATGGCCAGGCTCTGGTCCTGGGTGCCCACCATGCGCTCCATGAAACGGTGGGCAGTGGCGGAGAGGAAATCCTCCTGCTGCTCCGACAGCCCCAGGTGGACGAAGGATTTCACCAGGTTCTCCTGGTACTCGATCATGAGCTGGGTGAGTTCGAAGCAGTTGCGCCGGTAGTTGGCCTGGAGCACATCGAGGGCGCCGTGGACCCGGGGCAGGGCCTTGGCCACACCCTTCTGGCGCCGATGGTTCTTGTCCTCGATCTCCATTGCCCGCAGGCGGGCATCGGCCCCTTCGGCCAGGAGGGCGACGTTGTCCCGGATGCGGCCGCAGCGCTCGGCATCCTCGATGGGCATGTTGTTCACCATCAGGGTGAGGCGCTCGAAATTGAAGGCGCAGCGGCGCCGGAACTGGAAGATGCGGCCCCGGTCCTTGACGTGGTCGAGAACTGCCCTTTCCAGGGGCAGGTCGATGCCGTCCGGGCTCACCGCCAGGGTGTCGTCGCCGACCCGCTGCAGGACGGCGCCCTGCAGGTCGTATTGCTGGAGCGCCGCCAGGATAGCCTCCCCCAGCTCCTGCATGCTGTCGCAGGTGAAGGACTTGCTGAGGAACTGCAGCACCACCCCCAGCTCGCCCATGCTGGTCATGGCCGACAGGGCCGTGCGCTGGGCGAATCCGGCCTGCTCCCGCAGCACCATCTTCTGGGCCAGGATGCGCCGGGCCACCCGCACCTTGCTTTCCAGTTCCCCCGGCTTGAAAGGCTTCTGGATGAAGTCCTCGCCCCCGGCCTCGTAGCCCGCCAGGCAGGTCTCGATGTCGTCGCTGGCGGAAATGAAGGTGACCGGCACGTCCTGGGTGTCGAAGTCGTCCTTGAGCTGCCGGCAGAGGGCATAGCCATCCACCACGGGCAGGTTCACGTCGATGATGAACATGTCCGGCCGGACTTCCTGCAGCCGCTGCAGGCAGGCCTCGCCCGAAGGGAAGGTCTCGACCCGGCAATCCTGGGCCAGCGCATCCTCGAGCAGGGCCAGGATGAGCGGGTCGTCATCGACGACAAAGACGCGGAAACCGTCTTCCATGGGGCCTCTCCGTGAAATCCTTGGGGGCGCCAATTCTCGGATTAATGACCCTCGGCGGCAAGGGGCTCCTCGGCGGCCTTGCGGGCCGCCAGCAGGGAGTAGACGGTGGGTACCACGAACAGGGTGAAGAAGGTGCCGAGGAGCAGCCCGCCGACGATGACCCAGCCGATCTGCTGCCGGGACTCGGCGCCGGCGCCGACAGCCAGGGCCAGGGGCACCGCCCCCAGCACCATGGCGCCGGTGGTCATGAGGATGGGCCGCAGCCGCATCACCGCCGACTCGATCACCGCCTGCCGGATTTCCCGGCCCTTTTCCTGGAGCTGGTTGGCGAATTCCACGATCAGGATGCCGTGCTTGGTGATGAGCCCCACCAGGGTCACCAGGCCGATCTGGCTGTAGACGTTCAGGGTCCCCCCAGCCAGCCACAGGGCCAGCAGGGCGCCGGCCATGGACAGGGGCACCGTCAGCATGATGATGAAGGGGTCCCGGAAGCTCTCGAACTGGGCCGCCAGCACCAGGTAGATGAAGGCCAGCGCCAGGCCGAAGGTGAGCGCCAGGGACGAGGACGACTGCTTGAATTCCCGGGACTGGCCGTTGTAATCGACGGCGTAGCCGGGCTTCAGCACCTTGCCCGCCACCCCGTCCATGAAGGTCAGGGCCTCGCCCATGGTGTAGCCCGGCGCCAGGTTGGCGGTGATGGTGACCGCCCGGCGCTGGCCGAAGTGGTTCAGCTCCCGGGGGGAGATGGTCTCCTTGACCTGCACCAGGTTGGCCAGGGAAACCATGCTGCCGTCCCGGCCGCGGGCGTAGATGCCGCTAATGTCCCCCGGCGTGGTGCGGTCGGCATCGCTGACCTGGACGATGACGTCGTACTGCTCGCCGGCCTGCTTGAAGCGGGTGACCTGGCGGCCCCCGAGCATGGTCTCCAGGCTGCGGCCGATGGTATCCACCGGCACCCCGAGGTCGGCGGCCTTGTCCCGGGCCACCGACACCGACAGCTCGGGCTTGTTGAGCTTCAAGTCGGTGTCCACGTTCTGCAGCCCCGGATTCTTGGAGATCTCAGCCAGGAACTGGTTGGTGACCTGCTGCAGTTCCTCGTAGGGGGCCGAGGTGACGATGACGAAATTGACCGGCCGCTCCCGCGGGCTCTGGCCCAGGGACGGCGGCGTGATCGGGAAGGCGAGCACGCCGGGGATGCCCATGAAGCGGGGGAACAGCTCCTTGGCCACGTCCGGCGAGCGGCGCGCCCGGTCGTTCCAGTCGGTGAGGCCGACGAAGGAGATGCCCTGGCTCACCGTCGGGTTGCCGGAAACCACGAAGAAGCGCTCCACGTCCCGGGTCTGGCTGTAGATGCCCTCGATCTGGCGGGCGTACTTGTCCGTGTAGTCCAGGGTGGCGCCCTCGGGCCCCAGGAAGGCGCCGAGGATGACGCCCCGGTCTTCCACCGGCGCCAGCTCCGACTTCAGCAGGTTGAGGAGGCCGACGCAGGCTCCCGCCACCACCGCGAAGCCCACCAGCACCACCCAGCGGTGCTTGAGGGACGCGGTCAGCACGTGCCGATAGCCGTCGGTCAGCCAGTTCAGGAAACCCTCGATGGCGACGAAGGCCTTGCCGTGCTTCTTCTCGTGGCGCAGGAGCTGGGAGCACATCATGGGCGACAGGGTCAGGGCGACGAAGCCGGACACCAGCACGGCGCCGGCCAAGGTCAGGGCGAACTCGATGAAGAGCTTGCCCACCCGCCCGGTCATGAAGGCCACCGGGGCGTACACCGCCGCCAGGGTGAGGGTCATGGCCACCACCGCGAAACCGATCTCCTTGGCCCCCTGCAGGGCGGCCTGCTTTCTGGGCATGCCGTCCTCGATGTGGCGGAAGATGTTCTCCAGGACCACGATGGCGTCATCCACCACCAGGCCGATGGCCAGCACCAGGGCCAGCAGGGTCAGGGTGTTGATGGTGAAGCCCATGAGGAACATGAGGGCGAAGGCCCCCACCAGGGAGACCGGGATGGTCACCAGGGGAATGAGGGTGGCCCGGAAATTCCGCAGGAAGAAGAAGATGATGGCCAGCACCAGCAGGATGGCCTCGCCGATGGTGTGGAAGACCGACTCGATGGAGCGGTCGATGAACACCGAGGAATCGTAGGCGATGTCGGCCCGCATGCCCGGCGGCAACTCGCCGACCACCTTGGGCAGCTCCGCCCGCAGGGCCTTGGAAAGCTCCAGGGGGTTGGCCGTGGCCTGCTTGATGACCCCCAGGGCCACCGCCGACTTGCCGTTGAAGCGCACCGAGCTGCGCTCGGAAGCAGCGCCGATCTCGACCCGGCCAAGGTCGCTGACCCGCACCGGGTAGCCGTTTACGGTCTTGACCACGATGGCGCCGAATTCCTCCGGCCGCCGCAGGTCGGTGTCGGCCACCACGGAGAATTCCCGCTGCCGGCTCTCGATGCGGCCGGCCGGCACCTCGACGTTCTGCTTGCGCAGGGCGTCCTCGACGTCGGCAGGGGTGAGCTGGTAGGCGGCCAGGCGATCCCGGTCGAGCCAGATGCGCATGGCGAACTTGCGGTCGCCGAAGATGCGCACGTCCGCCGCCCCCGGCAGGGTCTGCAGGCGGGGCTTGACGATGCGGCTGGCGACATCGGTCACTTCCAGGGCCGAGTGCTTGTCGGAGGAGAAGGCGATCCAGATGATGGGGTTGGCGTCGGCCTCCACCTTGGCGATCACCGGCTCGTCCACCGCGTCCGGCAGCTTGTTGCGCACCCGGGAAACCCGGTCGCGGACGTCGGCGGCAGCCGAGTCCGGGGCCCGCTCGAGCTTGAAGCGCACGGAGATCTGGCTGTTCTCGGCCCGGGAGATGGAGGTGATGACTTCAACCCCCTCGATGCCGGCCAGGGAGTCCTCCAGGGGCTTGGTGACCTGGGACTCGATGATTTCCGCCGAGGCGCCCCGGTAGGTAGTATCCACCGTCACCACCGGCTCGTCGATCTTGGGGTACTCACGTACCGGCAACCGGGTGTAGGAGACGAGGCCGATCAGCATCACCACCAGGGACAGGACGGTGGCGAAGACCGGCCGGCGAATGCACAGATCCGAAAGCTTCATTTTGCGTCAGCCACCTTGGCGGGAGCGGCAGGGGCAGACGGCGCCGCCGGGGCGCCCTCGCCCACGGCCCGCACCGGCACGCCGTCCTTGAGCTTCAACTGGCCGGCGGTGACCACCAGGTCGCCGGCCGCCAGGCCATCCACCACTTCCACCTGGCCGGTGCGGCGCAGGCCGACCTTGACCTTGGCGGTGGCGGCCTTGCCGTCCACCACCTTGAACACCAGGGGCGCCGCCCCGGAAACCAGGGCCTGCTCCGGGATCATCAGGACGTTCTTGCGCTCGCCGAAGATGAGGCGCACCCGCACAAACATGCCGGGGCGCAGCTTGCCCTCCGGGTTGGCCAGCCGGGCTCGCAGGGAGAGGGCGCGGCCATTCTGGTCCACCAGGGGATCGACGGCGTCCAGGGTGGCCTTGAAGCCCTGCCCCGGCAGGGCGTCGCTCGCCACCTCCACCTGCTGGCCCTTGCCGATTCGGGCCAGATAGGTTTCCGGCAGGCGGAAGTCCACCTTCAGGGTGCCGACTTCCTCCAGGTTAACCAGGTCCTGACCTTCCTTGACGTAGTCGCCGACGCTGACGTTGCGCAGCCCCACCACCCCGTTGAAGGGCGCCCGGACGCGGGTCTTGGCGACCTTGGCGTCGGCCAGCTGCACCGCCGCCTGCTGAATTTTGAGGGTGGCGGCGACGTTGTCCAGGGCCTGCTGGCTGATGAATTTCTTGGTCAGAAGCTCCTGGTTGCGGCGGAAATTGGCCTCGGCCAGGGCGAGGTTGGCCCGGGCCTGCTGCAGTTCGGCCTCCTGGACGGCGGCATCCAGGGAGAGGAGGACGCTGCCCTTGGCGACCACGGCGCCGTCCCGGAAATTGATGGCGGCCACCCGGCCGGCGGTCTCGGGCCGCAGCACCACGGACTCGTTGGATTTCAGGGTGCCGACGGCATTGGCCTCGTCCACGAAATCGCTGGCGGCCACCCGCACGGTTTCCACCGCCACGGCGAAGCCCCCCGGCGGGCCACCGGCCCCCGGCTTGCCCGGCGCGGCCGCCGCGCCGGGAATGGCCGGCCCGGCACCCGGCGTGCGGTTGGCGCTGTACGCGACATACCCCAATCCGGCCATCCCCAGGAAGGCAACGACGACAACCAGCAGACGCTTGCGGGACAAAACCATGGCAGAAACCCAATTGATGATTGTTAGTTACTGACCGGCGGGTCAGCAAACCAAAATATTAACCCAGGGGACCGCATCCGGTGCCCTGGGTTAGGGTTATCCCCGCCGCTGCGGCGGGGTCGGGAAATTACCGGCCCGGGATCACTCGACCCGGGTCTGGGCCTCGTCGCCGGAGCGGGCGCGTATTTCGCCGATGCGATAGACCTGCTCACCGGCCGCCTTCAGCTCGCCCAGGGCGGCGTCGGCGTGCTCGGCGGCCACGACCACCACCATGCCGATGCCGCAGTTGAAGACCCGGTGCATCTCGTTCTCGGCCACGTTGCCCTCGGCCTGCATCCAGTCGAAGAGCTTGGGACGGGGCCAGGCGGCCTTCTGCAGCACCGCCACGGTGTTGTCCGGCAGCACCCGAGGCACGTTCTCGAGGAGGCCGCCGCCGGTGATGTGGGCCATGCCCTTGACCGGCAGTTTCTCCATGAGTTTCAGGATGGGCTTGACGTAGATGCGGGTCGGGGCCATGACCACTTCGGCGAGGGTGCGGTCGCCGTCGAAGGGAGCGTTCATGTCCGGCTTGGCCCGCTCGATGATCTTGCGCACCAGGGAGTAGCCGTTGGAATGGGCGCCGGAGGAAGCCAGGCCGAGGACCACGTCGCCCGGCTGGATGGTGGAGCCGTCGATGAGCTTGGACTTCTCGGCCACACCGACGGCGAAGCCCGCCAGGTCGTATTCCCCGTCCGGGTACATGCCCGGCATCTCGGCGGTTTCGCCGCCGATGAGGGCGCAGCCGGCCAGCTCGCAGCCCTTGGCGATGCCGCCGACGACGCTGGCGGCGGTATCCACGTCCAGCTTGCCGCAGGCGAAGTAGTCGAGGAAGAAGAGGGATTCGGCCCCCTGGACCAGGATGTCGTTGACGCTCATGGCCACCAGGTCCTGGCCGACGGTATCGTGGCGGTTGAGCTGGAAGGCCAGCTTCAACTTGGTGCCGACGCCGTCGGTGCCGGACACCAGCACCGGCTCCTTGTAGCGCTTGGGCACCTCGAAGAGGGCGCCAAAACCGCCGATGCCGCCCAGGACGCCGTCCCGCAGGGTCTTCTTGGCCAGGGGCTTGATGCGATCGACGAGGGCATCGCCGGCGTCGATATCGACACCGGCATCACGGTAGGAGAGGGAGCTTTGTTGGGCGTTTTGGCTCATAGGGCAAATCCGTTTGATGGCGGATGTTAGAATCCGCAGCCTTGAAAAAAATATAATTTTACCTGATGCGCCAGCTCATTCTCGACCTGCTGCCTGCCACACCCCCATCCTTGGACAATTTTGTTGCGGGCGGCAACGGAGAAACCCTGGCCGCCCTCACCGGCTGGCTGGCGGGAGAGCGCCTGGACCCGTCCTTCTGCCTGTGGGGCGAGCCCGGTTCGGGCAAGAGCCACCTGCTCCAGGCCAGCGGCTTCGACTACGTGGACGCCGCCGCCGACCCGGACCTGGCCGGCGCCCCGGAAAGCGACCAGTTGGCGGTGGACCAGGTGGAGGCCCTGAGCGACATCGGCCAGATCGCCCTCTTCAACCATTTCAACCGCCTGCGCATGGGCGGCGGCCGGCTCCTCACCGCCACCCGCCAGCCGCCGGCCCACCTGGCCCTGCGGGAAGACCTGCGGACCCGCCTGGGCTCCGGCCTCATCTACCGCCTGCTGCCCCTGTCCGATGACGAGAAGGCGGCCGCCCTCGCCGCCCAGGCCCGGGAGCGGGCCCTGAAGCTGACGCCGGAAGCCATCGGCTACCTGCTGCGCCACGCCCCCCGGGACATGCGCATCCTGTCGTCGGTCATCGTCGCCCTCGACCGCTACTCCCTCGAACACAAGCGCCCCATCACCCTGCCCCTGCTACGGGAGGTGCTGCTGGCGCCGCTGGAAACCTGACCATGGACATCGCACTCTTCGATCTCGACAACACTCTCCTCTCCGGCGACTCGGATTTCGAGTGGGCCCAGTTCCTCATCGGCAAGGGGGTGGTGGACCGGGAGGTCCAGGAGGCCAAGAACATCGAGTTCTACGAGCAGTACAAGGCCGGCACCCTGGACATCCACGAATTTTTGGCCTTCCAGCTGGCGCCCCTGACCCGCCACTCCCGCCAGCAGCTGGACGCCTGGCACCGGGAATTCATGGACCAGCACATCCGCCCGGTCATCGGCCAGGCCGCCCGGGACCTGGTGAACAAGCACCTGGCGGCCGGCGACCTGTGCGCCCTGGTGACCGCCACCAACAGCTTCGTCACCGGCCCCATCGCCCGGGAATTCGGTTTCGCCCACCTCATCGCCACGGTCCCCGCCTTCGAGGACGGCCGCTTCACCGGCGGCCCCCGGGGCACCCCCTCCTTCCGGGAAGGCAAGATCGTCCGGGTCGAGGCCTGGCTGGAATCCCTCGGCCTGTGGTGGGGCAGCTTCGAAAAAAGCTGGTTCTACAGCGACTCCCTGAACGATCTGCCCCTGCTGGCCCGGGTCACCGACCCGGTGGCGGTGGACCCGGATGCCACTTTGCGCGCCCACGCCGCTGAAAACGGCTGGAGAATCATCAGTCTGCGGTAGAATCCCTCTTTTTCCGCTGCGCCTCTTGCGCTCGCCCATCGCTACCACGTGATACGCAAATTCATTTCCCGCGTCTTCAGCGGCAAGAACAACAAGGCCGGCAACTCCGAGCCGGCCATCATCCCCGTCGCCAGCCACGGCGTCACCCGCGACAAGATCAGCTCCGGCAGCCGGCGCGTCTGCGAAACCCTGCAGGAGCACGGTTTCAAGGCCTACGTCGTGGGCGGCGCGGTGCGCGACCTCCTCATCGGCCAGGAGCCCAAGGATTTCGACATCGCCACCGATGCCACGCCGGAAGAGGTCAAGCAGTGCTTCCGGCGCTCCCGCATCATCGGCCGCCGCTTCCAGATCGTCCATGTGATGATGGGGGCGGAGACCATGGAGGTCACCACCTTCCGCGGCACCCTGGGCGAGGACGTCAAGACCGACGAGCACGGCCGGGTCCTCCACGACAACGTTTTCGGCACCCAGGCCGAGGACGCCGCCCGCCGGGACTTCACGGTCAACGCCCTCTATTACGACCCGGCCACGGAAGCCATCATCGACTACCACCACGGCGTCGCCGACATCAAGCAGAAGACCCTGCGCATGATCGGCGAGCCGAAGAAGCGCTACCGGGAAGACCCGGTGCGCATGCTGCGGGCTGTGCGCCTGGCGGCCAAGCTGGGGCTCATCATCGATCCCGCCGCCCGCACTCCCATCCGGGAAATGGCCGAGTTGCTGGAGAACGTGCCGGCAGCGCGCCTGTTCGACGAGATGCTCAAGCTCCTGACTTCCGGCTACTCGGTGCAATGCCTCACCCAGCTGCGGGGCGAAGGGCTGCACCACGGCCTCCTGCCCATGCTGGACGTCATCCTCGAGCAGCCCATGGGCGAGAAGTTCGTCATGCTCGCCCTCGCCAATACCGATGCCCGGGTCCTCAAGGGCAAGCCCATTTCGCCGGGCTTCCTGTTCGCCACCCTCCTCTGGCACGAAGTGCTGTCCCAGTGGGAGAAGCTGAAGGTCAAGGGCGAGCTGCGCATCCCCGCTCTCTACGTGGCCATGGACGAGGTCCTGGACGTGCAGGCGGAAAAGCTCGCCATCACCCGCCGCATCGCCGGCGACATCAAGGAAATCTGGGCCCTGCAGCCGCGCTTCGAGAACCGGGCCGGCAAGCGCCCCTACAGCCTCCTGGAGCAGCCCCGCTTCCGCGCCGCCTACGACTTCCTGGTGCTGCGGGCCGAGGCCGGGGAAATCGACATGGAGCTGGCCGAGTGGTGGACCCGCTTCCAGAAGGCCGAGGGCGAGGAGCGGGCCGAAATGCTGGTCCCCGACAAGACCGGCGAGAAGAAGAAGCGGCGCCGCCGCAAGAAGCCCAAGAGCGAAGGCGCCCCCGCCGCCGAGGCATGAAAGCAGCTTACATCGCCCTGGGCGCCAACCTCGGCGACCCGGTGGCCACCGTGCGGGCGGCCTTCGCCGCCCTTTCGGACCTCGACGGGGTACGCCTGGTCGCGGCCTCTTCCCTCTACCGCACGGCGCCGGTGGGCCTCACGGACCAGCCGGATTTCATCAACGCCGTCGCCCGGGTGGACACTTGCCTGGCCCCCGAGGCCCTGCTGCGGGCCCTGCTCGGGCTCGAGGCCGAATTCGGCCGCGTCCGCCAGGAGAAGAACGGCCCCCGCACCCTGGACCTGGACCTGCTCCTCTACGAGAACCTGGTCCTCGACACCCCGGACCTCGTCCTGCCCCATCCCCGGCTCCACCTGCGGGCCTTCGTCCTCGCGCCCCTGGCGGAAGTCGCCCCCGACCTCGCCATCCCGGGGCGCGGCACCGTCGCCGCCTGGCTGCCGGCGGTGGCCAACCAGGCCATCGAGCGGCTATGAACATCCCGGTCCTGTGGCAAACCGTCGGCCTCCTGGGGCTGTCGAACGTCTTCATGACCTTCGCCTGGTACGCCCACCTCAAGCACCTGAACGAAAAGCCCTGGTGGGTGGCCGCCCTGGTGTCCTGGGGTATCGCCCTCTTCGAGTACCTGATCCAGGTGCCGGCCAACCGCATCGGCAACACGGAATTGACCCTGGCCCAGCTGAAAATTCTCCAGGAAGTGGTCACCCTGTCGGTGTTCGTGCCCTTCGTGGTCTTCTATATGGACCAGCCCCTCAAGCTTGACTACCTGTGGGCGGCCCTGTGTATCCTTGGCGCCGTTTATTTCATATTCCGGTCATAACGACCCGCCGCAAATGTCCGCTCAAAGCCAAACCCGCCGCCTCACCCACGCCGATCTGGCCAAAATGAAGGAAGCCGGCGAAAAAATCGCCGTCCTCACCTGCTACGACGCCAGCTTCGCCAAGCTCCTGGATGCCTGCGGGGTCGACGTCATGCTGATCGGCGACTCCCTGGGCATGGTCGTCCAGGGCCACGACTCCACCCTGCCGGTGACTCTGGCCGACATGGCCTACCACACCGCCATGGTGGCCCGCGGCTCCCAGCGCGCCATGATCGTGGCCGACATGCCCTTCGGCACCTCCCAGGTGTCGCCCCAGGAGACCTTCAAGAACGCCGTCCAGCTCATGGCCGCCGGCGCCCACATGGTGAAGATCGAAGGCGGCCTGGAGATGGTGGAGACCACCCGTTTCCTCACCAGCCGCGGCATTCCGGTCTGCGCCCACGTCGGCCTGACGCCCCAGTCGGTGCACCAGCTCGGCGGCTACAAGGTCCAGGGCCGCAGCGAGGCCGCCGCCGTGCGGCTGAAGGAAGAGTCCCTCGCCCTCCAGGAGGCCGGCGCCACCCTGGTCGTCCTGGAAGCCATCCCCGCCGCCCTGGCCGGGGAAGTGACCCGGCTCCTTGCCATTCCCACCATCGGCATCGGCGCCAGCGCCGACTGTTCCGGCCAGGTCCTGGTTCTCCACGACATGCTGGACGTGGCCCCGGGCCGCAAGGCCAAGTTCGTGAAGAACTTCATGGCCGGCGCCGGCAGCCTCCAGGCCGCCGTCGAAGCCTACGTCCGGGCCGTCAAGGACGGCTCCTTCCCGGGTCCCGAGCATACCTACTGACATGGAAATCCACGCCCCTATCGCCGACCTGCGGGCCGCCCTCAAGAACTGCGGCCGCATCGCCTTCGTCCCCACCATGGGCAACCTCCACGACGGCCACATCAGCCTCATGCGCCAGGCCCGGGAGTACGCCGACACGGTGGTGGCCAGCATTTTCGTGAACCGCCTCCAGTTCGGCCCCAACGAGGATTTCGACAAGTATCCCCGCACCTTCCGGGCCGACTGCGACAAGCTGGAAGCGGCCGGCGTCGATGTGCTCTTCGCCCCGACCGAGTCCGATCTCTACCCGGAGCCCCAGACCTACATGGTGGAGCCGCCGGAAATCCAGAACCTGCTGGAAGGGGAATTCCGCCCGGGGCATTTCCGGGGCGTCGCCACCGTCGTCCTCAAGCTCTTCAACTGCGTCCAGCCCCAGGTCGGCGTCTTCGGTATGAAGGACTACCAGCAGCTCATGGTCATCCGCAACATGGTGCGCCAGCTGGCCCTGCCGATCGAGGTGGTGGGCGGCACGACGGTGCGGGCGGAGGACGGTCTGGCCCTCTCTTCCCGCAACGGTTACCTGTCCGCCGCCGAGCGCGCCGAGGCCCCCCGTTTGCACCGGGAAATTTCACGTATCTGCGACGCCTTGCGCAATGGTGAACGGGATTGCACCCGCCTCGAGCGGGAAGCCGTCGCCAATCTCGACGGCCACGGCTGGAAGACCGACTATGTTGCGGTGCGCCAACAGTCCGACCTGGCCCCCCCGACAGCCCCCGACGCCCCGCTGGTGGTGCTTGCCGCCTCCCGTCTGGGGGCCACCCGGCTGATCGACAATCAAGAGGTTTGACGCGGTGCAGCAGGGGCGAATTCGTCATTGACAGAGGACGATTTGCCGCTAAAATTCGTCTTCCCCAATCACTTGGATGACTGACGCCATGCAGAGAACGATGCTGAAATCCAAGCTCCATCGTGTGACGGCGACCCACTCGGAGTTGCATTACGAGGGCTCCTGCGCCATCGACGAGGATTTGCTGGATGCAGCTAATATCCGCGAGTACGAGCAGATTGACATCTGGAATGTCAATAACGGTGAGCGCTTCACCACCTATGCCATTCGTGCGGAACGGGGTTCCGGCGTCATTTCGGTAAACGGCTCGGCTGCCCGCAAGGCCGCCCCCGGCGACGTGCTCATCATCGCCACCTTCGCCGTCTACAACGAGATCGAGCTTGCCAAGCACGAGCCCGAGCTGATCTACGTGGATTCCCAGAACCGCATCACCCGTCGCGGCCACAAGATTCCCACCCAGGTCGCCGCCTGATCGCCCAGGGTATACCCCAGGAAAACCCGCCCCATTCCGGGCGGGTTTTTTTATATACAATGCTCCTCCGAAGGTCATAGATGACCCACACTGGGGAGACAACGATGGGCGTCATATTCACCAAGACCCGCAAGGGGCAGGAGGAAATCGACACCAAGGCCGACGGACTGCCGCCGCGGGTGCGCCGGGTGCTGATCTTCGTGGACGGCAAGCGCACGGTCGACGACCTGCGGGCCATGCTGCAGTCCGACGACCTCCAGCACACCTTGGGGAAGCTGGAGGAAAAGGGCTATATCGAGCTGGCCGCCAGCGCCGGCACGCCCCTGCCGTCGGTCACGGCTTTCCGGGAACTGCCGGCCGAAAGCGACCCGGCCACCCTGCAGAAGGCCCGCAACTTCATGGTCAATACCCTCAACGCCTTCGTCGGCTCCCTCGGCGCCAGCTCGCTCCTGGAGCGCATCGAACGCTGCCAGGACCATGGCGAACTGCGGGCCCTGTTCGGCGAATGGCACCACGCCCTGGTGATGTCCCGGGAAGGCAAGCGCGAGGCCGAGACCCTGCGCGCCAAGCTGCTCGAAATCATTTAGGCGGCTGCCCTATCGTGCCGCTGGCAGCGGCATCCGCCCGGACCGGCGCAAGGCCCGGCCCACGGCCCTTTCGGCTTTTCGCCACCTAATCCCGCTGCCTTACCCGACTCTTACAGTCGGATATTTTTTAGCAGACATCAAAGCTGCCCCCCTCCCCTCCCCCTAAGATTCGCTCGCCAAACTATTTCCGGAAAGGGGGATTCAATGAGCGGCGCTTTCACCAAGTCGATGGCGCGCAATATTTTCTACGGAGGGACGGTTTTCTTCTTCCTTCTGTTCCTTGCGCTCTCGTACGACACACACTCGCAACTGCCGAAACGCGACATGCGGCAAAACATCACGCCCCAGGTCGCCGAAGGCAAGAAACTGTGGGAGACCCACGACTGCATCGGTTGCCACACCCTGATGGGTGAAGGCGCCTACTTCGCGCCGGAACTGGGCAACGTCGTTGCTCGCTACGGCGAGGAAGGGGTCAAGGGCTTCATCAAGGCACGGCCGAAGGAAGGCATCCCGGGTCGCCGCAGCATGCCCCAGTTCAACTTCACGGACGAGCAGCTGGACGCCATCGTGGCCTTCCTGAAGCACGTGAACTCGATCAACGCCGCCAACTGGCCGCCCAACATCCAGGGCTGATCGAAAGGGAGATCCGACTATGCAATACAAGTCTCAAGCGGTTGCAAAACCCTACTTCATCGCGGCCATCGGGCTGTTCGTCGCCCAGATCCTGTTCGGCCTGATCCTCGGCCTGCAGTATGTGATCGGCGACTTCCTGTTCCCGCACATTCCCTTCAACGTGGCCCGCATGGTCCACACCAACGCCCTCATCGTCTGGCTGCTCATGGGCTTCATGGGTGCCGCCTACTACATGATCCCCGAGGAATCGGAAACCGAGCTGTTCAGCCCGAAGCTGGCGCTGGCCATGTTCTGGATCTTCCTGGTGGCGGCGGCGCTCACGGTGGCGGGCTACCTGCTGGTGCCCTACGCCACCCTGGCAGAGTGGACCGGCAACAACATCCTTGAAACGATGGGCCGGGAGTTCCTGGAACAGCCCCTCATCACCAAGGTGGGCATCGTCATCGTCGCCCTGGCCTTCCTCTTCAACATCAGCATGACCGTGCTGAAGGGCAAGAAGACCTCCATCTCCATGGTCCTGCTGCTGGGCCTCTGGGGTCTGGCCGTGTTCTTCCTGTTCTCCTTCTACAACCCGGCGAACGTCGTCCTCGACAAGTTCTTCTGGTGGTGGACGGTGCACCTGTGGGTTGAAGGCGTGTGGGAACTGATCCTCGGCGCCATGCTGGCGTTCGTGCTGATCAAGACCACCGGCGTCGACCGGGAAGTGATCGAGAAGTGGCTGTATGTCATCATCACCCTGACCCTCATCACCGGCGTCATCGGCACGGGTCACCACTACTTCTGGATCGGCACGCCGGAATACTGGCAGTGGTGGGGTTCCATCTTCTCCGCCCTGGAGCCGATCCCCTTCTTCGCCATGACCGTGTTCGCCTTCAACATGGTGAACCGCCGCCGCCGCGAGCATCCCAACAAGGCTGCCGTGCTGTGGGCGCTGGGCACCGGCGTGATGGCCTTCCTGGGCGCCGGCATCTGGGGCTTCCTGCACACCCTGGCGCCGGTGAACTACTACACCCACGGCACCCAGATCACCGCGGCCCACGGCCACATGGCCTTCTACGGCGCCTACGCGATGGTCAACCTGTGCATGATCTCCTATGCCATGCCCATCCTGCGGGGCCGTGCCGCCAACAGCAACAAGTCCCAGGTCCTGGAAATGTGGAGCTTCTGGCTGATGACCATCTCCATCGTGTTCATCACCCTGTTCCTGACCGCCGCCGGCATCCTTCAGGTCTGGCTGCAACGGGCCTCCGACACGCCGATGCCCTTCATGGTGGCCCAGGAGAAGATCGCCCTCTTCTACTGGATGCGTGAATGGACCGGCGTGGTGTTCCTGATCGGCCTCGTGATCTACATCGTCAGCTTCTTCGTAGGCGGCAAGGAAGAGAAGGCCGCTTAGGTAAAGCCATCCTCCACGTAATGATTGGCGCGGGTCGAAAGATCCGCGCCTTTTTTCTTTTTTGGGTCAGATCAAGGTCCGCCCAGATAGCAGTCACTATCATTTGCCCATGAACACGATCACCGCAACGCTCCCTGTCGAAGCCCCGTCCGCCAAGCGCCTGCCCGGCGATCTGGCCATCTGGGTCTTCATTCTTGCCGAGATGCTGGCCTTCGCCGTCTTCTTCGGTTCCTACGCCTTCGCCCGGGCACATAACGTAGAGATGTTCAATCTCTACCAGCAAACCCTGGACCGCAACGCCGGAGCCATCAACACCCTGCTCCTGGTCACCGGCTCCTGGTTCGTGGTCCTGGCCGTACAGGCGGCCCACCGGGACAACAGCCGCGCCGCCAGCCGCTACATCGGCCTCGGCTTCCTGTGCGGCGCCGGCTTCCTGGTCATCAAGGTGTTCGAATACGCCGCCAAGTTCGGCGCCGGCATCTCGCTGTCGACCAACACCTTCTACATGTTCTACATCTCCCTCACCTTCTTCCACTTCATGCACGTCATCCTGGGCATGGTCATCCTCGGGATCCTGTGGGTGAAGACACGCCAGGGCGCCTACAGCAGCCGGGATGCCCACGGCCTGGAGAGCGGTGCCGCCTACTGGCACATGGTGGATCTGCTGTGGATCGTCCTTTTCCCCCTGGTCTATGTAATGCGATGAGTACCTTCTTCCTGAACCCCGCCAACCGCGCCTGGCTCGTCCTTCTCGTCGCCACCGGCATCACCTGGTGGCTGGGTGAGAGCGGCGCCGCCGGCACCGCCGCCATCCTCGCCATGCTGGCCATCGCCTTCGTCAAGGGACGGCTGATCATCCTCGACTTCATGGAGCTGCGGCACGCTCCCCTGATGTGGCGCCTCGTCCTGGAAGGCTGGCTCATCCTGGTCTCCGGCCTCATTCTGATTGCCTACTGGATCAGCCTCAAATGACTGAACATGCCCTGCCCTTCTACGAGCCCTCCGGCAACGAGATCGCCCTCTTCGAGCACGCCTTCCGGGATCGCCTGCCCCTCCTCATCAAGGGCCCCACCGGCTGCGGCAAGACCCGTTTCGTCTCCCACATGGCCGCCCGCCTGGGCCTGCCCCTCTACACCGTGGCCTGCCACGACGACCTCACCGCCGCCGACCTGGTGGGCCGCCACCTGATCTCCGACCAGGGCACCTACTGGTGCGACGGCCCCCTGACCCGGGCGGTGCGGGAAGGCGGCATCTGCTACCTGGACGAGGTGGTGGAGGCCCGCAAGGACACCACGGTCGTGCTCCACCCCCTGGCCGACGACCGCCGCATCCTGCCCATCGACCGTACCGGCGAAACCCTGGAGGCACCCCCCAATTTCATGCTGGTGGTGTCCTACAACCCGGGTTACCAGAATCTCCTCAAGGGCCTGAAGCCCTCCACCCGCCAGCGCTTTGTCTCCATGCGCTTCGATTTCCCGAGCAGCGAGCGGGAGCAGTCCATCCTCATCGGCGAAACCGGCTGCGACGCCGACCTGGCCAAGCGCCTGGTGGGCATCGGCAAGTCCTTCCGGGCCCTCAAGGACCGGGATCTGGAGGAAGTGGCGAGCACCCGGCTGCTGGTCTATGCGGCCACCCTCATCAAGTCGGGCTTCGACGTGGCGGCAGCCTGCCGCGCAGCCCTGGTGGAAAGCCTCACCGACGACGACGAGACGGCGGACGCCCTGATGGAAATCATCAATGCCACCTTCGGAAGATAAATCCGGCGGCGAGGCGGTGGCCCCCGGCCAGGGGCTGGCGGTTGCCGCCGAATCCCTGTACCTGGCGAATCTGCTCGTGGTGCCGGGAATCGCCTTCGGGTTTCTCTTCTGGCTGTGGCGCCGGCACCGGACCAGCGCCCCCGCCCTGGCCCGCCAGCACCTGCACCAGACGACCTTCGTCAGCCTCTACGGCGGCATCCTGATCGTCTCCCTGTCGGCCATCTTCATCGCCTTGGGCGGCCTCGACTGGGAATGGACCTGGGTCCTGGTCATCGTCTATTTCACCTGCATCCATTCAACCCTGGTGCTGTTCGGCATCTTCGGCCTTTCCCGGGCCATGGCGGGCCAGACCTGGCGCTACCCGCTGATCGGCCCCGACGAAGCATGAAAAAACCCGCTCTTCAACATTACCGCCTGCTGGCGCAGATGGGATTCTTCACCCTGTTCACGGTGACGCCCCTGTTCGACCTCTTCCGCTATGACCTGGTGGAGAACCACGCCTATTTCCTGACCATGGCCTGGGAACTCGGTCGGGACGACCTCCTGGCCGGCCGCATCAGCTCGCTGCAGGCGGGCTTCAACATCGTCCTCTTCCTCTTCCTGCCGGTGCTCGGCCTCATCGGCCTCATCGTCGGCGTCGCCTGGAAGTGGGGCCGGCTCTACTGTGGCTGGCTGTGCCCCCACTTTTCCGTGGTGGAGACCATCAACCGCCTGATGCTCACCGCCAGCGGCAAGCATTCCATCTGGGACAAGCGCAAGACTCCCCCCTGGGAGCCGGACGGCACCCCGGCCGTGCGCGACCGCCGCTACTGGCTGCTGGTGGTGCCGGCGGCCGTCGCCTTCGCCTTCGCCTGGGCCGTGGTGGGACTGACCTACCTGATGCCTCCCTTCCAGGTGTACCACGGCCTGTTCACCTTCTCCCTCTACAAGTACGAGGTGATATTCCTGGCCGCGGCGACGACGGTACTGAGCCTGGAATTCCTCTTCGCCCGCCACCTCTTCTGCCGCTACGCCTGCGCCATCGGTATCTTCCAGAGCATCGGCTGGATGGCCAACAAGAAAGCCATGGTGGTCGGCTTCGAGCGGGAACGCCTCAAGGACTGCGCCGACTGCCTGGGCGGCCAGGGCAGCGCCTGCGACGCCGTCTGCCCCATGCGCCTGAAGCCCCGCAACGTCAAGCGCTGGATGTTCGCCTGCACCCAGTGCGGCCAGTGCGTTTCCGCCTGCGGCACCGTGAACCGGGACCATCCCGAGGGTCCGTTGCTGCGCTGGGTCAAGGACGAGGAGGCGCGGCAGAATGAGGCCCGCTTCTCGGCGCTGTCAAAGACCGATGAGGACGCTGGAGGAAGGCAATAATGGAAGAGCTGGTCGGCAAGCTCTGGCACAACTGGATCACCAAGGCGGCGGGCGGAGTCTATCCCGACGCGGCCGTGCGCCTGCCGGAGGTGGAGAAGACGGCGGGCATTCTGTTCCGGGCCTTCGGGGGCGACCCGGGCCTCAAGGTGGCCGCCGCCGTGTCGGAAAGCCACGGCGCCCGCCGGCGCTGGCTGCAGCGCCTGGCCGGCAGCGGCGAAAAGGCGGCCCTGGCCAAGCGCGACTCCGAAACCCTGCGCCTGCCGCCGGAAATCGCCGCCTTCCCGGAAAAATCCCTGAACCGGGACCTCTACCTGTGGCTGGCCGCCCTGGCCGCCAGCGACGAGGCACCCGAGCGCCCCTGGTTCGTCCGCAACCAGCGCGCCACCCTGGCCGCCCTGCGCGACTACCCCGGCCTCAAGCCGCGCTACGAGCGCCTCGTGCGAGCCCACCTGGCCGAGCGCCTGGACCCGGCCCGCATGGAACCGGACGAGGCCGGCCAGGAAAACGCCATCCGCCAGGCCCTGACCGCACCGGGCAGCGTGGACGGCCTGCCGCCCCTCACCTCCCGCAAGTCCAAGCCGCCTCAGCCGGTGCTCCTGTGGCTGATGGAGGCGCCGGAGCGCGCCGCCGGCAAGGTGGGCGAGGCCGGCGAGGAACTGCCCCCCGAAGGGGGCGGCAGCCCCGAATCCGAGAAGGAGGCCTACAAGGCCGAACAGGTGGAAGCGCCGGACAACAAGAACCCCCTGATCATGATGTTCCGGGCCGAGAGCCTGCCGACCTGGGCCGAGTACGTGCGGGTCAACCGGGCCTACGACGAGGACCCCGACCCCAACGCCCGCAATGCCGCCAAGGACCTGGACCAGCTCTCCCTGGTGCGGGATGGCCAGACCAGCGCCTCCCGGGTCAAGTTCGACCTGGACCTGCCCTCCGCCGCCGAGGACGACGCCCCCCTGGGGCCCGGCATTCCCCTGCCCGAGTGGGATTACCGCAAGGCCCAGCTGCTGGCCGACCACTGCCGCCTGCAGCCCATGATCGCCCAGGATGCCGGCAGCGCCGCCCTGCCCGAGGCCCTCGCCGCCACCGCCAAGCGGCTGCGCGGCCAGTTCGCCGCCCTCGCCCCCCAGCGGCGCTGGCTCAAGGCCCAGCCCGACGGCCCGGAACTGGACGTGGACGCCTGCGTCCGCAACCACGCCGACCGGGCCAGCGGCCACACCCCGGAAACCGGTGGCTACCTGGCCCAGGCCCGCTGCGAGCGGGATCTGGCCTGCCTACTCCTGGCCGACCTGTCCATGTCCACCGACGCCTGGATTTCCGACAGCCACCGGGTGGTCGATGTGATCCGGGACTCCCTGCTCCTCTTCGCCGAGGCCATGACCGCCACCGGCGACCGCTTCGGCATCTACGGCTTCTCGTCCCTGAAGCGCCAGAACGTCCGCTTCCATTTGCTCAAGGACTTCTCCGCCAAGTACGACGGCGCCGCCCGGGCCCGCATCCTGGCCCTGAAGCCGGGCTACTACACCCGCATGGGAGCGGCCCTGCGGCAATCGGCCCGCATCCTGGCCGAACAGCCGGCCGGCCGGCGGCTGCTCCTGCTCATCACCGACGGCAAGCCCAACGACCTGGACCTCTACGATTCCCGCTACGGCGTCGAGGACACCCGCATGGCGGTGATCGAGGCCCGGCGCCAGGGGCTGATGCCCTTCTGCGTCACCATCGACCGGGAAGCCGGCGCCTATCTGCCCTACATCTTCGGCCCGGCCGGCTTCTGCGTCATCCGCAAGCCCGAGGACCTGCCCCGCCGCCTGCCCCTGCTCTATGCCCAGCTGACGCGCCAATAGGGCACCGCGATCTTGCCAACCCGCCCGGGCAGTGCGAATATGCGCCGATCCTGACCTGACGAACGCATTTATGCACGGTTCCCACGCCATCAATATCGAAGCCCTGCTGTCCCATGTACCCCTGTTCAACGGCCTGGCCCCCGAGGAAATTGCCCGCATTGCCCGCGGCACCCGGGAAATCCATGCCAGCAAGGGCGACATCCTTTTCCACAAGGGCGACAGCTGCAACGGCTTCCATCTCATCGTCTACGGCCAGGTGAAGCTCGCCTTCACCTCCGCCCAAGGCAGCGAGAAGGTGGTGGAGATCCTCAGCCAGGGGCAGACTTTCGGCGAAGCCATCATGTTCATGGAAAAGCCCTACATCGTCTTCGCCCAGGCCCTTTCCGACTCCCTGCTGCTGCATATCTCCAAGTCGGTCATATTCGAAGAGCTGGAGCGGGACCCCACCCTCTGCCGCAAGATGATCGCCGGCATGGCCATGCGCCTGCACCAGCTCATCACCGACGTGGAATCCTATTCCATGCATTCGGGCAAGCAGCGCATCATCGGCTACCTGCTGCGGGAAATCCCCGACGACGAGCATCTCAAGAATATCGTCATCACCCTGCCCACCAACAAGGGCATCATCGCCTCCCGCCTCAACCTGACCCAGGAGCACTTCTCCCGCATCCTCCACGAGCTCTCCGAGCTCGGGCTGATCGTGGTGGAAGGCCGCCGGATCCACATCCCCGACATCGACAAGCTGCGCTCCCACGACGAGTGAGGCTGGCCGCAGCCGGCCGCGTTTGCAGTTGCCCCGGGGCGGGCCCATAATCGCCCCTTTCCAGTCCCGGCCAAACCGTTCATGGCAACGGAAATCGAGCTCAAGCTGACGCTCTCCTCCAAGGAAGCCCGCGCCCTGCCGGAGCATCCCCTGATCGCCGGCCAGCCCGCCAAGCGGCGGCGGCTCCTCAACACCTACTACGACACCCCCGACCTGCTGCTCAAGAAGAAGCGGGTTGCCCTGCGCTTCCGCAAGATCGGCTGGCAATGGCTGCTCACCGTCAAATCGGCGGAGCCGGCCAGCGGCGGCCTGGCCATGCGCAGCGAATGGGAATACCCGGCCGTCCCCGGCATCTTTGATTTCGCCCCGGTGGATGCGCCGGAACTGCGAGCCGAACTGGAGGCGGCCGCGCCGTCGCTGGTACCGGTGTTCACCACCGACTTCCAGCGCACCGCCTGGACCGTGGCCTACGGCGCTTCCAGCATCGAAATCGCCCTGGACAAGGGCCGGGCCGCCAGCCAGGGGCGCCAGGCGCCCCTGTGCGAAGTAGAGCTTGAACTGGTCAGCGGCGAGGTCGCCGACCTCTTTGCCCTGACCCGGGAACTGCAGACGCAATTCCACCTCCACCCCAGCGTCGCCAGCAAGGCCGAGCGCGGCTATAGGCTCTTCGCCGACGAGCCGGCGGCGCCCTTCAAGGCCAAGCCCCTGCCCGTGTCGGCCGAAATGACGCCGGTGGAGGCCTTCCGCACCATCGCCCTCGGCTGCCTGGAGCATCTCCAGCGCAACGAAGCCGGCGTCGCCCACGGCGGCCACCCGGAGTTCGTGCACCAGGCCCGGGTCGCCCTGCGCCGCATGCGTTCCGCCATGCGGCTGTTCGCCCCGGTCCTGCCCGGCGCTTTCGTCGACGCCTACGGCCAGGCCTGGCGCACCCTCGCATCCGGCTTGGGCAACGCCCGCAACTGGGATGTCTTCGTCGAGGAAACCCTGCCCCCCATCCTCGCCGCCTTTCCCGACGACCGCAGTGCCCGCCGCCTGGAGCGGGAAGGTCGCCGCCGGGCCCGCAGCGCCCATGCCGCGGTGGCGGCGATGGTGGTGCTGCCGGAGTACTCCCGTCTGCTGGTCGAGTTCACCGCGGCCCTCCTCGCGCTGCCGGACAATCCGGGCAGCACCGTGCCGGAATTCGCCCGCGACCGCCTGCGGAGCCACGCCCGCAAGACCCGCAAACTGGCGGCTCGGCACCGCAGCCTGGACGCCGCCGAGCGCCACCGGATGCGCATCCGCTTCAAGAGGCTGCGCTACGCCCTGGAATTTTTCGCCCCCCTGCTGCCGAAGCAGAGACTGTCCCCCTATCTCGCCGCCCTGACCCAGCTACAGGGGGAACTGGGGCTCATCAACGACCATGTGACGGCTGAATCGCTAATCGCCGAGGCACTGGGGGGACGCACCTCCGGGCCGGTGCAGGGCTGGCTGGCCGGCCGCCACGCCCTCCTCCTGGCCGAACTGCCGGACAGCCTGGACATTTGGCTGACCCAGAAGGCGCCGTGGAAAGATCTCTGAAACATTCCTCCGGCAGCATGGCGCACTTTTCCGAGGAGACGACGATGGATCTATTGCTCTGGCGCCATGCCGAAGCCGAAGACGGCAACAACGACCTGCAGCGCCGCCTGACCGGCCGCGGCGAGAAGCAGGCCAAGGCTATGGCGCAATGGCTCAAGGACCGCAAGCCCAAGAACCTGCGCATCCTGGTGAGCCCGGCGGTGCGCTGCCAGCAGACCGCCAAGGCCCTCGACCTGCCCTTCGAGACCCACCGGAAGCTGGGGCCGGACGCCTGCGTCTCCGACTTGGTGGCTGTCTCGGGCTGGCCGAGCGCTGGCGGGTCGGTGATGATCGTCGGCCATCAGCCGACGCTGGGCAGGATGGCGTCGCTGCTGCTCTCCGGCGAGGAGGCGGACTGGACCATCAAGAAAGGGGCGGTGTGGTGGTTTACCAACCGGGTGAGACAGGGGGAGACGCAGACGGTGTTGAGGGGGGTGATGGGGGCGGATTTGGCCGGATGAGGCGCCGCTCAGCTGTTCGGGGCACGGCGGATGAGCAACGACTTGGGCGCACGGAACCGGATCAGCTGCCGGTATAACCACAGATAGAGGGCCACGAATCCCGCACACCCCGCGATGAGCGCGGGCGTGTTGTTCCAGAACAGCAGGGCTGGCACCACGGAAACCAGGGCGATAGCCCAGAGATACGGCGCGGTGAGGGAATTGCGGCTGAGGACTTGCTGGGCGTCGCGGGAGCCGACCATCCAGCGTACCAGCCGCTTGTACACCAGCATGTGGAAATGCAGGCCGTCAGGCTGCATCGGCGAGCGTCGCCGCAGCACTCCCTTGCGGTAAGCCGAAAACAGGGTCTCCCATACCGGGTAGATGCACAGCAGCATGGGGAACCAAGGCGACACCTCCGGATGCCGCCCCACCAGGAGGACGGCCACTAGGCTGATGACTGTGCCCCACAGGTAGGCACCCCCGTCGCCAGCGAAAATCAGGCCGCGGGGATAGTTCCAGAGCAGAAAGCCGACCGTACTCGCCCCCATGGAAAGGCAAATGGCGAGGACAGCGGAATCGCCGAGCTTGAAGGCAACGTAGCCGAGGGCTGACAGAATCATGAGGGCGACCATGCCTGCCAAGCCGTTGAACCCGTCGATGATGTTCATAGCGTGAGGCAGTCCGCCCACGGCCACGATGGTGAGCACCACAGAAAATAGGGGCCAGCGGAGAAGCGCGTCGTCGACGAAGGGTATATCCAGCCTGACGATGCGGATGCCGAGCAGCAGAACCGCCAGTCCGGCTGCCAGCAGCGTCAGCCGCAGCCGCGTACCGATGCTGGCGCGACGGGCCACATCCTCCCACATCCCTGCCACCCAGGCCGGCATGACACAGAGCAGGACGAGCCCGAACCAGCCGGGATAAGCCCAATCCTTCCAGGCCGACCAGGCAAGGCCAGCGGCGAATCCGAGGACAATGGCGAAACCGCCCAGGCGCGGTGTCTGTCCCGCATGGTACCGTTGCGCTTCCCGCTCGAGTCGCTGTGGCAGGAGGCTGTGGGATTCGCCCCGACGATGATGGTGCCAGTACAGAAGCACCGTCGTCATGCCCCATGAGACAAACGTGGCGAGAACAATGATATGCAGCAATGTTGCTCCGCGTGGCTAAGTATTTACGGCATGCGGCAACTGAGCCGCCAGGAAGTCGAGATAATGCCGCGCTACTACCTGGTCCGCAAAATTTTCGCAGACGAGTTCCCGGGCCCGCCTTCCCATAGCGGCCAGCACGGACGGATCGGTTTCGATGACATCTACCAGACGCTGGGCCAGATGGGCGACGTCGCCCGGCCGGCAGAACCACCCGTTCTCGCCCTCCATGATGATATCCCTGCAGCCCGGCACATCGGAGGCGAGCAGAGGACGGCCCACGGCTGCGGCCTCCAGCAAAGCCCGCGGCAAACCTTCACGGTAGGAAGGCAGGACCACGCAGTGGGCAGCCTCGATGGAAGGTCGAACGTCCTCGATGCGCCCCAGGTAGTCGATATCGCCGGCTGCGATCCAGGCCGACAGTTCCTGTTCGGTTATGGAACTGGGATTGTGGGGATCGAGGCTGCCCAGCACCTGGAAGCGAACATCGGGGTACTGTCGACGCACGTGCCCGGCGGCCCGGACGTATTCGAAGATGCCCTTGTCGCGCAATAGGCGGCCGACGAAGAGAAAACGCCTCACATCTGGGGAGAGCGCGGACAGCGGTCTATGCGCAAAATGGGAGACATCGACTCCCTCGCCCGGCAGCACCTGGGTCTTCCCCTCGGCTACGACGCCCTTGTGGAGAAAGAAATCGCGATCGTACGGATTGAGGAAGAAGACCCCTTTCGCACTATCCAGGCCGACCCGGTACAGGCCGCTCGCCAGGCGGCTCAGCCAACCACCTCGGATGAATGCGCTGCCTAGGCCGGTGACCACCGCGGCAGCAGGAATCCCGCACCACCTTGCCGCCAGTCCGCCGTAGATGACCGGCTTGATCCCGAAGTTGATGACCATGTCCGGGCGCAAGCGGGACAACGCCTGCCGGTACAGTTGAATCAACCGCAGGTCGGCCACGGGATTCATGGAACCCCGATCGAAATCGATGCCGTACACGGCGGCTCCCATCGCTTCGACTCGCGGCCGCGTATCGTCGAGGGGCGCCAGAACGGTGATCCTGTACCCCGCGGCAAGCAGGGCGCGCACGATGCCCGGCCGGTAGTTCCAGAAATCCCAGCATAGATTGCCGTTCAGGACGATGTGCCTTGGCGGCGGGAAGGTCATGTCCATCGGTCAGCGCCTCCGCGAGCGACGTCCAGCAGCAGCATTTCGTATCGCCGAGCGATTTCCGACAGGTCGTAGCGCTCACTTACGCGCGCCCTCGCCCGCATGCCCAGGTCGCGAAGGACACCCCGGTCGCACCTGAGCATTTCCAAGCACGCTTCGGCCAGCGCTGCGGGTTCCCCCGGTGGAACGATGGTGCCGCACTCCCCCAGCAGTTCTGCAGAGTCACCTACATCCGTTGCCACACATGGCACCCCGGCTGCCATCGCTTCGCCGAGGATATTGGGGAACGCTTCGGCGATGGACGAGCTGACCATCAGGTCGAGTCCCGCGATCAGCGCCGGCATATCGTCCCGGTGCCCCAGCAGGAAGACTACTCCGCCCAGGCCCAGGCGCTCGATGTCGGCGCAGATTTCGGAATTTTCCCCATCGACCCCTTTGCCCACCAGGACGAAGCGGCTGTCTGGCAACAGGGAATGTAATCGGGCTGCCGCTGCTAGAAACGAGGCGTAGTCCTTCTGCGGATCGAAGCGCGCTATCCGTCCGACGACGAAGCAATGATCCGGAATTCCCAATTCGCGACACAGATTCCGCCTGGCATGGGGGTCCGGTCGGAAGCGATCGGCATCGAAGCCGTTCGGGAGGATTTGAAAGAGCTGGCGCCGATAGCCGATTTTTCCGTGGGCAGCGGCGGCTCTGGTGGAGCAGCACAGGATCTTCCGAGGAAGCCACCAGGACAGCATGGCGCACAGGCGGGCAGCGACGTGGACGTGCCACCGGGCGGCCCCCCAGGGAATCACGGTGTTCCGGACGTTCCAGACGATCGTACGGCAACCGGCGAGCCGCGCTACCAGTCCGCCCACAAGATCGGCATGGTAAAGCCAGGTGAAGACCGCCCGAGGCTTTTCATCGCGGCACAGACGATAGAGCTTGAGCAGGCCGGGAAGGAACCCGGTAGTGTTCATTCCAAGCGCCTCGACTCGTACTCCGCGCCGGCGGAGTTCGTCCCCCAGTCGCCCGACATCCGTCAGCGAAACGACGATGGGCGCCAGTGCCGCGCTCCAACGGGTGAGCAGCTGGAACAACATGGTTTCTGCCCCGCCAACCTGCAGGCCGGTGATGACGATCAGTATTCTAGTGGGCAAGGAAGAGGCATCCCGAGGCAGCTGTGACTTTTGCGGCGATTACGGCCGCAGCGAATATTTTGAGGCATTTGCCGCCGCGAAGACAGCAGGCATGCGATTGGCGCCACGGCTGGCCGGTTCACCGCCGGTACAATTGCAGAAATATCCGCCGACAACATCATTTCTGAATTGTAGGAGAAGAAAGCCATGCAACGGGTCGATTGGGATAGGCCGCTGGTGAATCGATTCTGGAATGGTGTTTCGCCCCCCCGCCTGGAAGAAATCTCCTTCGCCAAACAGGCCGGTAACAAGCTGATCGAAGCCATCGCCGAATATCTGCCGCCGGGTACCCGCTGCCTGGATTTCGGCGCTGGCAATGGCGAGCTGGTCAGGATACTCCTGATTTCCTCGGCATCGCCTCCGGCTACTTCCGGCAGGTGTTTGATGTGGTCCTGATGGTGGAGGTCATCGAGCATGTCCTCGACAGCGAAATGGATGACATCATCGAGCGGATCGAGAGCGCGGTCAGACGGGGAGGCGTCCTCATAACCACCACTCCCAACCGGGAAGACTTGGATCTCAACTCGGCCTATTGCCCGGCCTGCGGTTCCTTTCCACCGCTGGCAGCATGTCAGGGCCTTCAGCGCCGAGACGCTGGGCACATTGCTGGCACGCAAGAGGTTCGACCAGTTGCGGGATCACGGCGTCGATTTGTGGACGGCGGCCGAAAAATCCATGAGAAGCATCTCGTGCTGCTCAGGGAGGTCCGCTTCATGAAATGGCTGGGGCCCCTGCACCTTCTTGCCGCCCCCTGACCCGTCGCCTGATCCGGCACCTATTGGCCAGGCGGCTCGGCTAGCTGCTCGACTGCTTGGTTCTCTCCAGCCACGACTGGAACATCAGCACATCCCATAGCAGATACTGGTGATCGGCCCGACCGGCCGCGTGGGCTTCCCAGACGGAACGCACTGTGGTCGCATCGAAATACCCCTCCTGGCGCAAGCGGCCCGCGTCCAGCAGGGATTCCGCCCAATCTAGCAGGGGGCCGCGCAGCCATTGCCCAAGGGGGATGCCAAAACCCATCTTCGGCCTTTCGAACAACGCCACTGGAACATGGCGCCCCAGGACCCGGCGCAGCAGCCATTTCCCGGTCCTGCCCGAGAGCTTCATCGATGCCGGCAAGCGCCAGGCAAACTCAATAAGCCGGTGATCGAGGAACGGCACCCGAGTTTCCAGGCTGGCCGCCATGGCGGCACGATCGACCTTGACCAGGATGTCGTCAGGCAAATAGCTTGCGTAGTCGAGATACAGCATGGCGTTGAGGAATCCATGGCGTCTGGCGAATTCTGCACCGCCGGCGAACACGGTCGGCTTTTCGCTGGCCTGGAGAACGACTTTGCCCGGCTCCTGCCAATGGGAGACGAGGTCGCGGTAGACGGTCACCGGGTCATCGCGCCCGAGCATTCCCGCCAGCTTGTGGGCCTTGGCGCCGACCTCTCGGATTCCCGCATAGCGCTGGGGCAAGAGCGGACGCGTGGCTTTCGCGAAGCGATCCCAGCCCGCCGGGCTGACACTGCATAGGCCGGCTGCCAGCGCACGGCGCATAGAGCGCGGAAGCCGTGTCTGCCGCCGATAGATGTCCAGGGCGTAGGGATAGCGCTCGTACCCTCCCAGCAGCTCATCGCCGCCGTCCCCCGACAAGGCGACGGTGACATGCCGCCGAACCAACCGTGACAACAGCAGAGTTGGTATCTGGGATGAATCCGCGAAGGGCTCGTCGTACACCGCAGGCAGTTCATCCACAACGGCAAGCGCATCCTTGGCGGTGACGTAGAGCTCGCAATGCTCCGTGCCAAGGTGAGCCGCCACGGCGCGGGCGTAGGGTGCTTCGTCGAAGCCGCTTTCGGCAAAGCCGATCGAGAACGTCCGTACAGGCCTCGAGCTCCGCGCCTGCATGAGTGCCACCACGGTGGAGGAATCGATGCCTCCGGAAAGGAAAGCTCCCAGGGGCACATCGGCCAGCATCTGTCCGGCGACCGCTTCACCAAGCAATCGCTCCAGTTCCTCCTCAGCCACCGATACGCCATCGCGCCAAGGATTGGCCAATCCCCGCTCCACCGCCTCCCGTAGCGACCAGTATGCAGTCGTCGTGGGCACCCCGTCAGCTGAGGACAACTTCAGTAAGGTGCCTGGGGGAAGCTTGTGAATTCCTTGATGTATGGTGTGCGGCGCCGGCAAATAGTTGTGGCGCAGATAGACTGCCAACGCGTCGCGATCGATCTCCCCCCGCCAAGCCGGATGGCAACGCAGCGCCTTCAGTTCGGAGGCAAAAACGAAGGTACCCTGCACGAATCCGTAATAGAGCGGTTTTTCGCCGAACCGATCGCGGGCCAGACAAAGTTCTTGCGCTTGCCGGTCCCAAAGTGCGATGGCGAACATGCCCACGCTGCGCTGCAGCGCCGATTCCATCCCCCAGGCTGCGATCGCAGCGAGCAGGACCTCTGTGTCCGAATGCCCCCGCCAGGCAACCACCGCCGAACGGAAGTAAGCGGTGTCTTCGAGCTCACCACGCAGGGCGGGACAGTTGTAGATTTCGCCATTGAACGCAATGGCATAGCGGCTGCAAGCGGAAAGCATGGGCTGGGCGCCGGCCGCCGTGAGATCGACAATCGCCAAGCGACGGTGGCCCAAGGCCACCGGACCCTCGTACCAGCAGCCCGATCCGTCCGGGCCGCGGTGGATAAGGGAATCTGTCATGCGGCGGCAGATGTCGGCAATTGCCGCCCGACCGGCAGCCAACTCCACAAGCCCTGCAATACCACACATTGAATGCTATCCGCAGAAGTCACCGCTTGCCGGCAGGCCCGCGGTACAAATAGCGCTAATGTAACATCACGTCAAACGGAGGCTGCCCTGCCGATGGTTTGGGACCGCAAACGCGATGGATCCCGGGCGGAGTGGTAGCAATGGATGACTTCCGACAGCATTCGGGCGTTGCCGAATCTCTCCCGAACGAAACGCGGAGCCTCTTTTGCGGCACGATGTCGCCAAGCCTGGTCGTCTAGTACCGCGAGCACTCGCTCCGCCAAGGCATTCGGCGTCGCTCCCTCCACCACCCAGCCGGTCACTCCGTCGTCAACCGCCTCGGCACATCCCCCGACCGCCGTCGTGACCACTGGGCAACCGAGGAGTCCCGCTTCCAGCAGTACGTTAGGTGTACCCTCCACACGAGAGGTCAGAAGGAGGACATCCATAGCAGATATGGCCAAGCTGACATCGGGCTCGGACTCAAGCAGATGAAGACGACCGGCAAGGCCAAGTGTCTGGGCGTGATCGATGACACCCTGGCGCATCGCTCCACTGCCGACCAGAATGGCCAACAGCCGCGGATGCTGTTTCGCCACCAGGGAAACGGCCTCCAGCCATAGCAGAGGATTCTTCTCTTCGGAGAGCCGCAAGACACCGCCCACCACCGGAGTCCCCCCGGACATGCCATGTCGCCGCAGCCAGGCAGCCATGGCTTCGGACGACGCCCTTTCCAGGTTGTCGTCCACGCCGTTGTACACGACGCGGATTCGCGCCGGATCGATGCCTAGCCATCGGGCATAATCGATCGCTCCGGCACGGCTGTTGTTGGTGAGCACTACACGGGGCTGGTCCGCCAGGAAACGATAGAGCGGCCGCAGGAATGATTGAGCGTACTGAAACCTGGTGGGCGCCAGACTCCGCTGGCTGAGAACGATGCATGGCACGTCGGCAAAGACCGCAGCCACTCCGGCAGCCACGTTCGTATAGTCCTGCCACAGATGCACGACAGCAGGGCGGGCAATGAGAAATTCGGCCAAATATCGCAACACGTCGTCCACCAGAACCGCCGGCAATATTCTCGCCAACTGGCTTCCTCCAGAAAGGATCAGCTCGCGCTGCAATTTGCGGCGCTCCGAATCAGAGAGGC
>DATFAA010000159.1:0-29061 GCA_035255045.1 Rhodocyclaceae bacterium | reverse complement strand
TCCGCCGTTGACCGGCGTGTAACTTTCTTTTGCTTCGCCAAAAGAAAGTCACCAAAGAAAAGGCGACCCCTGGTTGCGCGCCCGGGCGTTGCCCGGGTTCCCTGCGCTACTCGGGCGGCCGGGCGGCTCGCTAAACTCGCCTGCGGCTCAGACAACGCGAGCCGACGTCCCCCGGCCGCCCTGAGTTGCTCGGCGCTCCACAAGGGGGCCCGGAACCCCGGACGCAGCCTGAAGCCATGGCGGGTTGAGCAACGGTGGGTTTTCCCCTCTGCCCTGCTGAGGGCCGAGCAACGGAGGGCGGTCCGGGAAAAAGGGCGAGCACTGTCTGAGGGCCGCAGGCCCGAGTTGCGCAGCCCCCCGGCCCGACCGAGTAGCGCAGGGCACCCCGGCGTAGCCGGGGCCCGAGGCCGGGCGCGCATTTTCTTTGGTGACTTTCTTTTGGCAAGACAAAAGAAAGTTACACGCGCGTCAGGCGCGGAAAACAGCGGTCGAAGAGCGGTAATCACGCAAACACCACCCGGAAGTGGAAGGCCCCGGCCAGCCGCCAATAGACCGCCAACAAAGGAATCACGGCCGACGTCAGCACGATATCCGCCACATTGACGAACCTCCGGGAGGTTCCCCGCAGCCGCCGCACGGCCACATACCCGGTAAGCAGCAGCCACACCCCCAGCGCCCCGGCGGCAACCCCCGGGTAGCCGGCCATCGTCGCCACCACCGCTGCCAGCAAGGCCGCCACGATGGCGTAGTACCGCAGCGGCGGTTTCGCAGCGATCTTCTGCCGGTAGAGCCCCGGATGCTTCTTGTAGAGCAACGCGTCGTAGAAGAGATTCTTGTGCTGCTTCAGGCAGGTCCCCGGCGGTGCTGTCCGGGCCGGGTGCACCACCACCGCGTCCGGTGCCCCCACCACCTTCATCCCCCGCTCCAGGAGCGTGAAGTAGAAGTCCGAGTCCTCCCGCCAGGGCCGGGTGAAGCGCTCGTCGAAGCCGCCGGTGGCTTCCAGGGCCTGCCGGCGGACGAAGCAGTTGGCGGTGATGAACTCCGCCCCGTGCAGCCCGGCGGTGTTGCGCTGGGCGTCGGTGGGGCATTCCGGCAGGGGCACCACGACGTGGCCCCAGGCCGCCATGGTGTCGGGGGCCATGGCCAGCCAGCCTTGGGTGAGCCAGTCCGGGTTGGGCAGGGTGTCGTCGTCGGTGAAGGCGACGACTTCGCCGGTGGCGGCCCGCCAGCCGGCGTTGCGGGCGGCGGCCGGGCCGCGGTGGCCGTCGGCGGGGCGGATGTAGCGCAGCCGCGGCCCGCCGGGATGGTGGCGGGCGAAGTCGGCGACGTAGAAGCGGGTGGCGTCGGAGCGGGCGTCGTCCACCACCACGATCTCGAAGGCCGCCGGCGCCAGGTCCTGGGCGGCCAGGGCCTCCAGGCAGCGCTCCAGCAGGTCGGGGCGCAGGTAGGTGGGGACCACCACGGAAATTTGCGGGCCGGTCATTTCTTCTCCACCAGATAGGAGCCGATCACCAGGGCGTCGATGGGGGTCGAGTAGAAGGAGGCGACGGCGTCCCGGGGGGAGCAGACCATGGGCTCGCCCCGGACGTTGAAGGAGGTGTTGATCAGCACCGGCACCCCGGTGCGCCGGCCGAAGGCCTTGAGGAGCTGGTGGTAGCGGGGGTTGGTGGTTGGGGAGACGGTCTGCACCCGGGCCGTGCCGTCCACGTGCACCGCGGCCGGGATGCAGGCGGCCCGCACCGGGTCCACCTCGTACACGAAGAGCATGAAGGGGGCCTTGCCGCCGTTGGCATTGCCGTTCACGAACCAGTCGGCCATGACCTCCTCGGGCACCACCGGCGCCACCGGGCGGAAGTCCTCCCGGTCCTTGAGTTCGTTGAGGCGGGACTGCATGGCGGGGTCGATGGGGGAGGCCAGGATGGAGCGCGCCCCCAGGGCCCGGGGACCGAATTCCATGCGGTCCTGGAACCAGCCGACGATGCGGTCCCGGGCCAGCAGCTCGGCGGTCTCCTCGGCCACGTCGTCGAGCCGCCGGTAGGGCAGCTTGGCCCATTTGAGGGACTGCTCGATCTCTTCATCGCCATAGGCCGGGCCCAGGTAGGCGTGGTCCATGCTCCACTGCCGGGGGCCGCCACGCTGCTTGTGGTCCACCCAGAGGGCGGCCCCGAGGGCGGTGCCGGCGTCGCCGGCGGCGGGCTGCACCCACACCTCCTCGAACAGGCCGCTGTCCCGCAGGCGGGCGTTCATGACGCAGTTGAGCGCCACGCCGCCGGCCAGGGCGAGGCGGGAGGTGCCGCTCTTGTCCCGCAGCCAGGCGGCCAGGTGCAGCACCGTCTCCTCCAGGGCCTTCTGGAGCGAGGCGGCGATGTCGTAGTGGCGCTCCTCGAAGGGCTCGCCCCGGCGGCGTGCCGGGCCGAAGCGCTCCTCGAGCTGGGGCGGGATCAGCCGGTAGCCGCCCTCCTGGTCCCAGGGCAGGATGTCCCGGAAGTAGTCCAGGTGGCGGGGCTGGCCGTAGGAGGCCAGGGCCATCACCTTGTACTCGTCGCAGGAGTGCAGGAAGCCCAGGTAGCGGGTGACTTCCTCGTAGAGCAGCCCGAGGGAATGGGGGACCTCGACCTGGCTGTAGCGCTCGAAATGGCCGTTGCGCCAGAGCCCCAGGGTGGTGGTGGCGCGCTCGCCGCGGCCGTCCAGGGTCATCACCGCCATCTCGTCGAAGGGGGCGGCCAGGAAGGCGCTGGCCTCGTGGGCCAGGTGGTGCTCCACCGGGTGCCAGCGGAAGGAATCCAGGTCGGCGCCGGCCAAGCGGGCCTGGAGGTGGTGGGGGGCGCCGCCCACCAGCTGGCGGGGGGCGTTCACCACGTAGGAATAGAAGAGGGGGTCCCAGGGGCTGGCCCAGTCGCCCTGGGCGCCGACCGCCGAGGGCTCCAGGGGCAGGGTCAGGCAGTCCCCCTCCGGGCAGCCCGGCAGCAGCGTCGGGTCGTAGGAATAGGCCACGTGGTCCACATCGGCGAGCCCGATGCCGGCCTCCGCCAGGCAGTAGTCGATGGCGTGGTAGGGCAGCTCCCAGGCCGAGAAGGGCACCGGGCGCTTGCCGTGCTTGATGCGGTTGAAACGCTCCTCCTCGGCGGCGGCGAGGACGGTCCCGTCGCGCACCAGGCAGGCGGCACTGTCATGGTAGGCGGCATTGATGCCAAGGGTGTACATGGTGGTCTCCTAAGAACCGGACCTGGCCGGCACCGAGCGTTCGGCCCCCATTTCCAGCAGCTCCTTGGCGGCTTGCGCCACCCGCTGCGGGTCCAGGAGACGGAGGCAGTCGTGGTGGCCCTGGGGGCAGACGCTGCGGTAGCAGAAGCGACAGGGCACGTCGTGGTAGAGCACGCGGCTCGGCACCTGCCAGGGCCCGTGCTGGGGATTGGTGAGGGCGTAGAGATCCACCACCGGGGTGCCGAGGGCGGCGGCGATGTGGACCGGGCCGGTGTTGTTGGCGACCAGCAGCGCCGCCGGGGCCAGCACCGCCCCCAGCTCCCCGAGGCTCAGGAGACCGGCCAGGGACACCGCGGGGGTGCGGATGCGGGCGATGATGGCGTCGATCAGCTCCCGGTCGGCGGCGTCGCCGGTGAACACCAGCTGGGCGTGGGGCGTCTCGGCCAGGCGCTCGGCGACGGCGGCGAAGTGCTCGGGCGGGTAGCGCCGGGACGGGGCGGTGGCGCCGGGGTGCACCACGATCCAGCGGCCCTCCGGGTCCACTCCGGACTGGCGCAGCTTGGCGATGGCCCGGGCGGCGTCCTCCGGGCAGACCCGGAAGGACAGGTGCTCGTCGGCGGCGACGCAGCCCACCGTCCCCACCAGGTCGAGCTGGCGCCGGACCTCGTGGCGGATCTGCTCGTGGGGCTCGGGGTCGGGCACCCAGTCGGAGAGCAGGTGGTAGGGATTCTCCCGGCAGTGGGCGAGGCGCAGGGGGATGCCCGCCAGCCAGCACAGGAAGGCGGCGGGCAGGGGGTTCTGGCTGTAGACCGTGAAGATGACCGCGGCGTCGAATTCCTCGGCCCGCAGGGCGGCCACCATTTCGGCCAGGCTGTCCGGGTCGGTGGGGGCGTGGGGCAGCCAGGGCATGGCGGCGACGATGACCCCGTCGATTTCCGGCACGAAGGGGACGACGGTGGCGCCGGAGGCGGAGGCCAGCAGGGTGACGTGGCGCCCCGGCCGGCGCAGGGCGCGCAGGGCCGGGGTGGTCATGAGGACGTCGCCCATGTTGTCGAGGCGCACCGCCAGGATGCGCCGGGCGCTATCCCAGGCGGTGGGGGATTTCACGTTGTCCATGCCGGCTCGCAGAGGGCGGGTTGGGAGACGATGATGTCGGCCGCCTCGGCCAGGCCGGCGGCGGTGAAATGGGGCTGGCGCCAGGGGCTCGCCAGCCATTGGGTTTCCGAACCCACGTCCAGGAGCACGGTGCGGCAGCCGGCCCGCCGGCCGGCCTCGACGTCGTCCAGGATGTCGCCGATGGACCAGGAGCGGGCGAGGTCGATGCCGCATTCCGCCGCAGCCCGGAGGAGGAGGCCGGGCTGCGGCTTGCGGCAGTAGCAAAGGAAGCCGTAGCGGGGATGGGGGCCGTGGGGGTGGTGGGGGCAGTAATAGATGCCGTCCAGCCGCACGTCATGGATGGCTAGGCGCTCCCGGATGGCCTCCCACACCGGTTCCAGGTCCGCCTCGTCGAAGAGCTGGCGGGCGACCCCGGACTGGTTGCTGACCAGCACCAGGGCGAAGCCCCGGCGCTGGAGGCGGGCCAGGGCCGGGCCGGCGTCGTCCCGGAAGCGGATCTTGCGCACATCGACGTTGAAGGGCACGTCGTGGATGAGGGTGCCGTCCTTGTCGATGAATACCGCCGGCCGCAGGGCGCTCATGGCCACGAGGTCTCCCCCATGGGCAGGATGCTCACTTCCGGGATGACGCTGTCCCCGGGCACGCAGAGCACGTCCACGATGGCCCCGGCGACGGCGGCGGGCTCCTGGAGCACGGCCGGGTCGATGTCCGGGAAGCGGTCCAGGAGGAAGGGGGTGCGCATGCCGCCGGCGATCACCGCCGTCACCTTGACCCCGTGGGGCCGCAGCTCGGCGTGGAGGGCGTGGGAGAAGCCCAGCAGCCCCCACTTGCTGGCGTGGTAGGCGGAGGCGTTGGGCCAGGCCCGGCGGGCGGCGGTGGAGGTGATATTGATGATGTGGCCGGCCCGGCGTCCCTTCATGTGCTCGATGGCGGCCTTGCACATGAGGAAGGGGCCCCGCAGGTTGGTGGCGATCACCTGGTCCCACTGGGCCACCGTCAGCTCGTCCACCGGCAGGGTGTAGTCCACCCCGGCGTTGTTGATGAGGATGTCGAGGGCCCCGAAGCGCTCGATGGCGGCGCCGACGGCCCTGATGGCCTGGGCTTCGTCCCCCACGTCCAGGGGCAGGGGCAGGGTGTCGTGGCCGGCGGCGGCCAGGTTGCCGGCCAGGGCCTCGGCCGAGGCGGCGCGGATGTCGGTCACCGCCACCCGGGCGCCGGCCACGGCCAGGGCCTCGCAGAGGGCGGCCCCGAGCCCCCGGCCGCCGCCGGTGACGAGGGCGGTGCGGCCGGCGAGGGGGAAGGGAGCGGCGGCGGAACGGGTGGAAGTCAGGGGATTGATCACGGTCATGTTCTGGCCATCCTGGCGGCGCGGCGTTGGCCGCGAAGGTTGATGACGGAGGCGTAGACCCGCACCAGTTGCGCCGTCACCCGTCGCCAGGTGAAGGCCGAGCGGACGCGCAGGATGCCGGCGCGGCCGAAGGCCCGGGACAGGGCCGGGTTGTGGTGCAGGCGGGCGAGGCGCTCGGCCAGCTGGATCGGGTCGTTGGGGGGCACCAGGTAGCCGGTGACCGCGTCGATCACCGTGTACCGGATGCCGCCCACCGCCGAACCGATGACCGGGCAGCCGCAGCCCATGGCCTCGAGGGGAGTGATGCCGAAGGGCTCGTACCAGGGGGTGGTGACGAACACATCGGCGGCGCAATAGAAGTCCCGCAGCTGGCTGCGGGGGCGCTGGCCGGTGAATACGACCTGGCCGGCGACGCCCTCTTCCCGGGCGATGGCGGCCAGGCGGCCGATTTCCGGCGTCAGGGCGGGGTCGGGGTCGGGCGACTCGCCGCCCACCACCAGCAGCTTGGCGTCGATGCCGTGGCCGCGCTTCAGTTCGGCGATGCCCCGGATGACGTTGTCGATGCCCTTCCGGGGCACCAGGCGGCCGAGTTGGAGGACGACGAAATCCTTGTCGTCGAAGCCGAACTCGGCGCGCAGGAGGGAGCGGCCGGGGCCCAGTTCCTCCGGGTCGAAGCCGCAGGGCACCAGTTCCACCCGGCGGGGCTCGGCGCCGTAGAGGCCGACCAGGTCCTCCCGGTCCTGGGGGCATTCGGCGATGACCCGGTCGGCCCGGGCCACCAGTTCCTCCTCGATGGCCAGGCGCTTCACGGGAAAGGCGTCGGCGCTGCCCTGGTGCACCCGGCGGACCTTGCCGAGGGCGTGGAAGGTCATGACGAAGGGGGTGCCGTAGGCCTTCTTGAGGGCCAGGGCGGCCAGGCCCGACATGAAGAAATTGGCGTGCACCAGGTCGTAGCGGGCCCAGGCCGGGGCACAGTAGTCCACCAGCCAGGTGCTGAAGTCGTCCATCCAGGGCAGCAGCTCCTCCTTGGGGACGAAGCGCTCCGGCCCGGCCGGGACATGGATCACATGGACGTTGTTCTCGAAGGTGACGATGGGCGGCAGGTCCGGGCTGTCCCGGCGGGTGAAGACGTCCACCGTGTGGCCGAAGCGGGCCAGCTGGCGGGCGATCTTGGCGACGTAGACGTTCTGTCCGCCGCTGTCGGTGCTGCCGAGGGTGGCCAGGGGCGAGGCGTGTTCGCTGATGAGGGCTAGTTTCATGGGGTGGGCCTGGTCGCGGAAATCGGTGCTGCCCACCTTTGCAATGGCGATGCCCGGTGAGAGCCACCGCGATGCGCGGTGAGAGAAGGTGCGGACGTGTAAGTTTTGTCGGCGGCGGGAAAAACTTACTTGCACTGGCTTCGTCAAAGCCGGATACCCGACCCCGGTCGGGAACGGCAACTGCAAGGAGCCGGCTATGAAACACTTCCACACACGATTACAACGATCCCGCCTGGGCAGGACTTACCGGCGCCTGCGCGATCTGGGCGGCAAACCCCAACAGACGAGCATCTACCAGGAGATGGAGCAGGGGGCCATCATCGGCTTCTTCGCCTCCGCCATCCTCGCCCTCCACTTCGCCGGCGGCAGCCTGTCGGCGGCCATCCTGATCTTCTCGACCTCCCTCGGCCTCTTCGTCGGGGCGGTGATCGGCGCCGTCCTCTGGATCGGCTCGGCCCCCCTGCCGGAAGACGCGGTGCGCGCCCCGGCCCCCGGCCAAAAGCGCTCCGAGACCGACCGCCGCCGCTAGAACGGCCTAGACGGGCCGGTTGGGGGAGGCGTCCTCATCGTCGTCCCCCTCCGACTTGGCGCCCTGGCGCTTGATGACGCTCACCGCCCCGTCGCTCTCCATGTAGGCTTCCCGCACCTCGGCGAAGTCCGTCACGCCGTGCTCCCGCAGCTTGGCCTGGAGTTCCTCGATGGTGATGAATTCCCGCCGCAGGTTGCGGTGGATCACCTTGCCGTTGCGGATGAGGCAGATCTCCCGGGGCTGGAGGAGCCGGCGCAGGAGCGGGAAGCGGTAGGCCAGCCAGTCGAAGAGCAGGTTCCAGCCGAGGATGGTGGAGATGAGGATGAGGCCGTCGGTGACCGAGCGGTACTCGGCGGCCATGGCGTTCTGGGCGGCGTCGGCGACGATCACCAGGAGCAGCACGTCGGCGATGCCGACGGCCCCCACGTCGCGCTGGAGGACGGTGCGGAAGACGGCGAACAGGAACCAGTAGACCAGGGTGCCGCGGACAATCAGTTCCAGGGGCGATTGGCCGAGGGCGAAGACGCCGTTCCAGTCGATGGCCATGGAGTCCTCCAACAGGGCCTCGCCGGACGCTCCCGCCACAGGAGTGGGGAGGCCCGGCGAGGGTGTCCTACCGAGAGGTGCCGCTTGCCCGGCTACGGACAGCCATCTTCCAGCAAAGGGCGTTCCCGGGGGGAGGCGGCCGGGACGGGCATGGGCCTTGCGCCCGGCCCAGGCATCGCCCAGACCCTCGAGGAATGTTCCATGTCCGGAGAGAAGCAGAGCCCGCCCCGCCAGCACCAGGACCGGCAGCCCGGCCGGGAAAAGGAAATGACGCCGCGGCCCCGGTCCTTCGCCGAGGACTACGTGGGCACCGGCCGCCTCAAGGGCAAGGTCGCCCTGGTCACCGGCGGCGACAGCGGCATCGGCCGTGCCGTCGCCATCGCCTTCGCCAAGGAGGGGGCCGACGTGGCCATCGCCTTCCTGGAGGAGTGCGAGGACGCCCGGGACACCCGCAAGGCCATCGAGGCCTGCGGCCAGCGGGCCGTCTCCATCGCCGTGGACGTGGGCCTGGAGGAGGGCTGCAAGGCCCTGGTGGCGGAGGTCATCGCCCAGCTCGGGCGCCTCGACGTACTGGTGAACAACGCCGCCGAGCAGCATCCCCAGAAGAGCATCCTGGACATCTCGGCCGAGCAGCTGGAGCGCACCTTCCGCACCAACATCTTCGCCATGTTCCACCTGGTCAAGGCGGCCCTGCCCCACCTGGAGCCCGGCGCCCGCATCATCAACACCACCTCCATCACCGCCTACGCCGGCAGCCCCGGGCTCCTGGACTACGCCGCCAGCAAGGGCGCCATCGTCGCCTTCACCCGCTCCCTGGCGCTGGCCCTGGCCGACCGGGGCATCCTGGTGAACGCCGTGGCACCGGGGCCCATCTGGACGCCCCTCATCCCCTCCACCTTCGACCCCGACCACGTCGCCCACTTCGGCGAGAACACGCCCTTGAAGCGCCCCGGCCAGCCGGACGAGGTCGCCCCCAGCTACGTCTTCCTGGCCACCGAGGGGGCTTCCTACATGAGCGGCCAGGTGCTCCACCCCAACGGCGGGCGCATCGTCAACGGCTGAGCGCCATTCCGGGCGGGAATGACGGCCGGAAACCCAGGCCCCGGGCGGGAACCGGCCCGTTTCGGGCCGTGTCAGACGGTAATTCTTTCACTCCCCCGGTAATAACTTCCGTTGGCGCGCCGGTCCAAGGCCGCGTCGGCAATAGGGAACTACATGCCCCAGGTGCTGCTTGTCGACGACGATCCGGAAACCATCGAGTGGTTGACCGAATTCGTCAGGGGGGAAGGATTCACCACCGCCACCGCCGATTCGCTGCGGGCGGCCCGGATCCATCTCACCCGTTCCACCCCGGAAGTCATCCTCACCGACCTCCTGCTGCCCGACGGCCAGGGAATCGAGATACTGGCTGACCTGCAATCCCGGGACTCCACCCAGGTGGTGCTGATCACCGGCCACGCCAGCGTCGAGAGCGCCATCGACGCCCTGCGGGCCGGGGCCGCCGACTATCTGGTCAAACCCATCGATCTGGAGCGCCTGCGGGGCATCCTCCAGCGCATCCCCAAGCCCCAGCATTTCCGCGAGGAGATCGGCGAGCTGCGGGAGGAGCTGCGCCGCCTCGGCCGCTTCGGCCATTTCCGGGGCAGCTCCCCGGTCATGCACCGGCTCTACGACCAGATTTCCCGGGTCGCCCCCACCTCGGCCACCGTGCTCCTGGTGGGCGAGAGCGGCACCGGCAAGGAGGTGGCGGCCCAGACCATCCACGACCTCAGCCGCAGGAAGCGCCAGCCCTACCTGCCCGTCAACTGCGGGGCGGTGGCGCCCCAGCTCATGGAAAGCGAGCTGTTCGGCCACGAGAAGGGCAGCTTCACCGGCGCCGACCGGCAGCACCGGGGCTTCTTCGAACAGGCCCACCGGGGCACCCTGTTCCTGGACGAGATCACGGAAATGCGCCCGGACCTCCAGGTCAAGCTCCTGCGGGTGCTGGAAACCGGCACCTTCATGCGGGTGGGCAGCAACGAGCCCCTCACCGCCGACGTGCGCCTCATCGCTGCCACCAACCGCTCTCCGGAGAAGGCCGTGGCCGAAGGCAAGCTGCGGGAGGACCTCTACCACCGCCTCAACGTCTTCCCCATCCAGATGCCGCCCCTGCGGGAGCGGGGCACCGACCTGGAACTCCTGGCCCAGCACTTCCTGGACGAGCTCAACAAGGAGGAGGGCACCAACAAGCATTTCTCCCCCGCCGCCGTCGCCGCCCTCTACGCCCACAACTGGCCGGGCAACGTGCGGGAGCTGAAGAACTACGTGCAGCGGGCCTACATCCTGTCCGACGACGTCATCGACGTGGAGCTGGCGCCGGAGACCTTCGTCCAGAGCAGTAGCGGCTCCATCCTGACGGTGCGCATCGGCACCACCCTGGAGGACGTGAACCGGCGCCTGATCGAGGCCACCTTGCAGGAATGCGGCAACGTCAAGCGCAAGGCGGCGGAAATCCTCGGTATCAGCCTCAAGACCCTCTACAACCGCCTGGCGGTGTACCACGCCGGCAAGGTGGATCTGGACGACGGCGAGGAACTGGAGGAGGAGGCCGGGCTGGACGGGGCCGGCTTCGACGGCCGCTCGGAGGAGCGCTTCCCGCCCTGAGGCACGGGCGTTGCCTTCCCCAATCCAAAGGAGGTCTTGCCATGAGCCCCATACCGCAAAAACAGGCCGTCCCCGGGGCGGTCGATCTCAAGGACGGGGAGCGGGACCGCTCGGCCACCCCGGACCCGGAAGACACCAGCCTCAAGCGGGCGCCGGGGAAGAACGACCTGCGCGCCCCCCATGAGCGGGACGAGGCCCCCGATCCCCTGGACAGCTCCGAGACCACCCCGGTGGGCGGGCCCCGCCAGGTGATAGAGCAGGCCGCCAGCGATGTCAGCCGCGGCCTCGTGGACACCGATCGCCACGGCGTGCCCAACGACGTGCCGGGCCCCGGGCCGGGGCCGGAAGCCACCCCGGGGGCGGAGGTGGCCCAGGAGGAGGGCGTCGACCGCAAGAGCCTGTCCGGCCGGGGGGAGAAGCGCAATCCCCGCCCCGGCAAGGACGCCACCCATACCTAGCCGATGTCTCGGGACCCCGCGTCCGGCATGGCGGCCGGCTCCCGTCCCCGGCGGCCGGTCTTCCTCCAGCCCCTGCAGATCGAGCTGCCGGTCACCGCCACCGTTTCCTTCGGCCACCGCGTCTCGGGACTCCTTCTCGCTCTGGCGCTGCCCTTCCTGGCCTGGGTCCTGGCGCTGTCCCTGCGCGACCCGGCGGGCTACGGCCGGGTCCTGGCCGGGCTCCACAGCCTGCCGGCGCGCCTGGTCCTGGTCCTGCTGGCCTGGGCCCTGGCCCACCATTGCGCCGCCGGAGTGCGCCACCTGCTGTTCGACGCCGGCATCGGCACGACCCTGCCGGTGGCGCGGGGCAGCGCCTGGGCCGTCCATGCCTTCGCCCTGGCGGTGGCCGCCCTGGTGGCGGGAGGGCTGTGGTGAAAGCCTTCTACGCCGGGATGCGGGGCTGGCTGCTGCAGCGGGCCACGGCCCTCTACCTGCTCGGCTTCGTCATCTGCTTCAGCCTCCGCGGCCTGCTTACGCCGCCCGCCTCCTTCGAGGCCTGGCGCGCCTGGATGCTGTCCCCCGGCCCGCGCCTCGCCACCCTCCTTTTCTTCGTCGCCGTCGCCCTGCACGCCTGGATCGGCCTGCGGGACATCGCCCTCGACTACGTCAAGCCCTTCGCCTTGCGCCTGGCCGTCCTGGCGGCGGTGGCCGGCGGGCTGGCGGCTACCCTGGGCTGGGCGGCGCTGACCCTGTCCAGCTGATCGCCCGGAGGCCGCCGTGCGCCTTTCCATCTTCCGCTACAACCCCGAGACCGACTCCCGGCCCCACATGCAGGATTACGAGGTGACGCCGGCGCCGGGGGACCGCATGCTCCTCGATGTCCTCGAGCGCATCCGTACCCTGGACGACAGCCTCGCCTACCGGCGCTCCTGCCGGGAAGGGGTCTGCGGCTCCGACGCCATGAACATCAACGGCGGCAACGGCCTGGCCTGCATCACCCCCATCGCCGGGCTCAAGGAACCGGTGGTGCTGCGGCCCCTGCCGAGCTTCCCGGTGATCCGCGACCTGGTGGTGGACATGACCCGCTTCTTCGAGCACTACCACGCCATCCGCCCCTACCTGATCCGCCACGATCCGCCGCCGGAAAGGGAGTACCTGCAGTCGCCCCAGGAGCGGGAGCAGCTGGACGGCCTCTACGAATGCATCCTGTGCGCCTGCTGCACCAGCGAATGCCCGTCGGCCTGGTGGAATCCCGAGCGCTTCCTGGGGCCCGCCGCCCTGCTGCAGGCCTGCCGCTTCATCGTGGACAGCCGCGACCAGGCCACCGACGAGCGCCTGGAGCAGCTCGACGACGCCTACAAGCTGTTCCGCTGCCGGGTGATCATGAACTGCACCCACGTCTGCCCCAAGGGCCTCAATCCGGCGGCGGCCATCGAACGCATCCGCCAGGCCATGCTGCGCCGGGGGCTGTAGCCCGGGCTCAGCCCGGCCCCACCCGCCCGCCGGGCAGGCGCCCCTTCTGGGACTTGAGGAACAGCCAGTAGGTGTGCAGGGTCGTGTCCAGGTTGAGGGTGTAGACGCCGTTGCTGTAGGTCACCGGCAGCTCTTTCTCGACCCCGTCCGTTCCCCGCTTGTAGAGCTTCATGCCCGACGGGGCGCGGACGGTGACGCGGCCGGTCACCGGCTCCGCGTAATAGGGCATCTGGTTGTTCACCGGCACCGCCCGGGCCCCCAGGGAAACCATGAGGTTGCGGGAAGTGCTGATGGGCTGCCCGTCCAGGGCCTGGACCGCCACCGTGGCGCTGGGGGTGGTCACCGAGATGGCCACGTCCGGCAGACGGATGTTCTTGTCCCCCAGCCAGCCCATGGCGGCCTGGGTGCGCGGGGTGTTGATGGTGTAGATGCCCTGGCCCCAGTCCCGCTGCAGCTCCCCGGTGTCCGAGGTGACGGCGGTGGCGCCGCCGGCGATGAAGGACTGCTGGGGATTGGTGATGACCGTGGCTCCGGCCGGGACGGCGCCCTTTTCCAGCCAGGGCAGTTCCCGGGTGGCGGGCAGGACCACCACCAGCTTGCCCTTCTCGACGGCGGTGCGCAGGGCGACAGCGGTGGTGGGGGAGACGAGCTGGTTGAAGAGCTGGTCCTGGGTGGGCGCGAAGGCGTAGACGGTGCTCGACTCCTTGACGTGGCCCTGGCGGTAGAGGAGGGCGGCGGCCGGCAGGGTGGCGATCAGGGCCGGGTCGCTGTAGGCGTGCCAGTTGGAGGGCACGCTGGCCGAGTCCAGGGCGGCCTGGGAATAGGCGTACTGCATGAGCCCGTCCCAGCCCTGGAGGCTGGCGTTGCCCGCCAGGAAGAGGGGGGCGGCGTGGCGGTCCGGGGCCGGGAAGTTCTCCAGGTTCCACTCGCTGACGGTGAGGGGCCGCCCCGCCACCTGGGCGGCGGCCAGCCAGCCGGCGAAGGTGGCGGAATAGAGCGGGTTGCGGTCCAGCTCGCCGGTGCCGCCGTAGGCGTGGGCGTCGATCACGTTGCCGGCGGTCAGGGCCGGCAGGGAGCTGAGGGGCATGCCGCCCCAGCTGCTGGTGGAAATGATCGGCACCTTGACCCCGGCGCTGCGCAGGTCGTTGATCATGGCCGAATTGACCCGGTACTCCAGGTCGTTGAGGAAGAGCTTCGAGGGGCCGTATTCCCAGCTGTGCCAAGTGGCGTCGGTGGACAGGCCCCAGGTGTTGGCGAACTTGCGGGCCTCGTCCATGTAGATGGCGTTGTGGGACGGCACGTTCTTGTCCGGCAGCAGGGAGTTGCCGTAGTGGTGGGTGAGGTCGTTCTCGTTGGTCACCTGGACGGCGACGATGGCCGGGTCGTCCTTGTAGCGCAGGCCGGTGTAGGGGTTGAGGTGGTTCACGTAGGCCTGGCTGAAGTCCCGCATGGCCCGCTGGATGCTGCCATTGACGTAGTCGAAGCCCTTCAGGTCGCCGTCCGGCTTGCCCTTGGAAATCTCGTTGAAATAGTCGATCTGGTCGCCGGCCTTGAGGAAGCGCATGGTGTGCATGTCGAGCCAGACGTAGATGCCCTCGTCCTTGAGGCTCTTGATCCACAGGTCGAGCTTGTCCAGGGAGCTTGCCGACAGGCTGAGGGTGTTGGTGACGCTGCTGGGGCCGAAGATGTTGGGGCTCACCCAGGGGGAGTCGTGGTGGTGGATGCGCACCAGGTTGAAGCCGAGTTGTGACAGCCGCCGGGCCTGCTGCCTGATGCCGTCGCTGGAGGTGCCGAAGAGGGCGTAGGCGGCGACGTTGGTGCCCCAGAACCGGGCCACGGTGCCGTCGGCGAAGGCCAGGCGCTCGCCGCTGGCCCGCAGGAAGCCGTGCCTGCCGGCGGGAATCTCGGGCTGGTTGAGGAAGGAGAGGTCCACCGGCGAGGTCTTCCAGTCGAGGACGTCGGAAGGCCACTGGGTGGGGTCGGCGAAGCCGAAGCGCTCGGTCAGGGTCTGGGTGAAGGCCATGTCCCCGGCGATGGTCAGGGTGCCGGTGTAGCGGGTGTGGCCGGCGGCGACGCTGCCGTTGTAGAAGAAGACCCGGACCTCGTTCTTGCTGCCGGGCTCCATGAACACGTAGCCGGGGATGGGGGAGAAGCGCATCTCGACGTGGTTGCCGCCGCTCGGGCCCCAGGTCCATCCCGACTTGTCGGGCAGCAGGGCGGGCGTCCCCATCTCGGCCCCGAAGGTGGTGAGGTCGAACTTGAAGGAAATGCCGCCGCCGATGATGTTGTAGATGGGGGCGGCGGCGTTGAGGTCGAAGTCCCACACCATCTGGGTGGCGCTGGTCTTCTTGGCGTTGGCCGTGAGGTCGAAGCCGAGGGTGGCGTTCCTGCCGGTGACGCTGTAGGTGTAGGGGGCGGTCACCTTGAACTGGGTGGTGGTGTCGGCCCAGCTCCAGTTGGCGCCCCAGAAGACGTAGGCGCTCTTGAGGGCCGGCGTGCCGCCCTTGCTCAGGGTGGGCAGGCCCTGGACCGTGTCCACGCTGGCCTGCCAGGTCTGCCCCAGGGCCAGGGTCGCCGCCGTGGCCAGGGCGAGGCCGGCCAGCAGGCGCTTCAGGAAGGTGGAGCGGATGAGGGGCATGTTCTTTTTCCTTGCGGACTTCCGGTTCGGACCGGCCGCGCCGCCAGGCGGCACGGCGGCACCCGCCGGAATGGCGGCCGGCGTGGCTATAGACCGGGGGGCCGCCGCCATGGTTCAGCCCCCTTCCGGAGACCTTCACCCCATCCGCCTACCCGCTCCGGGTGAGGTCGCCCGAATGGCATAACCATTTGAATTGACAGCATATTGTCAGTGATTGATATGCCCCCGGAGAGAAAGATTCCGTGTATGGTGCTGCCCGGGACACTCCGGCGGAGCGTTCCGCCCCATGATTCCCAGAAGCACCATGACGCACCATTCCCCCACGGCGTCCGCGCCGAAGCCGCTCTCCCCGAGCGGCCGCCTCAAAGTCCTGCCCCTGGCGGCGATGATCTCCACTCTCCTCCTGAGCGCCTGCGGCGGCGGCGGGGGCGGCGGGGGAGGGAGCAGCGCCTCCGATCCCGTCCGCCCGGCGGACCCCCAGCCCACCGCCTCCAGCACCCCGCCGGTGGTGGCGGTTTCCGACAGCGAAATCGCCGCCTCCTCCTACGTCACCCAGACCGGCGCCAAGACGGCCTGGGACCAGGGCTACGGCGGCAAGGGCGTGACCGTGGCCATCATCGACTCCGGCCTGACGGCCACCGACTCCCAGTTCAGCGGCCGGGTGCACGCGGCCTCCGGCAACCTGTCCGAGGACAGCAACGGCAACGTGGTCAAGACCCAGCCGGTGACCGACGACGTCGGCCACGGCACCTGGGTCGCCTCGGTCCTGGGGGCCGCCAACGACGGCCAGAAGACGGTAGGCATCGCCCCCGAGGCCACCCTGCTGTCCCTGGGCTTCTTCAGCCAGGCCGACATCGCCCAGGACGGCTCCTTCTGGATCAACACCGACCGCCTGGCCTACGCCCTCAACGCCAGCCGCGCCGCCGGGGCGAGCATCGTCAACGGCAGCTTCTCCATCGACAACGACGTCGCCTCCTTCCGCACCGCCCTCCAGCAGTCGGTGGCGGCGGGGCAATTGCTGGTCTTCGCCGCCGGCAACTACGGCGACCCCAACCCGGTGATGCCGGCCCGCTACGCCAAGGAAGCCTGGGCCAACGGCCAGATCATCGCGGTCGGCGCCGTGGATAAGAACAACGTGATCGAGCCCTGGTCAAATCGGGCCGGCGACGCCATGCAGTTCTTCCTGGTCGCCCCCGGCGAGGTGCAGGCGGTGGACATCGACGGCAAGGTCATTTCCGTCATGGGAACCTCCTTCGCCACCCCCCAGGTGGCCGGCGCCGCCGCCCTCCTCAAAGGGAAGTGGCCCCAGCTCACCGCCGCCCAGATCGCCAACGTCCTGTTCACCAGCGCCACCGACCTCGGCGACCCCGGCACCGACACCATCTACGGCCGCGGCCTCCTCAATATCGACAAGGCCATGCAGCCCATCGGCCAGCCCACCATCGCCCTGGCGGGCGGGGGCTCGGCGGCGGTGGCGGCCACCAGCCTGGCCCTGCCGGCCGGCGCGGTGGGCAGCGCCATGGCCCGGGCCGCCGCCCAGGGTGCCTTCACGGTGGCGGCGGCGGACAGCTTCGGCCGTGACTTCCGGACCAACCTGGCCCCCCGGGTCAGCCAGGCCAGCAGCCTGGTGCTGGGCGACCTGCAGCAGGGCCTGGCCCGGGACATCTACGGAGTGGACCGCAGCCTCGGCGGCCTGCGCTTCAGCCTGACCCCTACCGTCCAGGCCGTCGGCGGTGACCGCCCCATCCTCACCGCCCAGAGCTACTTCGGCTACGGCGAGCGCGCTGGCTGGCAGTTCGCCGGCGGTTCCACCGACCGCATCGACCAGTTCTTCGGCCTCGAGAGCCGCAGCCGGGGCCAGGCCCATCCCTACTTCAACCTGGCCCGGGACGGCCAGTTCGCCGGTACCGGCTTCGCCCTCTCGGACCATTCCCGGGTGCGGGCCGGGACGGTGGCCTCGTCCACCGCCTCGGGCCAGATGCTGGACTTCGCCTACAGCAGCCGCAGCCGCTTCCAGCCCCGGCCGGCGGCCGGCGACTGGAGCGTCGCCCTGACGGCCGGCGCCCTGGCCGAGAAGGATCGCCTCCTCGGCATGAGCGGCAGCGGCGCCTTCGCCCTGGCCCCCGGCCGCTCCAGCTTCACCACCCTGGGAGCCCAGTACTGGCTCGATCCCAACACCGAGGTCGGGGGCTCCTTCACCCTGGGCCGGACCGAAGCCAGCCGCTCCGGCATGCTGCAGTTCTCGCCTCTCACCACCTGGTCGGCGGAGGCCCGCCTGGCCCGCACCGATGCCTGGGCCGCCGGCGACCGCCTGAGCTTCACCGTCGGCCGTCCCATGGTGATCGGCAGCGGCACCCTGTCCATGGCCCTGCCGGCCCGCATTTCCGACGACGGCACCCTCGGCTTCCGGGAATCCCGGGTGAACCTGGGCGGCGGCGCGACGGAGACCCGCTTCGGCGTCTCCTACGCGGCGCCGGGGAGCAAGAACGGCAAGGTCAGCCTGAACGGCATGTACCGGCTCAATCCCGACAACCAGCCCGGGCGCCAGGAAGGCCTCTTCGGCCTGCAGTACCAGCTGCGCTTCAACTGATGGCGGACGGGGCCGGGGCAAGAACCCGGCCCCGCCCTCCACAGTCCAACCGCCGGGTGCCGCCCGGGCTTGCCATCGGCGCCGGCGGTGGCCCCCGAATTTTCCTGCCCCGGAAATTTTTACACCCCGGCATGGGGCCCGCCTGGCGTGCCGGGACAACGGCTGTCCCGCGAACCACCCATGATCTTCAGCCTCTCCATGGCCCAGCCGGGAACCATCGGCGTCTGGCCCGCCCGCCTGCACCACGGCGCCCGCTACGCCTCCTGGCTGGTGGCCGCCATCGCCCTGGCCGGGCTGGTCGGGTGGGTGGGGGGGCTGCCGGGGCTGACTTCCTTCGGCACCGACTTCCCGCCCATCCTGCCCAGCGCCATCGTTTCCCTCCTGGTGGTGGCCGGGGCCCTGGCCGCCCTCCAGGGCCTGCGCCGGGAGCGGGCCCGCCAGGTGGCCTGGCTGGCCGCCCTGGTGGTGGCGGTGATCGCCGTCCTCAACCTGCTGGAGCACGTGGACGGCATCTCCACGGGCATGGAATTCAACCTCGAGCACCTGGGCTTCCCGACCAGCGCCGTGCTGTCCGTCGGTTCCGCCGTCACCTTCCTGCTCCTCGCCCTGGCCCTCGCCCTCGCTCCCAGCGACCATCCCGGAGCCCGCAACGCCACCCGCCTCCTGGCCGTGGCCATCGCCGGCGTCTCCCTCCTGGCCCTGGTGGGGCTCATCTTCCGCATCATCCGCCTGTCCACCGCGGTGCCCGCCATGGACATGGCGCTGCCCACGGCACTCGCCTTGCTTGCGACCAGTTTCAGCCTGGTCGCGATGCGGCCGGAGAAGCGGCTCCTGCAGTTGCTGGAGCACGATTCCCCGGGTGCCACGGTCTTCCGCCGCCTGCTGCCGGCGGCCTTCGCCCTGCCCATCCTGGTGGGCTGGCTGGAGGCCCTGGGGCAGCGGCGCGCCTGGTTCGACGCGGCGGCGGGCGAGGGTTTGGCGACCGTATCCATGGTCATCGTGTGCACGGCGCTGATTTGGTGGACTTCTAGCAAGCTCGACGACATGAATGTCCGACGCTCGATGGCTGAGACCCGTGCCGACACCCAGCGGGAATGGCTGGAGGTCACCCTCGCCAATATTGGCGACGCCGTCATCGCCGCCAACGACGAGGGCCGGGTCGGGTTCATGAACCCGGCCACCGAGATCCTCTGCGGCATTGAGCCGGCGAGCGCCGTGGGGCGGCCGGTGAGCGAACTCCTCGACCTCATCGACGAGCGCACCGAGACCCCGGTGGCCTGCCCCCTGCAGGAAGCCTTCGCCCGGCGCCAGCCGGTGACTGCCGCCGGGGAGCCGGCCATCCGCCTGCCCGACGGCCGGCTGCAGGCGGTGGACGTCAGCGCCATGCCCATCCTGGGCGGCGGCGGCAGCCTCCTGGGCGGCATCCTGGTGGTGCGGGACGCCCGCGAGCACCGGGCCCGGGAAAAGGCCATGCGCAACGCCTACACCGAGCTCGACCGCCGGGTCGGCGAGCGCACCCTGGCCCTGGAGCGGGCGGCGGCGGCCCTGCGGGAAAGCACCGCCCTGCTGCAGACCATCGCCGCCAGCACGCCGGAGCTGATCGTCGCCAAGGACCGGGAGTGCCGCATCATGATGATCAACACGGCGGCCCTGGAGGCCATGGGGCTGGCCCGGGACCAGGTCCTGGGGCGGCGAGAGATCGACATCTTCGGCGACTCGGAGCCGACCCGCCGCGTCCTGGACAGCGACCGCCAGGTCATGGACACCGGCACCACCCTGTCGGTGGAGGAGACCCTGGCCACCTCCGCCGGCGACCGCACCTTCCTGGTCACCAAGTCGCCCCTGCGGGACGAGGATGGCCTCCTGCTGGGGCTGGTCAGCGTCGCCACCGACATCACCGAAAGGAAGCGGGCCCAGCGCGAGCTGGAGCAACTGCTCCTGGCCGAGCACAAGCTGCGGGGCGATGCGGAGCGGGCCAACCGGGCCAAGGACGAGTTCCTGGCCATCGTCTCCCACGAGCTGCGCTCGCCCCTCAACGCCCTCAAGGGCTGGAGCCAGGTGCTCACCAGCACCGCCGACCCGGACCCGGGCCTGGCCAGCCGGGCGGCCCAGGCCATCAAGCGCAACGTCGAGCACCAGACCCGCCTCATCGACGACCTCCTGGACACCTCCCGCATCATCATCGGCAAGCTCGTCCTGGAGCAGCGGCCGGCGAACCTGGTGGAGGTGGTCAACGCCGCCATCGAGTTCTCCCGGGCCGCCGCCCAGGCCAAGGGCATCGAGCTGCGGTTCTCCGCCGGCCAGCCCCGGGTGATGGTGACCGGCGACCTGGGCCGCCTGCAGCAGGTGGTGACCAACCTCGTCTCCAACGGCATCAAGTTCACCCAGAAGGGCGGGGCGGTGGAAATCGCCCTGCGCCAGGCCGGGGAACGGGTCGAGCTGGCGGTGGCGGACAACGGCATCGGCATCGAGAGCGATTTCCTGCCCTATGTCTTCGACCGCTTCAGCCAGGCCGACGCCTCCACCAGCCGGCGCTACAGCGGGCTCGGCATCGGCCTCGCCCTGGTGCGCCACCTGGTGGAGATGCACGGCGGCAAGGTGCGGGTGGAGAGCCCCGGGCTCGGCCAGGGATCGGTGTTCACCGTGGACCTGCCGGCCGCCGCCGCGGCCGCCGCGCCCGGCCAGCTGGCGGGTGGGGACGTCCGCCTGCCGTCGGAGGCCGGACTGCAGGGCATCCGGGTGCTGGTGGTGGATGACGAGCCCGACGCCCGGGACGTCATGCAGCTCAACCTCGCCCGGGCCGGCGGCCAGGTGCAGATGTTCGAATCCGGGCGCGACCTGGTGGCGGCCCTGCGGGACCAGCCGCCCCCCGCCGGCCCCACCGTGCTCCTCCTCGACATCGCCATGCCGGGGGAGGACGGCTTCGCCGTGCTGGCCGAGGTGCGGGCCATCAAGAACCTGCCCTTCATCCCCGCCCTCGCCGTCACCGCCCTCACCCACCTGGACCGTGGCCGGCTGGCGGCGGCGGGCTTCCAGGGCTGCCTGGGCAAGCCGGTCGAGGCCGGCAAGCTGGTCGAGGGCATCGTCGCCGTGGTGGACAGGGCCTTCCACTGAGCCCGGCGGGGCACGCCGATTGCGCCCGAGTCCGGCATGCTGGACTCCCTGACCCCCGAAGCGCCTCCCGCCGGCCGCCTGCTGGCCCTCTCCCCCCACCTGGATGACGCCGCCTTCGCCTGCGGCCGGCTGCTGGCCTCGGTGCCCGGGGCCACGGTGGCCACCGTCTTCGCCGGCCGCCCGGCCCCCGGCGCCCCCCCCACCGACTGGGACCGGGCCGCCGGCTTCGAAGACGGCGACGACGTGGTCGGCCTGCGCCGGGAGGAGGACCGCCAGGCCCTGGAAATCCTGGGGGCCCATCCCCGCTGGCTCGAGCTGCGGGACAGCCAGTACGGCGGCCCGGACCTGCAGACGGTGACTGCCGCCCTCGGCGCCCTGTTCGCGGAACTGCGCCCCGACACCGTGCTGGCGCCCCTCGGCCTCTTCCATTCCGACCACCGCCTCGCCCACCAGGGCGCCCTGGCCTTCCTGGACGACCTTCCCGGCTGCCGCTGGCTGCTCTACGAGGACGCCCTCTACCGCCGCATCGGCGGCCTGCGGGACCGGGCCATCGACGGCCTCTGCCGCCAGGGCCTGCCGCCCCGGCCCCTGCGCTTCGAGGAAGGGGCCGATGCCGCCCTCCGCAAGCGCCGGGCGGTCGCCTGCTACCGCTCCCAGCTCCGGGCCCTCGCCACCCCGGGGCGCCCCGGGGTCGCCGACCTGGACCAGCCGGAAGCCTACTGGGAGCTCTACCCAACCCTCCGAGTGCCGCCATGAATACCCACAAGCTCGCCATCGTCGTCCTGACCCACAACCGCCGGCAGGAAATCCTCGCCACCCTGGAGCGCCTCGCCGGCTCCGGCGCCTTCCCCATCTGCGTGGTGGACAACGGCTCCGGCGACGGCACCGCCAGCGCCGTGGCCCGGGCCTTCCCCGCCGTCCGCATCCTGCGCCTCGAAGCCAACCTGGGGGCCGCCGGCCGCAACCACGGGGTGCGCCAGATGGACGCCGCCTACATCGCCTTCTGCGACGACGACACCTGGTGGGAGCCGGATTCCCTGGCCCGGGCCGCCGACATCCTCGACCGCTACCCGCGCCTGGCGGCGGTCACCGCCCGGGTCCTGGTGGGGCCGGAGAACCGGGAGGACCCCACCAGCGCCCTCATGGCCGCCAGCCCCCTGCCCAATCTCCTGGGCATCCCGGGGGCCGAGCTGGCCGGCTTCATGGCCGGCGCCTGCGTCATGCGGCGCAGCGCCTTCCTCGCAGCCGGGGGCTACGAGCCGCGCTTCTTCATCGGCGGCGAGGAGCGCCTGCTGGCCCTCGACCTCCTGGCCGCCGGCTGGCACCTGGGCTACATCCCCGACCTGGTGGTGCACCACCATCCCTCCCGGCTGCGGGACGCCAGCGGCCGCCGCCGCCTGCTCCTGCGCAACGCCCTCTGGTGCGCCTGGCTGCGCCGCCCCCTGGGCGGGGCCTGGCAGGAGACCCGGCGCTGGCTGGCCGGGGTCCGGGACGACCCGGAGGTGCTGGCCGGCGCCTTGGCGGCCCTGTCCGGCCTGCCCTGGGTGCTGCAGAACCGGCGCCCCCTGCCGGCCCACGTGGAGCTGCGCCTGCGCCTCCTGGAGAGGGACGCCTGAATTCGTGAAGAAGTACACGGAGCTGTAACTTTTTCAAGGCACCGCCCCGGTGTTTTCCCCAGCCGCCGGGGCGGCATGGGGCACGCCGATTGCAGAAGCCAGGTATGAAACGGAAGCGAGGGAGGTGGAAGTCGCCGTTCCCTGCGCGGGTTTCCCTCCCTCCAGTACAGGAGTCATCGCCATGAAACCTCAACACACGCAATCGTCCCCGGGCCAGGGTGACTGGGACCGCAGCCGCAACGAGACGGATCCCCGCACCGGCGCCGCCAGCCCCGAGTACGGCGGCCGGCCCTATCCCCGTTCGGCACCGGCCCAGTATCCCGAGTCCCACCAGCAGTACCAGGCCCAGCGCGACCACCCGGGCAGCGAGTATTTCGGCGGCTCCACCGGCTATGGCGGCCGGGGGGACTATCCCCAGCAACAGCAGGGGCAGGGCGGCTACGGCTCCCAGCAGCAGGGCCAGCAGGGCCAGCAAGGCTATGGCGGCGGCTCCTGGTCCCATTCCGAAACGGAACGGGGCCAGCAGCAGGGCGGCTATCGCCAGCAGGAGGGCTACCAGTCGGCCGGTGGCCGCCAGCAGGGCTTCGGCGGCAGCGAGGATTTCGGCCAGGGCGGTTACGGCGGCTATGGCCGCGAGGAACAGGGCCACCAGTTCGGCGGCCAGTACGGGTCCGGCCAGCAGCGGGAAAGCCAGAGCTCCCAGTACGGCCGCGGCAGCTTCGAGGAGCGCCCCTTCGAGTCGAGCGGCCACCAGCAGCAGAGCCACGGCTGGGGCGAGACCGGGCGCTGGGCTTCCGGCCAGGGCCAGGGCGGCCAGTCCCAGGGTTATCAGCCCCAGGGCTACGGCGGCCAGCAGGGCGGCCAGGGCTATGGCCAGGGTTACGGGCAGCATGAGCGCTACGGCCAGGGCTATGGCGGCCAGCAAGGGCAGCAGCAAGGCCAGCGCCAGGACTACGGCGGCTACCAGAGCGGCCAGCCCCAGAGCTACGGCAATGCCCAGCAGGGCCAGTTCAACGTCCAGCCCGGCTATCCGAGCGGCGGCCAGCCCTCCGGCGGTTACGGCAGCTACGGCGCCTACCAGACCGGCAGCCAGCAGGCGGGCCTGCAGGGACGGACCCCCAGGGCCCCCAAGGACTACGTGCGCTCCGACGAGCGTATCCGGGAACTGATATGCGAGAGCCTTGCCCACCACCCCAACATCGACGCCAGCGACGTCAGCGTCCAGGTGAGCCAGGGCCGGGTGACGCTCGAGGGCGCGGTGCCCGAGCGCCGCATGAAGCATGAGATCGAGGATCTGGCCGACAGCTGCTGGGGGGTCAAGGACGTGGAGAACCATATCCGCATCCAGACCGCCGGCCAGCAGCCCAACCTGGGCAGCGCCACCCAGAGCTGGATGGCCGCCCCCGCCGACGTGGCGACCGGCGGCGCATCGACCCGGGCGGTCACGGGCCGGACCCGGGAACAGGACATGTCGCCTACCGAAACCGGGACGGGGTCCGCCATGACGGGCGCCACCGGTTCGACGACGACAACGGCTTCCGTCCGCGGCAAGACGACGGGAACGGAAGCCAAGACCAAGGGCAAGGCCTAGGAGAACCCGCGAGCCGGCCCTCCGGCCGGCGACCGGCTTTTTTTGACAACAAAGGAGACAGACATGGCAGGTTCTGATTTTTCTAGCAGCGGCATGGGCGAAAACCAAACCCCGGTCGTCGGTGGCGATCCCATGAATGAAGGGCCGGGCCCCGAGATCATGGCCGCCGATACCCTCGAAGGCGATGACGTGGTCAACACCAAGGGTGAAGACCTCGGCAACATCAAGGACATCATGATCGATGTCCCGACCGGACGGGTGGCTTACGCCGTCCTGTCCTCCGGCGGTTTCCTGGGCATCGGCGACAAGCTGTTCGCCATTCCCTGGAGCGCCCTCACCCTGGATGCGGACCGCAAGTGCTTCATCCTGGATGTGGACAAGGAAACCCTGAAGAACGCCCCCGGCTTCGACAAGGACCACTGGCCGAGCATGGCCGATCCGACCTGGGCCAAGGAAGTCCATGACTACTACGGCCAGCGCGGCTACTGGACCAGCCCCAGCCTCGGCGCGGGCGCCGGCACCAGCGGCCTCGGCTCCACCGGCGGTCCCACCGTCGGGTCGAGCACCGGCGCCGGCCTGGGCGCGGGCTCCGGCTCCAGCCTGGGCAGCACCGGCCGGACGGAAATCGGCCCGGAAGACGTTTGATTCTTCCCCGACGGGCACGGGAGCGGAGACCTTGACCGCCTCCTCTCCCCTGCGCTGGATGGCGCGATTCCGATCGCGCCATTTTCTTGCCTGAAAACCCCCCATGCCCGCTGCGCCCCCATCGGCCACCGTCTTCGTCGCCCGCCTGCTGCTGGCCGCCGTCCTCCGTTTCCGCGGGCGCACCGCCATCGCCCTGGTCCTGGTCGTCCTGGCCAAGCTGGCCATGGTGGCGGTGCCCCTGGTGCTCAAGTCGGTGGTGGACGCCCTCGGCCGGCCGCCGCCCCTGACCCTGCCCCTGGCGCTCCTCCTGGGTTACGCCATCCTGCGCTTCCTCGGCACCCTGTTCGGGGAAATCCGCGACCTGGTCTTCGCCCGGGTCACCCAGAAGACCGTCGCCGACTTCCTGCTCCAGGCCTTCCAGCATCTCCACCGCCTGTCGGTGCGCTTCCACGCCATCCGCCGCACCGGCGGCGTCACCCGGGACGTGGAGCGGGGCACGGCGGGCATCGGCTTCCTCCTCGGGGTGGGGCTGTTCACCATCCTGCCCACCCTGGTGGAGATCGGCGCCATCATGGTGGTGATGAGTTCCGGCTACGCCGGCGGCTTCACCCTCGTCATCCTCGCCACCTTCGTCATCTACGGCCTGTTCACCGTCGCCTTCACCGAGCGCCGGGCCATCTACCAGCGGGCCCTCAACGAGCTGGACTCCAACGCCAACAGCCGCCTGGTGGACAGCCTCCTCAACTTCGAGACGGTGAAGTTCTACACCAACGAGGACTTCGAGAAGCGCCACTTCGAGGGCATCCTCGGAAAGTGGATCGAGGTCGGGGTCGACAACCAGAAGGCCCTGTCCACCCTCCACGTGGGCCAGAGCGGCATCATCGCCCTGGGGGTGGCGAGCATCATGGTCCTGGCCGGCTATAACGTGGTCGCCGGCCAGATGACGGTGGGCGACCTGGTGCTGGTGAACGCCTACGTCATCCAGGTCTGCCTGCCCCTCAATTCCCTGGGCTTCGTCTTCCGCCAGGCCCGGGACGCCATCGTTAACGCCGAGAAGATGTTCCGCCTCCTGGAGCAGAAGCCCGAGATCGAGGACAAGCCCGGCCTGCCCGACCTCCGGGTGGAGAAGGGCGAGATCCGCTTCGACCGGGTGGATTTCGGCTACGAGCCCAGCCGCCAGATCCTCTGGGACGTCAGCTTCTCGGTCCCCCCCGGCGGGACGGTGGCGGTGGTGGGGGGCAGCGGCTCCGGCAAGTCCACCCTGGCCCGGCTCCTCTTCCGCTTCTACGAGGCCGGCGCCGGCCGCATCGGCATCGACGGCCAGGACATCCGGGGCGTCACCCAGCGGAGCCTGCGGGCGGCCATCGGCATCGTCCCCCAGGACACCATCCTGTTCAACGACACGGTGGCCTACAACATCGCCTACGGGCGGCCGGGGGCGACCCTGGAGGAGGTGATCGAGGCCGCCAAGGCGGCCCACGTGCACGACTTCATCGACGGCCTGCCGGACAAGTACGACACCCAGGTGGGGGAGCGGGGGGTGAAGCTCTCGGGTGGCGAGAAGCAGCGCATCGCCATCGCCCGGGCCATCCTCAAGAATCCGCCCATCCTGGTCTTCGACGAGGCCACCTCGGCCCTCGACACCCGGGCCGAGCGGGCCATCCAGGAGGAACTGGACCGCCTGGCCAGGGACCGCACCACCCTGGTCATCGCCCACCGCCTGTCCACCGTGGTGGATGCCGACGAGATCCTGGTCCTGGAGCACGGCCGGGTGGTGGAGCGCGGCCGCCACGAAGACCTCCTGAAGAAGCAGGGCCTCTATTCCCAGATGTGGCGCCTGCAGCGCCAGCAGCAGCAACTGGAGGAAACCGAGGAGGAGCTGGCCCTGCGGCCGGTGGACCTGATCGCCCTGGTGGCCACCGTGGTGGATGGCCTCAAGCCCGCCATCGATGCCCGCCACGTCAGTTTCTACAGCACCGTCACCACCCAGTCGGCCCGCTTCGTCGGCGATCCGGCCCTCCTGCACCAGGCCCTCTGGGCCCTGGGTGAAAGGGCGGTGCTGTCGACCCCGGCGGGCGGGCGGGTGGAACTGCACATCGACCGGGGCTCGTCCCGGCTGCGGCTCGCCCTTACCCACGGCGCCGTCCTGGCCGACCGGCGCGCGGCCTCCCGGGGCCGCAGCCTGGGGCTGGAGGCCATCCGAACCATCATCGCCCAGCATGGCGGCAGCCTGGTCCTGGAGCCCCAGGGGGAAGGCAGCCTGCGCACGGTGGTGGAATTCCCCCTGCCGGAGGAAGTGGAAGCGCCGCTGCCGGTGGCCCTGCCCAGGATGTCCGTCGACGGCCTCTCCATCCTGGTGGTGGATGGCGATGCCGACGAGCGGGAACGGGCCGCCCGGCTGCTGCGGGAGCACGGCGCCGACGCCCGGGGTGCCCCGGCCGGCGCCGCGGTCCTCGATGAGCTGCGGGAGCTGCCCCGGGACCGCTGGCCGGATGTCCTGGTCTACGACCTGGACTGGGGCGAGGAGGAGGGCTTCGAGGTCATCCAGTCCCTGCGCCGGCTGGAAGCCGAGCGGCGCTTCGGCCTGGCCGAGCGCCTGCCGGCCATTGCCCTCTCGGGCCAGGTCCGTTCCGGGCAGCGGGCCCGGGTGCTGCTCGCCGGCTTCCAGGTCCTCCTGGCCAAACCTTTTGACCAGGAGCAACTGCTGGCCGCGGTGGCCAGTCTGACCGGGCGCAGCGGCCCGACGCCGCTGCCCGTCGAGGGGGGTGTCCAGCCCTGGTAGGCGGCCGCCCCGACAACAACAATTTCAACCGAGGAGTTCGCCATGAACCAGGAACATTCCCCCGCCCTCCGGGGCAGCCACTACGTCAACCGGGACACCGCCCGCCGGGCTGTCCATATGGCCATGCCCATGATCGAGGCCGGCATGGCCGACCGCCGCATCGTCGGCAGCGGCTTTCTCTATCTCGTCATCATGGATCCGGGCCTGCCGCCGGGGCTGGCGGCCTTCGAGGAGGCCATCCTCCTGGAGCAGGCCTTCGGCGATCGCTCCAAATGGGACGCCGACTACGCCGCCTTCGCCCGAGGCAAGGCGAAACTGAGCTGGGGCACGGGCATGGACAGCCGCTGCCTGCAGGCCCTGGCACCCCACCTGCTGCGCTCCGGCGACAGCCTGCTGTGGGGCACCTCCTGCCTGGACGGCATCGTGGTCGCCGCCAGCGGCGCCTTTCCCCAGTACGACGAGGTCTATGCCGGCACCGTCGCCCTCTGGCTGCGGGCCCTGGCCAAGGAAGCCCGGGAGGCCGACGAGGGCCGGCTCTCCCTGGAGTAAAGACTAGAAGCGGGTGAATTCGCCTTCGAAGGACTCCGCCGGGCCGTTCCTCTTCTTGGACGGACGGGCCGGGGAGATGGTGGGCGCCTTGGCCGCCCGGGGCTTGGGCTGGGAACGGGGGCCGGCGGGCCGCCGGCCCTGGTCCACGGTGAAGAAGCCGATCAGCTCCTTGAGGTTCTCGGCCTGGGAGGACATCTCTTCCGAGGTGGCGGCCAGCTGCTCGGAGGCCGAGGCGTTCTGCTGGGTGATCTGGTTGAGCTGAAGCATCGCGGTGTTGATCTGCTCGACCCCGGCCGACTGCTCCTCGGAGCCGGCGGTGATCTCCTGCACCAGGTCGGCGGTCTTCTTGGTGGCGGGGACGATCTCGTCCAGGAGCTTGCCTGCCTTCTCGGCCAGGCCGACGCTGTTGATGGCCAGTTGGCCGATTTCCTGGGCAGCCACCTGGGAGCGCTCGGCCAGTTTCCGCACCTCCGCCGCCACCACGGCGAAGCCCTTGCCGTGCTCCCCGGCCCGGGCCGCCTCGATGGCGGCATTGAGGGCGAGGAGATTGGTCTGGTAGGCGATGTCGTCGATGATGCCGATGCGCTTGGCGATCTGCTTCATGGCCGTCACCGTCTCGGTCACCGCCTCGCCGCCCTCGGCCGCCTTGCGGGTGCCCTCGGCCGACATGGAATCCGCCACCTTGGCGTTCTCGGCATTCTGGCGGATGGAGGAGGTCATTTCCTCGACCGAGGCGGTGGTTTCCTCGACGCTGGCGGCCTGCTCGGAAGACGCCTGGGACAGGGACTGCGAGGTGGACGACACCTGGGTGCTGGCGCTGGCCAGGGTTTCCGCCGTGTTGTTCACCTCGGAAATGGTCAGGGCCAGCTTCTCCACCGTGGCGTTCACCGTGTCGCAGAGCTGCTTGAACTGGCCCTGGTATTCGGCCTCGACGGACTGGGTGAGGTCGCCTTCCTCCAGGGCGGTCATGACCCGGGTGAT
>DATFAA010000158.1:0-96703 GCA_035255045.1 Rhodocyclaceae bacterium | reverse complement strand
GTCACCGCCCTCATCCTCGTCCTCGAGCCCCTCTTGGTCGCCAAGCGGAAGAAGGAAACCACTCGGCGGTTACAGCGCCAGCTGCGGGCGGATAGTTACTGAGGCCCATGCGCCTGGAGCAGCCGCCGGCGGCAGACGCCGTCCATCCCGGCGCCGCGGGCGGCCATGGAGCTGGCAAGGTGGCGTGGGCGGCCAGGATTCTCCCTTGGCTGCCGCCCCTCGTCGGTGCCCTTCCCGTCCTGCTGGTGACCCTCGGGCTCCTGGGCGGCTTCGGGCATTCCCTGCTCAGTCCGCTGCAACGGGCCGGCGGCCTCGGGGATTTCTACGACCAGCAGGGCCGCTCCATGCTTCGCGGCACCCTGGCGGTGCCCTGCGCGGCGCTGGAAGACGAGGCGATCGTCGTCGCCGGCGAGTGCCACGGCTATTTCGGCATCACCCCGGCGCTTCTTCGCCTTCCCCTCAACGGCCTGTGCCCGGACTGTTTCGGCCGCTGGTCCAAGGTCTCCAGCCTGGCCGGCGTGCTCGCCACCTACGCGGCCTGCCTCGTCTTGGCCTGGGGCCTGCTGGCGCGGCGCCAGATCGCCGGGCTGCGGCGGTCCGCCTGGGCCGGCGCCTTCGCCGGCAGCGCCTGCCTGGGCTCCACCCTGGTATTCGTCGCCGGGACGCCGGTCGTCTTCCACGAGGCGATACTGTGGGGCGGCGCCTTCACCCTCTGGGCCTTCTGGGCGGTGATGGAGTACCGGCAGCGCGGCAGGGCCCGCTTCCTGGCCGTGGCGCTGGTGGCGCTGCTCCTCGCTCTCAACAGCCGGGTCACCATCGGGCTCGGGGCAGTGATCGGCGTCGGCTGGGTGCTGGCCGGCATGCTCCTGCCCCGCCTGCGGCGCCGAACCGCCTTCGGCAAGACCGGGCGCCGGGCGGCCGCCGGCATGGCCCTGGCCGTCCTCGCTGCCGCTTCGCCCCTGGCCGTCAATTTCCTCAAATTCGGCAAACTGTCGCCGCCCCTGGACAAGCACGTGACCTATGCCCGGGACCCGGCACGGCTCGCGGTCGTGCGCGACGGCCTGTTCCGGGCAGCCAATGTCCCGTGCACGGTGGCGAGCTACCTTTCCCCCGGCAGCATCCAGTCCTACCCGGCCTATCCCTGGCGGCTCCCGGCCTATGGCTGGAACCCACCGGAGCCCTTGCCCCCCGGCCTTCCTTCATCCTGCGCCGGGGCGGCCCTCGAGAATATCGAGCCTTTCTATGCCCTCTACTACGGCGCCCCGGCCCTGGTGCTGCTGGCTGTCTTCGGTTGGCTGGCCCCCGGCGGCCCGGCGGCGGCCGGACGGCGGGCCATCCGCGGTCCGGCGGTGGGCGCCCTGGCGGGGGCGGCGCCGGTCTTCCTGTTCGCCACCCTGACCTACCGTTACGAGCACGACCTCTTCCCGTTCCTGGTCCTGGGGGGCGCGGTGGGCCTGGGGGCGCTCGCGGCGGCGCCGCCGGAGCGGCGCTGGCCCGCCGCCACCGCCCTCGGCTTCCTGACCCTGGTCGGGCTGCACCTCAACCTGGCCGCCGTATTCGACCACTTTCTCGTCCAGCCGGAAGCCATGGACGCTCTCCACGTCCTGCAGCGGGTTTTCCCCTGACGCCTCCCCGCAGGAGGTTCAGGGATTGCGGGCGACCGCGATCAGGTTCTTGCCGGTGATGCCGCAGAGGAGCCGGTCGGCGATCCGGCTCAGGGGGAAGACCCAGCGGTCGTAGAAGGCCACTGAGGCGGAAGAGATGTTCCCGTCGCCGGTGCCGATGGCGCGGTAGGCGAGGGCTGCGAGGAAGCCGACGCTGTCGAAGTGGCGCAGGACTTCCGGCTGCCAGCCGGCTGCCCGCAGCTTGGTCCCGAGTTCGTCCTTCCGGTAGCGCCGCCGGTGCCCGACCTGGCGATCCATCTGGCTGTACAGGACGGGCCAGGCGGGAACGAAGACGAACAGCCGGCCGCCGGGCCGCAATGTCCGGCGCAGGTCGTCGAGGACGGCCACATCGTCGTCGATGTGCTCGAGGACGTTGATGGTGTAGATGGCGTCGAGGCTGCCCGGGGCGATGCCCTCCAGGGACGGGCGGGCGTCGAAGCCTTCGGCCGTCAGGCCCGCCCGCAGCACCTCGTCGGGCTCGATGCAGACGGGAGCCTTGCCGCAGTCCCGCATGAGGCTGGCGAAGAGCCCGTCGCCGGCGCCGAAATCGAGGACCCGGGAGCCCTCCAGATTGGCAAGCAGCTGGCCCAGGATGGCGGCGTTGTAGCGCCGGGCCGCCCGCATGGCGTTCAGGTTGTCCCGGCCCGTGTAGGCGGCGGATGCGCTCATGGCGTCGCTTCCCAGGCCCGGGACCCGGCCCGGCCGGCCAGGGGGGCGGCGTCGCGCCAGACCGGGGGCTCGGGCAGGGAGAGATAGTTGAGCCGGAGGGTTTCGTGGCGGAAACGGGCCAGGGACTGGAGGATGATCCCGACGGCCAGGCTGATGAATCCGGCCAGCATCAGGCCGGTGGACAGGATGGCGGTGGGAAAGCGGGGGACGAAGCCGGTCTCCAGGTAGGTTTCCAGCAGGGGAATGGCCAGCAGCGTGGCGACCGTGCAGGCGAGGGCGCCCATGGCCCCGAAGAATACGAGGGGCTTTTCCGCCCGCAGGAGGCTCTGCAGCCGCAGGGCGATGCGCAGGCCGTCCCGGTAGGTCCTCAGCTTGCTCTCGGATCCGGCCGGCCGGTCCGAGTAGGTCACCGGGACGTCGGCGATGGCCATGCGCAGCGCCAGGGCGTGCACCGTGAGATCGGTCTCGATCTCGAACCCCTTGGCCAGCGCGGGAAAGCTCTTGACCAAGCGCCGGGTCATGACCCGCAGCCCGGAAAACACATCGTCGCAGCCGCTGCCGAACATGCGGCCGATGGCCTGGGTGAATGCCCGGTTGCCGAGGTCGTGCCAGGCCCGGTAGGCCAACGGGGTGGAGGCCACGCGCTTGCCGGTGACCATGTCGAGCCGGCCCTGGATGAGGGTGTCGATCATCCCCGGGATGGCCTCCACGTCATAGGTGTCGTCCCCGTCGATGAGGACGTACAGGTCGGCGTCGATGTCCGCGAACATGCGCCGCACGACGTTGCCCTTGCCCCGGCGCGGCTCGACCTGGACGATGGCGCCCGCTTCCCGGGCGATCTCCGCCGTGCCGTCGGTGGAGCCGTTGTCATAGACATGGACCGAGGCGTGGGGCAGGACCCGGCGGAACTGCCTGACCACCGAGCCGATGGCGGCGGCTTCGTTGAGGCAGGGGATGAGCACGGCCAGCCGGTGGGTGGCCGCGATGGGGATGGTCAGGGCTTGGTTCATGGATGGAGGGCCTCCCGGTTGCGGATGGAGATTTCCAGGTTCTTCCTGGACTCGATGCTGTCCGGATAGATGGTCAGGTTGTGCTCAAGCTCGGCTGCCGCCTGGTCCCAGGCTTCCGCCGGGGGAAGGGGAGCGGGGGCATCGCCGTCGGCCCGCACGAAGGTCAGGCCGGCCGGTTCCCGCACGGCCAGGATCCAGTCGGGGGAAGCCAGCAGCCGGGAGGCCAGGGGGATGAATTCCCCGGAGTAGCCGAGGGTCATGGGCGTCACCACGGCGGCGACGCCGGATTGCCGGAGGAGCTGCTCCCATCCCGGATCGGCCCGGAACAGCCGGTCGTGGAGGTCAAGGGAGGCGGTATAGGAAAAATTGCGGGCGTCGGCGATGACCAGCCGCTGCGGGTAAAGGCTCCAGGCGAGGTAGTTGCCCAGGTGGAAGAAGCCGAGCACGGTTCCCCGGTCATGGGATCGGACCAACTGTTGCGGCGCCCGCAGCGGCGTCACCCGCTCATCGATGCCCGGACCCCAGTCGGCGTCGGCCACCAGGGGGAGGCCGGCGCCGAGGAAGGCCGCTGCGGGCAGGGCCGCCGCCCAGCGCCTGGGCAGCCGCAGGGCGGCCAGGGCCGAGGCGGCCGGGAGGACGGCGATCAGGCCGAAGAGGGCGACGTTGCGGGCATGGCGATAGGCCAGCACCGCGAAGCACAGGAAAAGCAGGAAATCGGAAATGCGCGTCCGGCGGCGGAGGAAGGCGAATGCCGCGGCCCCCACCAGGCCGGCCACGAGGAAACGGGAAGCCACTTCCGTTTCCAGGGCCGGGAGCAATTCGGTGATGCCCGAAAGGAGGGGCTGGTCGAAGGCGAAGCGCAGGGGCAGGAGCACCTGGTCGGCGCCATAGGGATTGACGCAGGCCAGGGCGCCGGCCCCCAGCATCGCGGCCAGGAGCCAGGGCGCCCGCTGGCGTCCCTCGGGCTGGCGCAGGGCATCCAGAAGCTTGCCGCCGGCGAAGATGAGCACGATCAGGACGCTGGGATGGAACTGGGCAAGCAGGAAGCAGGCAACCGGCAGGACCAGGAGCCAGCGCCGGCGGCCGTCCGCCTCGAAACGCTCCAGTCCGTACAGGGTCGCGAAGGCCGCCAGGTAGAGCATCATTTCCGGCCGGTAGCTGAGACGGAATTCGGCTATCCAGAGGGCGGCGGCGACCAGGGTGAGGGCCGCCCAGTCCTGTCCCCCGGCGCGGCGCCGCAGGATGGCGAAGAGACAGAGGAAAGGCAGGGCGGCGATGGCGGCGTTGAGCACCACCATGGCCGTGACGCCGCCGGCCTGGTGGGCCAGGTAGTAGAGCAGGCCGAATCCCCATTCGTTGAAGTGGCCGGGTTGGCCAAGGAGGGGCGCCACGTAGAACTCCGTGGGTGGGACGCCGCCCAGGCGCACCACCTCGCGCCCGATGGTCAGGTGGGTCCAGATGTCCGGATCGACCAGGCGCCTCAACAAGATGGCGAAGGCGCAGGCGAAGACCAAGAAGGGCATGAAGAGGCCGCATGTCGCTGTGGTAGATGTGCCTGAAAAGCAAGATGCGAACCTGTTTGCCCGACCGGACCCTCGCCGGGCGGGATGTCCCGGAAAGTCCGGGCGGTTCTCCATATCGGGAACGGCGAGCCGGAAATTCCCGGGATCGGGAAGGGGCGCTCCGTCTGTTTTGGCGCCGTCCGGGGGATTTGGGCGGGCCCGCGGGATTTTTTTGACAACGGGGCGGCAAGTTCACAATATTCCGCATTCGCAAAAGACAAGCGGCGGAGCTGGCTGCTCCCGCCGACGACAATTTCCTGATCCGCGGGGGTGCAGTTTGGCAATGAGGTTCATGAATGGCCTGTTCCTGGCCGGCCTGGTGATGGCGACGCCGGCGCTGGCCGACGACGCGGCCAGGATCCGGGAGCTCGAGCGCAAGCTCGAGCGCAGCATGCAGCTCATCGACGAACTGTCGGCCAAGGTCCAGCGCCTGGAGCAGGGGGCCGCGGCCCAGGCCCAGGCTCCGGCCGTCCCGGCCGCCGCCGAGCAGCAGGCCCGGGTCGAGGCCCTGGAGCGCCAGGTGGACCAGCTGGGGACCGGCCTCAGCCGCCGCTCCCTGGAGGAGGCGGCCCAGCTCCGGGGCTTCGCCGACGTGGGCTTCGGCTACAGCGGCGAGAACAATCCCGCCTTCGGCCGGGGCCGCAAGGGCTTCGGCGTCGGCAACGTGGACCTCTACCTGACCCCCCGGCTGGGCGACCGCATCCGCACCCTGATCGAACTCACCTTCGAAATCGAGGACGGCCGGACCGAGGCCGACCTGGAGCGGGTCCAGCTGGGCTACGCCTTCAACGACGCCGCCACCGCCTGGCTGGGGCGCTTCCATACCCCCTACGGCTACTGGAACACCGCCACCCACCACGGCGCCCAGCTCCAGACCTCCATCCTGCGCCCGCGCTTTCTCGATTTCGAGGAACACACCGGCGTCCTGCCGGCCCATACCATCGGCGCCTGGCTCGCCGGCTCGGCACCGACGGCGCCGGGGCGGCTGGGCTACGACCTCTACCTGGGCAACTCGCCCCGCATCGACGTGACCCCCGCCGACGGCGGCAAGCTCCGGCTCCAGCCCGAGGGCGGCACCGACCACGCCCCCCTGTACGGCTTCAACGCCTGGCTGGAGCCCCGGGCAGTGGAGGGGTTGCGCCTCGGCGTCCACGGCCTGCGCGGCACCGTCGAGGACAACGCGACCCCGGCCAGCCACCGCACCCGCCTGGGCTTCTACGGCGGCCATGCGGTCTTCGCCGACGGCCGCTGGGAGGTCATGGCCGAGTATTTCCGCTTCCAGAACCGCGATCTCTGGGGCGGCACCGGCACCCACCGGAGCTGGGCCGGCTACCTCCAGGCCGGCTATCGCATCGGCCTCGCCACCCCCTACCTGCGCCTGGAGAACGCCCAGCTCTCCCAGGCCGACAACTACTTCGCGACCCAGCGTTTCGGGCGCTCCTACCGCCGGGCGGCCCTGGGCCTGCGCTACGACCTGGATCCCCGGGCGGCCCTCAAGGCCGAGCTGATCGGCACCGACCAGGACGACGTGGGCACGGCCAACGACCGCTACGGCGAGGCCCGCTTCCAGTATTCCATCCGCTTCTGAGGAGCCGCCATGTCCTTCCGCAAGCTCCTGCTCGCCCTCTGCTTCGCCGCCTCCGGCGCCCTGGCCGACGGCTACGTGATCGGCCACGTCACCGTCAATGTCGCGCCGGAGGAGGTGCGGGAAATCTTCCTCGGCAACATGCAGTTCGCCGGCTCCCGCCGCCTGGTGCCGGTGCACAACAGCGCCGTCCAGGGGGCATTCCTCTACGCCGTGGTGCGCATGGACCCGGACCGCTACGCCGACCTGTGGCTCAAGAAGTCCTTCCGGGAAGGGGTCATGCCGCCGCCGGTCATGCTCGGGGACGCCGAGGTCCTGGATTTCGTCCGCCGCACCCCGGGCGCCATCGGCTACGTCGGCACCAACCCCGGCAGCGCCAACATCATCCTCAAGTACTGAGTTCCGGCCTCATTCGGAAGTCCGGCGGGGGCGATATTCCGCCGGACTTCTGGAATCGATCTTGCTAGTTCTCCGGGACTCACCCTGGAGAGGTATTCATGATTCCTGAGGTCGGGCACTTCGCCCTCATCATCGCCTTCGCCCTTGCCCTGGTGCAGGGCATCCTGCCCCTGGCCGGCGTCGTCCGCGGCGACCGCCAGCTCATGGCCCTGGCGCGGCCCACGGCCCAGGCCCAGTTCGCCTGCCTGGCCGTCGCCTTCGGCTGCCTGGCGGCGGCCTTCCTGGGCAACGACTTCTCGGTGCGCTACGTCGCCGAGCACTCCAACACCCTGCTGCCCGCCTTCTACAAGGTCGCCGCCCTGTGGGGCGGCCACGAGGGCTCCATGCTGCTGTGGGTCTTCATTCTCGGCCTGTGGGCCGTGGCGGTGAGCCTCTTCAGCCGCCGCCTGCCGGCCGAGAACCTGACCACCGTCCTGGCGGTCATGGGTCTCATCAGCATCGGCTTCCTGGCCTTCCTGCTCTTCGCCTCCAACCCCTTCGAGCGCATGCTGCCGGCCCCGGCCGACGGCGCCGACCTCAACCCGCTCCTCCAGGACCCGGGCATGGCCTTCCACCCGCCGATGCTGTACATGGGCTACGTCGGCTTCTCGGTGGCTTTCGCCTTCTCCATCTCGGCCCTCATCTCCGGCCGCCTGGACGCCGCCTGGGCCCGCTGGTCCCGGCCGTGGACCACGGTGGCCTGGACCTTCCTGACCCTCGGCATCGCCCTCGGCTCCTGGTGGGCCTACTACGAGCTGGGCTGGGGCGGCTGGTGGTTCTGGGACCCGGTGGAGAACGCCTCCTTCATGCCCTGGCTGGTGGGCACCGCCCTCATGCACTCCCTGGCGGTGACCGAGAAGCGCGGCAGCTTCAAGAACTGGACGGTGATGCTGGCCATCCTGGCTTTCTCCCTGTCGCTGCTCGGCACCTTCCTGGTCCGCTCCGGCGTCCTCACCTCGGTGCACGCCTTCGCCACCGACCCCCGCCGCGGCATCTTCGTCCTCAGCTTCCTGGCCGTCGTGGTGGGCGCCTCCCTCACCCTCTACGCCTGGCGGGCGCCCAAGGTCGGCCTCGGGGGCAGCTTCGACATCGTTTCCAAGGAGTCCCTGCTCCTGGTCAATAATGTGCTGCTGTCCGTGGCTGCCGGCGCGGTGCTGATCGGCACCCTCTACCCGCTCTTCCTGGACGCCCTCGACCTCGGCAAGATTTCCGTCGGCGTCCCCTATTTCGAGGCCGTGTTCACGCCGCTGATGGTGCCCCTGGTGGCCCTCGTCGGCATCGGCCCCTTCGCCAGCTGGAAGGCGGTCCGCCAGGGCGACTTCCCGGCTTCCCTGAAGTGGATCGCCGTGGCCCTGGCCGCCGTCGCCGTGGCGCTGCCCTTCGCCTTCGGCCAGTGGTCGGCCCTCACCGCCTTCGGGCTGCTGCTCGGCCTGTGGTGCATCGCCGGCAGCGTCGCCCAGCTCTGGAGCCGGGTGCGGGGCGGTTCCGCCGGCCTCGGCGCCCGCCTGGCGGCGGTGCCCCGGGCCCAGTGGGGCATGCTCCTGGCCCACGCCGGGGTCGGGGTCTTCATCCTCGGCGTGGCCATGGTCAAGAGCTTCGAATCCTCCGCCGACGTCCGCATGGCGGCCGGCGACAGCACCACGGTGGGGGGCTACACCTTCACCTTCAAGGGCATCGAGGAATACAACGGTCCCAACTACGTCGCCGCCCGGGCCCGCATCGAGGTCAGCCGCGACGGCAGCGTGCTGAAGACGATGGCACCTGAGAAGCGCATCTACGCCGTCCAGCGCATGCCCATGACCGAGGCCGCCATCGACACCGGCCTCTTCCGGGACCTCTACGTCTCCCTGGGCGAGGCCATCGACGCGGACACCTGGATCGTCCGCGTCCAGCACAAGCCCCTGGTGGACTGGATCTGGTGGGGCTGCCTGCTGATGGCCTTCGGCGGCCTGCTGGCGGTGAGCGACCGGCGCTACCGCATCGCCGCCCGCCGGGAAGCGGCCGTTGGCGTGGCCGCCGAGCGGGCATAGGGAGCGGGAGATGCGTCGCTTCCTCCTGCCCCTGGTGGTCTTCGCGGTCCTCGTCGGCTTCCTGGCCGTCGGGCTGCGCCTCAACCCGCGGGAAGTGCCTTCGCCCTTCATCGGCAAGCCGGCCCCCGCCTTCCGGGTGTCCCAGCTCGGGGCGGCCGACCAGACCATCTCTCCGGATGACATGCGGGGCAAGGTCTGGCTGCTCAATGTCTGGGCTTCCTGGTGCGTCTCCTGCCGCCAGGAGCATCCGGTGCTCCTCGACCTTGCCAGGCACCACGTGGTGCCCATCGTCGGCCTCGACTACAAGGACGAGCGCGACGCCGGCCAGGCCTGGCTGGCCGAGCGCGGCGACCCCTACGCGGTGTCGGCCTGGGACCGGGACGGCAAGGTCGGCATCGACTACGGCGTCTATGGCGTGCCGGAAACCTTCGTCATCGACAAGGCCGGCGTCATCCGCATGAAGCACATCGGCCCGGTGACCGATGAAGTCATCAAGGAAAAAATCGTTCCGCTCGTCAAGGAGCTCAATGGTGCGTAAGTTGTTATTCGTATTCTGGTTGTCGGTGGCGGCGGCCGGCCTTGCCCAGGCCGGCGAGGCGGCGCCCGTGGCCGAGGACCAGGCCGTGGAGGCGCGGGTCCAGAAGCTGTCCGAGGAGCTGCGCTGCCTGGTGTGCCAGAACCAGAACCTGGCCGATTCCCACGCCGAGCTGGCCGCCGACCTCAAGAACCAGGTGCGGGACATGCTGAAGCGGGGCCAGTCGGAAAAGGAAGTCATCGACTTCATGGTCCAGCGCTACGGCGATTTCGTCCTCTACCGGCCGCCGGTCAAGAGCACCACCTGGCTGCTGTGGGGCGGGCCCTTCGGCCTGTTCGCGGGCGGTCTCGGCATCCTGTTCGTTAAATTGAATCGCCGCCGCAAGGACGCCGGCACCCCGCTTTCCGCCGAGGAACGCGTGGTGGCGGCCGGTCTCCTGGACGGCGAAGGTAAGGAGGGGGCATGACCCTGTTCATCGTTGTTTCCGGTCTGCTCCTGGTCGCCGTCGTGGCGGCCGTCCTCTATCCCCTGCTGCGGGGCTCCGTCGCGAGCGGCGGCAGCGCCGCCAAGGCGCGGGAGCTGAACCTGGCCGTGCTGCGGGAGCAGCGGGCCGAACTGGAGCGTGACCGCGCCGCCGGCGCCATCGCCGGGGCCGCCTACGACAAGGCCCGGGAAGAGCTGGAGCGCCGGGCCCTCGAGGATGTCGCCGAAGCCGCCGCCCCGGCCGCCCGGGAGGCCGCCCGCCGGCGCCCGGTGGTGGCCGGCGTGGTCGGCCTGCTGGTGCCCGCGGTGGTGGTTCCCCTCTACCTCTACCTGGGGGAGCCCGCCGCCATGGGGGGCGCCAAGCCGGCGGCCATGGCCCAGAACGGCGGCCACTCGGTGGACGCCCGGCAGATCGCCGCCATGGTGGACCAGCTCGCCGCCAAGCTCCAGGACAACCCCAACGACGGCGACGGCTGGCTGATGCTGGCCCGCTCCTACGGGGCCATGGGCCGCTTCCCAGAGTCCGCCGCCGCCTACGGCCGTGCCGTGACCCTGCTGCCGCCGGACGCCCAGACCCTGGCCGACTTCGCCGACACGGTGGCCATGGCCCAGGGTCGCACCCTCCAAGGCGAGCCGGAGAAGATCGTGCGCCGCGCCCTCGAAGTCGACCCCAACAACATCAAGGCCCTGGCGCTCTCGGGCACCATCGCCTTCGACCGCCAGAACTACCAGGCGGCCATCGGCCAATGGCGCAAGATCCTGGCCCTGGTGCCGCCGGATTCCGGCGTCGCCACCGGCATCCAGGGCAGCATCCGGGACGCCGAGAACCGCATGGCGGTGGCCATGAAGACCAGCGCCACGGCCGCGCCCGCCGCTGCTCCGGCAGCCCGGGGCGACAGCCCGGCGGCGCCCGCTGCCGCGGTCCGCGGCACGGTGACCCTGGACCCGTCCCTGGCCCGCTCGGTCGCTCCCGGCGACACGGTCTTCGTCTTCGCCCGGGCGGTGGACGGGCCCCGCATTCCCCTGGCCATGATGAAGCGCACGGCGGCCGACCTGCCCCTGCAGTTCAGCCTCGACGACAGCATGGCCATGGCCCCCAACTTCCGCCTCTCCCAGGCCCGGCGGGTGGTGGTCGGGGCGCGGATTTCCAAGAGCGGCGACGCCATGCCCCGGACCGGCGACCTGGAAGGCCTGTCGGCGCCGGTCTCGCCGGGGGCAGCGGGTGTTAAGATAACGATCAATACCAAGGTCAAGTAGGGCAGCAGGCTTTCCCGTTGGGGCGGCCTGCCGCCGAAACCGGGAAAGCTCCGCCGGAGCGATTCTCGGGAGCGAACGGATGGAGTCGATGGGCAAGGCGGTCAGAAACGGATTGGGGGTGCTCCTCGTGGCATTGGGGCTGGGGGCGTCCGCCGCCGACGACGATGTCCGCGCCCGCTACGCCGATGAGGCCCGCAAGGCCGCCACCCAGGTGATGACCCAGATCCGCGCCGAGCTGATGCGGGAAATGGAACGCACCGGCCCCATCCGCTCCATCGTCGTCTGCAAGTACAGCGCGCCGGAAATGACCTCGGCGGTTTCGCGCCAGACCGGCATGCGGGTGACCCGGGTCAGCCTGCGTCCCCGCAACCGCGCCCTGGGCGAACCCGACCCCTGGGAGCAGCAGGTTCTTCTCGATTTCGAGAAACGCCTTTCCAAAGGCGAGAAAATCGAGGGCCTGGAAACCTCCGAAGTGGTCACCGAGCCGGCCGGCCGCTTCTTCCGCTACATGAAGGCCATCCCCGTGGCGCAGCCCTGCCTGGCCTGCCATGGTCCCGTCGCCGCCATGTCCGAAGGGGTCAAGGCCCAGCTTGCCCAGGAATATCCCCACGATCGGGCGGTGAACTATGAGCTGGGGCAGGTCCGGGGTGGGGTCTCGGTCAAGCGGCCTTACTGAGCCGGGGCCGTCCCGGCGCCGGGAAGCCCTGCGCCGCCTCGCGGCGCTGCCGTTCGTCCTGTCGGCCTGCGGCCGCGATGCCGCGACGCCTGCCCTGGTGGCAGGCGCCACCCTGCCCGTCCTCGACCTGCCCGACCTGCATGGGCGCCGGGTCCGCCTGGGCGGGCCGGGCCAGCCCCTCGTTCTCAATTTCTGGGCCACCTGGTGCCCGCCGTGCCGGGCGGAGATGGGCGGCCTCGACCGCCTCCACCGCGCCCTGGGCGCCGCCAGCCTGCGGGTGGTGGGCGTCTCGGTGGACCGGGACCTCAATCTGGTGCGGGAATATGTCCTCCAGGAGGGGCTGGCCTTCCCCATCCTGTGGGACCGGGCCGGCGAGGCGGTCCAGGCGGCGCTGGGCGTCCGGGCCTTCCCGACCACGGCGCTGGTGCGCCGGGACGGGTTGATCGCCGAGGTGCTGCTCGGCGAGCGGGACTGGGATGCGGGGCCGGCCCGGGAGCGGGTCCAGGCCCTGCTATGATCGCCTTACTTGGCGCCGGGCTCGATCGAGGCCAGGGCCTTCTTGGCTTCCGGGTGGCCCTGGGCCGCCGCCTTGTGCATCCAGCGGGCCGCCTCCTGGCGGTTGTCCACGACGCCCTTGCCGGCGAGGAAGAGCAGTCCCAGGTGATACTGGGCTTCGGCGTGGCCGGCGCTGGCCGCCTGGAAATACCAGGTGGCGGCTTCCCGATCGGGATCGGGTACGATTTTTGCGGTCTGGGAACCGAAGAGGTAGGCCGAACCCAGCTGGAACATGGCTTCCGCATACCCCTGGGCCGCCGCCTTCTTCCACCAGTAGATGGCCTGCTTCTCGTCTTCCGGAACGCCCTGGCCGTGGTAGTAGAGGGAACCGAGGCGGAACTGGGCCAGGGGGTTGCCGGCGTTGGCCAAGGGCAGCAGCATCTGGGCCCCCTGGTTGTGGCGGCCGGCTTCGATGGCGCGCACGGCGTCGGCCAGGGGATCGGCGGCCATGGCCGGTGTGGCGGCCGCCAAAAGAAGGGCGGAAAGCAGCGTGAGAGGCAGCATGTCTTGACCTTACGATATTCTTGGTGGGGCATCGACCGAGGCTGCCGGCACGGTGTCAGAACAGAAAGCACGGCGCGTCGGGCGAATGGTGGAAGTGGTTAGCAAGATTTGGGCCTCGCCCCGGGGCGAGACTGGTTTAGGAGATGAAGTGTGGATGATCGAGTGAAGGGCGTCGCCGAAGACCGGCAGGATGCGGGCGAAGTGTCGCGCCGCGACTCCCTCCAGAGCAAGGCGGTGTGGACCGTCGTGGTGCTCTTCGCCTACTTCATCCTGGTGACCCTGGTCATCACCTATGAGCGGGACATCATGCTGGAGGCGGTGACCCGGCTGCAGGAGAAGCATCGGCAGGAGGAGCGCCTGGTGGCCCTCAACATGTCGGTGTCGCGGACCGTGCTGGCGGTCAACGAGAACTACTTTTCCCCCAATCTCAGCGAGGCGGCCAAGGTCCTGGTGCTGGAGGTGGAGGCCATCATGCCGGGGCTCAACCGCCTGCAGCCCGACTATCCCATGCTCGGGAACGACCTCGCCGGCCTGCAGCGGGCGGTGGACGAGCTTTCCAGCGCCCCCTCCCGGGCCACCATCGCGGACCTGCGCGGCACCCTGCACCGGTTGGTGATCGAGCTGGACGTGGTCACCAACGACGTGAATGCCAGGAAACAGAGCCTCCTCGAGGACTACCGGCGGGCCTTCAACCGGGTCACCCTGGAGTGGGCGGTGTTCGGGGTCTTCGCCATCGGCCTCCTGGGGGGCTTCATCCTCCTCTTCTTCCGGCGCCTGGCCCAGGACATCGAGCGGGTGCGGGAGCGGGCCGGCGGCATCGTCCGGGGCTACCGGGGCGAGCCCCTGGAGCAGACCCGCCACGACGAGCTCGGCGCCCTGATCGACGCGGTGAACCAGATGCAGCAGGAACTCCGGCAGCGGGAGTCCCAGATCGAGATCGCCCGCCAGCAGCACTTCCACAAGGAGAAGATGGCGGCCATCGGCTCCCTGGCGGCGGCGGTGGCCCACGAAATCAACAATCCCCTGTCGGCCATCGTCGGCGTCGCCCAGGCCATCGACCAGGAGTGCAAGAGCGCCAACTGCGGCAACCTCAACCAGATCTGCCACCCGGGGATGATCCTCGACCAGGCCAAGCGGGTCATGCAGATCACCCGCCAGATCAGCGAGTTCTCGGTGCCCCAATCCCAGGAGCCGGAGCTCCTGGACGTGAACGGCCTCCTGCGCAGCACCGGCAATTTCGTCAAGTTTGACCGCCGCTTCCGGCTCCTCGAACTTGAGCTTTCCCTCGACACCTCGCTGCCCGCCATCTGCGTCATCGCCGACCACCTGGTGCAGGTGGCAATGAATTTGCTTATAAATGCGGCCGACGCCCTGCAGGGCAGGACCGATCCGGCGCCGAAGATTCGAGTGGTGACTTCCCAGCGGGGAGGCATGGTCGCCATCGACGTCAGCGACAACGGCACCGGCATCGATCCCGCCCACCTCGGCCTGGTCTTCAACGAGCACTTCACGACCAAGGGGCCGGGGCGGGGCAGCGGGCTGGGCTTGGCTCTATGCCGGTCCCTCATCCGGGAGGCCGGCGGCGACATTTCCATTGCGTCGACCCTGGGATTGGGGACGACGGTGACGGTACTGCTGCCGATCCCGGTGATCGGCAGCCACAGCGGCGAGCGGGAAGAAAGGGAAAGGATCTAAGACATGCATGTTCTGGTAATCGACGACGAAGCGGCAATCCGCCAGATCCTGGCGGCGACGGTCAGTCGTGCCGGGCATTCGGTGGATACCGCGGAGAATGTCCGGGAGGCGTCGGCCAAGCTGGTCCGGGGCGACGTGGACGTGGCGCTGTGTGACATCATGATGCCCGACGGCAACGGTGTGGACCTGGTGCGCAGCTTCAAGGGCTCGGGCATCGACACCCACTTCATCATGGTCACCGCCTTCGCCTCGGTGGAGACCGCCGTCGAGGCCCTGCGGGCCGGCGCCACCGACTACATCGTCAAGCCCGTGCGCAACGAGGAGCTGCTCCACCGCCTGTCCCAGATCGGCTCCATGCGCGGCCTCAAGGCGGAAAACCAGGCCCTGCGCCAGATGGTGGCGGGGGACCGGGGGGTGTTCCATTTCAGCTCCCAGTCCATGGTGGAGATGGAGCGCCTGGTCTCCAAGGTGGCGGTGACCGACAGCACGGTCCTCATCACCGGCGAGAGCGGCACCGGCAAGGGGGTGACCGCCCGGTCCATCCACGAGATGAGCCCGCGCAGCGAATTCCCCTTCATCCCGGTGAACTGCGGCGCCATCCCCGAGAACCTGCTGGAAAGCGAATTCTTCGGCCACGCCAAGGGCGCCTTCACCGGCGCCGACCGGGCGAGGAAGGGCCTCTTCTCCCAGGCCGACAAGGGCACCCTGTTCCTGGACGAGATCGGCGAGCTGCCCCTGCACATGCAGACCAAGCTGCTGCACGTCATCGAGGACAAGGAAGTGCGGCCCCTGGGCGGCGACCAGGCGCGGCGGGTGGATACCCGCATCGTCGCCGCCACCAACCGCAACCTGGCGGACATGGTGAAGGAAGGGAAATTCCGCGAGGACCTCTACTTCCGGCTGTCCATGTTCCACATCCACATCCCGCCCCTGCGGGACCGGCGGGACGACATTTCCCGGCTCATCCGCTTCGTCCTCCAGAACCTGGGCGGCGGCTCCAGCCGCAAGCCCCTGGAGCTCGACCCCATGGCCGAGGAAATCCTGGTGGAATACACCTGGCCGGGCAACGTGCGGGAACTGGAGAACGTCATCAACCGGGCCTACATCCTGGCCGACGGCGGCCGCATCACCCTGGCCGACCTGCCCCCCGACATCGCCCGCCACATGCCCGCCCGGGAACGCGGTGGCATGGAAGTTGCCTCGTCCGGAGGGCTGCGGGAGCAGCTCCGCCGGGTCGAGGCGGAAATCATCATCCGGGCTCTGCGCGACTGCGGTGGTGATCGCCGTATCGCCGCGCAGAAACTGGAAATCGGGCTCTCCAGCCTGTACCGCAAGCTGGAGGAGTTCGAAGCCATGGGAATGGGTCGCAGTGATTTCTGAGCGTTCAAAGCCAATGCTATTCACTTCACGTTTCTGGGTCTCCGCCCTGGCGGCGGGCATGCTTTCCCTCTCCACCCTGGCCGTGGCCGACGACAAGGGCGACTACGATCAGGGCTACCGGCAGTTCTACGACGGCGACATGACCAGCGCCATGACGTCACTGCGCAAGGCGGCGGCCGCCGGCCACGTCAAGGCCATGGTTCTCCTGGCGGAAATCCTCGACAGCTCGGAATTCGACGAGGAGGCCATCGCCCTCTACCGCCAGGCGGCGGAGAAGGGCGACCCGGACGGCATGTTGGGCCTCGGCGCCATGGCGGCGGCGGGGGAGGGGCTCAAGGAAAAGAATCCGGCGGAAGGGCTGCACTGGATGAGGAAGGCGGCCGAACTGGGACAGCCCCAGGCCGTCATCGTCATGGCCCAGGCCTACCTCAAGGGCGAGCTGGGCTTCACCGAAGCCGACCGTAACACCCCGGAAGCCCTGCGCTGGGTGAAGGAAGCGGCCCAGAAGGATTACCTGCCGGCGGTGGATGCCCTGGCCCAGGCCTACCAGGCCGGCGGCATGCTGAGCGTCGCGGCCGACCCCAAGCTGGCCGCCGAGTACGTCGCCCAGAGCTACAAGATTCGCCAGATCGAGCCCGTCAAGGGCAAGAAAAAGAAGAAAGCCACGGCGGCCAGCTGAGCCGCCAACCAGGAGTTTCGTCCATGAAGATTGCCTTAACCGTTGCGGCTGGCCTGACCATTGCCGGCTTCGCCCAGGTGGCGAACGCCGGCAACGTCATGCACGGGCAGCAACTGTTCAATACCCATTGCTCCATCTGCCACGGCATGCGGGGCGAGGGGGTGATGCCCGATGCGCCCAAGTTCCGCCTGGGCGAGCGGCTGGACCAGCCCGACATGATGCTCATGCAGTCGGTCAAGAACGGAAAGAACAAAATGCCCCCCTTCTTCGGCGTCCTGAAGGACCCTGATGTCCTGGACATCCTTAGCTACGTGAGGACCCTGCGATGAAATTCTCCAACCTTGTGCGCTGCCTGGCGGTGGGGCTCAATGCAGCATTCCTGCTCTCCGCCGCCGCGGCCGACGACAAGTCGGGGCTCAAGGTCGCGGAGACCTTCGAAGTCGGCAACAACGTCTACGTGCGGGCCCTGACCGTCGAGAAGGAGACCGGCACCCTGTGGGTCGGCACCTCGGTCGGCGCCATGGAGATCGACCTCAAGACCTCCCGGCCGCGCAACACCTTCACCCGCCAGGACGGCCTGGCCAACGAATACGTCTTCGCCATCGGCGTCGATTCCCAGGGCTACAAGTGGTTCGGCACCAATGCCGGCGGCGCCTCCCGCTACAAGGACGGCAAGTGGAAGACCTACTTCCCCATGCATGGCCTGGCCGACTACTGGATCTACTCCTTCGTGAACGACAAGCAGGGCAACCTGTGGATCGGCACCTGGGCTGGCGCCAACGAGTTCAACGTCAAGACGGGCAAGTTCAAGACCTACGTCAAGGAACTCATCAATGAGTGGGTCTACGGCCTCACCCTGGACAAGGACGGCCGGGTCTGGTTCGGCACCGAGGGCGGCGTCTCCATGTACGACGGCAAGCGCTGGAAGTCCTGGAACCACAAGGACGGCCTCGGCGGCGAGAATCCCGAGAAGCTGCCGGCCAGCCCCAACACCGGACTCGGCACCCGCTCCCGCCACGACCTCACCACCATGGTCGAGGGCCTGCCCACCTACAACCCCAACTACTGCTTCTCCATCCACGCGGCACCGGACGGCAGCATCTGGGCGGGCACCTGGGGCGGCGGCGTCAGCCGCTACGACGGCAAGAAGTGGACCAGCTTCACCTCCAAGGACGGCCTGGCCGGAAACATCGTCTACGCCATGGCCCAGGACGCCAAGGGCGTGTTCTGGTTCGGCACCAACAAGGGCATTTCCCGCTACGACGGCAAGACCTGGAAGACCATCGGCGCCCAGGACGGCCTTTTCGATCAAAACGTCTATGCCGTGGCGGTGGCACCCAACGGGGACATCTGGGCCGGCACCAAGCGGGGCGTCGCCCGCATTGCGGTGCAGTGATGCCCGCGGTCATGCCTGACGGCAGGAAGGATTGCAATGATTAAATCGCACAAGACTCTGGCGGCCGGCCTCCTCGCCGCCGGACTGATGATCGGCGCCGCCGGCGCCTTCGCCCAGGCGGCCGCGCCCCAGCCCCATCCCGCCGTGCCCGGCGCCCCCAACCATCCGCCCCTGCCGCCCCAGGCCGCCGGCGGCGGCTACGATCCCAACGCCAAGTTCACCCACTTCCGGGTGGGCAACAAGAACGTCAAGTCCATCTACGCCGACGGCAAGATCGTCTGGGTCGGCACCTCGGGCGGCGTCGTGCGCTACGACACCCGGGACGACACCTTCAAGCTCTTCGACGCCAAGAGCGGGCTGCTGTCCAACGGCATGTTCTACGTCGGCAAGGTCAAGGGCCAGATCGCCGTCGGCACCTACGGCGGCGGGCTCTCCCTGCTGGACGACAAGACCGGCAAGTGGAAGACCTACAACATCCCCGAAGGGCTGGGCGACGCCTTCGTCTATGACGTCATCACCGTCGCCAACGGCGACATCTGGATCGCCACCTGGTCCGGGGTGAACCGGGTCCGGGGCGGCAACCTGGACGACCGCAGCAAGTGGGACCTCTACACCGTCGAGAACACCAAGGGCGGCCTGCCCAACGACTGGGTGTACGGCCTGGCCGAAGGCAAGAACGGCGACGTCTGGCTGGCCACCGAGGGCGGCATGGCCCGCTTCGCCAACAACAAGTGGGAGAACTGGAACCACGCCCGGGGCCTCGGCGCCGACTACGAGAAGGTCAAGAACGACATCGCCTTCAAGAACGACCCGGGCAAGCAGTCCCTGCACCACGCCAAGCAGAAGCAGGAAATGGGTCTGACCGACGTCAGCGTGGCCTATAACCCCAATTACGTGGTCTCCCTGGAAGTGGACCGCCAGGGCCAGGTCTGGGCCGGCACCTGGGGCGGCGGCCTGTCCCGCTACGACGGCAAGAAGTGGGTGAGCTACACCACCGCCGACGGCCTGCCGGGCAACCATGTCTTCATGCTCCACATGGACGACAAGGGCCGGCTCTGGATCGGCACCAACAACGGCCTGACCTACTGGCAGGACGGCAAGTTCGCCAAGGCCATGACCACCGCCGACGGCCTCTTCGCCAACAACGTCTTCGCCATGGATACCACCGCCACCGGCGATCTCTGGATCGGCAGCTTCGGCGGCGTCGCCCACCTGCGTCCGGGCAAGTAAGCTTCCCTCGGCCCGCGGCCGGGTTCCTGCAACGTACAGGAATTCGCCCGCGGGTTTTTTCTTGCCTGGCGGCCGGGGCGGGCGCTCAGCCGGCCCGGCAGGCGCAGTCGGCCCCCGGCCGGCAGCGGCGGCACACTCCGGCGACGGAGAAGATGTGCAGCACCTTGCCGTGGCACCCGCTCAGCCTGACCCCCGCCTGGATGGCCAGCAGCAATACCGCCAGGCCGGAGGCGTTGAGGTCCTGGCAGCCCGAGAGGTCGATTTCCCTGCGGCCGGCCCCGATTTGCTCCTGGAGCTGGCGGGCCGTCTCGAAATCGAGAAAGCCCGTTACCGCCGCCCGGTTGTCCCGGCCCTCGACGGCCCCCAGGGGACGGTCCGAGACGGCGACCAGGTCGATGAGGGGCTTGAGGTCGCCGGCATCGTCCGGTTCGACGCAGAAGCGACAGTCGCCGCGCTGGGCCAGCCGGCCACGGCCCCGGAAGGTATGGCCGCCATAGCCGATTTCCCATTCCGCCGGGCCCGCCGGCGGCGTCCCGGCCCGGGCGGCGGCCAGGAAGCCCGCCGCCGACAGGTTGAGGACTTTCCCCTGGTAGGCGCTCCCTGCGGCCCGGATGCCGGCGTCGACATGAATGTGGGCCGGGATCAGGTAGCGCGGGTGGCGACGGCGCTCGATCCTCTCTTCCATCGTTTTCCCTTCCCTTGCGATGGCGGGAACTCTCATATGCACCGGCACTTGCGCCGGGTGGATTCCCGCTCGTTATTGCCGTCCGGGCAAGCAACATGCGTACCCATATGTCATCGTAGCCGGGGCATTCTAGTCCGGCCGATGACATATCTCAAAATCCGGCATACAACCTGCTTACGAAGGTCATAGTTTTTCCCGACCGAGGGAAATTGGGGGGATATGACCGTGAAAACTTTTGTCCATGCCGGCCTGCTGGCCGGTCTGTTGATCTCGTCTTCCGTGGCCCTGGCCACGGATGACGCCGCCGCCGAGGCCCTGGCCCGCAAGAGCGGATGCTTCAAGTGCCATGCCATCGACAAGAAGAAGGATGGCCCGCCCTACAAGGAAATCGCCGTCAAGTGGAAGGGCAAGGCGGACGCGGAGCAGAAGCTTTCCCTGCACGTCACCACGGCGCCGAAGGTCAAGATCGACGGCAAGGAAGAAGAGCACGAGCAGTTGAAATCGAAGGATCCGGCCGACGTGAAGAACGTCGTCCAGTGGATTCTCAGTCGCTAAAAACCAATAGAGGTTGAGGGGGGGTAGTAACAATGATTTCGAAAATGGGAGCCAAGGCTCCGTCGTTCCCGTCCGCGGGAAATTTCCCGGGGATGGAAAAGGGGCTGGCCCGGCTGGCCCGCCATGTCGTCGCCATCTTTTTCGCCCTGGCGGCTTTGCTGGCGGTTCAAGGCGCCCAGGCCGATTCCGCGGAAAAACGCCCGGACGTGGTGCTCAAGGGGGATGCCAAGTGCACCCGCTGCCACGATGAAAACGAGACCAACCCGGTTCTCAGCATCGGGAAAACCCGCCACGGCGTGAAGGTGGATGGCCGCCTGCCGAACTGCGCCGGCTGCCACGGCGAAAGCGAGACCCACATCAACAAGCCGGAAGGCAAGAAGGAACGGCCGAAGCCCGACTTCCCCTTCGGCAAGCTCACCGGCAACGATATCGAAGGCCACAACCAGGTGTGCACCAGCTGCCACAAGGGGGGCAAGTTCATCCACTGGCCGGGCAGCGCCCATGACGCCCGCAACGTCGCCTGCACCTCCTGCCACCAGCTCCACACGGCCCACGACAAGGTCAAGGACCGGGCCACCCAGCCGGAAGTCTGCTTCACCTGCCACAAGGAGCAGCGCGTCCTGGTGAACAAGCCGTCCCACCACCCGATCCTCGAGGGCAAGGTGGTGTGCTCGGACTGCCACGCCTCCCACGGCTCCGCCGGTCCCAAGCTCATGCAGCGGGACAGCGTCGCCAACACCTGCTTCTCCTGCCACATGGAGAAGCGCGGCCCCTTCGTGCGTAAGCACGAGCCGGCCGAGGACTGCACCATCTGCCACAACCCGCACGGATCGGCCATCGACAACCTGCTGAAGACCCGTCCGCCCTTCCTGTGCCAGCAATGTCATGAACCGGCCACCCACCAGGGCGGCGTGCCCGCCCTCGCCGGCGGTCCGGGCAACGGCAGCGGCACCCGCGGCATCACCCAGGGACGCGCCTGCCTGAACTGCCATACCAATATCCACGGCACCAACAACCCGGCCAACGTGGGCAACGAGCGGACTTTCCGCCGCTGATCAGGGAGCACGAACATCATGAAAATCAACCATAGGAATGAAGTGGTCTCCCTGCCCCGCAAGATGCTGTGCGTCGCCCTCGCCGCCGCCTTTGCCGCGCCCGCCGTGGCGGAAGAGGACGACGAGGTGGTGCGCCTGATCAAGCCGGAAAGCAACGTTTCCGTGGGCGTCGGCCAGGTCAGCGGCGACAACCAGCGCTTCGGCGTCTACAACGGCCTGAACAAGGAAGGGACCGTCGGCCTCATCAACTTCTCGGTCGTTCGCCGGGACGACGACACCGGTACCTGGTTCCGGGCCACGGGCCGCAACCTGGGGCTGGACAACCGCGACCTGCGGATCGAGCACGAGCGCCAGGGCGACTGGGGCTACTACCTGGACTTCAGCCAGACGCCCCGGGCGACGCCCTACGAGATCCACACCGACCTGAACGGCATCGGTTCGACCGCGCAGTCCTACCCGGGCTACGTCGCGGCCCGCCCGGCCAGCACCGCCGGCGGCGTCACCCTGCGGACGGAGCGCCAGACGGCCAAGCTCGGCTTCAACAAATCCATCTCCCCGGAGCTGGACTTCCGGCTCGTCTTCCAGAACGACGAGAAGGAAGGCAACCGCATCTTCGGCCGCGGCAACGGGACGGTTCAGGAATTCCTGGCCGAGCCCATCAAGTCCACCACCCGCCAGATCGACGCCATCCTGGACTACACCGGCGACAAGCTGCAGCTCTCCGGCGGCTACTACGGTTCCTTCTTCAACAACCACAATCCGTACATGCAGGTGGCCGGCGGCTCCACCGCCCTCAGCACCGCCGTCAGCACCGGCGTCGCCCAGGACCGCATCGCCCTGCCGCCGGACAACTATGCCAACCAGTTCCACCTGGCCGGCGGCTACCAGTTCACCAACACCACCCGCGGCAATTTCAAGGTTTCCAAGTCGATCGCCATCCAGAACGACGACTTCATGCCGGTGAATTTCTACAACGCCGCCAACAACGGGGTCAGCGCCAACACCTCCGGCCGCACCAACCTCGGCGGGCGGCTCGACACCACCCTGGTCCAGCTCGGGCTGACCTCGCGCCCCCTCAAGGGCCTGACCCTGGTCGGCAACCTGCGCTACGAGGACCGGGACGACCGGACCGCGGTGGCCCGCTATATCTCCAACGTGGCGGGCACCGGGGCGGCCCCCGTGGTCACGCCCTACACCGCCGCCGCCAACGGTACCCTCACCACCGACGGCTTCAACGAGCCGCGTTCCCTGACCAACAAGTCCGGCCGCTTCGAGGCCAACTATCTGCTGCCCAGCGGCTTCCGGGTCACCGGCGGCCTCGACGTGGAGCAGAAGGAGCACAGCATGGCCGGCGTGCGGGTGGTCGGCTACCGGGAGCGCACCGACGAGACCACCGGGCGCCTGGAACTCAAGCGCGCCGTGGCCGAAACCCTCACCGGTTCCGTCACCTACCTGCACAGCGACCGCACTGGCTCGGATTTCAAGAACCTGGTCACCCTCAACGGCACCAACAACTACCCGAGCTACAGCGTCCTCAACTGCGGCGCCGCCATTCCGGGCGCCCAACTGCAGGTCACCCGCTGTGGCCTCATCCAGCCCATCTACATGGCCGACCGCCAGCGGGACAAGGTCCGCCTGGCTTTCGATTGGGCGCCCATCGACTCCCTCTCGGCCCAGTTCATGGTCGAGGACGCCAGGGACGACTACGGTCGCGGCCGGGGCAATCCGGACATCGGCGCCCGCAAGGGCGACGCCCGGCTGTATTCCGTGGATGTGACCTACAGCGTCACCGACAACTGGAAGCTGACCGGCTGGGCCGCCCGCAGCGAGAACTGGATCGACCAGGCGACCATCGCCACGCCGACCTCCAACGCTGCCATGACGGTGTGGTCCTCGGAACAGAAGAACGTGGTGGATTCCTACTCCGTCGGGGTGCGGGGCAAGCTCCTGAGCGGCCGGGTGGATGCCGGCGCCGACTACATCTTCTCCCACGACAACACCGGCTACCGGCTCCGCAAGGACAACGCCGGCACCGCCGCCGTGGGTGGCCTGCCCGACATCACCTACAAGCAGTCCACCATCAAGGCCTTCGCCCGGTACGCCCTCAACAAGGACACGGCCCTGCGCCTGGACTACATCTTCGACCACCGCAAGATCAGCGACTGGACGTGGACGGGCTGGACTTACAGCGACGGCACCCAGGTGGTCCAGCGCCCGGAAGACACGGTCCACTTCATCGGGCTTTCGGTCAACTACGCCTTCCGCTGACCGGGTGCGGTGTTGACCTGAACAGCCCCTTCGCCAGGAGACAGACCATGGTAATCCAGCACGACAGAAAAGGATGCCGTCCATGCTAGCGCGCTTGTACGACTACAAAATCTGGCTGCGGCTGGTGGCGTCCATCGCCGCCATGCTCTGCCTGGCCTGGGGGCTGATGATCTACTGGACGGTGCACCAGCAGCGCTCCCTGGCCCTCAATCAGGCCCACGAGCTGGCCAAGAGCGTGCACCAGATGACCATGGCCAACCTGCTGTTCATGAAGGTCACCAAGACCATCAAGAAGCGGCATGTCTATTACAACCAGGTCCGGCAGTCGGCGGCGGTCAAGGACCTGCGCATCCTGCGCGGCGAACCGGTGATCCACGAGATGGGGGATGGCGACGAGATCGCCATGAACCCCACCGAGCAGGAAAAGCAGGTGATGACCGACGGCAAGCAGCTCTTCCGGGAAATGGACGATCCCCAGCACGGCCACGTGCTGCTCGCCATCTTCCCGGCCATCGCGGCCAAGAACTACCTGGGCCGCGACTGCATGGAATGCCACGAGGAGGCCAAGGAAGGCCTGGTCCTCGGGGCGGTGTCCATGAAGATTTCCCTGGCCGAACTGGAAAAGGCGGTGGCCGAATCCCAGGTGGAACTGGTCGCCGCCACGGTCATGATCACCGTGCCGCTCCTGGTCTTCATCTACATGTTCGTGCGCAGCTTCGTCACCGCGCCCCTGTCGGTGATGGGCAGCAACCTCAAGTCCATCGCCAGCGGCGACGGCGACCTCACCTGCCGCCTGCCGGTGCGGGGCAAGGACGAGATCGGCGAGGCCTCCGCCGCCTTCAACGCCATGATGGAGAAGCTGCAGAACCTCATCACCCGCATCCACGCCACCGCCCGCAAGGTGGCCTCGGACGCCCAGGAGCTCCAGGTCAGGAACCGGGAAGTGGCCCGCGGCTCGGAAAACCAGACCCAGCAATCGGAGGCTGCCGCCCAGGCCCTGGACGAGATCACCGCCAGCATCTCCAGCGTCCACGAGTCCTGCACCGAGGTCCAGGCCCTGTCCGAGGAGAGCAAGGAGCAGACGGTCAAGGGCAAGGCCAGCCTCGACGATCTCCAGGGCAAGATCGAGCTGGTGGAGCAGGCGGTGGAGGACATCGCCAAGACCGTCGAGCGCTTCGTCACCAGCACCGCTTCCATCACCAAGATGACCGAGCAGGTGAAGGAGATCGCCGACCAGACCAACCTGCTGGCCCTGAACGCCGCCATCGAGGCGGCCCGGGCCGGTGAGCAGGGACGGGGCTTCGCGGTGGTGGCCGACGAAGTGCGCAAGCTGGCCGAGAAGTCCAACCGCTCGGCTACCGAGATCGACAACATCACCCGCTCCCTGGGAGTCGAGTCGGACCATGTCCGCACCTCCATCAAGAGCGGCCTCGAGGTACTGGCTTCCAGCCACGGCACCATGAGCAGCGTGGCCGGGGTGCTGGACGCGGCCTCCGGCGTAGTCTGCCAGGTCGCCAGCGGCATGGGCGAGATCCGGCAGGCCACCGAGCAGCAGAAGAGCGCCTCCGGCCTCATCTCGGCCCAGGTCGAGTCCATCGCCCACCTGGCCCACGAGAATGGGGAATCCATCGTCTGGATCAACCAGTCCATGCAGGAGCTGAACAACCTGGCCCAGAACCTCGAGCAGGAACTGGGACGCTTCAAGACCTGAGCACGGCGGAAAGCGCAATGAACCTTCCCGGAGATGTCGGACCCACCGTCGAGGCGTGCCTGGCCCAGACCTGGGAGTTCCTCACCGGCAGCGAGATGAGTTTCCGGGTCGCCAGCGACGATTTCGCCGTCGCCGAGCCGGCCCTGCATTTCTTCATCCGCCTCAGCCCGCCAGCGGCCCCCTGGGGCGCCGGCGCCATCCTCAGCCTGGAGGCAGGATGCCTCGACAGCCCCGGGGAGATCGCCGGTGAAATCTGCAACGTCTGCTCGGGCTGCGTCCGGCGCATATTCCCGAACCGCAACGACCTGGACATCGGCGTACCGGTCGTGCTCGGCCCGGACCAGGCCGCCAGGCTCCTGGCCGGCGCCCGCATCGTCCGCTGCTATGCCAGCGAGGGCGGCAATGCGCGCTTCCTGGCCTTCGAAAGCGACTCTCCCCTCGATCCCTCCTGCATCAGCAACTGAATCATGAAGATACTCATCGTCGACGACAGCGCCGCCATCCAGGCCATCGTGCGCCGGGCCCTCCAGAAGGAGGGATTCGCCAATGATGAATTCCGCACGGCGGGCAACGGCCAGGCGGCCCTCGAAATCATCGAGTCGTGGATTCCCGATCTGGTGATCACCGACTGGCATATGCCGGGCATGAGCGGACTCGAACTCCTCCAGGTGCTGCAGCAGACCCGGCAGCAGCGCATGCGGGTGGGCTTCGTGACCACCGAGTCGGCGCCGGAAAGGCTGAACGAAGCCATGCGCAACGGCGCTGCCTTCATCCTCCCCAAGCCCTTCACCGACCGGCAGCTGGCCGATGCGGTCCGGCAGGCCCTGGGCCCCGGCTGCACCCGGGAAGCCGAGGCGCGGACGGCTGGCCAGGAGGAGCCGGCGGACTTCCGGGTCAATGAGGCCGAGGCCATCGAAAACCACCTCTGCCAGACCCTGAAGGCCCGGGTGCATCTCGACGAGGTACGGGACTTCGACCTGGAAAGCATGATGCCTCCCTGGTACCTCGCCTTCTACGGCGTCGGCAACGAGGGCGACGTGCGGGGCTTCTGCGTTCTCGACCGGGGCGCCGTGGCCCTAATCGGCGGCCGGCTGGCCGGTCTCACCCCGGCGGAACTGCGGGCCGGGGCCCAGTTTCCGCCGGCCGTGGGCACCCAGATCGGCGCCATGCTCAAGTTCTCGGGCCACCAGCTCTTCGTTTCCCCCGACAACGTGGTTCCCCTCGTGCGCTCCCAGCTCCTCTACCAGATCGCCCCCAAGGTCCGGGAAATCCTGGGGAAGGGCCAGGGGCGCAAGACCTACCGCATCAGCGCCGCCGGCCATGCCCTCGGGCTGATCGCCCTGCTCGCCCACTGAAGGAGCGCCCATGGCCCTGCCGACCGTCCTCCTTGTCCCCCTCGTGGCGGCCAGCTTCCTGGCCCTGTGCGGAGTGAACATCTATCTGGTAATCACCCTGATCCGCGGCGTGAGGATCGAGGACTCGGCCGTGGACAGGCTCTCCCGCCAGTCCGGCTACATGATCGCCGAGCTGCAGAGCCTGGCGCGCTACATCCGCAGCCTGCCCCGGGGCGGCTCAGCCACCGAGCCGGCGGCCCCGGCGGCCGATGGGGAAACCCCCGGCGACCCGGCCTGGCAGGCGGGTTTCGAGGAATTCTTCCAGACCGGCTTCCAGCAGATGGGGCAGGACAGCCTCGACGCCCACACCCTGGTGCGGGAAATGACGGTCCTGCGGGGCAGGGACCTGGAGCAGTGGAAGGCCGCCAACGAAGGCCGCATCCAGCACATCATCGCCGCCCAGGCTGGCCTGCACGGCAAGCTGATGGAGGCCCGGCACACCCTCGACGACGCCCACGACCTGATCCGGGAATTGCAGGGCAGGAATCAGCGCCTCCAGGGCGCCGACGCCCGGGCCAAGGCCCTCGACGGTATCAACCACAGCCTGGAAGCCGAATTGGCACTGGCCAAGAGCACCATCGCCCGCCTCAACGGCAAGCTCCTCGTCGCCCAGCAGGGGGCCGAGGCCGTCGAGCGGGAAATGGCCCGCCGGGAAGCGTCCTACCGGGAACAGTTCGATGCCTACGTCAGCGAACGGCAGCAGCTGGAGAAGGAGAGGCAGGCCACCGAACTGCGCTTCCAGTCCCTGCAGAGGGCCTTCGACCAATCCATCCAGCAGCTCAACGAGAACAAGCTCCTGCAGGATGAGCACGAGAAATTCCAGGCCAAAGCCCAGGATCTTCAGCAGCAGAGGGCGGACATGGAGCGGCAGCTCAATGAGCTGCAGGAAAGCTTCGACCGGGCCCTGGTGGAGAAAGCCTTCATCGAATCCGTCCTGCTCGACATCGACAGCGCCCTCGACCCGGCAGCCGCCTGATCCCGTAGCGGAAGAAACGAAAAGGACTCCCCGGAGGGGCGCTAGGCCTCCGACCGCAGCCGCACATGGGCCACCGTGCCGCCGCCGGCCCGGGGCGACAGCCACACCGACCACTCGTTGGCGAGGGCGATCTGGCGGACGATGGCCAGCCCCAGGCCACTGCCGCCGGTGCGGCTGCTGCGCGACGGGTCGAGGCGGTGGAAGGGCTGGAAAACCGCCTCCAGGGATGCGGGCGGAATCCCCGGGCCGCGGTCCAGGATGCGGACCTCGACGGCGTCGCCAAGGGTTTCGTATTCGATGTCGATGGCCTGGCCGTCGCCGTAGCGCACGGCGTTGTCCACCAGGTTGGCGACGATCCGCCGCAGCGCCAGCGGCCTGGCCCGCACCCGGCAGTCCGGCCCTCCGGGTCCGCGAATCTCCACCCCGTCGGCGTGGTCGCGGGCGACGCCGGCCAGCAGCTCGCACAGATCCAGCTCCGCCGCCTCCTGTTCGGCGAAGTCGCGGCCGACTTCCAGGCAGCGGGCGATCAGCAGGTTCATGGTTTCCACGTCGCGGGTGATGCGCTCGAGCAGGTCGGGGGCCGGCCTTTCGCCGAGCATGCCGAGGGCCAGGCGAATCCGCGCCAGGGGCGAGCGCAGGTCGTGGGAGATGCCGGCGAGCAGGGTGGTGCGGTTGGCCAGCAGGGCCTGGACTTCCTCCCCCATGCGATTGAACTGGCGCGCCAGAGCCGCCAGTTCGGTGGGCCCGGTCTCCGCCAGGGGCGTCGGGCGCCGGCCCTTGCCGATGTGGCGGGCGGCGCCGGCGAGGCGCGACAGGGGCCGGATCAGCCAGTGGGCGAGCCAAGCCGAGGTGAGCAGGGTGACGGCCGCGCCGACCAGCAGGATGATGAGCAGGGCGGCCGAGGGCTGGACCGCCACCCGGCTGGCCGGGAAGCCGATGTGCAGGCGGGTCGTCCGGCCGGCGCCGTCGGCCACCGGCAGGCTGGCCCAGTAGGCGCCGCCGTCGCCGATTTCGCCGCGGCCCAGCTCGACCGGCTGGCCGACACGCTCCGACAGGGCCGTCTCCAGCAGGTGGAAGTAGGGCAGGTAGTGGGGGAAGGGGGTGGTGGGCACCGCCGTTTCGCGCACTTCCAGCCGATGCCGGGCGGCGAGACGGGCAGCCACCGCGGGCCGTTCCGCCGGGGCGGCGTCGAGCCAGTTCCGTCCGCTGGCCAGCATCAGCGCCGCCAGGTCGTCGGTGGCCTGGTGTCCCAGGGGAACCAGGGCGAAGTGGAATATGACGGCCAGGGTGAAAACCTGGAAGGCGATGGAGACCGAGGCGATCACCAGCGCCGTGCGGCCGAACAGGGTGCGCGGCAACAGCCGCAGCCGGGAAAGTCTCATGTCCGGGCGCCGCGGGGGGCGAACAGGTAGCCTTCCCCCCAGACGGTGCGCAGATAGGTGGGGTGGGCGGGATCGGGCTCGATCTTGCGGCGCAGGCGGGTCACCCGCACGTCCACCATGCGGTCGAAGGGGGCGCGCTCGTAGCCCTTCAGCAATTCGACCAGGGCGTCGCGGCCGAGGACGCGGTCGGGATGGTCGAGGAGCACCCGGAGCAGGGCGAACTCGGCGCCGGACAGGGGAATCTCCTCGCCGTTGCGGCTCAGGCGGTGGGCCTCGGTGTCGACCACGAAGGGCCCGAAGCGGCGGATGCGCCCGACCGCCGCGACCGGCTGGCGGCGGCGCAGGACCGCCGCGATCCGGGCCAGCAGTTCCCGGTGGCTGAAGGGCTTGGGCAGGTAGTCGTCGGCTCCCACTTCGAGACCGACGATGCGGTCCACCTCCTCGCCCCGGGCCGACAGCATGATGATGGCCGGACCGTCCGGGGCGCTGGCGGAACCGAAGCGGCGGGCCAGGGACAGGCCGTCCTCCCCCGGCAGCATGACGTCGAGGAGGACGAGATCGACCGGGTGGGTCAGCAGGTGGCGCTGCATCGCCTCGCCGTCGCCGACTCCCGCCGCCCCGTAGCCGTTGTCGCCCAGATAGCGGACCAGCAGCTCCCGCAGCCCTTCGTCGTCGTCCACCACGAGCACATTACTGCGTTCCGCAATCATTGCTCCCCCTGACTCCGCCCGTCGGCAGCCTTCCCTGTAACACCCTGTAACAAAGCGGCGCCTGCCGCAACAGCCCGGAAATCCTTACTTCCTAAGCTGGCGGTTCCCAAACATAGCACAGCCTTTTCTCAGGAGGGATCGCACCGATGGGTAATGGAAAACACTGGTTGGCCGGGGCCGCGGCGGGGTTGCTGGGGCTGGGGGCGCTGGCGGAAGGCCAGCCGCCGGCCGAGATGCAGCGCGGCATGGAGATGATGCAGAAGCAGATGGCGGTCATGGCGCCGGAACTGGTGGAGCGGGCCCAGAGCCTGTCACCTGCCGTCAAGCAGTTCCTGATGCATGTCGCCAGCCGCCATGAGCGGCGCAGCGACACCTTGACCCTGGTCCAGGTGATGCAGGAAATCATGGCCGACCACCACGCCATCGGCACGGCCATCGCCACCGACAACGGCCCCATGGCGGCGGAGGCGGCCCGGCGCCTGGCCCTCCACCGCTTGCCGAAGGGGGGGATGCTGCCTTACCTGCCCCTGGAGAAGGTCACCACCGAGAGCCTGTCGGTGCTGCCCAGCATGGAGGTTGCCGTCGAGGGCAATGCCGAGAAGCTCGCGGCCGCCGCCGAGCAGGGCGACATGGTGAGCGCCGCGCGCCACTACGGGGAGATGACCGCCGGCTGCGTCGCCTGCCACATTCATTTCCGCGGCCAGCCCGGCGCCTCGCCCTACCAGCCGCGCCTAAAAAAATAACGCCAGTCACATCACGGGAGGGGAAACACCATGCTTCATCACAGCAGGCTGAAAACCGGGGCCGCCGCCATCGGGCTGGCGGCGCTCGCACCCCACGCGTCGGCCACCAACGGCGACCACATGCTGGGCCTGTCGGCCATCCAGAACGGCATGGCCGGCGCCGTGGTCGCGGCTCCGCAGGATGCCACCACCGTCCTCGTCAATCCGGCCGGCATGGCCGAACTTCCCATGCAGGAGGTGCGCTTCGACCTCGGCCTGGGTTTCCTCAACCCGCCCCGCCGGGTGAACGGCATGGACAGCGACTCGGATCTCTACATGATGCCGGCGGGGGCCGTCGCCTTCCGCGTCGACGAGCGGTTGACCCTCGGCATGGGCCTGGGCGGACTGTCGGGGATGGGCGTCGACTTCGCCGACACTGCCGCCGCGCCGGGCAACCAGGCGGTGGTGACCACCAAGCAGTTCTTCAAGGTGTCGCCGGGCCTGGCCTACCGGGTGAGCGACCGCCTGGCGGTGGGAGCCACCGTCAATCTCAATTACCAGAGCCTCGCCCTGTCGAACCCCATGTACACCCTGCCCCAGAACCAGGTGTTCGGCTGGGGCGTGTCCGCCGGCCTGATCTTCAAGCTGAGCGAGGCGGTGCAGCTGGGCGCGGCCTGGTCCAGCAAGCAGAAGATGGGCGACTTCGAGTGGAACACGGCCGCCGGCAAATTCACCATGGCCATGGACGGTCCCCAGACCCTCGCCCTCGGCGTCGCCTGGAAGCCGAGCCCGGGGCTTCTGGTCGAGGCCGACGTCAAGCGCATCTGGTTCTCCGATGTCCTCGATTCGGTGGCCATCGGCCGCCCCGCCGGCTACGCCGGTCCGATTCCTGCCTCAATCCGCTTCGGCTGGAGCGACCAGACGGTCCTCGCCCTGGCCGTGCAAAAGGACCTGGGGGAAAGGACCCAGGTGCGGGCCGGCTTCAATTACGGCAAGTCGCCCATCAAGGCCGATGATGTGAACAACAACATCGGCTCCCTGGCGGTGGTGGAAAAGCACGCGGCCCTCGGCCTGTCGCGACGCTTCAGCGACCGGGTGACGGGTTCGGTTTCCTACGTCCATGCCTTCAGGAACAGCATCACGTCCAGCGTCGCCCCGTTCAATACCATCGAACTGCGGCAGAACCTGCTGAATTTCCAGATCAGCTACCAGCATTGAGGAGAATCGCCATGACCGTGGATCGCATCGTCCATATCGTCGCCGGCCTGATGGTGTTCGTCGGCATCGCCCTCGCCCATTTCGTTCACGAGGCCTGGCTGCTGCTGCCGGCCCTGGTCGGGCTCAACCTGGCCCAGAGCGGCCTGACCAATTTCTGTCCCCTGGCCTACATGCTGAAGAAGACGGGCATGCGCGAAGGCCCCTGCTGCTCCTGAGCGGAGCGCCGGCCCCCCGGGTCCGGCGCCGCCCAACGAAAAAGCTGCCCGCAGGCGGCTTTTCCTTTTGTCGGCCGGACGGCTACGCGCCCACCTGCCGCTTGGTTTCCTGCAGCAGCCCGACGATCTTCTTGGACAGGGGCTCGATCCGGGCGTAGAGGGTCTCGGCCTCGTCCCGGCGGCCTGCTTCCTTGGCCTCGACGATGCGGGCAATGGTGGTGTGGAGCTCCTCGTGGGGCGCCTCGATGTCCCGCATGCTCTGGTGGTGGCCGTAGTGGGCCATGCCTTCGCCGTAGTACCACTTGCCCAGCATGCAGTGGCGGTGGGAGACCGCCTGGTCCCGGCTCAGGGTGGTCTGGCCGTCCAGGAAGCTGCGCAGCCGGGCCTTCCAGGCCAGGTGGGCGGAGATGGCGGCGCCGAAGTCGAAGTCCCGGCTGCCCCTGCCGACCCGGAACTGGGACACCAGGGCCTGCAGCCGGGCCACCAGGGCGGCCTGCTGGCCGGTGGCGCTCTGGGTCTCGCGGGCGTCCTGGGCCGTCTCCTGGGCGACGGCGGAAATGCCGGCCAGGCTCTGGGTGATGTGCTCGGCCATCCTCGACTGCTCGGCTGCCGCCGTGGCGATCTGGGCGTTCTGCTCGGTGATCTCGTCCACCGCCCGGGTGATGCGCTGCAGGGAGGCGCCGGCCTCGTTGGCCTCCTGGACGCTCGACTGGGCCCGATCCCGGCTGGCGTTCATGACCGTGGCGGCGGATTCGGCGCCCTGCTGCAGGGTCTGGATCTTGTTGCGGATCTGGCTGGTGGCTTCCTGGGTGCGCTGGGCGAGCTTCCTGACCTCGTCGGCCACCACCGCGAAGCCGCGGCCCTGCTCGCCGGCCCGGGCCGCCTCGATGGCGGCGTTCAGGGCCAGCAGGTTGGTCTGGTCGGCGATTTCCCGGATGACCTCGACGATGCTGCCGATGTCGCCGCTTTCGACCTTCAGTTCGGAAATGACGCTGTCGGCCCGCTTGACGTCCTCGGCCAGGGCCTGGATGGCGGCCACGGTTCGGTCCACCACCGCCTTGCCGCCCTGGGCCTCGGTGTCGGCCTGGCGGGCGGAGGCCACGGCGGCGGCCGCGTTCTCGGCGACCTGCTGGACATGGACGGCCATCTGGGTCACTGCCGCCTGCACCGAACGCCCTTCGTCCTCCTGGCGGCGCACCCCTTCGGCGGTGTGGTGGGCCACTTCGGAGAGCTGGCTGGCCGAGGCCGACAGCTCGGTGCTGCATTCATTGACCTGGACGATGGTCTGCTCGATCTTGGAGGCGAAGGCGTTGAAGCCATCCGCCAGGTCGGTGAGGGAGCCCTTGGATTCCGGCGTCAGGCGCCGGGACAGGTCGCCCTCGCCGGCGGCGATGTCGTGCATGGCCTGGGCCGTCTTGTCGATGGCGGAAATGATGCTGCGCACCATGAAGGCCGAGAACAGGCCCAGCACGACCAGGAGCCCGGCGGCGATCAGGAGCTGCTTCTCGGCCTGGGTGCGGAAATTGGCGTCCACGTCGTCGATGTAGATGCCGCTGCCCACCACCCAGCCCCAGGGATCGAATTTCTTGACATAGGAGAGCTTGGGGTAGTGCTCCTCGGTGACGCCGCCGCCGGCCTTGGGCTTGGGCCAGTCGTAGCGGACATAGCCGTGGCCGGCCCGGTTCACCACGTCGTTGAAGGCGATGAAGAGGTTCTTGCCCTGCACCGGGACGGGCTCGCCGTCGACGCCGTCCTTCTCGCTGGTGGCCTTGTTGAACTTGGCGTCGTCCAGGACCTTGCCCTCCAGGGCGGGGACGGCGGGATGCATGATCATCTTCGGGGCGGGCCGGCCCAGGTCGTTGATCCAGAAGTACTCGGTCTTCTCGTAGCGCAGGGACTTGAGGGCTGCGATGGCTTGCTGGCGGGCCTCGTCGCCGGTCAGCTTACCGTTCTGCTCCATGGCCTGGAAATGGGTCAGCAGGGTGAAGGCCGTCTCCACCAGGTGGCGGGTCTTGAGCTCCTTCTCCTTGACCAGTTCGGCCTTGCGGTCGTAGAGCTGGTAAACGCCGGAGCCGATCATGCCGACGAACAGCAGGGCCACCAGAATCCATATCTTGGCGGCCACCTTTAACATCTTGAAATACTGGAACATCCTCTCTCCACTCCCATCGATTTAGTTATCAACTGCTGTTATTACGCCGGTATGAATTCCAGCTTTTTGGACACCTTACCACGCCCCCGGGAACTAGCGCGAAAGTAATAGCAAATTGTCTGCCAGAGGGCTGCGCCGCCCTTGAGGGAGGTCAACCCGGACCCGGATTTTCCCTATGGCGACTGGGGTTTATAGCAGGTATTCCCACCACAGGGCGACCCATTCCTTGAGCCGCAGCAGCAGACCGCGGCGCTGCCATTCGGCCAGCCGCACTTCGTGGGAGGCGTTCTCGTCGAGGCGGAAGAGCCCTTCCATTTCCCCGGCGAAGGTGGGGTCGAGGATGATGAGGTCGGCCTCGTAGTTGTGCACGAAGCTGCGCCAGTCCAGGTTGGTGGAACCGATGCTGGCCCAGACGCCGTCGATGACCGCCGTCTTGGCGTGGAGGAGGGCGTCCCGGCGCTCGAAGATGCGCACTCCGTCGGCCAGCAGCTTGCCGTAGCGGGAGCGGCCGGCGTGGAAGGGGGCCCAGAAGTCGCTGAACCCCGGCAGCACCAGGCGCACGTCCACCCCCCGGCGGGCCGCCGCCCGCAGCGCATCGATCATGCGCTGGTCGGGGACGAAATAGCCGTAGGTCAGCCAGGCCCGGCTGGCTGCCTGGTTGATGGCGGAAAGGAGGACGACGTAGAACTCGCTCTGGCCGGCCCCGGGGTCGGCGGCCACCAGGCGCATGGGCTTGTCGCCGCGGCGCTCCTGGCGGGGGAAGTAGGCGGTCTTCTGAAGAATGGGAGTGCACCCCTGCTTTTCCCAAGTATCGAGAAACAGCCTCTGGAATTCCTCCACCACCGGGCCGCTGACTTCGACATGGGTGTCCCGCCAGCCCTCCTTGGGGGTGGGGCGCCGGAACTTGCGGGCGAAGGAACTGCTGCGGTACACCGCGCTGATGTTGATGCCGCCGGTGAAGGCCGTCTCGCCGTCGACGATGAGGATCTTGCGGTGGTCCCGGTTGTTGATGCGCCAGTTGCCCTCGGCCTTGAGGGGATTGACCGGGTTGAACTCGCACACCGAGATGCCGGCGGCGGCCAGCTCCTGGAAGTATTCCCGGGGGGTGGCGATGGAGCCGACGCCGTCATAGAGGACATTGACGGTCACTCCCTCGGCGCGCTTCTTCTCGAGGAGGTCGGCCAGGCGCCGGCCGGGGTCGTCGGCCTCGAGGATGTAGGTTTCCAGGTTGATGTGGCGGCGGGCGCGGGCGATGGCCTCGAACATGGCCTCGTGGGTCTGGGGGCCGTCGATCAGGAGACGGGCCTCGTTGCCGAGGGCCAGGGGGGCCTTGACCGCGCTCTCGATGTGGGCCAGGTGGTGGGCCACCAGGTCGCTGTCCCCATTTCCCGCCAGGCGCCGCTGCACCCCGGCCGCCTGCCGGGTGTCCAGCAGCCCCCGTTCGTCCACCATCCGCACCGGCCCGTAGGCGCCGGCTGGCGGCGGCAGGTCGACCCGGACCGACGACGGCGCGGCGCAGGCGGCCAGGACCAGGGCCGCAGCGGCGGCGAGGAGGTGTCCGGCGCGGACAGCAAAACGGCGCCTGGAAGGCTCCAGGCGCCGTTGGCCGAACTTGGTCTCGCCGTGGAAGAACCTGGGATACGGCCATTCCACGGTGCGGAGCCCTTACCGGGTGGGCTTGACCCGGAGATCGTTCTTCACCGAACTCACCCCGGGAACGTGCCGGGCCAGGTCCACGGCCCGCCGGGCATCGGATTCGTTATCCACGAAGCCGCTCAGCTGCACCACGCCCCGGTAGGTTTCCACGTTAACGTCCATGGCCTTGACGGCGGGGTCCTGGACCAGGGCCGTCTTGACTCGGGTGGTGATGGTGGCGTCATCGACGTATTCGCCCATGGATTCCCGGGTTGGTGTCGGGCTGCAGGCGGTCAGGGCCGGCAAGGTTGCCGCCACCATGGCGGCGATCAAAAGGGATTTGGAGTTGATCATGGTATGCCTCCTGTTGTTCACTGCGTGAAGATTGATCCCGGTTCCCGGGCCTGACACCTTCCAGTGCCGGGTTGCGGCCGCCACGGCGAGGCATTCCTGCCTCAGGCCATGACGCCGGTGGGCTTCAGTCTGTTGTTGACATCGCGGACGCCATCGACGTTGCGCGCCACCTCTTCGGCCCGCTCGATCTGCCGCGCGGGCACGCTGCCGCTCAAGGTGACCTCGCCTTCCCGGGTACTGACCTGGATGTCCTTGCCGTTGATATCCGCCGCGGCGGCGAGCGCCGCCTGCACCTCGCTGGTGATGAGGGCGTCGTCCATCCGCATGCTGATGTCGGAAGAGCCGGCCTTCCCCGACGGGGAGGCGGACACGGGGGTCAGTTGGGTGGCCGGGCGGTTGCAGGCAGCCACGCCGACCAGGGTGGCGAGGACCATCGCCAACATCGACGGATGCGACCTCATGGCGTTCCCGTCGCGGTCAGAGCCGTGTTTCCCAGTCCCGGACCTGGCGCTCGGCCTCGTCGCGGCTGATCCCGTACTGCTGCTGGATCTTGCCGACGAGCTGCTCGCGCTGGCCCTCGATCTGGTCGAGGTGATCGTCGGTGAGGTTGCCCCACTGTTCCTTGACGCGACCCTTGAACTGCTTCCAGTCGCCCTTGATTCGATCCCAGTTCATGACGATGCTCCTTTCTATCTTCGGATGACCCCGGCGATCAGGGAAACCAGTGCGATCACCAGGAAGACGTAGAAGAGGACCTTGGCGATCCCGACGGCGCCGGCCGCGATGCCGCCGAAACCGAAGAGCGCCGCGATGAGCGCAATGACGAAAAATACTCCGGCGTAGTACAACATTTGACACCTCCAATCAGTCGCGGACGGATATGGGCCATCCGCCGTACTGGCACTCAGGCAATCCACGTACCCAGGCAGGAACAGGGGGAGCAGGGAGGTCTCCGGCCGGAACCGATGCAGGATCGACCCCGGAAATGCTCCAGATAACGTGAAAAATCGAGACAGGCTTGTAAGAATTTCCCGAATGGCAAGCCCCCGGCCGGCTCCAGCGCCCCGGCGGCGGGGGGCCGGCGGCCACCCCTCCTGGGCATGAAACCTGCCCTTAGCGGCTTGTCGCGGCCATGCCGCTCATTCGGGAAAGGACCCCGGCCATGACTCTCACGACCATCCTGCTCATCGTGCTGGTGTTGCTGCTCATCGGCGCCCTGCCGACCTGGCCCCACAGCTCGGGCTGGGGCTATGCCCCGAGCGGCATCCTGGGCACCATCCTGATCATCGCCCTCATCCTCTGGCTCCTCGGGGTCCTCTAGGGCGGGCGGAGCGGGCAAGCCCATGGCGACCTCCCTCGACGATCTCGAAGCCGAAGCCCGGGGCTGCCGGGCTTGCCCCCTCTGGCTCCACGCCACCCAGACCGTGTTCGGGGAGGGCAATCCCCAGGCGCGGGTGGTCCTGGTGGGGGAGCAGCCCGGGGACGCCGAGGATGTCGCCGGCCGGCCCTTTGTCGGCCCGGCCGGCAAGATCCTCGACCGCGCCCTGGAGGACGCGGAAATCGAGCGGGACGAGATTTACGTCACCAATGCGGTCAAGCACTTCAAGTGGGAGCCCCGGGGCAAGCGGCGCATGCACAAGACCCCGGCCCAGCAGGAGATCGCCGCCTGCCATCGCTGGATCGAAAGCGAACTGGAAGCCATCCAGCCGGCCCTGGTGGTCTGCCTGGGCGCCACGGCGGTACACGCCCTGATCGGCAAGGACCGCACCGTCAGCTCCCTGCGGGGCCGGATCATCGAGCGGCCCGCCGGCCCGGCCTGGCTGGTGACCGTGCACCCTTCCTACATCCTGCGGGTGCCGCCCCAGGTCCATGGCCTGGTGTACCAGTCCTTCGTGGCCGACCTGCGCCTGGCCCAGCCCTTCGTGGGCGCCGGGCAGGCCCCCTGAGGCGGCCTGTCGGCTCTTAGGGAAGGAAAGGACTATTGCTGCTGCAGGCCGCCCGACGAAGAGGCGGACTGGCCGGCGGCGGCCCCCGTGCTGGAAATGCCGCACACCGCCTGGCCGGCCGGGCTGGCGCCGCCCTGGTTGGCGATGTCGGCCAGGGCGACGATGCCCACCAGGCGCTTGTCGTGGTTCAGCACCGGCAGCCGATGGACCTGGATGTCACCCATGTTCTGGGCGACGTTGGCGATGTCCTCGTCTTCGAAACAGTACTTGATGTCCTGGCTCATGATCTCCCGGACCTTGGTGCTGTCGGGGGCTTTGCCCTGGGCCACCGCCCGGATGGCGATGTCCCGGTCGGTGATCATGCCCACCAGCCGGTCGTGGTCGCCGACGGGGAGGGATCCCACGTCGCATTCGGCCATGATGCGGGCGACGTCGTGTATGCTCTGGTCCGGGTTCGCGATGCGTACATCCCGGGTCATTGCTTCTCGAACTTGCATAGTAGCCTCCTAAAATGAAAGTGCAGCCCAAGGCTGCCCCCGGTTCCCAGCAAGGGAGATTCCCATGGGGCAGCGCCTTCGGCACGCCAATTGCAAGGAGCCGTCCATGCTGCCCGAATCTCTCCAACTGCCTGTCCGGATCATGCCCCAGCCGACGGAAACGACCTGCGGGCCAACGTGTCTACACGCCGTCTATCGTTACTGGGGCAGCGACGAAAAATTGGAAAACGTCATCGGCCGCACCCGTGCCCTGGAGCACGGCGGGACCTTCGCCGTGTTCCTGGCCTGCGACGCCCTCGCCCATGGCTTCCAGGCCACCATCTACACCTACAACCTCACGGTGTTCGATCCCACCTGGTTTCGCCAGAAGCGGGACATCGCCGAGCGCCTGATGGCCCAGCTGGAATCCAAGGACGATCCCCGCCTCATCCATGTCACCGAGGGCTACCTGGAATTCCTGCGCCTGGGCGGCAAGCTGCGCTTCCACGACCTCTCGCCCCCGCTGGTGCGGGGCCTGCTGCGCCGGGGCCTGCCCATCCTGACGGGCCTCTCGTCCACCTTCCTGTACCGGGCGCCCCGGGAGTACGGCATCAACAACATCGCCGACGATGCCCGGGGCACGCCGTCGGGGCATTTCGTGGTCATTTCCGGCTACAACCGCCGGGAGCGCAAGGTGCTGGTGTCCGACCCCTACGGCCCCCATCCCTACGGCACGACCCGGGACTACTGGATCAAGCTCGACCGGGTGCTCAACGCGGTCCTCTTGGGCATCGTCACCCACGATGCCAACCTGCTCATCATCGCACCCAAGAACAAGAGTCAGCCCCCCGTGCCATGAGCAGCACCTTGATCGTGGTCGATGATCCCGCCGATTGGCCACTGGAAATCAGTGGCCTGTCGGTGGTTAAGGGGCGCGCCTACCTCACCGACCCGACCTATGGGGAAGACCGTTCGGCCAGGGTGGTCAATCTCTGCCAGTCCTACCGCTACCAGAGCATGGGCTATTACGTTTCCCTCCTGGCCGAGGCCCGGGGCCACAAGCCGGTGCCCCAGGCCGGGACCATCGAGGACGTCCAGTCCCAGAACCTGGTCCGGGTCCTCACCGACGAGCTGGCCGAACTGGTGAACCAGACCCTGGCCCCCCTCAAGTCCAACCATTTCGACCTGTCGGTCTACTTCGGCCGCAACGTCGCCCAGCGCTACAGCGTCCTCGCCAGGCAGCTTTTCAAGCTCCTCCAGGCGCCGCTCCTCCAGGTCCAGTTCGAGCGGGAGGAGGGCTACTGGCAGACCCGCTCCATCCGGCTCATCGGGGCCCGGGAAATTCCCGCCGAGCACCGGGAATTCGCCCAGGAAGCGGCCATGGCCTACTTCAGCGGGCGCAGCCGGCCCAAGACCACGCCCACCTGCTACAACATAGCCATCCTTCACAATCCGGAGGCTCCCGACCGGCCCTCCAACACCACCGCCCTGGAAAAGTTTTCCCAGGCGGCCCGTGCCCTGGGGATGCGGCCGGCCTTCATCACCCCGGCGGATTTCGGCCGGCTGGCGGAATTCGACGCCCTCTTCATCCGCGACACCACCTTCGTGCACCACTACACCTACCGCTTCTCCCGGTGGGCGGCGGCGGAGGGGTTGGTGGTCATCGACGACCCGGATTCCATCCTCAAGTGCAACAACAAGGTGTACCTGGCGGAGATGCTGGCCCGCCACAACCTGCCGGCCCCCCGCACCCTCATGGTGCACCGGGGCAACGTCGCCCAGATCCTGCCCGCCCTGTCCCTGCCCTGCGTCCTCAAGCAGCCGGACAGCTCCTTCTCGGTCGGGGTGGCCAAGGTGGAAACCGAGGAGGAGCTGCAGCGCAAGGTGGCCGAGCTGCTCGACAAGTCGGACCTCATCGTGGCCCAGGAATGGCTGCCCACGGATTTCGACTGGCGGGTGGGCATCCTGGACGGACGGGTCATCTTCGTCTGCAAGTACTACATGGTCACCGGCCACTGGCAGATCGTCGACCACAACGGTGACGGCGCCCCCCGGGAGGGGGTGACCGAGGCCCTGGCGGTGGGCGAGGCGCCGGAGGAGGTGGTGCACATCGCCCTGCAGGCCGCCAGCCACATCGGCAACGGCTTCTACGGCGTCGACATCAAACAGGTGGGGCAGCGCTACTGCGTCATCGAAATCAACGACAACCCCAACGTGGACGCCGGCAATGAAGACGGCGTCCTCAAGGATGCTCTCTACCGGGAAGTGATGGGCGTGTTCCTGCGCCGCCTGGAAGAGCGTCGCCCCGGGAGTTCCCCATGAACAGGCAGCAACATTCCCAGGAAGCGCCCCTGCCGACGGCGATTCCCTCCATCGTCACCCCCACCGGGCAAGCCTTTCCGGTGTTCTCGGGCTACGGCATCGAAATGGAATTCATGATCGTGGACCGCGACAGCCTCGACGTGCGGCCCCTGACCGACGAGCTGCTGAAGGCGGCGACCGGCCACTACGGCACCGATGCCCCCCGCGGCGAAATGGGCTGGTCCAACGAGCTTGCCCTGCACGTCTTCGAGATCAAGAACCAGCGGCCCCAGGCCGGGCTCGGCTACCTGGCCGCCGCTTTCCAGGCCGAGATCCGGGCCGCCAATTCCCTGCTGGAGCAGTTCAACGCCCGGCTCATGCCCTCCGCCATGCATCCCTGGATGGACCCGGCCCGGGAGGGTCGCCTGTGGCAGCGGGAACCGGCCGACCTCTACGCCACCTACGACCGCATCTTCGACTGCCACCGCCACGGCTGGGTCAATATCCAGAGCGTCCATGTCAACCTGCCCTTCGCCAACGACCTGGAATTCGCCCGCCTCCACACCGCCGCCCGGCTGGTGCTGCCCATCCTGCCCGCCCTGGCCGCCAGCTCCCCCTTCGCCGAGGGGCGCTTCACCGGCTTCATGGATTACCGCATGGAGGTTTACCGCACCCACCAGATGCGGGTGCCGTCCACCATGGGCGAGGTCATCCCCGACAACGTCAGTTCCCGCTCCGACTACGAGACCCTGGTGCTGCAGCCCATGTACCGGGAAATGGCCGCCCAGGACCCGGAGGGCCTGCTGCTCCACGAATGGCTCAATGCCCGCGCCGCCATTCCCCGCTTCGACCGCAACGCCCTGGAAATCCGCGTCCTCGACGTGCAGGAATGCCCCCAGGCCGATTTCGCCATCGCCGCCGCCGCCACCGCCCTCATCCGGCGCTTCTACAGCGCCGGGGCGGCCTGGCTGGACCGGGAAGCCAAGATCCCGACCCGGGAGTTGGCGGCCATCCTGCGGGCCTGCATCCGGGACGCCGAGCAGGCGGTGATCGACAACCCGGACTACCTGGGCCTGCTCGGCCTGGAGCGGCGGCCGACCCAGGCCCGTGAAGTCTGGGCCCGGCTCCTGAACGACATGACCGCGGACGGCGAAATCTCCCAGGAATGGCTGGCGCCCCTGCGCCTGATCCTGGAATACGGCCCCCTGTCCCGGCGCATCCTGGACGCGGTGGGCCGCGACAGCTCCCGGGAGCGGCTCGAAGCCGTGTACCGGGATCTCTGCCAATGCCTGCAGGAGGGCCGGATGTACCTGGGCCGACCGCTCTCTTGAAGCCGGTCTTTCCCGGCGGGGCCAGGGCGGTCTTCTTCCTGGTGACCTGCGAGCACGGCGGCAACCGGGTGCCCGCCCTGTACCGCCCCTATTTCGCCGGCTGGGAAGAGGCCCTGCACAGCCATCGCGGCCACGACCCGGGGGCGCTCACCCTGGCCCGGGACATGGCCGCCGCCCTGGGGGCGCCCCTGGTGGCCTCCACCACCAGCCGCCTGGTGGTGGAACTCAACCGCTCCCTGGGCCACCGCCAGCTCATTTCCGACGCCCTGCGCTCCGCCCCCCGGGAGGTGCGCCAGGACATCATCCGGCGCTATTACCTGCCCTACCGCCGCCGGGCCGAAAAGATGATCGCCGAGGCGATCGCCCAGGGCCGGCGGGTGGTCCACCTGTCCAGCCACAGCTTCACCCCGGAACTGGAGGGCAAGGTGCGGGACGCCGACATCGGCCTCCTCTACGACCCCGGCCGCCCCGGCGAGGTGGCCCTGTGCGACGCCTGGCAGGAGGCGCTGCGGGAGGTGGCGCCCCGCTTCAAGGTGCGCCGCAACTATCCCTATGCCGGCAAGTCGGACGGCTTCTGCACCGGGCTGCGCCGCCAGTTCGCCCCCGAGGACTACGTCGGCGTCGAACTCGAGGTCAACCAGAAGCACTACCTGGCCCGGGGCGCTTCCTGGCGGGACATCCGGCGGGGTGTGGCGGATTCCCTGCTGCGCATGGGGCGGCAGGATTGACCGGCCTTACAGCACTCCGAAGACGAAGAGCAGCAGGAGGGTCAGGGCCAGGGACACCAGGATGGAGCCCAGGCAGCCCAGCCGGTTGGAAAAGAACAGGAACAAGGCCTTCTACACCGGCCGGGGCCGCAGGGGGCCGGCGGCTTTCTGCACCAGGCGGGCGATGGCGTCGCTGTACTGCTGGCCTTCCTCCAGGAGCCCGTTGTGGCCGGCCGGGTCGATGCGCACCAGCTGGGCGTCCGGGATCATGCGGCTCATCCCCACCCCCGCCTCGGGCAGGGTGATGCGGTCGGCGTCGCCGGTGATGACCAGGGTCGGCACCGAGATGCCGGCCGGGGTCTCGGCCTCGTCCCAGCGCAGCACCGCCAGCAGGCCCTTGGCCACCACCGACGGCTTGTCCTTGACGTTGAAGCGGGTGGCGAATTCCAGCTGCCCGCGGGTGACGTCCCGGCTCAGGGAAGTGAGCCGGTTCACCAGGTGGGCGGTGCCGTTGAAGTAGCTCTGCCAGTTCATCAGCCACACCAGGGGCCAGAGCAGGATGGTGAGATAGAGGAGGGGCTCGATCAGGGGCCAGCGCAGGAGGCGCAGCAGGCCCCCGGCCATGACGGTACGCAGGGGCCAGACGTGGGTGGTGTCCATGAGGACGATGCCCCGCACCTTGTCCGCCAGCAGCTCCGGGTGGAGGCGGCAGAGGGTGAGGATCATCATGCCGCCGATGCTGTGGCCCACCAGGGTCACCGGGCCGTCGGCGGTGCCGTCGATCACCCGGCGCAGGTCCTCGGCCAGCCGGGCCACGGTGTAGCGGCCGTCGGCGGGCTGGCTGGAGGCGCCCAGCCCCGGCAGGTCCCAGAGCACCAGCCGGTAGCGGGAGGAAAGCTGGCGGCGGACGTAGTACCAGGCCGTGCTGTCCAGGGCCCAGCCGTGGGTGAGGATGGCCACTGGCTTGTCCGGGTCGCCCTCGATCTCCACGTGCAGGGTGCTGCCGTCCGCCCCGGCGATGGTCTTCGTGTTCTGGCTGTGGACCGGCCGGGGCTCGTCGCTCCCCCGGGGGTAGAAGGCCAGCACCAGCAGGCGGCCGTAGGCCGACCACAGCAGGGCGGCGACGCCGCCGGCCAGCCAGGCGGCGGATACCAGCTCCCCCACGTACCAGGCCCACACCACATAGAGGCCGCCGGCCAGGGCCGCGATGGACAGGAGCCCGGCCAGGGTGCCGAGGAGGAAGGGCAGGGGCATCAGGTACATTTCTATTTCCCGGTGGGTGGTCGGGCGGCGCCCTTGGGGTGTTTGCCGCGTCCGGATGGGACTGGGACCCCGGCGGCGGGTTCCCCCGCACTTGCCTGTCATGGCCCGGCAGGGCTATCGTCCGACTGCTCACAGCCAACTTTCCGGAGACAAAACATGACCGACACCTCCTTCCTCCTGCGCCAGGACGACAACGGCATCACCACCCTCACGATGAACCGGCCCCAGGCCCGCAACGCCCTGGGCCAGGGCATGCTCGGGGCACTCCTCGACGCCTTCCGGCAGATCGCCGCCGACGACAGCGTGCGGGTGGTGATCCTGGCCGGGGCCGGGCCTGCCTTCTGCGCCGGCCACGACTTGAAGGAAATGCGTGCCCAGGAATTCGGCCGGGCCTACACCGAGGCCCTCTTCGCCGACTGCGCCGAGGTCATGCAGGCCATCGTCAACCTGCCCAAGCCGGTCATCGCCCGGGTCCACGGCGTCGCCACCGCCGCCGGCTGCCAGCTGGTGGCGAGCTGCGACCTGGCGGTGGCCGCCGAGGATTCCCGCTTCGCCACCCCGGGGGTCAATATCGGCCTCTTCTGCTCCACCCCCATGGTGGCCCTGTCCCGCAACGTCGCCCCCAAGCACGCCATGCAGATGCTCCTCACCGGCGACCTCATCGACGCCCAGACGGCCCTGCGCTTCGGCCTGGTGAACGAGCTGGCCCCGGCCGCCGAGCTGGACGAGCGCACCCTGGCCCTGGCCTGCAAGCTGGCCGCCAAGTCGCCCCTGACGCTCGCCATCGGCAAGGAGGCCTTCTACCGCCAGGCCGAGCTGCCCCTGGCCGAAGCCTATGCCTACACCCGGGAGGTGATGGTGAAGAACCTGGAGGCCAAGGACGCCCAGGAGGGCATCGGCGCCTTCATCGACAAGCGCCAGCCGGTGTGGTGCGGGCGCTGAATTCCTCCCGAGGCTATCCCCCCAGGGTCATCAGGCTGGCGTTGCCCCCCGCCGCCGTGGTGTTGATGGTGATCACCCGCTCCACCACCAGGCGGTAGAGGGGATAGCGGCCGCTGCGGTCATCCGGCCGGATGACCGGCACCAGGGGGCCCTCCCGCTCGGCCAGGCGCCGGGCCAGATGGGCGGCGGCCTCCGGCCCGCCGGCGAAGAGCACGGCGGCCAGGGGGACCTCGTCCCCGGCCTGCCACAGCCCGACCTGCTCCCGCACTGCCGCCGGCGCCCGCTCCACCACCCGCTCGCTCAGCTCGCTGCCCTCCAGGAGCAGGCGGTTGCCCGTCGCCAGGCCGGCGGCCATCTGCTCCATGAGGGCTTCCTCGGTGGCGGCGACGCAGAGCACGTTGCCCCGGGGGGCGAAGGACAGGACGTTGCTTTCCCCGGTCGGCCCCGGCAGGGCCAGGCGGTGGCGCAGGGGCGTCAGGGCGGCGTACTGGGCGCAGGCATCGAGCAGCGACGGCCAGGGGGTGCTGTGCATCCACTGGGCCAGGCCCCGGCAGGCGGCCAGGGCGTCGTCGTCACCGCCGCCGGGCTGCAGGCCGATCTCCTCGGGCAGGACGTTGGCCGTCGCCGCCAGGCGGTGGAGGTAGAGGGGGCCGCCGGCCTTGGGGCCGGTGCCGGACTTGCCCTCGCCGCCGAAGGGCTGGACCCCCACCACGGCGCCGATCATGTTGCGATTGACGTAGATGTTGCCGGCCCGGATGCGGGCCACGGCGGTCTCCAGAGTCTCGTCGATGCGGCTGTGGAGCCCGAAGGTGAGGCCGTAGCCGGTGGCATTCACGGCGTCGATCACGGCCGGCAGCCGGTCGGCGGCGAAGCGCAGGACATGGATCACCGGTCCGAAGACCTCCCGGGTCAGCTCATCCAGGTGGTCGATCTCGATCAGGGTCGGGGGCACGAAGGTGCCGGCGGCGCAGGCCGGCGGCAGGGGCAGCTGGAAGACCCGCCGGCCGGCGGCCTTCATGCCGGCGATGTGAGCCTCCAGCCCGGCCCGGGCCTCGGCGTCGATGACCGGGCCGACATCGGTTTCCAGGTGCCGTGGGTCGCCCACCGTCCACTCCGCCATGGCCTCCTTGAGGAGGGCCAGCACCCGGTCGGCGATATCGTCTTGGAGGCAGAGCACCCGCAGGGCGGAGCAGCGCTGGCCGGCGCTGTCGAAGCCCGAAACGAGCACGTCCTGGACCACCTGTTCCGGCAGGGCCGAGGAATCGACCACCATGGCGTTCTGGCCGCCGGTCTCGGCGATGAGGCGGATCTCCCCGGCCTCCGAACGCCCGGCCAGGGTGCCGTGGATAAGCCGGGCCACCTCGGTGGAGCCGGTGAACACCACGCCCCGTACCCGCGGATCGGCGGTCAGGGCCGCCCCCACCGTCTCCCCCCGGCCGGGCAGGAGCTGGAGCGCGGCGGGGGGGATGCCGGCCTGGTGGAAGAGGCGTACCGCCAGGTCGGCGATCAGGGGCGTCTGCTCGGCCGGCTTGGCGACCACCGGGCTGCCCACGGCCAGGGCGGCGGCGACTTCGCCGGTGAAGATGGCCAGGGGAAAGTTCCAGGGGCTGATGCAGGCCACCGGGCCCGGGGGCTCCGCCAGGAGCTCCGGGCCCATGGCCTCGATCTGCCAAGCGTAGTAGCGGCAGAAGTCGGCCGCCTCCCGCACCTCGGCCACGGCGTCGCCCCAGGTCTTGCCGGCCTCCCGGATGGCGAGGCTCATGAACTCGTCGCGGTGGGCTTCCAGGAGGTCGGCGGCCCGGCGCAGGAGCTCGGCCCGTTCCCGCCGGGGGACGGCGTGCCAGTCTGGGGCGAAGCCGTCGGCGGCGGCCAGGGCGGCCTCGATCTCCGTGGCGGACGCCTCCACCACCGTGCCCACCAAGTCGTCCCGGTCGGCCGGGTTGGTCACCGGCCGGGCCGGCCCCCGCCGGGCGGCGCAGCCGGCCACCCGGGGCAGGGCCTCCCAATGCAGCGTGCGCAGGGACTCCAGGTCGGCCGCCAGGGCTACCAGGGTGTTCTCGTTGGAGAAATCGACCCCCGCGGAATTGCGCCGGGCGGGGCCGAAGAGGTCAGCCGGCAGGGGAATCCGGAGGTGGGGCCGGCCGCCTTCCTCGCGCACCTGGTCCAGGGGATCACGAACCAGCTCGTCGATGCCCACCGCCTCGTCCACCAGGCGGTTCACGAAGGAGGAATTGGCGCCGTTCTCCAGGAGCCGGCGCACCAGGTAGGGCAGCAGGGTGGCGTGGCTGCCTACCGGGGCGTAGATGCGGCAGCGCCGCCCGAGCCCGCCGGCGCCCACCACATGGTCGTAGAGGGGCTCCCCCATGCCGTGGAGGCACTGGAACTCGTAGTCGTCCACGCCGCGCTCCCGGGCCATTTCCATGACCGCCGCCAGGGTATGGGCATTGTGGGTGGCGAACTGGGGATAGAGTGCGTCCCCGGCCGCCAGGAGGCGCCCGGCGCAGACCAGGTAGGCGAGGTCGGAATGGACCTTGCGCGTGAAAACGGGGTAGCCCTCCTGGCCCTCCACCTGGGCGCGCTTGATCTCGCTGTCCCAGTAGGCGCCCTTGACCAGCCGGACCATGAGGCGGCGCCGATGGCGGCGGGCCAGGTCGGCCAGCCAGGCCACCACCTGGGGACCGCGCTTCTGGTAGGCCTGGACCACGAAGCCGAGGCCTTCCCAGCCGGTCAGGCCGGGGTCGGTGGCCAGGGCCTCCAGGAGGTCGAGGGACAGGTCGAGGCGGTCGGCCTCCTCGGCGTCGATGTTGAGGCCGATGTCGTAGTGCCGGGCGAGGTCGGCCAGGGCCCGCAGGCGGGGCAGCAACTCGGCCATGACCCGCCGGCGCTGGGAGCGGACATAGCGGGGATGGAGGGCCGAGAGCTTCACCGAGATGCCGGGGCCTTCCCGCACGCCGCGGCCGCCGCCGGCCCGGCCGATGGCGTGGACGGCGGCCTCGTAGGCGGCGAAGTAGCGCTCGGCGTCGGCGCCGGTGACGGCGGCCTCCCCCAGCATGTCGAAGGAATGGGTGTAGCCCCTGGCTTCCCCCTCCCGGCTGCGGGCCAGGGCGGCGTCGATGGTCTCGGCCATGACGAACTGGCGGCCGAGGAGCTCCATGGCGAACTCCACCCCCCGCCGCACCACCGGCTCGCCGCCCCGGGCCAGCAGGCGGGAGAGGGCGCCGGCCAGGTCCTGGTCGCTGTGGGTGGCCACCAGCCGGCCGGTGATCATCAGGCCCCAGGTGGCGGCATTGACGAAGAGGGAACCGCTGTGGCCCAGGTGGGCCCGCCAGTTGCCCTTGCTGATCTTGTCCCGGATGAGGCGGTCGGCGGTGGCGGGGTCGGGGATGCGCAGCAGCGCCTCGGCCAGACACATGAGGGCCACCCCTTCCTGGCTGGAGAGGGCGAACTCGTGCATCAGGTTGTCCACCCCGCTGGCGTGGCGGCGCTCCTGCCGCACCGCCGCCACCAGGGCCCGGGCCCGGCTGTCCACCGCTTGCCGGTCGGGGGGGCGGGCCTCCAGCTCCGCCGCCAGGGCGGCGACACAGGCGGCTTCGTCGCGCCGGTAGGCGAGGGTGATGGCCTGGCGCAGGGGCGAGGTCGAGGCGTCTTCCATCGGAACCGTGGTCATGGCCTGTTCTCCTTGCGGACGCGGACGGGACCCGCCAAGTATTCCACTTTCCGACCGGGGAGGGGGCGTTTGGTGCTTGGGGCGTGGACGGGATATTGGGGGATAACCCGCAGGCCCCTCTACCGCCTTTCCCCCCTGAACTCGGCGCCGGCCCGCCCGTCCATTCGTTCCTCCGGAACGAAGAATGGAAGGAAAGCCATGCCCCTCACCGAAGTCATCCTCCTCCTCAACGCTTCCCCCTGCACCAGGGGCGAGGGGCTGGGCACGGAATTCCGCTTCGTGGCGGCGGCGGGCCGGGTGTTCGCGTCCTATGGCGACCTGCGCCTGGAATCCAGCTTCGTTCCCCTCCTGGATTTCCGCAGCGGCGAGGTACGCGGCCACGAGGGCGTGCTGGCCGCCGCCCGCAGCGGCTGCCCGGGGGCGGTGGCGGCCGGAGAGGTATACGCCCGGCCGGCGAGCGGCGCCGGCATCGTCCGCCTGGATCGCCTGGTACGCACCCTCCACGCCCTCAACTACCTGCTCCAGCCCCAGCGCGGCATGCTGCTGGTCGGCGTCCATCCCGGCACCGCCGGGGCGTCCGACTGGGGATTCGCCTGCGACGGCATCCTGGCCCCTTGCCGCCTCCTGCCGGAGCGGCTGGTGCTGGAAGTCGGTGGAGTCGGGTACCACCGGCGGGCCCTCCGCGCCTGCCGCAGCCGGGGCTACGGCCTCGCCGTCAGCCTGGCCGACCGCGGGCGCCTGCGCGAGCTGCGGCCGGACCTGGTGAAGGTGCCCTACCCGGGGGCGGGGGGCGAGCCGCCGCCCCACCACCTGGTCGGCTCACCCCGGGACCTAGGCATCCGGAACACGGCGACCGGGGGCACGCGGCGCAGCGCCGGGAGCTGGCCAACCCCGGCCAATTGGCCTATCCCTTTTTGTCCTTGCCGCTGCTGACCCCGATGCCCTCCGGGTCCTCGCCCCCCACCATGCCGCCGGGGTCGCGGGTGATGCGGTCGGGGGCGATGTCGGCGCCTTCCTCGATGTCGGCGTCCCGGCCGGCGGCCATGCGCTCGCCGGTGCCGCCGGCGTCGGTGTCGCTGTCCAGCCCGATGTCGCCCAGGTCGGGGCCGGCGTTCTGGCCCCGATCCAGGTCGGAGGTGGTGCTGGCGTCGTCCCCGAGGCCGGCGTCATTGGCCGTGCCGGGGGCGCCGGCGATGTCGCTGCCGCTGTCGGAGGTGTCGCTGGGGCCGAGGTCGGCGGTGCTGTGGCCGGGGGGCTGGAGCGGCACGTCCTCTTCGCCGGTGATGTTGCTGTCTGCCATGGCGCTCTCCTTGGCTGGGGCTGAAACCCGTAGCCGAGCAGCCGGCGTGCCCGGGGCTCAGGCGGCGATGCCGGGCGGCGGCGCCCGGCAGGCGGAGCGGGCCGCCAGCAGGGCCTCGAACTGGGTGGCCGGCAGGGGCAGGGAGTAGAGGTAGCCCTGGCCGAAGTCGCAGCCCAGGGCGGCCAGGAATTCGGCCTGGGCGGCGGTCTCGACGCCTTCCGCCACGGTCTGCAGGCCGAGGGAGCGGCCGACGGTGACGATGGCGGTGACGATGCTCTCGTCTTCCCGGGAGGCGCCGATGTCGTCCACGAAGGAGCGGTCGATCTTGAGGAGGTGGATGGGCAGGCGCTTCAGGTAGCCGAAACTGGAGTAGCCGGTGCCGAAATCGTCCACCGCGACGGTGATGCCCACGTCCACCAGGGCGCCGAGGATGCCGATGGCCTGCTCAGGCTTGGCCATCACGGTGGATTCGGTGACCTCCAGCTGCAGCCAGCGGGGGGCGAGGCCGTGGCGGGCCAGGGTGGCCTTCACCCGCTCGCCGAATTCCGGGTCGTTGAGCTGGCGGGCCGAGACGTTGACCGCCACCGGCCCGTCCAGCAGGCCCCGCTCCACCCACTGGCGCATCTGCCGGCAGGACTCGTCCAGGACCCGCTCGCCGATTTCCCGGATGATGCCGATCTCCTCCGCCACCGGGATGAACTCGGCCGGGGAGATCAGGCCCTTTTCCGGGTCGCGCCAGCGCACCAGGGCTTCCATGCCGTGGATGGCGCCGTCCCCGAGATCCACCTTGGGCTGGTAGAAGACCTCGAACTGGTTCTCGGCCAGGGCCTGCCACAGGCTGGCCTCCATCTGGAGGCGGTAAACCGCCCGGGAATTCATGTGGCTGTCGAAGAAGCGGAAGGTGCCGCGGCCGGCGGCCTTGGCCTCGTACATGGCGGTGTCGGCGTTCTGCAGCAGGCTGTCCGGGTCCTCGCCGTCCTGGGGATAGACGCTGATGCCGATGCTGGCGCCCACATAGACGTGCTGGTCGGCGATGTCGAAACCCTCGCCGATGGTGGAGATGATCTTCTCGGCCACCCGGGCCACGTCGGCGATGGCGGAAACCCCTGCCACCACCAGGACAAACTCGTCGCCCCCCTGGCGGGCCACCGTGTCGCTCGCCCGCAGGCAGCCGTCGATGCGGCTGGCGGCCATCTTGAGGAGGTCGTCGCCGGCCCGGTGCCCGAGGCTGTCGTTCACCAGCTTGAAGCGGTCCAGGTCGATGAACAGGATGGCGACGTGGCTGCCGGTGCGGTGGGCGACGCCGATGGCCTGGCTCAGGCGGTCCTCCAGGAGCAGCCGGTTGGGCAGGCCGGTGAGGGCGTCGTGGTAGGCCTGGTAGCGGATCCACTCGTCCTTCTTGCGCAGTTCGGTGACGTCGCTGATCACCGCCACCCGGCGCTTGGGCTGGCCGGCGGTATCGACGATGGTGCTGATGCTGGTCCACTGGGGATAGGCCTCGCCGTTCTTGCGGCGATTCCAGATTTCCCCCTGCCAGGTGCCGGTCTCGTTGAGGCGCTGGCGGATGGCCTCGAAGAAGGATTCGTCGTGGCGACCGGAGCGCAGCAGCCTGGGGGTCTGGCCGATGGCCTCCGGGGCGTCGAAGCCGGTGATCTTGGTGAAGGCCGGGTTGACCGCCAGGATGGTGCCCTGCGGGTCGGTCACCAGGATGCCCTCCCGGGTGTTGTTGAAGACGCTGGCGGCCAGTTCCAGGGCGTCCTCCACCCGCTTCTGCTCGGTCACGTCCTGGAGGGTGCCCACCAGGCGCGGCGGCTCCTCGTCGGCGGACAGGCGCTCCACCAGCTGGCGCACCAGCCGGGTCGAGCCATCGCCCTGCCGGATGCGGAATTCCGCCGAACGCAGCTGCCGGGCGGAGCAGGCGTCGGCCAGCTGGTCGTCGAGCTGCTGGCGGTCGTCCGGGAGGATGGCGGCCCGCAGGCGGGAAAGGCTGGCCGGCAAGGGCTGCTCCTTGGTGGGGAGCGGCAGGCCGAGGAGGTGGAAAATTTCGTCGGACCAGCTCATCCCGTCCTCGCCCCAGGTCCATTCCCAGCTTCCCAGGTTGGCCACCTGCTGGGCCCGGGCCAGGTGGGCGCGGCTCTCCTGCAGGGCCTTCTCGCCGGCCCGGGCCTGGAGGAGGGCGATCTCCTTCTCGGTCAGCGCCCGGGACAGCTGGTCGTTGGAGGCCTCCAGGGCCGCCCGCCGCTCCCGCAGCTTGAGCCGCATGCGCTCGATGTCGCCGGCCAGGGCGTGGATCTCGTCGTCGCGGCGGCAGGGGAAGCGGAAGTCCAGGGCCAGGGGCTGGTCCAGGTCGCCGTTGGCCAGGCGCCGGGCCTGGGACGCCATGCGCAGCACCGGGCCGGTGATGAGGCGCCGCACCAGGAGGAAGATGACGAAGGCCACCAGGGCGGTCTTGAGGCTGTTCAGGAGGAGGACGAACCACAGGCGCTGCCAGGTGCGCTGCAGGGGGCCGGAGAGGCTGGCGCCCACTTCCAGGGTGCCGATCTCCAGGCGCTGGCCGCGGAATTCCTGGATGAGGGGAAAGCGCCGCACCAGGGCCCGGTCGGCGACCGGCTCGCCGCTGGCGGCGAAGGGCCGGCCGTCCACCAGGACCCGGGCCGAGGCGAAATCCGGCAGGCGCCGGATGCCCTCCACCAGGACCTGGACCCGGGCCCGGTCGGTGAGCCAGACGTTCTGCACCACGCTCGGCAGGTAGGCGTCCTCGATCTGGCCGAAGCGGGCGTGGATGTCGCCGACGTCCCGCTCGAATTCCAGGTAGAGCTGGGCGCCGGTGATGCACAGGGCGATTAGGGAGCTGGTGAGGACGATGATCTGGACCAGCCGGCGCGCCAGGCGCTGGGGCAGGACATGGAGGGGAGGGGCCTCGCCTTTCATCGCGGATCCGGAATCTGCAGGCTCTGCTCCACCAGCCGGCGGTAGGTGCCGTCCGCCTTCATGGCCCGCAGGGCCCGGGCGATGGGCTCGGCCAGGTGGGCGTGCTTCCTGTGCACGTACATGAACATCTCGGTGGTGACCAGGGGCGGCAGCAGCAGCTTGACCGGCAGGCGCCGCTCCCGGACCAGCCAGTTGCCCTGCCAGCGCTCGAACAGCACCACGTCGGCCCGGTCGTTCGCCAACAGGTTGAAGAGCTGGTCGGCGTCCTGCACCCGGGTCAGGGAATAGCCGCCCTCCAGGCGGGACTCGAACACTTTCCAGCCGACGATGTAGCCGACCTGGTAGGGCTTGAGGGCCTCGAAGCCGGGGGCGGGGAAGGCGTGGTGCCGGGAATAGGCCACGAAGTCGTTGTCGATGACCTTTTCCTCCACCCGGATGAGGTTGGGGTAGCCCGCCTCCAGGCCCTTGACCCGCATGGCGACGCCGTCGTCCAGGCCGTTGTTGGCGTTCATCATGGCCCGCTCCGAGGCCGGGTAGCCCACCGCCTCCGCCTCCAGGCCGAGGCGCCGGAACAGCTCGGGGACCAGCAGGTCGAGGAAGCCCTTCCGGTCGCCCTGGATGTAGGGCGCGCCCACCCCCGTGTTGAAGCGCAGGGGCTCGCCGGCGGCGGCTGGTCCAGCGGCGGCGGCCGCCGCCAGGAGGACGGCAGCCAGCCTTCGGACCCAGTCGCGATGATGGAATAATCGGATCGGGGCCATGCACCATTCTAGGAAAAAACCGTACTCCCGGCCGGGTTTTTACACCCCTCGGGGAGGTCTCGAACCCAGGAGAATCCGGGGCTCTCAGCGCTTGTCCAGGGGGCGCACCGCCGGGCCGTGGAGGACCTCGCCGTCGTAGCCGAAGCGGGAGCCGTGGCAGGGGCAGTCCCAGCTCCTTTCCGCCGGGTTCCAGCGCAGGATGCAGCCCATGTGGGTGCATACCGGGGAATGGCGATGGACCTGGCCCTCATCGTCCCGGTAGAGGGCGACGTTGCCGTGCAGGCCATGGACGATCTTGCCCTCGCCGGGGGCGATGCTGTCCGAATCGGTGCCGGCCACCCGGTCGGCCACGAAATGGGCCGCCACCTTGACGTTGTGCCTGACCAGCTCCGGCACGCTGCCCAGGTCCAGGCGGCTGGGGTCGAAGACCTCGGCCCAGGGGTTGTCCTCGCCCAGGATCAGGTCCCGCAGCACCATGGCGGCCACCGTGCCGCCGGTCATGCCCCAGCCGTTGAAGCCGGTGGCCACGTAGAGGTGGCGGGAGTGGTGGGTGGTGCGGCCGATGTAGGGCACCCGGTCAAGGGTGAAGTTGTCCTGGGTTGACCAGCGGTATTCCACCGAACGCACCGGCAGGCGGCTCCTGGCCAGCATCTCGAGGCGCTGGTAGCGGGCGGTGGTGTCGCCCCCCTCGCCGGCCGGGTGGCCGGCGCCGGTGATCAGCGCCAGTTCGCGGCCCCCGGGCAGGGGCTGGCTGCGCAGGCTGAAGGCTTCGGCCGTGTCGATGAACATGCCGGGGGGGGCCGGGCCGTCGAGGCGGACGGCAAGGACGTAGCTGCGCTGGGGCTGCAGGCGGGAGGCGAAGAGGGCCTTGTCGGCGAAGGGGAAGTGGCTGGCGACGATGACGTCCCGGGCCCGCAGGTGGCCGCGGTCGGTGACGACGGTGCAGGGCTCCCCAGGGGCGACCTCGGTCACCCGGGTCTGCTCGAAAATATGGCAGCCCTTCCCCGGCAGGTCGGAAGCCAGGGCCAGCAGGTACTTGCGAGGGTGGAAGCGGGCCTGGTGGTCGAAGCGCACCGCCCCCTTGACCGGAAAGGGCAGGGGCGGGTCGGGCACGTAGGCGGCGGGCAGGCCGAGGGCGAGGGCGACCCGGGCTTCGGCCTCCACCGCCGGCACTTCCTCATCGGAGTCGGTGTAGGTGTAGGCCTCGGTGCGGGCGAAGTCGCAGTCGATATCCCTCTCCGCCACCAGGGCGGCGATCAGTTCGATGGCCGCCTGCTGGGCCTCGCCATAGGCCCGGGCCTTGTCTTCGCCGAAATGGCGGACGAGGTGGTCGTAGATCAGGGTATGGAGGGCGGTGATCTTGGCCGTGGTGTGGCCGGTGACGCCGGCCGCGATGCGCCCGGCCTCGACCACCGCCACCGTTTTCCCGGCGGCCTTGAGGAGGGTGGCCGCCGTCAGGCCGGCAATGCCGCCGCCGACCACCGCCACGTCCACATCCATCCTCTCCGCCAGGGCGGGAAAACCGGTTTCCGACGTGGTGTCAAGCCAGAGGGAAACAGGGCGGCCGGGGAGGACAGGATGATGGTCGGACATGGGGGCTCCAGCGCCAGGGAAATCCGGGAAGGCGGACCTGCAAGGGCTATTCCCACCGGCGGCGGTGCGGGGCCCGGCCCTGGCGGGTAACAAATGCAGGCGGGGGAAAAAAGTACATGCCGGATACCTCGCCCGGCGGCGGCCCGCTGTCTTCTCCCCGGAGGGCACGGCGCTTGCTGCCTTCCGGGGTCCGGGGCAAGTTTTCGGCCCCTTGCCAGCGGAGGTACACGGCATGAAGCGAAGCACATCCCCCAACAAGCCCACCAACATCCCCACCAGCGCCGACGACGAAAAGGACGAGATCGACGCCGGCCGGCCCAACCCGGCCCCCGCCCCCAGCAGCCAGCCCGCCGCCGGCGACGCCCGGGACGACCCGGAGAAGCTCAAGCAGAACCGCGAGCACCTCAACGTGGACGACAAGCACAAGACGCCGGAAATGGAAAAGGGCCACCGCGGCACCTTCCCCTGATCCGCCCGCTTCGGCCGCCAGGTGAGGCCCATGACGGCCGGGCTGTTCGCTGTCTCCGACGACCCCGTCGTCAACGCCACGGTCATCGCCCTGGGGGCGGTGGCGGCGGCGCTGCTCGCCCATTCCCTGCTGAAGGCCATCCTGCCGCGCCTGGTCGGCCGGGGCCCCTACATCCCCATCCTGCTGCGCCAGGCGGCGGCGCCCACCCGCCTGCTGTTCCCGGCCCTGGCCCTGCAGGCGGTGTGGACCACGGCGCCGGCCGCCTATCCCTGGCTCGGGGGCTGGCGCCACGCCACCCTGCTGGTGACCATCGCCGCCGGCACCTGGCTGGTGGTCAACCTGCTGATGGGCATCCGGGACATCATCGTGCGCCGCTACCCGGCGGACATCGAGGACAACCTGGTGGCCCGGCGGGTGCTGACCCAGACCACGGTGCTCATGCGCACCCTGTCCGGCCTGGCGGTGCTGCTCGGGGTATCCATGGCCCTGATGACCTTCCCGGCCGTGCGCCAGATCGGCACCAGCCTGGTCGCCTCGGCCGGGGTGGCGGGGCTGGTGGTGGGCTTCGCCGCCAAGCCGGTGCTGGGCAACCTGATCGCCGGGCTGCAGATCGCCATGACCCAGCCCATCCGCATCGACGACGTCCTCATCGTCGAGAACGAATGGGGGCGGGTGGAGGAGATCACCGGCGCCTACGTGGTGGTGAAGATCTGGGACGAGCGCCGGCTCATCGTGCCCCTGCAGTGGTTCATCGAGCACCCCTTCCAGAACTGGACCCGCACGAGCGCCCACATCATCGGCACCGTCTTCCTGTGGGTGGACTACCGCATGCCGGTGGAGCCCCTGCGCCGGGAACTGGAGATCATCTGCAAGGCGGCCCCGGAGTGGGACGGCAACGTCTGCCTGCTGCAGGTCACCGACGCCACCCACCAGGCCATGCAGGTGCGGGCCCTGGTCAGCTCCAAGGACTCCGGCCTCAACTGGGACCTGCGCTGCCGGGTGCGGGAAGGCCTGCTGGCCTTCATGCAGCGGGACTACGGCGACGCCCTGCCGCGGCTGCGGGCCGAAATGGCGCCCCTGGCCGAGCCCCACGGCGAGACCGGGGCCGAGCGGGGGGAGGAGGGGACGCTGTCCAGCGCCAAGAGCGCGGCGACGCCGGAGAGGCGGAGGCAGCCGCGGTGAGGGGTTTTGCCCGGGAGGCCGGATGCGCTTGGGGAAGCCCCGGGGCCGCCGGCTCCTTCACTGCCGCACGACTTTCCGTAGCGAAACCTCGATACGGTCATACACCGGACAGTGCTTGCTATGGACGGGCGAATCCACCATGCCGAACAAAGCCTGCCCCCCCGGGGGAATGTCCGTCACCGGGTTCGTGATGTCGCGGTACAGCAACCGCCCCCCGTAAATGACCTTGAAGTCCAGGACCGAAGCGCGCGACAAGGTCTGTGGGGAATTGTTCGTCAGCTTGCCGCTGATGAAACCGTAGCAGCTCTTGCGATCCACGGTGGAGAGCTTCATCTCCAGCTGGTAGTCGAGGACGAAGCCTCCGTCGAACTCGACCTGGAACGACCGCTTGCCGGGCAGGGCGGCTTCGGACGGGCCGGTGGCCGCCGGCCCAGCGCCTTCCCGGGACAATCCGGCGCAGCCGGAGAGGCCGGCCAGGAGCGTCAGGACGGCTGCATGTCCAATACATCGCTTCGCTAGGTTATATGCCATGGCACAGGACTCCGGACGAAGGGTTCATGGGCCGGCGGCACCGGTCCGGCGGTGGGCACCGGACGGGGTGCAGCCACGGGACACAACGGCTTGTATGAATTTCAGATTATGCAGGGCGATCGTGATGTGCAAGGACGCCGGGGGCGATTCCCTGCTTGCCTTTAGGTAATCCCGTGTATGGCAAGGCTTGAAACGGCGACCTAACTTGTTTGGATTGCCTACAACTCCAGGAAGCAGCCATGCGTGTTCTCGCCCTAACCCTTCTTGTCGGCCTCGCTCACGCGCCCCTCGCTTACTGCGAGCAAATCCCCATTTCCGCCCTGAGAGTGGACGCCAACGCCAATATCGTCCGATGCCAGGTTGCCGTGGTGACCCTGACGAAGGAGGCCAACGACCACCCGATCACGGCAGAGAAGATCCGGGACGTCGAGCAGTGCAAGCTGGCAGCGAAGCAGGAAGCCGACAAGGACTACGAAGCGGCGCTGAAGGAGGTGCAGGCGAAGCCGGAAGCCTTGTCGGCGTTCAAGGCGTGGTACGCCGCCTGGCTCGACGAGCTGATGAGCATGTCACCCGGCCGGGAGGCCCTGCGGAATCAGGAAGCCAAGCACGAGGTGGTGAAGAGGCTGTGGAGCCGGTTCGAAACGGCGTGGAAGTCATGAGGTCCGGCGACTGCCCTCCGGGGTGACGCCAAGGGATTGCCGCTCGCGTGATGAGGGGCAACCCCTTGCCGCTGCAGCTCACTTGGCCTGAATTCGATTGAGGAAATCGATCAATGCGAGGATTCGGGACCTCACGTACATCTCCATGTCGTAGGGCATCGGACCGAAATGCTCGTCCGCCTTGGCCGTTTCCTTCAAATACTCGCGGCCCCATATGGGCATGTCCTGAGTGCCGTGGCCGGGTACAGCCTGGCGGCCATCGATGATTGCGGTCACCCGTTCCACGGGAAAGACACCGCCGTTCTTCTTCTTCAACTGGGTCAGGTCCGGAGGAGACGTCTTCAGGATATCGATGGCGCCGCCATCGCCCTTTCCACTCTGCCCGTGGCAAACGGCGCATTTATCCAGATATTCGCGCTTGCCGAGGTCGTATCTCTCCGCAGTTGCCGCATATGACGTAACCGTGAGACAGCTCAACGAAAGTGCTGCAAGGACGCAATTACGCTTGAACATCGACTCGCTCCTCCCTGGTATTGACCGCCGTTGCCAAAGATTGCCTACCTGCTTGATAGCCACCTGAAAAGCATAATCCCATCCCTTCGAAAGGCGACAGGTAGGGAAGCCCTGAAATCGATGCGGTTTCGGGGGGTAATACCGTGACTCCAAAGACCGTAGCCGGCCGATGTCCGGTGTGCGCCGGGAACCGGGCTGCCCGCGGCCCTCGGAACTTTCCGATAGTGCTTACCCGTATTGGCACCCTGCGCCAATCACGTAGCATGGAGGTGACTGCTCCAGCGGCTGCAGGCAATCCAAGGAGGTTCAAATGGCCCATTCGGAAATTGTCCTGAAGCATCCGGAATCCGATCATTTCGTCACCACGCCGGTCGGCTTTTCCTGGACGACTCTGTTCTTCGGCTTCCTGCCGGCCATCATGCGCGGCGACTACCGGTGGGCGGGGATCCAGTTCGGCCTGCTCATCCCCCTGGTCGTCCTCGCCCAGGGGCCGGGCTTCCTGGCTGCGCTCCTGCTCTTCGGCTGGCTCTACAACCGCCTCTACATCCGGCAGCTGGTCCGCAGCGGCTACGCGGTGAGCGCCTGGAATTCCCGGCGCTCCATCGACCAGCTGGCGACGGAACTGGGCATCGAGCTGCCCCTGCTGCCCGAGGCGGCGCCCATCCGGCTGGCGGCCGAGTAGGCCGCGGCCCGCCGCCTACAGCCGGACCGAGACGTCCACCTCGCCCTTCTTGTGCACCACGTTCACCCCCACGTCGTGGGCGTGGCGCTCCAGCACCAGGTCCAAGGCGGCGCTGCCGATCTGCAGGTTGGAGATGGACACCCGCTCCAGGTAGGAGGGCAGGATCGGGTGGGTGAAGCGGATGCGCGGCTCGTCGGCGTGGAAGGAAAGGCCCAGGCAGGCCTGCAGCACGTAGAAGGCGCTGGCGCTGGCCCAGGCCTGGGGCGAGCAGGCCACCGGGTAGAGGGTCGGCCCCTCGCCTTCCCGGCGCACGAAGCCGCAGTACAGCTCCGGCAGCCGGTGCAGATCCATGAACAGGCTGGCCTGGAAGAGGGCGGTGAGCACCGGCAGGGTCTTGTCCTTCATGCCGTAGTGGGCGATGCCGACGGCCACCATGGCGTTGTCGTGGGGCCAGATGGAGCCGTTGTGGTAGGACATGGGGTTGTAGCGGGACTGCCCCTCGGCGATGGTGCGGATGCCCCAGCCCGAGAAGGAGGACGGCAAGAGCAGGGTCTCGGCCGTGCGCCTGGCGTGGTGGGGGCTGGCGATGCCGCTCCACAGCACCTGCCCGGCGTTGGAGGACACCACCTGGCATTGCCGCTTGTCGCCGTCCAGGGCGAGGGCGTAGGCGCCGATCTCGTCGCACCAGAAGGCGTGCTCGAAGCGCTCCTTCAGCTCGGCGGCCTTGCGGCGCTGGGTGGCGGCCTGGTTGGGGTCGCCGAGGGCGAGGGCGAGGTCGGCGGCGTGGAGGCGGGCCAGGTACACATAGCCCTGGACCTCGCACAGGGCCACCGAGCCCTCCGCCATGCGGCCGTCCCGGTGGAAGACGGCGTCGTGGGAATCCTTCCAGCCCTGGTTCACCAGGCCCTTGGAACTGCTGCGGAAATATTCGACGAAGCCGTCCCCGTCCCGGTCGCCGTAGCGGTCGATCCACTCCAGGCCCCGCTCCACGTGCTGCCACAGGCTCTCCACGAAGGCCAGGTCGCCGGTGCGCTGGTAGTAGGCCCCCAGGAGGACGATGAAGAGGGGGGTGGAGTCGATGCTGCCGTAGTAGCGGCCGAAGGGGATTTCGCCCAGGGCCGCCAGTTCGCCGTTGCGGGTCTCGTGTAGGATCTTGCCGGGCTCGGCGTCCCGCTCGGGCTCCTCCGTCGCGGCCTGGAGCCCGGCCAGGTACATGAGGACGCTGTGGGCCATGTTCGGGTCCACCCACAGGTAGAGCAGGGCGGTGAGGATGCCGTCGCGGCCGAAGGGGCAGCTGTACCAGGGCACCCCGGCGTAGGGATAGGCGCCCTCCGGGTTGCCGACGGTGAGCATGGAGAGGTCGGTAGCGGAGCGGTTCAGCCACTCGTTGAACTGGTCGTTGGAGGTGCGCACCGTGCAGCCCCGCTCCCGGGAGGCCCGCAGGGCCGACGACACCCGGGTGAGGGCGCCGTTGTAATTGACGAACCGGGTCTCGGAGCCGTCCGACTCGCAATCCACCATGATGTTGAGGTCGATCTGCTTGCCGGGCTGCAGTTCCAGGTCGTACTCGAACTGGTCCTCGACCACCCGGTCGGGGGCCGGGCTGCCGCCCACCACGGTGCGGCGGACCACCCCGTCCAGGCCCTCGTAGGCCAGGACCACGTGGTCGCGGGCCACTTCCGGCGGCAGGTCGCGGCCCCGGTGCTCCCGGTGGAAGCCCCGGACCTCGAAGATGTCGGCGAAATCGGCGGCGAACTCCACGGACAGCGTCAGGCTGACCGGGTCGTCCCCGTAGTTGGCGACCCGCAGGTGCTCCCGGCAGCCGGACTTCCACAGCAGCTTGGCGCGGAAGACGTGCACCGTGCCCTTCCTCACCACGATCCGGTCCCCCAGCTGCAGGTCGGGGGTGGTGAGGTCGATGGTCAGCAGGCTGTTGTCCCGCTTGATGCTGGAATTGAGGAGCATGGGCCGGCGGCCGTTGATGCGCAGTTCCATCTGGGACAGGAAGCGGGTGCCCTGGTGGTAGATGCCCTGCTCCCCGGCGCCCACCCGGTGGATGTCGCCGAAACGGTCGAAGACCGAGAAGGTCGGCCCGTATTTCAGCACCCGGGTGCGGTCGTCGGTCCGGGAAGAGCTGGCGGCCACATACCACTGGTCGGCGATGCGTATGGTCTCTTCCATGGCTTGGCTGTGCCTCAAGCTTCGACGGCGGGGAGGGAGTCCGCCATCAGGCGGCCATACACCGTCACGTAGTCCCGAGCCATGCGCTCGGCGGAATAGCGTTTCTCGAAATCCCGGCGGCAGGCCCGCCGGTCCAGGCTGCGGCACCTGTCCACCGCCGCCACCGCCTCGTCCTCGTCGGCCACGATGTAGCCGTTGACGCCATCCCGCACCACTTCCGGCACCGAGCCGCAGGGGAAGGCGATGACCGGCGTGCCGCAGGCCATGGCCTCGATCATGACGATGCCGAAGGGCTCCGGCCAGTCGATGGGGAAGAGGAGCGCCACGGCACCGCCCAGGAAATCGTTCTTCTCGGCCTCGCCGATTTCGCCGATGAAATCCACCCCAGGCTCCTGGAGCAGGGGCCGGATGCATTCCTGGAAATAGATTTCATCGACACCCTTCTCCACCTTGGCCGCGATCTTGAGGGGCAGCCCGGCCCGGCGGGCGATGCGGATGGCCCGGTCGGGGCGCTTCTCCGGCGAGATGCGGCCGAGGAAGGCCAGGTAGTCGCCGGGCCCGGGAACGGGACGGTAGAGCTTGGTCGGCAGGCCGTGGTGCACCGTCGCCACCCAGTTGGCCCAGGGGATGGGCTGGCGCTGGGCGTGGGAAATGGACACCACCGGCATGTCGGCGAAGTGGCGGTAGAGGGGCGCCAGGTCCGGCAGGTCCTGGCGGCCGTGCAGGGTGGTGACGGTGCGCAGCCCCAGGTGCCGGGCCAGGGGGAAGTGCAGGTAGTCGATGTTGAAGTGCAGCACGTCGAACTGGTCGGCGGCCCGGGTCACTTCATCGAGCATGACCGCGTAGTGGGCGAAGGGGTCCCGGCAATTCGGGTCCAGGCGCAGGCTGCGCTCGGTCATGGGACGGAGGTCGGCGCAGGTCACCGAGTCGCCGGAGGCGAACAGGGTCACGTCGTGGCCCTGGTGCACCAGCTCCTCGGTGAGGTAGGAAACGATGCGCTCGGTGCCGCCGTAGAACTTGGGCGGCACGCTCTCCATGAGGGGGGAGATGATGGCGATCCGCATCGGGTGCTTCTCAGGTCGCTTCCTGCATGATCAGCTCGCCCAGCCAGTGCTGGACCCGCTGGGTGTGTTCCCGCTCCCGCTCCAGGGCCTCCTCGAAGCCCGGCACCAGGTCGGCCTGGCCGGAACCCCGGGTGAGGTCGATGAGCAGCTCCCAGCTGGCGGTGTCGGTCAGTTCCGCCGTCAGCATGGCGCTCAGGCACTGGGCCATGGTGGTGCGGGGGTCGGTGAGGACCTGCATGATGCCGCCGGAGGCCACCGCCACCGTATCGGCGCAGGGGGTCTGGGCGGTGGGGTCGGCGCCGATGGATTCCAGGGCCGCGGCGCACAGCTCCATGTGCTGGAGCTCCTCGTCGTGGTGGTGCTGGAGATCCTCCATGCCGAAGGGCAGGGCCTGGGTGCCGGCAGCGGCAGCCAGCTTGTCCATGAGGGCCTCGTAGAGGCGCACCCCGGTGCGCTCGAAGGCCAGGCGCTCGCCCAGCTTGTCCACCAGCACCTCCGGCTTCTTGCCGGTGAGCTTGGCGAAGCCGGTGGTGACGGCGCCGGTCAGGGTGCCCGGGAGGGGCACGGTGCCCACCGCCTCGGCCTCCTGGCCGTAGTCGGAGCGGACGGCGGCGATGCCCTCGTGGGCCAGCACGGTGTCTTCCATCTGGGGCGAATGGCTCTCGGCGTAGTCCTCCATCTTGCTGGTGTCGAGGGGCGAGTTCTGGGCGCCGGTGCGGTTCATCCCGAGGGAGGTTGCGTTCTGCATGATGCTTCCTTTCGATTCGTGCAGGTCAGGCGGCCTTCTTCAGGTGCTGACGGTTGAGTTCGGTGCCGGACATCCAGCGGTAGCCTTCGGCCACCTGGGTGGACGGCGAGCCGTCGGCATTGATGAGCCGGCGATAGTCGAGGGAAGCCTGGCTTTCCTGGGACTTGTCCACGAACCGGGAGCCGTCGGCCCGCAGGTCCACTTCGCTTTCCAGGACCTTGCGCACGAAGTCCCGCTGGCTGGCGAAGGGCAGGGGGCTGAGGTCGCCGGCGAGGATTTCGGCCGGGTCCCGCTTCTCGTACTGCTGGAGCAGGCCGGCGACGTGCTGGACGTGGCCCAGCTCGTAGTCGCAGAAGCGCTCCCAGATGCTCTTGAGGCGGGGATTGCTCTCCGACTCGGCGCAGCTGTAGTAGCAGTAGGCCTCGGTGGCCTCGTGGATCAGCCACTGCTCCAGGAAGCTCTGCTGGGGATCGAGGAGGGAGCCGTACTGGGTGACGTGCTGCTCCTCGATGGAGGCGATCTCGGCGTAGAGCTGGCGGGCCACCGGGTCGGCGAAGGTGGGGCCGATGTTCATGTAGTAGTCGTGGGTCTGGTACTCGCCGCCGGTGATGAGGGTGGCGTGGATCTTGGAGATGAGGGCCGCGTCCGCGCCCATGGGGTCCCGCAGGTCGTCCCGGGGATGGCGGTGCTCGTCGGCGGTCGGGCGGCCGGGCACGATGTCGGTGTGGCCCTGGAGGATATTGTTGGAATCCTTGCCCTCCAGGCGGTCGAGGAGGGCGGAGTAGCGGTAGAGGTGGTCGAAGTCCTCCAGGAGGCCGAAGCGATAGACCTGGGCCAGGTACTCATCGGGCTCCCGCTGGGCCACCGCCGCGGTCACCTCGATGGCCACCTGCTCGTAGGCGATGGTGGTCTCCAGGGGCGAATGGTCGGCGGAGAGGAGCCAGTTCACCATGGTCGCCTGGTGCTGCTCGACCCGGCGCAGTTCGGCCAGGGGCAGCCGCAGGTCGGTCTGGAAGCGGGCACCGATGTGGGAGAGGCGCAGGGCGTCCAGCTCAAGGCCGTTCATGAGGATGACGCGGACCCGGGTAAAGGCTTCGTCGTCCAGCTTGCTGATGGGCTTGCCCACCATTTCCTTCCAGGTGAAGGTCTGTTTTTCAAGGGGCGTTCCCTTGTTGTCGAGCAGGTTCATGGCTTCCTCCAGGGGTGGTCTGCTGCCGGCTCGGCTCCTCCGGGCCGGGGGGCGCCGCGGGCGCCGTGGATTCTTCCGGGCTGCAATCGCCATACCCGACGTTGCCGAGGCTTTCGTCATCCACCGGCATCAGGGCTTCCCTGAGGGCGTCGTCCACCGTCTCCAGCCAGACGAAGCGCAGCTGGTTGCGGGCTTCCTCCGGGATGTCGTCCAGGTCCTTGCGGTTGCGGGCCGGCAGGAGCACCGTCGAGATCCCCGCCTGCAACGCCGCCAGCACCTTCTCCTTGATGCCCCCCACCGGCAGCACCAGGCCGCGCAGGCTGATTTCCCCGGTCATGGCGACGTCGTTCTTCACCGGCCGGTCGAGGAGCAGGGAGGTGATGGCCGTGAACATGGCCACCCCGGCGCTGGGGCCGTCCTTGGGGATGGCGCCGGCCGGCACGTGGACGTGGAGGTCGCTCTTCTCGAACAGTTCGGGGGCCAGGCCGAAGCGGCGGGCGTGGGCCTTCACCAGGGTGAGGGCGGCCTGGACGCTTTCCTTCATGACGTCCCCCAACTGGCCGGTGAGGGTCAGCTTGCCGCTGCCCGGGGTGACGGTGGCCTCGATGAACAGGATGTCGCCCCCCACCCGGGTCCAGGCCAGGCCGGTGGCGACCCCGGGCAGGCCGGTGCGCAGGGCGACCTCGCTCTCGTACTTGGCGGGGCCGAGGATGGTGGGCAGGTCGCTGGCCAGGATGTCCACCTTGTCGGTGCCGCCTTCGGCGATCTGCATGGCGGCGTAGCGGAAGACGTTGCCGATTTCCCGCTCCAGGTTGCGCACCCCGGCTTCCCGGGTGTAGTCCCGGATGATGGCGCGCACCGCCTGCTCGGTGAGGCTGCACTGCTCCTCGGTGAGGCCGTTGTCCCCGCGCTGGCGGGGCAGCAGGTACTTCATGGCGATGCGGGCCTTCTCCTCCTCGGTGTAGCCGGGGATGTGGATGACCTCCATGCGGTCCCGCAGGGGCAGGGGCACGGCGTCCAGGACGTTGGCGGTGGCGATGAACATGACCTGGGAGAGGTCGAAGGGCACCCCCAGGTAGTTGTCCCGGAAGGTGGAATTCTGGGCCGGGTCGAGGACCTCCAGGAGGGCGGCCGAGGGGTCGCCGTGGGCGCTCGCCCCCAGCTTGTCCACCTCGTCCAGCATGATCAGGCAGTTCCTGGCGCCGGACTTGTTCACCGCCTGGATGATGTTACCGGGGAGCGAGCCGACGTAGGTGCGGCGGTGGCCGCGGATCTCGGCCTCGTCATGGACGCCCCCCAGGCTCACCCGGGCGAACTTGCGGCCGGTGGCCTTGGCGATGCTGTGGCCGAGGGAGGTCTTGCCCACCCCGGGCGGCCCGGCGAAGCAGAGGATGGGGCTGCGGCCGGTCGGGTTGAGCTTCTTCACCGCCAGGTATTCGAGGATGCGGCGCTTCACCTTGGGCAGGCCGGCGTGGTCCTCGTCCAGGATGCGGCGGGCCTCGGCGATGTCGATGTGGTCCTCGCTGGTAACCGCCCAGGGCAGGTCCACCAGGGTTTCCAGGTAGGTGCGCTGCATGGAATATTCGGAGCTCGACTCGTTCATCCGGGCCAGGCGCCGCAGCTCCTTGCGGGCGTGGCTCTCCACCTCCTCCGGCATGCCGGCGCGGGCGATGGACGCCCCCAGCTCGTCGATGCCGGCGGCGTCCCCTTCGGTCTCCCCCAGCTCCCGGCGGATGGTCTTGATCTGCTCCCGCAGCATGAATTCCCGCTGCTGCTCGTCCATGCGGCTCTTGGTCTGGCGGTCGATCTGGTGGGACAGGGACAGCACCTCCACCCGGCGGGCCAGGTACTCCAGGACCCGGTCCATGCGCTCCCCGGCGTCCAGGGTCTCCAGGAAGTTCTGCTTCTCCTCGGTGGTCATGTCCAGGAGGCCGGCCACGAAGTCGGCCAGGGCCGAGGGCGAGGTCATGCCCCGGATGGCATTGCCGATTTCCGGGGGCGGCTTGGGCAGCAGCTGCAGGAGCTGCCCGGCCCGTTCCTTGAGCTGCTCCATGCGGGCCTGGGTGGCGGGGGTGTCGGTTTCCGATTCGTTGAGCCGGCGCTCCACCCGGGCGGCGTAGAAGGGATAGCCGGGCAGGAATTCCAGGACCCGGAAGCGTTGCAGCCCGTGGCATACCACCTGGTGGGAGCCGTCCGGGCCGGTGACGTAGCGCACGATGTTGGCCACCGTCCCCATGGTGTGGAAGTCCTCGTGGGCGGGCATGTCGGCGTTGGGGTCGCGCAGCAGCAGGACGCCCACCGGCTTGTTCTGCTGGATGGCGGCCTGGGTGGCGGCGACGGCGTAGCGGCGCCCGATGGGCACCGGCATGAGGAGCCCGGGCAGGAGCACCAGATCGCGGACGGGAATGAGGATGAGGGCGCCTTCCGGCGGTTCCCGGTCCACGGCCGGGGCGTTGGGGCGGGTTTCCGGCGAAGCAGCCAATTTGTTCTCCCATGGATAGGATAGGCAAGGGCCCGGTACCTTCCGGGCCCCCTATTCCGCTGCGCCGGCGGGGCCCCGGGGAGCCCGCCGGCGTCTGCAAGCGGCAGCGGCCGCTTCAGCTGGCCTTGGCGGCTTTACTCGCCGCCGGAGGTGTCGGACTTGCGCTTGGAGGACGACTGCTCCATCCCGGCCCGGCCGGCGGCGCCGCGGGCGTGGGCCGAGACGGAAGCCAGATCGCTGTCGATGGTGCGCTGGAAGTTGGGATCATTGAGGTCCTGGTCGGACCAGCGCTTCTTCTCGATGCCCTTGGAGGTGTCGATCTGGTTCTTGGCGATGTTGAGGACCAGGTCCTTCTTCTCGTCCCGGGCCGGCGGGTAGGTGAAGGCCTTGAGGGGCATGGGCATGAGGTTGTCCGACTTGGTCCACTTGTTGTCGAAGTCCATGACCGCGTAGTGCACCCGGCCGGTGCCCATGTTCACCACCACGTCCTTGATCTCTCCGGCGTCCTTGCCGTCGCGGTCGTTCACGTCCTTGCCGATGAGGGTGCTGGCCCGTATCAGCTGTTCGTTGGGCATGGCCTTGGCGGTCACCGTCGGGCCGAAGTACTTGTCCACGTCGCTGCGGTAGCGGTCCTTGGTGTCGCCCCAGTTGGGCCAGTTCTTCTTCTCGAAGCCGGGGGCGTTCTTCAGCCGGTCCTTGTCCACGTTGAGGGCCAGTTCGTCCTTGTCGGCGCCGGGCCGGAACAGGCTCACCGGGTAGGCGAACAGCTTGCCGCCCAGGCCCATCACCCCGCCGGAGGCGAGCACGGCGTAATAGACGCGGTCGTTGTTCACGTCGACGACGAGGTCGTCGATCTTGCCCAGGTTTTCACCTTGGGCATTCTTCACCGTCATCCCGATGAGCTTGCTGGCGCGCATGTCCTTGGCGCTGGCATGGGTTGCCGATCCTTCATCCGCCGACGACTGCCGATGGCTGCCGGCGCTGGTCCCCTGGCTAGAGGTGTCGGATTTGTCGCTGGCGGCGATCGATACGCCGGCAACGGACAAACCGATGGCTGGCACGACCAAGGTGGCGATCAGCCTGCGCTTGAATTCAGCTTTCATGTTTGCCTCCTAGCGAAGTCAATGGCGGCCCCACGAAGCGGATCGTCGGGCCTGGCCCACTTCGCCGAGCAATCGGCGCGCCCGCGCCCATGGCCGGTTTCCGGCGGGCCGGGCGGCCGCCGCCGGTGGCAAGTTTTCCAATGCCCTGTAACTGTTTCAATCCCGGCCCGGGGCCCCGGCCGCCGGGCCAGGCCGGGCGCCGCGGGGCACGCCGGTTGCTCGCCGGCCTGCGGTCCGCCACGCCGGAGAACAGGCCATGCTCAAACTGGCAATCATCTTCTTCATCGTTTCCGTCATCGCCGGCTTCTTCGGCTTCACCGGGGTCGCCTCCGGCGCCCGGCGGATTTCGAAAGTCCTCTTCTTCATCGCCTTCGCCATCTTCCTCATCATCCTGGTCTTCGGGGTTCTCCTGGGAATGGCGATCTTCGGACACTAGGAGGTTTCCATGGCCGAAAGCAAACTGGTCGGCAAGGCCGCCATCGTCACCGGGGGCGCCCAGGGCATCGGCAAGGCCATCGCCCAGACCCTGGCCCGGGCCGGGGCGGCGGTCGTCATCGCCGACCTGCGGCTGGACAGCGCCGAGGCCACCGCCCGGGAAATCGAGCAGAGCGGGGGGCGGGCCATCGGGCTGGCCATGGACGTCACCGACGAAGCCCAGGTGGACCAGGGGGTGGACGCCACCGCGGAGAAATTCGGCAGCCTCGACCTGCTGGTCTCCAATGCCGGCATCCAGTTCGTCAAGCCCCTGGCGGAACTGGAGTTCCACGACTGGAAGCGGGTGGTGGCGAGCCACCTGGACGGCGCCTTCCTCACCACCCGGGCCGCCCTGCGCCACATGTACAGGGACAACCGGGGCGGCATCGTCATCTACACCGGCTCGGTGCACTCCCACCTGGCCTCGCCTCTCAAGGCCCCCTACGTCACCGCCAAGCACGGCCTCCTGGGCCTCGCCCGGGTGCTGGCCAAGGAGGGGGCCGAGCACAACGTCCGCTCCCACGTGGTCTGCCCCGGCTTCGTGCGCACCGAGCTGGTGGAGAAGCAGATTCCCGAGCAGGCCCGCACCCTGGGCATCAGCGAGGACGAGGTGGTGAAGCGGGTGATGCTGGGGGAGACGGTGGACGGCCAGTTCACCACCCTCGACGACGTCGCCCAGACGGTGCTCTTCCTCGCCACCTTCCCCACCGCCGCCTTTACCGGCCAATCATTCGTAGTCAGCCACGGCTGGTACATGCACTGATGCCCGAGGTGCGCCGCCAGCTTCCCTACGGCACGGTGGCCCTGGTGCTGCAGGGGGGCGGCGCCCTGGGCGCCTACCAGGCCGGGGTGTACGAGGGGCTGGAGGAGGCCGGCATCGTCCCCGACTGGGTGGCGGGCATCTCCATCGGCGCCTTCAACAGCGCCATCATCGCCGGCAATCCGCCGGGGGAGCGCTGCCAGCGCCTGCGGGAATTCTGGGAGACCATCTGCCGGCCGGCCTACAGCCAGCCCCCCGCCGACCTCCTCCAGCACTGGATCGAGGGCCTGGGGGGCGAGGCCCGCAAGCTCTTTGGCGCCTTCCAGGCCTGGCGGGTGGTCCTCGAAGGCCAGCGGGGCTTCTTCACGCCGCGCCTGCCGCCCCCCTGGCTGACGGTGGAGATGCCGCCGGTGCGGGCCAGCTACTACGACAACAGCCAGCTCAAATCCACCCTGGAGAACCTGGCGGACTTCGACCGCATCAACGCCGGGGAAACCCGGGTGTCGGTGAGCGCCGTCAATGTCCGCACCGGCAATTTCGAGCATTTCGACAACCGGGCCGGGCGCTGGAAGGGACGGCTGCGGCCGGAGCATTTCATGGCCTCGGGGGCCCTGCCGCCGGGCTTCCCGCCGGTGGAGATCGAGGGGGAGTACTACTGGGACGGCGGGCTGGTGTCCAACACGCCCCTGCTGCGGGTGCTCCAGGCCTGGCCCCGCCCCGACATCCTGGCCTTCCAGGTGGACCTGTGGAGCGCCCTCGGGGTGGTGCCCACCAACATCTGGGACGTGCACGAGCGCCAGAAGGACATCCAGTTCTCCAGCCGCACCCGGGCCATCACCGACCTCATGCACCGGGAGCAGCGATTGCGTCACCTCATCCGCGAGCTGCTCCAGCGCATCCCCGACGAGCGGCGCCGGGAAGCCTGCTGCGCCGAGGCCCGCCTGTGGGCCACGGACCGCCTCGTGAACGTCATCCACCTCATCTACCGGGACAAGGAGTGGGACGGGCTGGCCAAGGACTACGCCTTCGACCCCCTGTCCATGCACGAGCACTGGGCCAGCGGCCTGGAGGACATCCGCCACAGCCTCGGCCACGGGGAATGGCTGGAGCCCCCCGGCGACGGCCGCAACTTCGTCACCCACGACCTGCACCGCCATCGCCACCGGGGCGGCGAGGCGGCGCGGGGCGACTGATCAACCTTTCGGAGAGCCACCATGACCATTCGGGTACAAGTCATCTTCTACAGCATGTACGGCCACGTCTACCAGCTGGCCCAGGCCGTCGCCGAGGGCGCCCGGGAAGTCCATGACACGGAGGTCTCCCTCTTTCAGGTGCCCGAGCTGGTGCCCCAGGACGTGCTGGAGCAGAGCGGCGCCGCCGCCAAGCGGGCGGCCTTCGCCCAGGTGCCGGTCATCCGGCCGGAGGACATGGCCGACGCCCATGCCCTCATCTTCGGCACCCCCACCCGCTTCGGCAACATGTGCGCCCAGATGCGCAATTTCCTCGACCAGACCGGCAAGCTGTGGCTGGAGGGCCGGCTTATCGGCAAGGTGGGCAGCGTGTTCACCAGCACGGCCAGCCAGCACGGCGGCCAGGAGACGACGCTCACCAGCTTCCATTCCACCCTGCTGCACCACGGCATGATCATCGTCGGCGTGCCCTACGCCGAACCCCGGATGAGCACCATGGGCGCCATCTGCGGCGGCACCCCCTACGGCGCCTCCACCATCACCGGCGGCGACGGCGCCCGCCAGCCTTCAGCCGACGAGTTGCACATCGCCCGCTACCAGGGCCGTCACGCCGCCGGGGTGGCGAAGAAGATTTTCGAGCACGGGCACTGAGCGGCCGGGCGGCTCACCCCGCCGGCCGCTCCACCGGCAGGGAGAAGCGGAAGGTGGCTCCGGCGCCGGCCCGGGATTCCACCCACAGCCGGCCGCCGTGGCGCTCGACGATGCGGCGGCAGAGGGCGAGGCCGATGCCGCTGCCGGGAATCTCGGCATGGCTGTGCAGGCGCTTGAACATGCCGAAGATGCGGTCGTGGTACTTTGGGTCGATGCCCATGCCGTTGTCCGCCACCGCGAACACCCAGTCGTCCTCCTCCCGCCGGCAGGAGACGGACACCTTCGGCGGCTTGGAGGTGTTGTACTTGAGGCCGTTCTCGATCAGGTTCTGCAGCACCTGGCCCATCTGGGGCCGCACGCAGGACGCCGCCGGCAGCTCGCCGCGGCTCACCTCGGCCCCGGTTTCCTGGATGATGGCCTGGAGGGAGGCCACCACCTCGTCGAAGAGGGCGTTCATGTCCGCCGCCTCGACGCGGACGGCGTTGGCCTCCAGGCGGGTGTAGGAAAGGAGGCCCTGGATCAGGGTCTGGAGCCGCCGGGCGTTGTTGATCACCTGGGATGACCAGGCATCCACGTCGGCATTGCCGTACTGCTTGACGGCCCCCTGCACCAGCTGGGCGAAGCCGGCGATGGAGCGCAGGGGCGTCTGCAGGTCGTGGGCGATGGCGTGGGCGAAGTGCTCCAGCTCCATGTTGGTGTGGAGGAGGACCTCGTTGGTGTGCTCCAGCTGCGCCGTGCGTTCCCGGACCCGCTGCTCCAGGTCGGCGTTGAGCCATTCCAGGTGGCGCTGGCGTTCCCTGGCCTCGGCTTCGGCCTCGGCGGCGGTGACATCCTCCAGGAGCCAGAACCAGCCTTCGGCCTTGTTCGGGGCCACGGGCGCCACCGTGACCCGCAGGGCGCAGGGCGGGTTCCCGAAACGCCAGACCTGGCCCGAGATGGGCGAGCTGCCGTGGCCGGCGACGAAGGCCTCGACCTGGGCGGCCAGGGTTTCGTGGTTGCCGGCCCGCTGGGCCAGTTCGGCCAGCTTGCCGGCCAGCAGGCCGGCTTCGATGGTGCCATGGGGAACCCGGAGGAGGGCGGCGGCCATGTGGTTCACATAGCCCGGGCGGTTGCCGGCGGGCACCACGATGACGCCCAGGGGCAGGGCGTCGGCCATGCCGCCCAGGCGCCGCGCCTGGGAGCGCTCGGTCTCGTCGCAGGCGCCGGCCAGGTCGAGCTGGGGGACCAGGGCGGCGAGGGCGAAGTCCGCCAGGGCCTCCGCCTGGGATGGCGGCTGGGCGTCCGAGGATTTCCAGACGGCGAGGATGCCGCCCTTGTCGGGATCGGCCGCGGAGAGCACGGTGCACGAGTCGATATGGAGCCGGGTGTGCAGCCGCAGGGGCGTCAGGGCGCAGGCTGGCTTGCCGCGCAGCAGATGGACGCCGGCGGCGCAGGCCGGGGGCAGGAATCCCGTCCCCAGGATGCCGGCCGGCGCCGTCCCGAGGGGCACGGCCAGGGCGGGGGTGTCCCGCCGCCAGTAGAGGACGGCATCGGCTGCCAAGAGGCCGCGCAGGGCTTCCGCCTGGCGGTCGAAATCAACAGGGGGCATGGTCGCGCAGGAAATCGAGCAGGGCGGCGCCCACCGCTTCCGGGGCGCTGATGTGGGGGAAGTGGCCCTCGGCGGCGATGATGCGGAGATCGCCGGCCCGGGTCGACCGGGCGAGCCACTGGGCCGCCGCCAGGGGCACCGCCGGGTCGCGCTCGGTCTGCAGCACCTGGGTCGGGACGGCGACCCGGGCGGCGTCCTCCCGGTGGTCGGAAAGGAGGATGGTTTCCAGGATGGCGCTGGCGACGTCGGGGCGCAGGCCCAGCAGGGAGCGGGAGAACTCGACGCTCAGGTGGGGCCGCTCCGGGTTGGCCACCATCAGGCGGGCGAAGCCGTTGGCCCAGGCGGCATAGTCGCTGCGCATGGCGGCCACCAGGTCGTCCACCTGCCGGCGGGAGAAGCCGCCGATGTAGCCGTCCTCCGGATCGTCGATGTAGCGCGCCGAGGCGCCGATCAGGGACAGGCTGCGGAACAGGCCGGGCTGGCCGTTGGCGGCCAGGATGCCGATGAGCCCGCCGGCGGAGTGGCCGACGTAGTGGGCGTCGGCGATGTCCAGGGCCGCCGCCAGGGCGATCAGGTCCTCGGCGAAGCCGAACAGGCTGTCGTGGCGCCCGGCGTGGTAGAGGGGGACGGTCTCCCCGGTGCTGCCGGCGGGGTCGTAGGTCACCACCCGGTAGCCGGCCGCCACCAGCCTGGCCACCTGGGGCCGCCAGGAAGCCTGGTCGGCGCCGAAGCCGTGGCCCATGACCACGGTCTTTCCTCCATCGCCGTGGATGTGGGCGCGGAAGCGTTCGGGAAGTTGGGCATCCATAGTGGTTTCTAGGCAATGGGCGGCGGCAGTCGTTCCGGATTATGAATGAGATCGCCAATTCCGGGGCGAGTGCTGCGCTCCCGCCGGCCGCCGGGATTACCGTTGGCGCGGGGCGATCCGCCGGCCCAGGGTGCGGGTGTAGAGGTGCATGAGGGGCGTGGCCGACATGCCGTGCACCAGGATGGAGAGGGCGATCACCGTCAGGGACAGGGAAGCCAGTTCGCTGGCATAGGGCTCGCCAATGCCGGCCTGGAGGGCGACGGCCAGGTAGTAGAGGCAGCCGATGCCGCGGATGCCGAACCAGGCGATGAGGCCGGTCTGGATGCGGGTGGCGCGGGTGCCGGCCAGGGTCGCCACCACCGCCAGGGGGCGGGCGACCAGGAAGAGCACCGCCGCCAGGGCGAAGGCCTGCCACTCCAGGCTGATGGTGGCGAGCAGGCTGCCGAGGACCGCCACCAGGGCCAGCTCGGCGATGTGCTCGGCCTGGGAATTGAAGGCCAGCACGGTCTCGGTGAGGTGCACCGCCGCCCGCTGGGGATGGGTGGCGGTCTTCTCGTCGTTGATGGCGACGGCGAGCCTGGCCGGATTGACCCCGGCGCTCAGGGAGGCGTGCCGCTCCACCTGGCGGAAGGCGACGCCGGCGGCGAAGACGGCCAGGAATTCCGAGGCCTCCAGCAGGCCGGCCAGGCCGAAGGCCAGGCCGATGATGCCGAAGCCCAGGAACTCCTCCATGCCGACGGCCATGGCGCGGGTGCTGCGCAGGTAGAGCACCAGGCGGGCGATGCAGCGGCTCACCAGCCAGCCGATGGCGGTGCCGCCGACGATGAACCACAGGGTTTCCACCAGGAACCAGCGCAGGCCGAAGGGCCCCAGGTCATGGAGGCCCACCAGCCCGAGGCCGAGGTAGACCACGGGGTAGGCGGTGCCGTCGTTCATGCCGCCCTCGGCGGTGAGGCCGAAGCGCACGGAGTCCCCGTCCCCCGGCTTCTCCACCTGCACGTCGGAGCCCAGCACCGGGTCGGTGGGGGCCAGGATGGCCGCCAGGATGAGGGCCATGCCCCAGGGCAGGCCGCAGATCAGCCAGGCTGCCGCCGCCAGGATGGCGATGGTGACGACCATGGCCGGAAGGCCGAGGCGCAGGGGCACGGTCCAGTTCCGCAGCTTGAGGGGGGAGCGAAGCTTGAGGCCGACGGCGAAGAGGGAGATGGAGACGCCGACCTCGGTCAGGGCGCGCAGGACACCGGCATTGACCACCGGATGGAGGCCGGTCCCCCAGGCCCCGAGGGCGTAGCCGAAGCCCAGGTAGAGGATGGCGGGGGTGAAGGGCAGGCGCTTCACCACCGATCCCACCAGGGCCATGGACACCAGGATGGCGCCCACCACCAGGAACCAGATGCCGAGATCGCTCATGTCCCAGGGGAGTCGAGCAAGCCGCGCTCCCATCGCGGCGCGGCCGAGCCGGCCGTGCACAATTGCTGGCCGCCATGTAGAAGTTACAAAGCGGCCCCCATGCCCGGGGTGGGTGAAGGCCGCAGGAAAGCGGCCCTGGCCGGGCCGGGCGAGCGGTATGGCAATTGCAGACGCCTGCCACATCATGCATGCGCCCACCATGACGACAGCCGACCAGCGCACCTCCAGCCTCTTCGAGGGGGGACGCAACTGCTTCGCCGTCGCCCACGCCGACCGGATGGCCCTGTTGGTGGATGGCGACGCCTACTTCCGGGCCTTCGCCCAGGCGGCGGAAAAGGCCCGGCACTCCATCGTCATCGTCGCCTGGGATTTCAACAGCAGCGCCTGCCTGCGCTTCGACGGCGAGACGGGGCGGGGCAGGCCCCCCGCCCGCCTGGGGGACTTCCTCAACTGGCTGGCCCGGCGCCGGCGCCACCTGCAGATCTTCGTCCTCAACTGGGACTATCCGATGCTCTACGGCACCGACCGGGAATTCCCGCTCCTCTACGGCCTCGGCTGGGAGCCCCACCACCGGGTCCATGTCCATTACGACGACACCCACCCGGTGGCCGGCTCCCATCACCAGAAGATCGTGGTCATCGACGGCAACCTGGCCTTCGTCGGCGGCCTCGACCTCACCGCCCGGCGCTGGGACACCCCCGAGCACTGCGCCGTCGAGGCCCGCCGCATCCACGGCGAGGAGGCCTATCCCCCCTTCCACGACCTCATGGTGGCGGTGGACGGGGAGGCGGCCCGGGCCCTGGCCGGCATCGCCCGGGAGCGCTGGCGCCTCGCCACCCACCAGGTGCTGGCGCCGGCCGCCGGCCGGGGCGAGGATGGCGACCCCTGGCCGGGGGAACTGTGGCCGGACCTGACCGACGTGGACGTGGCCATCGCCCGCACCCTGCCCGCCACCCCGGAGCGCCCCGAGGTGCGGGAGGTGGAGCAGCTCTACCTGGACATGATCGCCGCCGCCCGGCGCACCATCTACATCGAGAACCAGTACTTCACCGCCTGGCGCATCGGCGAGGCCCTGGCGGCGCGGCTGGCCGACCCCGACGGGCCGGAGGTCGTCCTGGTCTCCCGGCTGCTGAGCCACGGCTGGCTGGAGGAGCACACCATGCACCTCCTGCGCACCCGCCTCATCCGCCAGCTCCAGGCCGCCGACCCGGGGGGGCGCTTCCATGTCTATTACCCCCACATCGACGGCCTCAAGGCGGGCACCTGCATCGACGTCCATTCCAAGCTCATGATCGTGGACGACGAGGTGCTGCGCATCGGCTCGGCCAACCTGGCCAACCGCTCCATGGGGGTGGACAGCGAGTGCGACGTGGCCATCGAGGCCCGGGGCGAGCCCCGCGTCGCCCGGGCCATCCGGGACTTCCGCCATCGCCTCCTGGGGGAGCACCTGGGGATGCCGCCGGAGCGGGTGGGGCAGGCGGTGGAGGCCGCCGGCAGCCTGCACGGCGCCATCGAGGCCCTGCGCAACCCGGGACGCAGCCTGGAGCCCCTGGGGGAGGTGCCGGAGTGGTCGGAGACGGTCATCGAGTTCACCTCCCGGGTGGCCGACCCGGAGCGCCCCGTCTCCCTCGACGAGCTGATGGAATTCTTCCAGCCCGACATCCCCGCGGTGCCGGAGCGGCGCGCCCGCTGGGTCCGGCTCGCCATGCTGGTCCTGGGCATCGGCGCCCTCGCCGCCCTCTGGCGCTACACCCCCCTGGCCGGGCTCCTCGACCCCGAGCGCATCGTCGTCTGGGCTCATCGCTTCGCCCACCACTCCTGGGCGCCCCTGGTCATCCTCCTGGCCTACACGCCGGCCAGCCTGGTCATGTTCCCCCGGCCCCTCATCACCCTGGCCGCCATCGTCGCCTTCGGCACCTTCCCCGGGGTGCTCTACGCCCTGGCCGGCATCATGCTGGCCGCCCTGGTGAGCTACCTGGTGGGCCGGCGGCTGCCCCGGTCCACGGTACGCAACCTGGCCGGGGAGAACGTCGGCACTGTCGCCGAGACCCTGCGCCACCGGGGGCTGCTGGCCATGACGGCGATCCGCCTGGTGCCCATCATGCCCTTCGCCATGGTCGGCCTGGTGGCCGGCGCCGTGCACATCAAGCGCTGGCACTTCATGCTCGGCACCCTGTTCGGCATGCTGCCGGGGACCATCGCCGCCACCGTGTTCGGAGACCAGCTCGAGGCCGCCCTCCAGGACCCGTCGCAGATCAGCTACGGCCTCATCGCCGCCGTGGTCGGCGCCATGGCGGCCCTCTCCCTGGTGGTGCGCCGCTGGCTGAAGATCCAGGGCCGGCACCACCCGCCAACGCCACGGAAAGGGGAAAGCCATGGGCAGCCAGGTCACCACCCTTGCTGAATGGGGCAATCTGGTCCACACCCTGGGGCCGGACTGCCTGCGCATCGCCTCCTACAACATCCACCGCTGCGTCGGCGGCGACGGCCGCGCCGATGCCTCCCGGGTGGCCCGGGTGATCCAGGAGATCGGCTGCGACACGGTCGGCCTGCAGGAGGTGGACAACCAGCCGGACGCCGGCCACGACTCCATGCAGCTCGACTTCATCGCCGCCACCACCGGCATGACCCCGGTGGCCGGGCACACCATCATTCGCCACGAGGGTCACTACGGCAACGCCCTCCTCACCCGCCGCCCCATCCTGGCGGTGCGCCGCCACGAGCTCTCCTTCGGCAACCGGGAGCCCCGGGGCGCCCTGGAGGTGGAGCTGGACGTGGCCGGCCGGATGGTGCGGGTGTTCGTCACCCACCTCGGCCTGCGGCCCGCCGAGCGGCGCTACCAGGTGCAGAAGATGATGGGCCTGCTCCAGGACATCCCCCGGGACCAGCCGGTGGTGGTGCTCGGGGACATCAACGAATGGCTGCCCATGGGGCGGCCCCTGCGCTGGCTCCACGAATTGCTCGGCCACGCCCCGGCCGAGCGCTCCTTCCCGGCCCGGCTCCCCATGTTCGCCCTGGATCGCGTCTGGGTGCGGCCCCGGGACACCCTGCTGGTGTTCGGCACCCACCGCTCCGAGATGGCGAGCCGGGCCTCAGACCACCTGCCGGTGATGGCCATCGTCGCCCTGGGCGAGCATCCGACCTCTCCCACCTTCCCCTATGGCGTCCTCCGGAGCGGCCATGACCGGCGCCGGGGCGACCGGCGGCGTACATGATCGGACCCGCCCGGGGGTGCAGGAAATACCGACGCCAGGAACCAAGTTCACCCTACCCGGTCGTAAGTGGCAGTTTCCGCGGTCCTACCGGCTTCGGCCGAGAGAGGAGAAGCGCCCATGGAAGAAAGCTCTGCGCCTTCGACCAAGCAGGAAGAGCTGTGCTCTTTCCTGTTCCTGGCCATCGTCATGGCCCCCGTCTTCGCCGTCCTGGCGGTGGGCGGCTACGGATTCCTGGTATGGATGTTCCAGTTCCTCACCGGCCGCCTGCCGACGGGCTAGCCCTCCGGCCCGTCGTCCTTGCCATGTCCCCATCGTCCGCCAAAGGAGGGTCCATGAAGCCGGAAGTTCATATTGCCGGGCTGCTGGTGCACACGCTGCCCGAGAACCGCCGCAAGGTGGTGAAGGGAATCTCCGGGCTGCACCGGGCCGAGGTCCGCGCCGGCGGCAAGGCCGGCAAGCTGGTGGTGGTTTGCGAATGCGACAGCGACGACGAGCTGATGTCCCTGATCGGCCGGGTCCGCGACCTGCCCGGGGTGTTGAACGTGGCGCTCGTGTACCAGCACGTGGAGAGCGCCGAAGCCATGGACGAGGTGATCGCCGATGCAGCCGAACCGCCGCGGATTCATTAGGCACGCCGCCGCCGGCAAGCCCTAGGCGGCGGCCATGGTGTGGCCGCTCAGGCGCTACTGGCTGACCATTCGCCGGCCCAGCGCGCATTACAGCCTCGGGTTCCTCACGGTCGGCGGCTTCGTCGGCGGGGTGCTGTTCTGGGGCGGCTTCAATGCCCTGGTGGAACCGCCAACACCGAGCAGTTCTGCGTCGGCTGCCATGAGATGCGGGACAACGTGTACCGGGAGCTCCAGGGCACCATCCACTTCAACAACCGCAGCGGGGTGCGGGCCAAGTGCCCGGACTGCCACGTGCCCCACAACTGGACCTCCAGGATCGCCCGCAAGATGCAGGCTTCCAAGGAGGTGTGGGGCAAGGTTTTCGGCTCCATCGACACCCGGGACAAGTTCGAGGCCGCCCGCCCCCACCTGGCCCTGAACGAGTGGAAGCGCCTGAAGGCCAACAACTCCCTGGAATGCCGCAACTGCCACAAGTTCGACTACATGGACTTCACCCGCCAGAGCCCCCGGGCGGTGCGGGCCCACTCCACTGCCCTGGCCAGCGGCAAGCGCACCTGCATCGACTGCCACGCCGGCATCGCCCACCGCCTGCCGGACCTCTCCGAGGTGGCCCGGCTGTCCGAGGCCCACGGCGGCAAGGCGGCCATCCCGGCCATCATCGTCGGCCAGGAGCTGGAGGAGGCGCCGGAATCCGAAGCGTCGCCGGAGCAGAAATGAAAAAGGGGCCCGCGTAGGGCCCCCTTGCTACTCCGGTTTCTTCCCCATGCGCCGCAGGATGTTCTCCCGGGTCTCGGACACGGTGGCGGCGAAGGGGCTGTTGAGGGCGAGGGCCCGGTCGATGAAGCCCAGGGCTTCCTGGTCGCGGCCCTGGTCGGAGACGGTCTGGGCCAGGTTGTTGAGGACGATGGCCGAGTCCGGGTGGTCTTCGGCGGCCCGGCGCAGCACCGCTTCGGCTTCCTTCAGTTCGCTGAGGGCGTAGTGGGCGTTGGCCAGCCCGATGGCGGCGGTCAGGTTGCCCGGCCAGCGTTTGAGGAAGGCGGTATAGGCCGTCCGCGCGGCTTGCGGGCTGCCGACCCGCTCCATGGCGCTGACCGCGGCCAGGTACCGGGTCTCGTTGGCGGTGGCCGGGATGCGGTCGGGCGGGACGGTGACCATGGCCCAGTAGTCGCTCTCCTTCCAGGTGTATTCCAGGACGCCGAGGGGCATGGTCAGCCTTTCCTTGACCCCGGAGCGCAGCACCAGCTCGCCCTTGGGGAAGTCATAGCCGGCGACCACGGCGTAGTGCCAGACCGGGACGGGCCAGACGCCGTAATCCTGGAGGACGATGACCGGCGTGCCGGCGGCAACTTCCCGCAGGACGTCCTCGAAGCGGGGCGCCAGCTGGTAGGACACCATGCCGTAGCGCCGGGGCGCCGCCAGCATGTCGGCCTGCAGGCTGCCCTGGCGGGCGGGCAGGTAGACCTGGTCCACCAGGTCGGCGGGGGTGACCTTGAGGTTGAAGCTGGCCAGGCTGGTGGCCAGGGCGGCGGGCCCGCACTGATAGTCCTCCTGCGGGAAGAACGGCACCTGGGCCAGTTCAACCCGTTCCGGCAGGTCGGCCGGCCTGGCCTGGCGCATCTCCTCGCTCTGGGGAACGATGAGGGCGCAGCCGTGGAGGAAAAAGGCGAGGAGGGAAATGCCCGCCAGGCGGCGGACATCTCCCAGGGCGGCGAGGAGAGCCGAACCCACTACTTCTTCCAGCCCCAGATGTAATAAATGGCGGCGGCGATGATGATTACCGCCAGCAGACCCCAGCCCCAGTCGCTGCTGGCGCCGGCGGGCAGGGAGGAGAGCTTGCCGGCGAGGGAGTGGACTTCCTCGTCGGTCATGGCGGCGACCCGGTCCTTGGCGGCCTGGGGATCGATGCCGAGGGACTGGAACTGGCTGGAGACTTCCGAGCGGCTCATGAGCCGTACCACGGCGTCGCGGTCGGCCTGGGCGGCGCTGGCGGTGATCACCTGGTCGGTGCCGATCATGCCGGCGCGGGCCGACTGGAAGGACAGGGACATCACCGAGATGATGAGAATGCGGCAAATCCAGAGCATTGTTTTGTACTTCATGATCACTCCTTGAAACGGATTCGGGTTGATGGGCTACGGGAGCACGGAGGCTTGAGGAGGCCACGGGAATCCTAAGATCGCCCCCCGGGGCGGGGAATACCCGCAGCTCCCCATTCCCCGTTACGAAAAGGGGGGTACTTGGCCGGTGGGTGGCCCGGAGGCGGCGGGGTTTTGCCCATGCCGCGCCCGGTGGCGGGTAAAATCGGAGGCGGATATGACAAGGACTGGATCGTGGCCATCGAAACATTCGTCTGGGATGATCTCTTCATTACCGGGCTCGAGGCGGTCGACGAGCAGCACCGGCGCCTGGTCGAGCTGGTAAATAATCTCTCCGCCTCCCTCATCGACGGCGGCGGCCAGGACGATGCGGCGGTGGACGCCGTCATCCGCGAACTCGCCGACTACGCCGTCTACCACTTCGCCGAAGAGGAGCGCCTGATGATGCAGGCGGGCGTGGACCGGCGCCACGTGGAGCGCCACATGGCCATCCACCGCCAGTTCGTGGACCAGGTGTCGACCATGCGGAACTCCCGGCGCACCATGGCCGAGCCGTCCCGCGTCCTGCTGGAATTCCTGATCGCCTGGCTGAGTTTTCACATCCTGGGGGAGGACCAGGCCCTGGCCCGGCAGATCAGGCGCATCCGCGCCGGCGACACCCCCGCCCAGGCCCTGGCGGACGAGGAGGCGCCCCGGGACAAGACCACCGCCGCCCTCCTGCGCGCCCTGCGCAACCTCTACCACGTCCTCTCCGAGCAGAACCAGGACCTGGCCGCCGCCAACCAGCACCTGGAGGAGCGGGTGGCGGAGCGCACCCGCCAGCTGGAGGTCGCCTGCCACAAGCTGGAGATGGCCTCCCGCACCGACGGCCTTCTCGGCATCGCCAACCGCATGCACTTCAACGAGCGCATCCAGGCGGAGTGGAAGCGGGCCCGGCGGGAGCGCCAGAGCCTTGCCCTGCTGATGATCGACGTGGATTTCTTCAAGCGCTACAACGACACCTACGGCCACCTCCAGGGCGACGCCTGCCTGCGCTCCGTGGCCCGCACCGCCGCCGGGGCCCTGCGCCGGCCGGCCGACCTCATGGCCCGCTACGGCGGCGAGGAGATCGTCGCCCTCCTGCCCAACACCGACCTGCCGGGGGCCCTCCAGGTGGCGGCCGACATCCAGGCCCGGCTGGCCGGCCTCGCCATCCCCCATTCCGCCTCAGACGTGGCGGAGCAGGTCACCGTCAGCATCGGCGTGGCGGCCATGGCGCCGGCCCGGGACAACGCCCCGGAAGAGCTGATCGCCGCCGCCGACGCGGCCCTCTACGAGGCCAAGCGGGGCGGCCGCAACCGGATCCGGGCGGCCGGGCCGGCCTGAACGCCCCTACCGGCGGCTGACGATGACGATGCCCGCCACCACCAGGGCGGCGCCTACGAGCTGGGGCAGGGAAATGGCCTCCCCCAGGAGCCACCAGCCGAAGCCGATGGTCATGAGGGGCCCCACCATGCCCATCAGGGCGGAATGGCCGGCGCCGATGTGGCGGATGGCCCCGGACTGGGCGAACACCGGCACCACCGTCGAGAAGGCCGCCATGGCGAAGCCCCAGCCGTAGACCGGCAAAGGCTGGGCGAAGGCCGACACCGGGTGGGTGCCGAGGAAGTGGAGCAGGGTCACCCCGGAGGAGATGAGCATGGCCAGAGCCGTGAAGCGCATGGTGCCGAGGCGCGCGATCATGCCGGCGCTGCCGGACAGGTAGAGGGCGTAGGAGACGCTGGAGCCGAAGACCAGGGCGGCGCCGATGAACACCCCCTGGCGTTCTCCCTGGCCGAGGTCGTGGGCGAAGGCGAAGCCGATGCCACCGTAGCACAGGGCCAGGGCTGCCCCCTGCCGCCACGAGAAGGCCCGCCCCTGGAAGAGCACGCCGATGAGGATGATGAGGGTCGGGTAGGTGAACAGGATGAGGCGCTCCAGCCCCGCCGAGATGTACTGCAGGCCCATGAAGTCCATGATGCTGGAGCCGTAGTAGCCCAGGCAGCCGAGCAGCGCCAGGCGGGCCCAGTCGCCGGCGCCGAGGCTGAGGCCGTCCCGCCCGTGGCGCAGGCCGACCCACAGGAACACCGGCAGGGCGAAGCCCATGCGCAGGGCCATGAGGGTGATGGCATCGACGCCGTAGGGATAGGCCAGCTTGACGAAAATGGCCTTCATGGAAAAACCCAGGGCGGCGATCAGGGCCAGCCCCATGCCCCAGCGTAATCTTTCCTCACCAGCGTTCGCTTGCATCTAATTGTTCCTTCCCGGAATTCAGTGCCATCTTCCAGGGATCAATGAAACACGCGGTCCGGGCGAAAAACAATTGGTATTATTCCAAGCGAGCATTCGATACAGACGAAACCATGCCCTACGACCTCGACGACCTGCGGCTGGTGGCCGCCATCGCCCAGACCGGCAGCCTGACCCGGGGCGCCGACAAGATGCACCTGGCCCCGTCCTCGGCCAGCCACCGGCTCAAGCTCCTGGAAGCGGGCCTCGGCACCGCCCTTTTCCTGCGCCACGCCCGGGGCCTGGCCCCCAGCCCGGCGGGGGAGGCCTTGCTGCGCCACGCCCACCAGGTCTTCGCCCAGCTCGAACAGATGCACGCCGACCTCGCCCCCTACGCCAGCGGCGTCGCCAGCCAGGTCACGGTCTTCGCCAACACCAACGCCATCAACTGCTTCCTGCCCGGCGACCTCGGCGACTTCCTGCGGGAGCATCCCCAGCTGCGGGTCTCCCTGGAGGAGCAGCCCAGCCCCACCATCCTCCAGGCGGTGGCGGCCGGCCAGGTGGACATCGGGGTGGTGGCGGCGGTGGGGCCCATGGAGGGCATCCGCACCCTGCCTTACCGGCGGGACCGGCTGGTGCTCATCGTCCCGCCCGGGCACCGGCTGGCGATGGGAAGCCCCTGCCGCTTCCGGGATGCGGTGGGCGAGCCCTTCGTCTGCCTCCACGCCGGCAGCGCCATCCACACCTTCATGATGAATGTCGCCGCCGACCTGGGGGCGCGGCTGGACGTGCGCATCCAGGTCAGGAGCTTCAACGCCGTCTGCCGCATGGTGGGGGCCGGGGTCGGCATCGGCCTGGTGCCGCGCTCGGCGGCTCTGGAGGCGGGCGGGCCGGAGGCGGCGCCGGTGATTGTGGAAATCGACGAGCCCTGGGCGGCCCGGGACCTGCAGCTCTGCGTGCGGGCCGACCGCGCCCCGACGCCGGCGGCGGAGGCGCTCCTCGCCCACCTGGCCCGCCAGGCCGACGCCTCGGCGGCTACTGGAGCCGGCGCAGGTGGTGGAACTGGGTCGCCGCGTTGACCTCGTTGCCCTCTTCCCGGCGGGCGTAGGCCACCAGGTCGCCGGCCTTGAACTGCACGTCCTCCACCTGGAAGGGGGTGAGGACGGAATAGACGTCCCATTCCTCCACCTGGTCCACCGGGTCGCCCCGGGTGATGCGGATGCGCCCGTCCCGCAGCAGGGACCAGTGGGACGAGGCCGGGTCCTGGACCGCCGTCTCCAGGTCCGCCGCCTTATGGAAGGGGCAGGGGGCCGGGCTGCCGACCACGGCGTGGCGCAGTTCGCCGTTGGGGTAGTAGCCGACGGCATCGCAGCGGGCCGCCGGCGCCCCGCCAGCGGGGCGGCGGGCCACCCGCAGCCAGGAGCGCAGGCGCTGGGAATCTTCCGGGAAAAGCCAGACCCCCTGGATGTCATCGGCCGTGGCCGGCCGCAGCTCCGTGCGCAGGGGCGAGAAGGGGCAGGGATAGAGGGTCCACAGGGCCACCGCCACCGCCTGGCGGGAGGGCTCGGCGCCGGCTCCCATGCGCCGCAGCTGATTGGCGACATTGGCCCGCACCGTGGGAAGGGGCGTGGCGTCGGCCAGGCACAGGGTCTTGCCCCGGCGCATCTGGAACATGTCCCAGATCAACCGGCTCAGGGGGTCCGAGGAATCGTCGTCCTCCACCGCCCGGGCCGCCCCCGGTCCGGCCAGGAGGAGAGCGAGGAGGATGAGCAGGACGTGTTTCATGGGCGGTATTCCGGTGGTTGCGGGAGCGGCGCCGGGTGTGCATGCCGTTCGCAAGGGACGGATTTTATCCTCCCGGGCTACCCCGGCGCATAAGTGTTCGCCCTTATTGCCAACCCCTAGCGGCGCGCGACGGAGGTGTTGCGGGTGAGCTGGTCGATGAACTGGAAGGTGGCGGCCAGGGCCTTGAGGTTGGCGTCCTCGGTCTGGGCCTGGGTCTTGCCGATGAGGCCGTGGTCCACGCCGGGCAGGACGACCAGTTCGTGCTCCACTCCCGCCGCCTTCAGCTTCTCGGCCATCTCCAGGCTCTGCTGGTGGGGCACCGCGGTATCGGCGGCGCCGACGATGAGGAGCATGGGCGGGTCCTTGCTGTCCACGTAGGCCGCCGGGCTGGCGGCGGCCACCAGCTTCTTCGGGCATTCCCGGGCGAAGCAGCCCAGCAGCCGCCATTCGGGGGCCTCCGGCACGTCCCGGGAAAGGGCGCCGGCCTGGCGGGCCTGGGCGGCGATGGTGGCGAGGTCGAAGACGCCGTACCAGGCCACCGCCCCCTGCACGCAGTCTGAAACCGGGGCGGCGCCGGCGGGATCGGGCTTGGCATCCGGCGGCGCCAGGCCCGGGGCGTTGCAGCTCACCGCCGCTAGGCTCGCCAGGTGGCCGCCCGCCGAGGCGCCCCAGGCCACCGCCCGGGTCGGATCGATGCCGTACTTGCCGGCATGGAGCCGCAGCCAGCGGACGGCCGCCTTGACGTCCTGGATCTGGGCCGGGAAGCGGGCTTCGCCGCTAAGGCGGTATTCCATCGAGGCCACCACGTAGCCCTTGGCCGCCAGCAGGGCGAGGATGCCGGGGAAATCGACGAAGGGGCCGCTGCGGTGGGCGTCGCCCCCCATCCAGCCGCCGCCGTGGATGTAGAGCACCAGGGGAAAGCCGCCTGCCGGCCGGGCCAGGGAGGTGGGCGGCAGGTAGAGGTCGAGGGTGAGGGGGCGGTAGCCCTCCGGCTGTGCATAGACGGCCCCGGGGATGCCGCTGACCCCGTTGGGGAAATCGATGGTGCGGGAGGGGTAGCGGTCGGCCGTGGCCGCCGCGGCCCCTACCTCGGGGGCGGTCAGGGGCTCCTGGGCGGTCGCCGAGGCGGCGGCGAAGGCCAGCAGGAAGAGGAGGATGCGGGCGCGGGGGGCTCTGCTTTCGTAGCGGGCGTTTTCCATGGCGGGCCTTGGTCGGGAACGGCGGTCGCCGGAGTCGAGGTCAGGCGCCTCCGCGCCCGTCCTCCCCGTTGTACTATTCCGGTTTCCCCCGGATTCGATTCCGGTCCTCCGCCGCAGTTCGAAACCCGCTCCAAAACACACGCCAATGCCCATGCCCCCGATCCCGATCCGTCCCGGATGGTCCGGAGACCTCGTCTCCTTCCTCATCAGCGTCGCCCTGCTGGTGGCCTACCATGTGTATCTGCGCCTGCGCATCCGGCAGACGCCCACTTACACGGTGCAGGCCGTGCACAACATCGCCCGGGCCGCCTGGGTCGAGAGCGTGATGAAGAACGGCCGCGACATCCTGGCCGTGCAGACCCTGCGCAATTCCACCATGGCCGCCACCTTCCTGGCCTCGACGGCGGTACTGCTGATCATGGGCGTGCTCTCCCTGTCCGGCCAGGGGGACAAGCTGGAAAGCACCTGGCATGTGCTCAACGTCTTCGGCGCCACCGACCCGACCCTGTGGCTGCTGAAGCTCATCCTCCTCATGCTCGACCTGTGCTGGGCCTTCTTCTGCTTCACCCTGGCGGTGCGCAAGTTCAACCACGTGGGCTACCTGGTGAACCTGCCCAAGGACTTCGACCACCCGGTCATCACGCCCAAGTACGTGGCTTCCTACCTCAACCGGGCCGGCCGCTACTACAGCCTCGGCATGCGGGCCTACTACTTCACCATGCCGCTGCTCTTCTGGCTCTTCGGCCCCCATCTCATGGTGGCGAGCTCGGTGATCCTGGTGTTCCTGCTCTTCCACCTGGACCGGGCCTACGACGACGGGGATTGATCCGCCGATCTAGCCAGCCCGGCCGGCGGCCTTGCCCCGGCCGAAGAACTCCAGCATCCCCAGCAGCATGAAGGCCCGGGTGAGGAGGGCGAAGAAGGCCACATAGGCGACGAGGAGGGGCACCTCGGCCAGCAGCTTGCGAGGGTCGCCGCTGCCCCAACCCCACGGCTCCCAGGCGTACTCCCGGTAAATCTGGTGCAGCACTAGGTAGGCGGCCAGCGCCAGCAGGCCGACCCCGAAGGAGAGCCAGGCGGCGCGCACCAGGGCGCTTCTCTTCCTGGCGTCCCGGAAACGCCGGCGGCCGGCGAAAGTGGCCAGGACCACAAACAGCGTGACCACCGTGGCGACGGCGCTGATCAGCTCAGGGCGGAGCAGGTCGAAGATGCCATCGTCCTTGCCGTAGGCGCCCAGGGGAATGGTGCCGAGGAGCAGATTGGACAGGGGGAAGAAGACCGAAATGCCGGCGAGGACGCCCCAGAGGTTCTTCAGGAAAGCCAGGAAGTCCCGCAGTTCCTCCAGGTAGCCGCTCCCGGGCTTGGCGAGGGTCATCCTGGCTGCCCTCGCAGGCCCGCCTGAGGGCCGGCACTCGCCGCCGCCTCGGCCGGGTTGTCGAAACACGGGCAGGGGTGGATCTTCTGGATGGAACCGTCCATGGCGCATCTCCTCGGATTGCGGATGAGGCTTGGACAAGTTTCCGGTGAAGCCGGCGGGACGGCGTTCGTGGGGGGCGCAACCTTGGGCAACGCCAATTGCCCAAGGGATCAGGCAGCCTTACCGGTTTTATCCATGTGCCGGTCATTCATCGGAGGACCAAAAATGGTCAGCAAGAATACGGTTTGTCTCTGGTTCAACGGCACCGCTGAAGAAGCCGCCCGGTTCTACGCCGCGACGTTTCCGGACAGCGCGGTGGGAACGATCTATCGCGCGCCCGGCGACTATCCCTCCGCCAAGCAGGGCGACATCATGATGGTGGAGTTCACCGTAATGGGCATCCCTTGCATCGGCCTAAACGGCGGCCCGGCGTTCGAGCATAACGAGGCTTTTTCCTTCCAGGTTGCGACCGACGACCAGGCCGAAACCGACCGCCTGTGGAATGCGATTGTCAGCAACGGCGGCCGGGAAAGCGCCTGCGGCTGGTGCAAGGACAAATGGGGGCTGTCGTGGCAGATCACGCCCCGCGCCCTCATGGCGGCGATCGCCGACCCGGATCGCGCGGCGGCCAAGCGTGCGTTCGAGGCGATGATGCAGATGGGGAAGATCGATATTGCTGCGATCGAAGCGGCACGGCGTGGGTAACGCTTATTGATCGTCCTTCGATGGCCGTGATGGGCTTTCGGTCGGCAGCATGTATGCCCTGGGAGGGAAGGGACTGAGTACGGCTACATGGCGAACAGCGGGTCCGCGACCAAGGACGGACCAAGTACATTGCCCTGACGGGCGACTATTTCGGACGAGCAACGGGCTGATAGCAAACGGTGCCTAGAAGGCCGGTGTTCGGCCAATCCAGACGTTGGTCATCTGCCGGCGTCGGGCAGAAATGGATCAGTGACCTGCCATTCAAGCCTTTGGCGGCCCTGAATGGCAGCTTCCTCATCCGGCGAATTCGTGCTCCCGACCCCGAGCGGTCTTTCATGCTCCAAAGAAGCAGACGTTCAACGTTCGACACGAGCGGCGAACTTAGGCATGCGAAGCATGTCGGAGGACGCCCGCTCGATGCAAAGGATAGGCGAGAATGGCTCAGTGCGCCACTGCATTGACTTTGATGGTTCTAGCGCCGGACTTGGTTTTGAAAAGCTCAATTCGACAAGCTTGATCTTCGTCGCAGGCAATCTGCATTAATCCAAGTGCGTCCTTCAAAGCGACAAATTGGTTAAGTACACCATCGTACCCATCCCATTCATGACCTGTCGCGTTTAGCGCAAGTGACGTGAATTCAGTGTTGGGCCGAAGTTGGCCCAGCTTCTTATCGACGAGTACTATGGTCGCTGCCACGTAAGATTGGCCCGTCGGTTCGATAAAGCTTACTCGAAACTTGTATTGCTCCGGGGAGAATCGATTTGCAAATTTCTCCGAAAACTTGAATCCTAGCTTGTCATAGATGAAGCTTTGGCACATTCTCGCGTCGATGCTTTGTGGATCCAATCTCGGGTTTGCCTCAGTTCCTACGATATGTATGCAATCAGCCTCATACAGTTTTTGGGCTGCTGCGGTAGTCGTCGTGAGAGCCACAAGAAGAAGGACGAGAAGTCTCATGGGTGAAATTAGTAGCCTAACATTTATTAACCGGCTCTGCTGGGTCCGTATATCAATTGATATACATGAATTTTCTATGCCTATGGAATTGGCGGTGTGGCAAGAATGTTAATTTGGCTATGCGCGCATAAAAACTCCAACAATATAGCTCGGCGATCGCTTCTGAAAGTCTGACAGACAGCCAACGACCCGGTGCGGTCATTCGATGAAAAATCCGTTCAACGGCAGGTATCAGAGCTAATCAGCCATTCAGGCGGACTGACGGCTATCAATGGCCCGTTTTTATTAGGCATTAGGCCATAGCTGCAAGCAGTCTTACAACCGTTCAGACGGCTGCCTGTCGTATGGCGCCCTAAACCAGGTCTAGTTACTGGCAGATTTAGCCAATGGGGCCATAAACATAATCACTCTCCTTTTGGAGAGTTTTTTGCAACAACTTCGCGCCTATTTATCTTCAATACAAGACTGCGGATTAAGGCTAAATATTTTTCGGTTTCGTGACGGTTCTTCTTAGAATAGAAGTCTGTAGAAGAAGCCGTTACGATTGATCGCCTTGCAAGCAACTCTGCCTCCTTTAGAAGACCGGAGGCGCGTTTGCTATATGGCTCTTGCCTCGCATTGTGGTAACGGGCGATGGCTTTACGAAGAGAGCATAGGGACTCGGCCTTACCGCACTCCATTGCTCTATCCATCGCGAAGTCACCATTTTCTAAGTCGTTTAGCTTGTACCTAATAAGACCAAGCGTCAGCCACGCATCTGCGCTATGAGAATCAAGTTCTGTGGCTCGTTTTGCGTACTTAAGGGCAGCCTGTGGCTTACCTAAAGTTCTAAGCAGGAACGAGGCGTATCGCTCTTGTAGTGCCGCGTTAAGCGGTTCATCTAGTATCGCCAAATCAAATGAAACTTTGGCAGACTCATAGTCTCTCTTTATTGTGGCGATTTTTGCTGCTTTCGCATATTCACTTCTAAATGCATCCGCAACGCGATCCATACGGTAGTTCTTGTCAATCTCATAGCGTTCGGTAGCCTGTTTGTCGACTTTGAATGCGATCTTTTGAATTCTCTCGAGATCGACCTGCGACACGCGTTGTTTTTTCTGGAGGAAGAATTTCTTGGCAAGCTCTACAATCTCCAGATCGTATGAGTCCCCACGATCGACTATGGTTGCGAAGTAAGTTTCGCCGAGGCTGGCTTGAAACTCCGCATGCTGAACGCCGATTTCCTTGCACACATCTCCAATGCATTTTCCCTCAAGGGGGCTTGCCAGTGACACCAAGACCATAAACACTTCTTGGACCAGAACATTCATTCGTGCCCAAGCGTCTTCATACAGAAACTCCAGAAGTTCATCATTGGTTTTCCGTAGAATCTGATCGAGTCCGTCCTGAATGCCAGACGAGGATCGGGCTATGTAGCGAACGAGCGTGTCAATTAATAAAGGTTTACACATTAATTGATGGCACGCTTTCCTAAGCTTTGCTTCGCCTGCCATATTAACTGCAAGGGCTCCATATTCATGACCGAGCTCCTTAATGAGCTCAAGCGCTTCGAGTTCTGATAACTGGCTTACAGGCACCGGCTCGGCAGCCAAGAGCTCTCGCCTTCTCGATGTAATAATCACTCGGCCAATTCTCTTGGCAACTCTGGCAATGAAGTCTGCGAGAATTTCTGCGTCTGTTGTCGATGTAGCTAAGGTCTCGGTATTATCGATAATCAAAAGGACATCATCGCGGGAAAATCCCTCATCGGCGAACCTTGTGGCGACTCTCTCGATTAGTGCGCGCCCCTCACTCTTGTACCACTCCTTTCCTAGCACGGGGTCGAAGCAGTAAATAAGCTCCCTAACGCTGTCCTCCATCGCGTCGGAAATTCCTTTGAAATGAACCAACCCCTCTTCTGTCCATTTTGTTTTCTTCGCTGTATAAAATCCAATTACTGGTGGCACAGGACAGTCATCTTCGATGCCGTTCTCAAGCAAGTTGTTAAAGAACTCCAAGACCAAAGTGGTCTTCCCAAAACCGCCGTCGCCAAATACCAGACATGTTCTCGAGTCGGCAATGTCCTTTAGCCATTCTCTCAGTTTTTCCTGTTCTTTTTTCCTGCCGACAAACGTCGAGGTCTGTCGCACCGGAACGTTGTGGAGCACGAGCACGGAGCCATTTTTTGTCGGAACTTCTGACCACCTGAACTTTTCGGCCACATGATTTTCGGTTGCAAATATATTCGATCGTCCAAGATCGATTGTTATTTCCCGAGCATTTTCCCAAGACAGAACCTGCCCTTGAATTTTCCAGATCCCACCCCGAGGAACAATCTTTCCTATGACAATTGCGCTTCCGCCGCTCACCAAAGGGGTAGTGACTGGGATAACGATGTCTCCAGCTTGCGTAGTCAACCTGTCCCAGTCATATCGTGGCAAGGCGTCCGCCTCGGTCTCTAGTATTCGCTGGATTAGATCGCCTGTGCGCTTAGCCCATAGTGCCGTAGTCGGAGCATCAAGCACCCCGTGGCCGGGCCTTTTGTTCCTAAATTCCACCCACTCGGTCAAAGCGGAGACAATTGTTTGGTCAAAGCCATCAGATTTCTCAAACCATCCATTCATGTAGCCTCGAAAGACATAACTGCGAATTCGCGGCACAAGGGTGTCAAGTATTTCTACCGGTAGCCCATCCGATGGTTGGCTAAATCGATCAAGGAATTGGTTAAGGCTTAAGTCGTCATCAATAGCAGGTGTTGCCTCGAGAGCTACCTCAAGTGCGGTAAGCGCTAGGCTCTGTAATAGTGAGCGCATGATGGACGAGAGATGGCTAAGGACCTCAGCCTCCGATTGATGGCTACGCGCTATTTCGAGTTGTTCGAGATAAATTTTTTGCATGAGTACACTCGCAGGAAACTTCGGCGGACTTCAGTTCAGGCTTATGCCATAAGCAAACTATTGTATGCGATATGAGTTCGTGTTGGGCCGCGACCAATCTGCTATTTAGGTGCGTGCTAAAAGCTGAGGGCAACCTTGTGTTGCCATTAGAGCTACTGCCCCAATGGCCGAGGTGCCGAAGTCAATCATCCGCCAGGTTTGGGAGCAGAGCAGCCGCTGAAACGGCGGCTATGCGGCAGAGGCAAATGGCAGATACTGGCCGATTGGGTGAGGTCACCAACGGCGGCTTTGTAGCACTCCACTTCGCGGAAACCGTCTTTGGCTGATTGGCCACTCAGGAGATGGCTGAGTGGCCGGTTGGGATCGGGCGCACGCGTTAGCTGTGGTACAGAGCAGATATTGAGGAGGGTTGGCAAGGGTGACGAGTCATCCCGCCTCCAGCCTTGTCGCTACTGGTCTCGACAGACTCTTGCGTAATTTGTCGCATCTCCATACGTGCTAATAGGGCGCTCCGACAAACTTTCTCCTAAAATTGTTAATTTCCAGGGCCGTTATATTCAATGACTTATATGGGGGCGCCCGACAGACTTAATTGTTCGCTTTCATCGTCCATGGGGTTGCAGCTTGACCCGAACGACGGAGTCCCGAAAACTGAAAGGCCCAGCCTATGCGCTGGGCCTTTTTTCTTGGCGAGGGGGAAGCGACTGTCTCCTCTTCCGTGTACCATACGATGCGCTTAAGGCTGGGTATTCCAGCCTGGGCCGCCGAGAAAGGCCGGCTCGAGACCCGCGCACCAGCAGGCCCCTGCGGCCTCCGTGCAGCATGGAAGCTCCCTGGATCGGGGGAGCGAGGAATTCCGATTATCTGATGCATTACCTTGAGTATTTCAGTCGTTGGGCCTTGCGACGGGGCCCGGCGAGCCTGCTGTTTTCCGTAGCTGCTGTCACCCTGGCCGGGCTGCTGCTGTTTCCCGGCCCTACCCCGGGCAAGTCGTGGTTCGGGCAAAGCGCCTGGATCCTGGTTCTGGGGTTGGCGGCAGCGGGGCAGGGAGTTGCCGGTGGGCGACCTGTGTCCTGTCGCCTTTCCCGAATCCTCGGCTGCCTCACGGTCTACTCCGGGCTGGCGGTTGGGGAAGCCCTGAACGCCGGCGTCGCGGCACCTCGGTTGGGAAAGGTCTTTGTCGAAGCCGTCGGCCTGCCTTTGGGCAGCGTTACGGCAACCCTGGTCGTGGCCGCCGTGGCGCTGGGCGTTGGCCTGCCCCTGTGGGCCGGCCGGAAGTGGCCGGATCTCCTGGAGGCATGGGGGGAACAGGTCGAAGGACTCGGTCTCACGGCCTTGCGCTTGGTCGGTCGCAAGCGGAGGAACATCGGCTCCGGTGTGCCGGCGATGCGCCAGGCGCCTGAGCCGCGGCAATACGAGAAAGTGCCTCCCTCCGAGAGTAGGGCAGTCCATACCCCGTCCGCTCCGGCCGGCTTGCGGCAGTCCGACGTGCGGCCGCAGGCTGCCACCGACGAGAAGAGACAAGGGCGGGATGATTCGCCGGCCCATCGGGTCGCCGCCGACCATGCCTGGATACAGAAGAACCTGGAGCGCCACTATCGAAGCCGGCTCGCCAAGCCCGCCTCCCCTGCCGGGCAGAAGGCTGGTGAACCGGCGGCGGTGATGATGGACCCGGGAGAGATTCGCCAGCGGTTGATGAAGATCCACGGCGGGCGCATTCCCGGGGATCGTCGCCGGCGCACCCACGAGGAGCCGGCGCCGAGGCCGGCCCCTCCCTTGCCGGTGGCAAGGCCCGTCGGACCGTCCCCGGTCAGACTCCAACAGGAGCGCCTGGAAAGGCGGGCTCCTGGGGAAGCCGTGCGCCGCCCGGAAGCTCCAGCGTCTGTCGTTCCGGTCAGCGCACCTTCCGCCGTTGAGCCGTTCCGCCCTGCTGCGGCCGCGGTCAGGGAGGAAGCCATCGCCGCATCGGTAGTGCGCGAGCAGCCCTTGGTGCCGGCGGAAGTCTTCCGGGTACCGGAGGAATTCATCGCCGCGAGTCCGCTGCCGCCCGAGCCTCCTGCGCCGGTCCTGCTGTCGGAACTTGTGCCCACCGTTACCTCGGCGGGCGGCGATGCAGCCGGCTTGGCGCCCCCGGCGGAAATATACGAACCGGCTACGCCCTCGGTGATCGAGATGGCGCCGGTGGCGGCAGGCCCAGAGGATGGAGATGCCGGCGTGGCGCCCGAGCCGGACAGGCTTCCGGACTTGGAAGCTCCGGAATACCTGCCGAGCCCCAGCCGGTGGGAGGCCTATCGGCCCCCCCTCGGCTTGCTGCAGCCTCCAGGTTCCAGCCAGGAGCCCGTCAGTCAGGAGGAACTCGGCCGGCAAGGCCGCCTGATCCAGGAGAAGCTGGCGGAATTCCGGGTGAATGTGGCCGTGCAGGACGCCTGTGCCGGCCCGGTCATTACCCGCTACGAGGTCGAGCCGGCGGTTGGTGTGCGGGGCAGCCAAGTGGTCAACCTCATGAAGGATCTGGCGCGGGCCCTGGGGGTCACTGCTATCCGGGTGGTGGAAACCATCCCCGGCAAGACCTACATGGGCCTGGAATTGCCCAATCCCCGCCGGCAGATGATCCGCCTTTCCGAGGTGCTGTCTTCCGAGGTCTTCCAGCGCCATGACTCCAAGCTGGCCATGGCGCTGGGCAAGGACATCATTGGCAAGCCGGTGGTGGCCGACCTGGCCAAGGCGCCCCACATGCTGGTGGCGGGCACGACGGGTTCGGGCAAGTCGGTAGGGGTCAATGGGATGATCCTGTCCCTGCTGTATCGCGCTTCGCCGGAAGAGGTGCGCTTCGTGATGATCGACCCCAAGATGCTGGAGCTTTCGGTCTATGACGGCATTCCCCATTTGCTGGCGCCGGTGGTCACGGACATGAAGCTGGCGGCCAATGCGCTCAACTGGTGCGTGGGGGAGATGGAGCGCCGCTACCGGCTGATGAGCGCCCTCGGGGTGCGCAACTTGGCGGGGTACAACCAGAAGGTCGCCCACGCGCGGGAGGCGGGCCGCCCCCTGTTCGACCCGTTCCCGCTGGTGCCGGAAAGCCCGGCACCGCTGGAACACCTGCCGTTCATCGTGGTAGTGGTGGACGAGTTCGCCGATCTGATGATGGTGGCCGGCAAGAAGATCGAGGAACTCATCGCCCGTCTGGCCCAGAAGGCGCGGGCAGCCGGCATCCATCTCATTCTGGCCACCCAGCGGCCCTCGGTGGACGTCATCACCGGCCTGATCAAGGCCAACATTCCGACGCGCATCGCCTTCCAGGTCTCGTCCAAGGTGGACAGCCGCACCATCCTCGACCAGATGGGAGCAGAAACTCTGCTCGGCCAGGGGGATATGCTCTACCTGCCCCCCGGGACGGGTTATCCGCAGCGGGTCCACGGTGCCTTCGTGGCGGACGAGGAGGTGCACGCCCTGGCGGAGCACCTGAAGCAGTATGGCGAACCCGATTATGTGGATGCCGTTCTGGGCGGCGTCCCGGAAGACGAGCCGGGAGAAGCGGGGGGAACGACCGAGGAGCTCGATCCTCTGTACGACCAGGCGGTCGCCATTGTGATCGATTCCCGTCGCGCCTCCATTTCGCTGATCCAGCGGCACCTGCGCATCGGCTACAACCGCGCTGCCCGGCTTGTGGAGCAGATGGAAGTATCGGGAGTGGTAAGCCCCATGGAGAGCAACGGCTCCCGGACGGTCTTGGTGCCCGCCTCTTGAGGGGGGGGCCGGCTATTGGGAACGTGGGCTTGATTGGTGCGTCCTGACGGAATCGAACCGCCGACCTCCACGATGTCAACGTGGCGCTCTAACCAGCTGAGCTAAGGACGCATTGGGTCTGGCTGATGGCGGAGTGGACGGGACTCGAACCCGCGACCCCCGGCGTGACAGGCCGGTATTCTAACCAACTGAACTACCACTCCAGCTTCCTGTATACAGCCCGACTGGAACTGTTTGTCTGGGCCGGCTGCAGAAGGGCGCGGATTCTATAGGAAACTCCGCCGCTTCACCAGACGGCATGATGAATTTGTAATGTCTCTACAAAAAGTTCAAAAAAGTGTTGACGCCGATGTGCTTCATCGCCATAATTCGCCCCCCTCGACGACGCCAACGCAACACGGCGCCGCAGAGAAGCTCTTTAAAAAACAGGACAACCGATAGGTGTGGGTGCTTTGGATGCGAGCTGGCTTAGGCTGGCGAAGTATTGAAGCATTTGCACTGGTAGAAATAGGTAGAGAAATCTACCGTCAGTGGATGCGAGTTTTGTTGGA
>DATFAA010000157.1:0-22674 GCA_035255045.1 Rhodocyclaceae bacterium | reverse complement strand
GCAGCACCTCCTCGCCAATCTCGACACCGGCGGCCTGCTGGGGCCCCACATCGAGCCGCTCCTGGCCCGCCTCACCGCCCTCATCGGCGTGGCCGACAACCCGGCGGAGGAAGTGGCCAGGCGCATCAGGATCCACACCGTCGGCTCCCGCCGGGTGCACCTGGACAATTTCCAGGCCGTGGGCTCGGCCCTGCTGCGCCGCCGGCGCCTGGTGATCGACTACTACGCCCGGGGGAGGAACGACACCACGCGCCGAGAAATATCCCCCCAGCGCCTCATCCACTACCGCGGCAACTGGTACCTGGACGCCTGGTGCCATCTGCGCAACGAACTCCGCAGCTTTTCGGTGGACGCCATCCGGCGAGTCGAACTCCTGGACACGCCCGCCCGGGACGTGCCCGAGGAGACCCTGGACGCCGTCCTGGGCTCCGGCTACGGAATATTTTCCGGCCGGGAGGTGAAATGGGCGGTCCTGCGCTTTTCGCCAGAAAGGGCGCGCTGGGTGGCGGCGGAGAAATGGCATCCCAGGCAGGAAGGCTCGATGCTGGCGGACGGCGCCTACGAGCTGCGGCTGCCCTACAGCAACGATCCGGAACTGGTCATGGATATCCTCAAATACGGGGCCGACTGCGAAGTCCTGGAACCCCCGGAACTGCGGCAGCGGGTGCGGGCGGAAATCCTCCGCATGCTGGAACGGACGAGCCCGGTCCCGGGGCATCAATTGGAGGCGCTTGCTGCATCATGACAATCGAGATCGATGTGGTTTCCGACGTGGTCTGCCCCTGGTGCTTCATCGGCAAGCGCTACCTGCAGACGGCCCTGGAACGCCTGGGCGAAGGGGCGACCGTGCGCTGGCATCCCTTCCAGCTCAACCCTGACACGCCTGAGGCCGGCGACCCCTATCTGCCCTTCCTGGAGCGCAAATTCGGCGGGGTCGAGCGGGTCCGGCAGATCTGGGACCGGGTCCGGCAGGCCGGCGCCCAGGCTGGCGTCGAGTTCGATTTCGAGCGTATCGCCATCCGGCCCAACACCCTCAAGGCCCATCGCCTCATCCATCGGGCCCAGGAAGCCGGCAATGCCGACGCGCTGGTGGAAAGGCTGTTCGTCAGCCATTTCCAGCGGGGCGAGGACATCGGCGACCCGGAGACCCTGGTCGGGATCGCAGCGGAAACCGGTGACGACCCGGAAGCCGTGCGGGCCTACCTGGCTTCCGGCCAGGATGCCGAAGCGATCCGAGAAGAGATCCTCCAGGCCGGCAAGATGGGCATCGGCGGCGTTCCCTTCTTCATCTTCAACGGGCGCATCGGCGTCTCCGGGGCGCAGCCGCCGGAAGTGCTGCTGAAAGCCATCCAGGAGTCGATGAAGTAAGGACCGCGGGCCGGCGCTCAGTGCTCGGCACGCACCGGCACCAGCCGTCCCGGCGCCGGCCAGACTCCCTTGCCGACGGCCCTTCCGCCCTCGAAGACGAGCCAGCTCTGGCTGCCGTAATGGGGCAGGGGCCGCAGCAGGGCACGCAGGGCGTCGGCATCCCGGGCCGAGACCACCGCCAGGGGCGGCCCCGACGCCCCCTGCACGGTCCACACCTGGGCGCTGCCGCGGCCGGCCAGGCTGGCGGGACGGGAGGGCAGGCCGGCCCGGGACAGGGCGCTATCCACATCCGGGTGGAGACCGATCAACAGGGTCGGCTCGCTGCCCTGCCGCAGGGCGTCCGCCGAGGCGGCCCGGGGCGGCGTCTCGAACAGGCGGCCGGCTAGAGAGCGGGCGGCCTCGGCCACCTCCGCCGCGGTGGTGGCCAGGGCCAGGCGCGGCGCCGGCGCGATAATCCATTGCCGCAGGATAGGGGGCAGCTGCTCCGGTTCCAGGACTCGCCAGATCCGCAGGTCGGGGTCAATGCGCACCCCGTCCGGCTGGCCCGTTGTTTCCACGGACACCGACTCCCGGGGCTTGGCGAAATCCACCCAGCGGCTCTCGGCGCGGCCGCCATAGGCCACTTCCACCGGCAGGCGCAGGGCGTAGGGAGGCTGGGACTGTTCCAGGGCCAGGGTGAGGCGGGTCTTGCCTGCTGCCGGTGTGGCCTCGGCGCTGTCGATCTTCACCGTCGGCCCCCCGGCCCGCTGCACCCACTGATCGAAGAAGGGGCCCAGGGGGCGGCCGGACGATTCCTCGAAGGCCGCCCGCAGATCGTCCCAGGTGGCGGCCCGGAAGCGGTTCCGGGCCCAGAAGGTGCGCAGGCCGCGCCGGAAGGCCTCCTCGCCGATGGTGTCCCGCAGCATGACGAAGACCATGGCGGCCTTGCCGTAGCCCACTGCCGCAGCCGCTCCGTGGGTGCGGGAGCGGAATGAGGCCAGGGACTGGGACTTGCCGGCCGGCACGGCGGCGAAGTCCCGCAGCCAGCCCAGCCGCATTTCCCGGGCCGCCTCGGCGGATTCACGCTCCTTGTAGGCGTAGTCGGCCATGAAGGTGGTCAGGCCCTCGGACCAGTTGCCCTTGGCGTAATCGACATAGACGCCGTTGCCCCACCAGTTGTGAAGCACCTCGTGGCCGAGGGAGGTGGCCCGGATGAAGGGCAGTTTCAGCACCTCGGCCCCCAGGTAGGTGAGGGTGGGCATGCCGAAGCCTGTGGGCAGCGGGCTCGCCACCACGGAGAACTCGGTGAAGGGATAGGCGCCGATCTGCTCTCCGTAGAGCTCCAGGTAGCGGCGGGCGTCGTCCAGGTAGCCATCGGCGAGGCCGGGCATGGCGTCCAGGTCGCGGAAGAAGTAGGTGCGCAGGCGCACGGGTTCGCCGCCGGCCCGGGGCATCATCTTCTCCCGCACCAGCCAGGGGCCGGCCATGAGGTCGATGCCGTCGGCCGGGTGGGGGAAGTCGAAGCTGGCCCGGTAGCGGCCGGAGTTGCCGGCCGGAATTTCTTCGGACTGCAGGCGGCCGGGCACCAGGGCGCGCTGGTCGGCGGGCAGCGACAGGCTCACCCGGTAGCTGAAGAGGGCCGCCGGCTGGGGATACCAGGCACTGCCGGAGGGCAGGAAGCTGCCGCCGCTGGAGGCCATGGGAGGCAGGCCCTGAAGCACGCCGCGATGGTCGATGTTGGGATCGAGGGCGGGCAGGGTGCCGCCGTAGTCGAGGCGAAAGGTCGACGCACCGGGCGGCAGAATCACCCGCCAGCCTCGCAGGCTGCCGTCCCGGCCGGCGGGAAGGACGCGCAGGGGCTTGCCGTCCGCTTCGGCGGCGGTGATCTGGAGGGATTCATGGAGGGGGAAGACGAATTCCCGCGCGGCCGTGGTGACCAGGGCCCGGGCCTGGAAATGGCGGCTGGCGGGGTCCAGTTCCACTTCCAGGTCGAGGGCCGGAGAAGCAGCGAAGGCGCTGGCCAGGCCGGCGAGGAAGATGAGTAGAACCGCAGCCGCTTCTTTCATGGCGTGGCCGGGAATTTGACCACCAGCTCCAGGGTTTCCTCGCCCCGCTTGATACGCATGGGCAGCCAGCTGCCGCCGGGCTGCTGGCGGATGGAGGAGATCACCGGCATGAGGCCCTTGGCCGGCTGGCCGCCCACTTCCATCAGGCGGTCGCCGGTCTTGAGGCCGCTCTTTTCCGCCAGGCTGTCGGCCACCACCTCCGCCACGCGCACGCCGTCGCTGGCCTGCTCCAGCCGCACCCCCAGGCGCGGCGGCTCGGGTTTAGCCATGGCTACCTTGGGCAGGGTGAACAGGGCGTCGGCCAGGCCGGCGCGGATGCCCTTGCAGTCCGCATCGAAGGCCACCGGCAGCAGGGTGCCCACCTTCCTGATTCCCAGGTCCTTGAGCTGGTAGGGGACGCCGTAGCCGTAGCGCACGTGGCCGCTGCCCATGACGCCGACCACCAGCGGCTTGTCGCCCTTGCCAACCGGCGCCGCCTGGCGTGCCAGGGCTTCGGCCATGGCCCGGTCCCACGCCGTTTGGGATTCGACGAAGCGGCGGAAGGCAGGATCGGTCTTCTTGGGCTTGGCGTTCTCCTTGCCCCGCAGGACGCCGTGCTGGCCATAGACTTCCAGGAGGAAGTCCTGGTAGGCCGCCGGCGGCGGCGCCGGCCGGCCGACCCCTTCCCGGTCCGCTTCCGGCACCTGGTCCCAGCCCTTTTCCAGGATGGCCTTGTTGAGCTTCTGGTCCACGTTGAGGGCGACCATGGGGATGCGGTTGATGCGGGCGAACTGGAAGAGGGGCAGGTAAAGCTGGGACGGCACGTTCCACACCCTGTCCCATTCCGACTCCTCGAACAACTGCTTGGCGGTCAGCTCGCCGGCCACCCAGCGGTCCAGTACCGGCTGCAGGCGGCGGGGAAACATCTCGAAGCCGATGACCATGTTGGGCCGCTGGGCGTGGAGGGCAGCCAGGGCCTGGAGCTGCCAGTGGTGGTCATCCTCATGGTCGTGGTGCTCGCCCAGGAGGACCACGTCCTGCTTGAGCATGTCGGCCAGGACGGCGGCGGCGGTGGCAGGCCGGGGGCGGTCCCCCTCCAGGGTCATCCAGGCTCCGGGCTGCAGGCAGGCGGAGGCCGCGGGCGAAGCCGGACCGGGGTTCTCGTGGGCGCCGGCGGCAACGGCCAGGCCCATCAGGCAGCCGGCGAGGAGCGGGGGCAACATGCGGCAGGGATTGGGATTCATGATGTTTTTATCGACTCGGAAAACCCATCAGAGCGGCGACGCCGACCGGGAGTTTCGGCAGAGGGCGTACCCGGGGGAAATATATTTCGGTTTACGGGGAACGGGCCATGGTCAGCGGATCTTCACGTCGACACGGCGGTTCCTGGCGTCCTTTCTGGCTGTCGCGGGCAGGGGCTGCCGGTCGCCGCGCCACTGCATCTCGATCCTGTCCGCCGGGATGCCCTCCCGGATCAACTCGTCCCGGGCGGCTTCGGCCCGCCGGTGGGAGAGGCCGTCGTTGTACTGGGAGGGGCCGGTCTGGTCCGTGTGCCCGATCACCACAACCTCCGCCGCCGGCCGGCGGGAATATTCGCCGACGATGGCGGCGATGGTGCCCTTCGATTCCGGCATCAGCTCGGCCTTGTCGAACAGGAAAAGCAGGGCGAAGGAGGCCGGCCGCTGGGGCAGGGCGTCGAGGGCCCGGCCGTAGCGCTGGCGCACTTCTGTCTCCGACAGGGTCCGGGCCTGGGCCTTGTGGTCGGCGAGGTCGACGGCCGCATAGGCGGTGTTGAGGGTGGCGCGGCCGGAGATGCCCTCCACCACCACGGTGCCGACCTTGCCGTCGGGGCCGGGCAGGAGGACGACCCTTTCCCGGCTGGCGCAGCCGAAAAGGCCCGCAGCAACGGCCACGATAAGCAGGCTGCGGAGCATCAGTCCTCGCCCTCGACTTCGACCACGAATTCGGTTCCCCGGATGCCGATGGTGGCCTGGGGCGTGCGGATGCGGGCTGCCTCCGGGTTGGCTTTGACGATGAGGCCGGAAATCATGGACAGGGTGCCCTTGATGACGCTCAGCAGCATGCCGCCCTCGTGGGTGGAGGAGTTGAAGGCGAAGCGCTCGACCGCCAGGGTGCTGTTGGGGCCGGCGGAAAGCAGGGTGTCGTCCCTGAGGGCCACCCCCAGCGTTCCTTCCTTGCCGGTCTTGAGGCGATCGGCGGCATAGACGGGCATGCCGATCCGGGCCGGCAGCTCCTCGCCCTGGCGGATGACGAAGGCGGGCGCCTTGAGGGTCTTGACCATGCCCACCGATTCCTCGGCGACGACGGGAATGGCGCCGGCCAGCGCGGCGGCGAGGACCAGGGTGCGGCCCACGGCAATGGTGGAAAGGCGGTGGGTGTCGGGTAGGGAAGGGGTTTGCGGCGGTGTTCTGGTCATTTTTGTTCTCCCTCGGGCAATTGGATCGCTAGCGCTTCCTGCACTCCTGCAACTGGGCCTGGGCTGCCTGGAACAGGGACTTGGCGCCGCTGATGACGTCCCGCAGGTCCTTGCGGGAATCGACGTCCTGGGCGCGGCGGAGGGTCGCGGCGGTTTCCTCGAACCTGGCTGCCGCCGGGGCGCAGTCGCAGCGGGTCGACAGGGCCGCCAGATGGTCGGACGCCCGTCTGGCCCGGTCGGCATAATCCTGGGCCGAGGCCAGGTCGCCCTCGTTGCCGGCGCGCTGCATGTCATCCCGGGCGAATTGCAGCTGCGGCCAGCGGGCATCGCAGCCCTGGGCCGCCGCAGGCCCGGCCGGCATGACCAGCGCCGCCGCCAGGGCAAGCATTCCCACGAAATTGTCTGTGCCGGCCCGCCGGCCGGGATTCAGTCTGGTTCGATCCATCCCACCCTCGATGAGCGGGAATCCGCTCCAGTGGTCATTATGCCAGTGGGGCGCGGCGACGGCCCGTCTTGCTAGAATGGATATTCCAGCTCGACGGCATAATCAATCACAAGGAGCTTTCCCCATGCCAGACCTTTTTTCCCCTATCCGCCTGGGCGCCATCGAACTCGCCAACCGGGTGGTGATGTCCTCGCTGACCCGTAACCGGGCGGGCGCCGGCAACGTTGCCACCGCTCTGGTGGCCGAGTATTACCGCCAGCGGGCCTCGGCCGGCCTCATCCTCACCGAGGCGTCGCCCGTCTGCCCGGAAGGCCACGGTTATCCGCGCACCCCCGGCATTCACAGCCCCGAGCAGGTGGCCGGCTGGAGGAAGGTGACGGCGGCCGTGCATGAGGCGGGCGGCAAGATCGCGCTCCAGCTCTGGCATGTGGGGAGGATTTCCCATCCGGACCTGCAGCCCGGCGGCGCCCTGCCGGTGGCACCCTCGGCCATCCGCCCGGCGGGCCAGGTGTTCACCGGGGAGGCGATGAAGGACTATGTCACACCGCGGGCCCTGGAGGCCGAAGAGCTTTCCGGCCTCGTCGCTACCTTTGCCCGGGCGGCGGCAAACGCCATGGAGGCGGGTTTCGACGGAGTGGAGGTCCATGCCGGCAACGGCTACCTCCTCGACCAGTTCCTGCGTTCCTCCACCAATCGACGGACGGATGCCTACGGCGGCAGCAAGGAGAACCGGGCCCGCCTGCTGCTGGAAATCCTGCAGGCCGTCGGCCGGGAGGTCGGTGCTGACCGGGTCGGGGTCAGGCTGTCGCCGGTGACCACTTTCAACGACCTGGAGGACGAGAATCCCCAGGAAACCTTCGAGTACGTGGTTGGCGAGCTCAACGGCTTGCGGCTTGCCTTCCTGGATATCCTGGAGGGGACCGGCGGGGCGCCGAAGGATCAGTGGGTGCCCTTCGATTACGAGCGCCTGCGGGCCATCTACACCGGCAATCTCATCCGCAACAACGGCTACGACTTCGCCAGTGCCCAGGCCGCCATCCAGAACGGCGCCGCCGACGCCATTGCCTTCGGCCGCCTGCTCCTGGCCAATCCAGATTTGGTGGAGCGCTTCCGGCGGGGCAGCCCCCTCAATCAGCCGGATTACGAGAAGCTCTACGTCGGTGAGGAAAAGGGCTACACCGATTATCCCTTCCTCAATTCCTGAGGCAAGGCAACGGGCGCCGGCAGCCCGGCCGGCGCCTTGCACACTCGCCCTCTTACGGGTTGCGGGTGGCGCTCATCAGGTAATTGACGTCGGTATCGCTGCCCAGAGTGTATTGGCGGGCCAGGATGCTGTAGGTCATGCCGACGAACTCGGTGGGCTCGAGGTCGGCCTGCCTGGCCCAGCGCGCCAGTTCCGACGGCTTGATGAACTTGGAATACTCGTGGGTGCCCTTGGGCAGCCAGCCCAGAATGTATTCGGCGCCGACCACGGCCAGGAGATAGGCCTTGGGATTGCGGTTGAGGGTGGAGAAGAAGACCATGCCGCCCGGTTTCACCAGCTGGGCGCAGGCGGCGATGGTGCTGGCCGGGTTGGGGACGTGCTCCAGCAGTTCCATGCAGGTGACCACGTCGAAGGCGCCGGGCATTTCCGCGGCCAGATCCTCGGCCGAAATCTTCCGGTAGTCCACCTTCTGGCCGCTCTCCAGGAGGTGCAGCCGGGCCACGCCCAGGGGCTTGTCGGACAGGTCGATACCGGTGACCTGGGCGCCCCGCGTCGCCATGCCTTCGGACAGCAGGCCGCCGCCGCAGCCGACGTCCAGCACCCGCTTGCCGGCCAGGTGGGCCGAGCGGTCTATCCAGTCCAGGCGCAGGGGGTTGATGTCGTGCAGGGGCTTGAATTCGCTGTTCGGATCCCACCAGCGGTGGGCCAGCTCTCCGAATTTATCCAGTTCGGCCGGGTCGGCGTTGACCATGCTATCTCCGAGGAAAAATGGCAGTGGAAACAAAAAAGCCCTGCCGGAGCAGGGCTTTGGATGCGTCGGTAGTGATTACTTGGTGCCGATCACTTCGACATCGACGCGACGGTCCGGTTGCAGGCAGGAGACCAGCTTCTTGTTCTTGCCGGATTCGGCGCCCATGCCCTTGCACTTGTCGCCGGTCACGGGCTGCTTCTCGCCCTTGCCTTCGGTGTAGACACGGTTGGCTTCGATGCCCTTGGAAACCAGGTACTCCTTGACAGCGGCGGCGCGCTTCTCGGACAGCTTCTGGTTGTAGGCATCCTTGCCGATGCGGTCGGTGTGGCCGACAGCCAGGATCACTTCCAGCTTCAGGCCCTTGGCCTTGGCGATGACGTCGTCCAGGGCGGTCTTGCCTTCGGGGCGCAGAACGGCCTTGTCGAAGTCGAACAGGGCGTCGGCGGCCAGGGTCACCTTCTCGCCGGCCGGCTTCGGCGGAGCGGCTTCAGTCTTGGCCGGGGCAGCGACCGGGGTGACGGGCTTCGGCTCGCAAACTTCCTTCGGGAGCAGGTCCTTGTCGCACTCGCAGCCAGCGGGATCCTTGGCGGCAGCAGCCGGGGTCCAGTAGCCGGTGCGCCAGCAGAGGCCGAAACCGCTCTTGGCGACAGAGTTGCCCGAATCGGTAGCGTAAACACGCTCCTGGGCCTGGGACAGGGTGGCACCGATGCTGAGGCCGGCAGCCAGAGCCAGCAAAACCGTTTTCTTGGCGAACTTATTGATCATTGCTTCCCTCGTTGAAGAAAATTTTTAGTTGACCAGACCGCTTTGCCCCCGCAATCAAGGCTATTAGCGACTATCTACCTTATTTTGCCATAGGCAGACGGAATTTTTCAAATCATTTTGCCCCTCATAAATGAGTTCGTTGCGCTCTACGCAACACTTTCCGGCCACCCACACGTGTGAAATATGCTCCCGTCCTGTAGCGTACACCAAGTGTGAAACGGGGTTGAAGCAGGGTGAAACTTCAACATTAGACATTTCGACAGCGCAGAGGTCGGCAAGTTTGCCGGCGACGATGGATCCGATCTGTGAATCCAGGCCCAGGGCGGCGGCGCCGTTCAACGTCGCCATACGCAGCACCTGGTGGGCGGGCAGGACGGCGGCGTCACCGGTACTGCCCTTGGCGAGCAGCGCCGCCTGGCGCATCTCCTGGAAAAGATCGAGGCGGTTGTTGCTGGCGGCGCCATCAGTGCCCAATCCGACATTGACGCCGGCTTCCAGCAGCTGGGCGACGGGGGCGATGCCGCTGCCGAGCTTCAGGTTGGACGAGGGGCAGTGGGCGACCGAGCAGCCCTGGCGGGCCAGGAGTTCGATTTCCGCCGCCTCCAGGTGTACGGCATGAACACCGATGAAGCCGGGGCCCAGAACCCCAAGCCGGGCAAGGCGCGCCAGGGGGCGGCTGTCCCGTTGTTGGAGGCTTTCGGCGATTTCCGTCCGGGTCTCGTGAATGTGGCAGTGGACAGGCAGGCCGAGTTGTTCCGACAGAGTCAGGATGCGCTCGAAGGTGGTGTCGGAGACGGTGTAGGGGGCGTGGGGGGCGAGGCAGAAGGAAATCAGCGGATGATTCCGCCATTGGTCTCGAGCCGCCAGCCCCTTGGCGATGTAGTCGTCGGCATCGCTGGCGTAGGCGGTGGGGAACTCCAGGGCGGTGATGCCCAGCACGGCACGCATGCCCAGCTCGGTGGCGGCTTCGGCGGCGGCCTCCGGGTAGAAATACATGTCGTTGAAGCAGGTGATGCCGCCCTTCAGCATTTCGGCGCAGGCCAGGCGGGTGCCGTCCCGCACGAACTGGGGCGACAGGTGGGCCGCTTCCGCCGGCCAGATGCGGGTCTGCAGCCATTCCATCAGAGGCAGGTCATCGGCGTAGCCCCGCAGGAGGGACATGGCGGCGTGGGTGTGAAGATTGACGAGTCCCGGAATGACGATGTGATCGGACAGCACCACCCGCTCCCGGGGTTCGAAGCGCGCCAGGGCCTCGGCCGCCGGCAGCAAATCGACGATGCGCCCGTCGCGGACGGCGATGCTGTAGTGATGGAGCAGGACATCGGGCTCGACGGGGGCCACCCAGCGGGCTTCGATCAGCAGGTCTACGGTTTCCGGCATGGCGTTCCTGGTTGGATTTGCTTGTTTTGCCAGCATTTGGCGGGGGTTGGCATGCTAAAATAGCAAATTCCGCTTAATTCAACCAATAAGCAGTGCGCCGGCAAACGGCGCGGTTAGAGACACATGGATCAATTCGCCAAAGAAACCCTGCCGATCAGCCTCGAAGACGAGATGCGCCGCTCCTATCTCGATTACGCCATGAGCGTGATCGTGGGCCGGGCGCTGCCCGACGTGCGCGACGGCCTGAAGCCTGTGCATCGCCGTGTGCTCTACGCCATGCACGAGTTGGGCAACGACTGGAACAAGGCCTACAAGAAGTCGGCCCGTATCGTCGGTGACGTGATCGGTAAGTACCACCCCCACGGCGACACCGCGGTCTATGACACCATCGTCCGCATGGCCCAGGACTTCTCCCTGCGCTACATGCTGGTGGACGGCCAGGGCAACTTCGGCTCGGTGGACGGCGACAACGCCGCCGCCATGCGTTACACGGAAGTGCGCATGGCGCGGATCGGCCACCAGTTGCTGGAGGACATCGACAAGGAAACCGTCGATTTCGGGCCCAATTACGACGGCTCCGAGCAGGAACCCCTGATCCTGCCGGCCAAGATTCCCAACCTGCTGATCAACGGCTCCGCCGGCATCGCGGTGGGCATGGCCACCAACATCCCGCCCCACAATCTCAACGAGGTCATCGCCGGCTGCCTGGCCCTGCTTGAAAACCCGGCCATCGGCATCGACGACCTCATCCAGTACATCCCGGCGCCGGATTTCCCCACCGCCGGCATCATCTACGGCGTCATGGGAGTGCGGGAAGGCTACCTCACCGGCCGCGGCCGCGTCGTCATGCGGGCCAAGACCCACTTCGAGGACCTGGAGAAGGGCAATCGCCAAGCCATCATCGTGGACGAGATCCCCTATCAGGTTAACAAGAAGTCCCTGATCGAGAAGATCGCCGAGCTGGTGAACGAGAAGAGGATCGAGGGCATCTCCGACATCCGCGACGAGTCCGACAAGTCGGGCATGCGGGTGGTGATCGAGCTGAAGCGCGGCGAAGTGGCCGACGTGGTGCTCAACAACCTCTACAAGATGACCCAGCTCCAGGACACCTTCGGCATGAACATGGTGGCCCTGGTGGACGGCCAGCCGCGCCTGCTGAACCTGAAGCAGATGCTGGAATGCTTCCTCTCCCACCGCCGCGAGGTGGTCACCCGGCGCACCGTCTTCGAACTGCGCAAGGCCCGGGACCGGGGCCATATCCTGGAAGGCCTGGCGGTGGCCCTGTCCAACGTGGACGAGATCATCGCCCTCATCAAGGCGGCGCCTACCCCGACCGACGCCAAGCGCGGCCTGATGGAGCGCACCTGGCGCAGCCCGGTGGTCGAGCAGATGCTGCAGCGGGCCGCCGCCGATGCCTCCCGGCCGGAAGGGCTGGCGCCGGAATTCGGCCTCTCGGCCCAGGGCTACCGGCTCTCCGATGCCCAGGCCCAGGCCATCCTGGAACTGCGCCTGCAGCGCCTGACTGGCCTCGAGCAGGACAAGATCGTCAACGAGTACAAGGAGGTGATGGACAGGATCGCCGACTTGCTGGACATCCTGGCCCGGCCCGAGCGCATTACCGAAATCATCGTCGGGGAACTGACCGCCATCCGCGACCAGTTCGGCGACGAGCGCCGCTCCGAAATCGTGCTCCACACCCAGGAACTGGGCATCGAGGACTTCATCACGCCCCAGGACATGGTGGTGACCCTGTCCCATACCGGCTACATCAAGTCTCAGCCGCTGACCGACTACCGGGCCCAGCGCCGGGGCGGCCGCGGCAAGCAGGCGGCGGCCATGAAGGAAGACGATTTCGTCGACCACCTGTTCGTCGCCAACACCCACGACTACATCCTGTGCTTTTCCAACCGGGGCCGCTGCTACTGGCTCAAGGTCTACGAAGTGCCCCAGGGCAGCCGCACCAGCCGCGGCAAGCCCATCGTCAACATGTTCCCCCTGGAAGAAGGCGAGAAGATCAACGCCATCCTGCCGGTCAAGGAATTCGTCGACGACAAGTACATCTTCATGGCCACCGTCCACGGCACCGTCAAGAAGACGCCGCTGTCCGATTTCTCCAACCCGCGCCGGGCCGGCATCATCGCCGTTGCCCTGGACGAGGGCGACTACCTGGTGGGCGCCGAGCTCACCGGCGGCGACAACGACATCATGCTGGTGTCCGACGGCGGCAAGGCGGTCTGGTTCGATGAGGAGGACGTCCGTCCCATGGGCCGCAACGCCCGGGGGGTGCGGGGCATGAAGCTGCAGCCGGGGCAGGCGGTCATTTCCCTGCTGGTGGCCGCAAGCGAGGAGCAGACTGTGCTCATCGCCACCGAACATGGCTTCGGCAAGCGCACCGTGCTGTCCGAGTTCCGCCATTCCGGCCGCGGCACCCAGGGTGTCATCGCCATCGCCCCGAGCGACCGCAACGGCAAGATCGTCGCCGCCAAGCTGGTGGGCGACGAGGACGAAATCATGCTCATCACCACGGGCGGCGTCCTCATCCGTACCCGGGTGGCGGAAATCCGCGGCATGGGCCGGGCTACCCAGGGGGTGACCCTGATCTCCCTGGATGAAGGCGAGAAACTGGCCGGGGTGGAAAAAGTGATCGAATCCGAATCCGAGGCGGAACTGGAGGCCGAGTGATGTCCCGTGTATGGAATTTCAGCGCCGGCCCCGCCGCGCTGCCCGAAGAAGTGCTGCTGGAAGCCCAGTCCGAGCTCCTGGACTGGCATGGCGTCGGCTGCGGCGTCATGGAGATGAGCCACCGGGGCAAGGAATTCACTTCCATCATCGAGCAGGCCGAGGCCGACCTGCGGGAACTCATGGGCATCCCGGCCAATTACCGGGTGCTCTTCCTGCAGGGCGGGGCGACCCAGCAGTTCGCCCAGATTCCCATGAATCTCCTCAATGGCCGCTCCGCCGACTACATCGTCACCGGTTCCTGGTCCAAGAAGGCCCTCAAGGAAGCGGCTCGCTTCGGCACGGTGCGCTGCGCCGCCAGCACCGAGAACACCGGCTTCACCCGGCTGCCGGAAGCCGAGGAGGTGCGCCTCGATCCCAAGGCGGCCTACCTCCACCTCTGCACCAACGAAACCATCCATGGGGTGGAGGTCTCGGACGAACGCCTGGCCCGCACCGACGTGCCCCTGGTGGCCGACCTGTCCTCCCACATCCTGTCCCGGCCGGTGGATGTGTCCAAGTACGCCCTCATCTACGCCGGCGCCCAGAAGAACATCGGCCCCTCCGGGCTGACCCTGGTCATCATCCGCGACGACCTCATCGGCCGGGCCCCCGCCAACATCCCCAGCGTCATGGATTACGCGGTGATGGCGGAGCACGGCTCCATGCTCAATACGCCGCCGACCTTCGGCATCTACATCGCCGGCCTGGTCTTCCAGTGGCTCAAGCGCCAGGGCGGTCTGGCCGCCGTCGAGCGCAATAATGTCGAGAAGGCAGATCTGCTCTACGGCTGTATCGACAATTCCGGCGGTTTCTACCGTAATCCGGTGGAACTCACCTGTCGTTCCCGCATGAACGTGCCCTTCACCCTCGCCCGGCCGGAACTCGATGCCGCTTTCCTGGCCGAATCGAAGGCCGCCGGCCTGACCGCCCTCAAGGGCCACAAGTCGGTGGGAGGCATGCGGGCCTCGATTTACAATGCCATTCCCCTGGCCGGCGTCCAGGCCCTGGTGGCATTCATGAACGATTTCGCCAAAAAGCACGCGTAGGGCAGGCATGAGCGACCAACTGCAGAAGGAACTGGCTGTCGTCCGGAATGAAATCGACGGCATCGACGGCGAGCTCCTGAAACTCCTCAACCAGCGCGCCCGTTGCGCCCAGAAGGTGGGCGAGATCAAGTCCCGCTACGGCGAGAGCGGCCACATCTACCGGCCCGAGCGTGAAGCCCAGGTGCTGCGCCGCATCCAGGACAGCAATCCCGGGCCGCTGACCAACGAGTACGTCACCTGGTTCTTCCGGGAGGTGATGTCGGCCTGCCTGGCCCTGGAGCAGCCCCTGGGCATCGCCTTCCTGGGGCCCCTGGGCACCTTCTCGGAATCCGCCGCCACCAAGCACTTCGGCCACGCCGCCCGCCTGCTGCCCCAAACGTCCATCGACGATGTCTTCCGGGAAGTGGAATCGGGCCACGCCCACTACGCCGTCGTGCCGGTGGAGAATTCCACCGAGGGCGCCGTCGGCCGCACCATGGACCTGCTCCTGGCGACCCCCCTGCGGATCTGCGGCGAGGTGGTGCTGCGCATCCACCAGAATCTCCTGACCAATGCCACGTCCCTGGACAAGATCACCAAGGTCTATTCCCATGCCCAGTCCCTGGCCCAGTGCCATGAGTGGCTGAACCGCATGCTGCCGGACGTGCCCCGCATCTCGGTGGGCAGCAACGCCCAGGCCGCCCAGCGGGCGGCGGAGGAGGAGGGCGCGGCGGCCATTGCCGGCGAAGCCGCCGCCGAGCGCTACAAGCTGCCCAAGCTGGCCGAGAACATCGAGGACGAGCCCAACAACACCACCCGCTTCCTGGTGCTGGGCCGCCACGACGCCGGCCCCTCCGGCCGGGACAAGACCTCCATCATCATGTCGGCCCCAAACCGCACCGGCGCCCTCCACGAGCTGCTCATGCCCTTCTCCGAGGCGGGCGTCTCCCTGAGCCGCCTGGAGTCCCGTCCGGCCCGCCACGCCCTGTGGGAGTACGTGTTCTACGTCGATATCGACGGCCACCGGGATGACGCCTCGATCCGGGCCGCCCTTGACGAACTGGCCCGCCGCGCCGCCTACCTGAAGATCCTGGGTTCCTATCCCGCCGCTGTTTACTGAGAGATTTCCATGAGCCTCGCCGATCAGGCCCTTTCCTACGTCCGTGCCATTTCGCCCTACCAGCCGGGCAAACCCATCACCGAACTCGCCCGGGAAATGGGCCTGCCGGTGGACAGCATCGTCAAGCTCGCTTCCAACGAAAACCCGCTGGGCATGAGCCCCAAGGCCAGGAAGGCAGTGGAAGCCGCCATCGCCGGCATCGAGCGCTACCCGGACCAGTTCGACCTCATCAAGGCTGTCGCGGCCAACTGCGGCGTCGACACCGACCAGGTCGTCCTCGGCAACGGCTCCAACGACGTCCTCGACCTGGCCGCCCGGGTCTTCCTGGCCCCCGGCCGGTCGGCGGTCTTCGCCCAGCACGCCTTCGCCGTCTATCCCCTGGCCACCCTGTCCGCCGGTGCAGACCTGGTGGTGGTGCCGGCCAAGAATTACGGCCACGACCTGGAAGCCATGGCGGCCGCCATCCGGCCCGACACCCGGATCGTCTGGATCGCCAATCCCAATAACCCCACCGGCAATTTCCTGCCCCACGCCGAGGTCCGTGCCTTCCTGGAAACCATTCCCGGCGACGTGGTGGTGGTCCTGGACGAGGCCTACAACGAATACATTTCCCCGGCCGAGCGTCAGGACACGGCGGCCTGGATCAAGGAATTCCCCAACCTGGTGGTGACTCGGACCTTCTCCAAGATCTACGGCCTCGCCGGCCTGCGGGTGGGCTACGCCCTGGCTTCCGCCGAGGTCGCCGACCTCATGAACCGGGTGCGCCAGCCCTTCAACGTGAACAACCTGGGCCTGGCTGCTGCCGTGGCCGCCCTCGACGACCACCTGTTCGTGGCCGAGAGCTATCAGCTCAACCACCGGGGCATGGAGCAGATCGTCGCCGGCCTCAAGCGCCTCGGGCTCGAGCACATACCCTCCCACGGCAATTTCGTCACCTTCAGGATGAGCGACGCGGCGGGCGTCAACCAGAAGCTCCTCAAGCAGGGCGTCATCGTCCGCCCCATCGCCGGCTACGGCCTGCCCGACTGGCTGCGGGTGACCATCGGCACCGAGCCGGAAAATGCCCGCTTCCTGGAGGCCCTGGAGAGGGCGCTCTGAATGTCGGACCAGTCCCCGGAATTCGGCAAGGTCGTCGTTTTCGGCGCCGGACTCATCGGCGGGTCCTTTTCCCTGGGCCTCAAGGCCGCCGGGGCGGTGGAGGAGGTGGTGGGCTTCGGCCGTACCCCGGCCACCCTCAAGGCCGCCCAGGAACTGGGGGTGATCGACCGTGCCGGCATCAACCCGGCCCATGAGGTGGGAGACGCCGACCTCATCCTGATCGCCACCCCGGTGGCCCAGATGCCGGAAATCCTGGCCCGCATCCGGCCCTACCTGGGGCCGCGCACCATCGTCACCGACGGCGGCAGCACCAAGATGGACGTGGTGGCGGCCGCCCGTGCCGCCCTGGGGGAACAGATCGGCCAGTTCGTTCCGGCCCATCCCATCGCCGGCGCCGAGAACAGCGGCCCCGCCGCCGCCCGCGACGACCTCTACCAGGGCAAGAAGGTGGTGGTGACGCCGCTGCCGGAAAACGGCGACGACATCCTGGATCGGGTGAAACGGGCCTGGGCCCTGTGCGGCGCCGACATCTACGAATTGACGCCGGAAGCCCACGACCGGGTGTTCGCGGCGGTCAGCCACCTGCCGCACCTCCTGTCCTTCGCCCTGGTCCATGACCTGGCGGTGCGCCAGGACGCGGAAATGTTCTTCACCTTCGCCGCCGGCGGCTTCCGGGACTTCACCCGCATCGCCGCCAGCCACCCGGAAATGTGGCGGGACATCTGCCTGGCCAACCGGGAGGCGCTGATCGAGGAGCTGGACAGCTACCGGCAGCAGTTGGACGGCCTGCGGGCAGCCCTGGCCAAGGGCGACGGCCCCTATCTCGAGGAAGTCTTCGGCTCGGCCCGGGCGGCGCGACGCGCCTGGGCGGAGGGAAAGCTGGGGTAAGCATGATCCTGGTCACTGGCGGCGCCGGCTTCATCGGCAGCAATTTCGTATTGGACTGGCTGGCGGAGAACGGCGAGCCGGTGGTGAACCTGGACAAGCTCACCTACGCCGGCAACCTGGAGAACCTGGCGAGCGTGGCGGGGAACCCCCGGCACATCTTCGTCCAGGGCGACATCGGCGACTTCGAGCTGGTTTCCCGGCTGCTGGCCGGGCACCGTCCCCGGGCGGTGGTCAATTTCGCCGCCGAATCCCACGTGGACCGCTCGATCCACGGCCCCGAGGACTTCATCCAGACCAATATCGTCGGCAGCTTCCGGCTCCTCGAAGCCGTGCGGGCCTACTGGGGCGGCCTGGACGAGGAGGCGAGGGCGGCCTTCCGCTTCCTGCACGTCTCCACCGACGAGGTGTACGGCTCCCTGGAGAAGGGCGACCCCGCCTTCAAGGAAACCAACCGCTACGAGCCCAACAGCCCGTACTCGGCCAGCAAGGCCGCCAGCGACCATCTGGTGCGGGCCTACCACCACACCTACGGCCTGCCGGTGCTGACCACCAACTGCTCCAACAACTACGGCCCCTACCACTTCCCGGAAAAGCTCATCCCCCTGGTGATCCACAACGCCCTCCAGGGCAAGCCCCTGCCCATCTACGGCGACGGCCAGCAGATCCGCGACTGGCTCTACGTCAAGGACCACTGCTCGGCCATCCGCCGGGTCCTGGAGGCCGGCCGGGTGGGGGAGACCTACAACGTCGGCGGCTGGAACGAGAAGGCCAACCTGGAGGTAGTGCACACCCTGTGCGCCATCCTGGACGAGCTGCAACCCCGGGCCGACGGCCAGTCCTACAAGGCGCAGATCACCTTCGTCAAGGACCGCCCCGGCCACGACCGGCGCTACGCCATCGACGCCGGCAAGCTCGAGAGGGAACTGGGATGGAAGCCCAGGGAGACCTTCGAAACCGGTATCCGCAAGACCGCGCAGTGGTACCTGGACCACCCGGGCTGGGTGGAGAACGTCACCAGCGGCGCCTACCGGCAATGGCTGGACAAGCAGTACGGAGAAGCGAAATGACCCGCAAAGGCATCATCCTCGCCGGCGGCTCCGGCACCCGGCTCTACCCGGTGACCCTGGCCGTCTCCAAGCAGCTCCTGCCCATCCACGACAAGCCGATGATCTACTATCCCCTGAGCACCCTGATGCTCGCCGGGATCCGGGACATCCTGGTCATCTCCACCCCCCAGGACACCCCTCGCTTCGAGCAGCTCCTGGGGGACGGCAGCCAGTGGGGGCTGAATCTCCAGTACGCCGTCCAGCCCAGCCCCGATGGCCTGGCCCAGGCCTTCATCATCGGCCGCGACTTCATCGGCGGCAGCCCCAGCGCCCTGGTCCTGGGGGACAACATCTTCTACGGCCACGAGTTCGCCGACGACCTGCAGATCGCCGGCAAGCGGGAAAGCGGCGCCACCGTCTTCGCCTACCATGTCCAGGACCCGGAGCGCTACGGCGTGGTGGAATTCGACCGGGAAGGCCGGGCGGTGAGCCTGGAGGAAAAGCCCCGGGCGCCCAAGTCCAATTACGCGGTCACCGGGCTCTACTTCTACGACAGCCAGGTGGCGGATTTCGCCCGGAGCCTCAAGCCCTCGGCCCGGGGCGAGCTGGAAATCACCGACATCAACCGCCTGTACCTGGAGCGGGAGGCGCTGGACGTGGTGGTGCTGGGCCGGGGCCACGCCTGGCTCGACACCGGCACCCACGAAAGCCTGCTGGATGCCAGCCAGTTCATCGCCACCATCGAGAAGCGCCAGGGCCTCAAGGTCGCCTGCCCCGAGGAGATCGCCTACCGCATGGGCTATATCGACGCCGGCCAGCTCGAAGCCCTGGCCGGGCCCATGCTGAAGAATCCCTACGGCCAGTATCTGATGGGCCTGCTCAAGGAACGGGTGTTCTGATGAAGGTCATCCCCACCGCCATCCCCGACGTCCTGATCCTTGAGCCGAGGGTCTTCGGCGACGACCGGGGGTTCTTCTTCGAAAGCTACAACCAGCGGGTCTTCCGGGAAATCACCGGGCTGGAGGTGGAGTTCGTCCAGGACAACCATTCGAAGAGTGCGAAGAGCGTGCTGCGCGGCCTCCACTACCAGGTCGAGCATCCCCAGGGCAAGCTGGTGCGGGTGACCCAGGGGGCCGTCTTCGACGTGGCCGTGGATATCCGCCGCAACTCCCCCACCTTCGGCCAATATGCGGCGGCCGAGCTGTCGGCGGAGAACAAGCGGCAGATGTGGGTTCCCGCCGGCTTCGCCCACGGCTTCCTGGTGCTGTCCGAGACGGCGGAATTCCTCTACAAGACCACCGACTTCTATTACCCCGAGCACGAGCGCTGCATCGCCTGGAACGACCCGGATATCGGCATCCCCTGGCCCGTGGACGGCGATCCTCTCCTCTCGGCCAAGGACGGCCAGGGCGCGCGCCTGGCCGAGGCGGCGCTATTCGAATGATTTCGGCATCCAACCGTGGTGAATCCTTGACCTTCCTCGATCTTCCCCAAGTCCTTTCGGCTGCCGGTACGGTCCGCCTGCCGGGTTCCAAGAGCATCTCCAACCGCGTCCTCCTGCTGGCCGCCCTGGCCGACGGCGAGACCGAGGTCCGCGACCTCCTCGCTTCCGACGATACCGAGCGCATGCTCGATGCCCTCAAGACCCTGGGGGTGGGAGTCGCCTCCCTGGGCGGCGGCAACTGGCGCATCACCGGCTGTGGCGGCCATTTCCCGGTACGCCAGGCGGAGCTCTTCCTGGGCAACGCCGGCACCGCTTTCCGGCCTCTCACCGCAGCCCTGGCCCTGGCCGGGGGCGACTACGTCCTGAAGGGCGTGGCCCGCATGCACGAGCGACCCATCGGCGACCTGGTGGACGGCCTGCGCCAACTGGGGGCCGATGTCGCCTACCTGGGCAATGACGGCTATCCGCCCCTCCACCTGAAGCCGGCGGCCATCCGCCCCGGCGGCGTGGTGAAGGTTCGGGGCGATGTCTCCAGCCAGTTCCTGACCGGCCTCCTCATGGCCCTGCCCCTGACCGGGGTGGAGACCACGGTGGAAGTGGTCGGTGAGCTCATTTCCAAGCCCTATATCGAGATCACCCTCGCCACCATGGCCCGCTTCGGCGTCCAGGTGCAGCGCCAGGGCTGGCAGCGCTTCACGGTGCCGGCGGGTAGCCGCTACGTCTCGCCGGGTACCGTCTATGTCGAGGGCGATGCCTCGTCGGCCTCCTATTTCCTCGCCCTGGGCGCCATCGGCGGCGGCCCGCTGCGGGTGGAGGGGGTCGGCAAGGATTCCATCCAGGGGGACGTGCGCTTCGCCGATGCCTTGGCGCGGATGGGCGCCGTCATCGACATGGGGCCCAACTGGATCGAGGCCCGGGCCCCGGCCGGCGGCCTCAAGGGCGTCGACCTCGACTGCAACCACATTCCCGACGCCGCCATGACCTTGGCGACGGCGGCCCTCTTCGCCCAGGGGCCGACCACCCTGCGCAACATCGCCAGCTGGCGGGTCAAGGAGACCGACCGCATCGCCGCCATGGCCGCCGAGCTGAGGAAGCTCGGGGCCGAAGTGGAGGAGGGGGCGGATTTCATCCGGGTCGCTCCGGCTTCCCTGCGGCCTGCCGCCATCGACACCTACGACGACCACCGCATGGCCATGTGCTTCTCCCTGGCCGCCCTCGGCACGCCCCTGCGCATCAACGACCCGGGCTGCGTCGCCAAGACCTTCCCTGACTATTTCGACGCCTTTGCCGCGGTCACCAGGGCCGCCCCGGTCATAGCCATCGACGGCCCTTCGGCCTCGGGCAAGGGCACGGTGGCAGCCCGGGTGGCGGCGACCCTTGGCTTCCACTATCTGGATTCGGGCGCCCTCTACCGCCTGACCGCCCTGGCAGCGCAGCGGGCCGGCGTCGCCTGGGACGACGAGGGCGGCGTGGCGGCGGTGGCGGCTGGGCTCGATGTGGTGTTCGGCGAGAACTCGGTGCTCCTCGGCGGCGAAGAGGTGAGTGACGCCATCCGCACCGAAGAGATGTCTGCCGGGGCCTCCAAGGTTGCCGTCCTGCCGGCCGTGCGCACGGCTCTTCTCTTCCGTCAGCGGGCCTTCAACCGCGCACCGGGGCTGGTGGCGGACGGCCGTGACATGGGCTCGGTGGTTTTCCCCGGCGCGGCCCTCAAGGTCTTCCTCACGGCCAGCGCCGAGGTGAGAGCGGAACGCCGCTATAAACAGTTGATGGAAAAAGGGTTCTCTGCTAATCTCGATGATCTTCTGCTGGACTTGCGCCAGCGCGACGAGCGGGATTCCCGCCGCAGCGTGGCACCTCTGCAGCAGGGAGCGGATGCCCTTCTGCTCGACACCACCCCGCTTTCCATCGAACAGGCGGTCGACCAGGTGCTGACATGGAGTGAATCCGCTTTGTAGTATTGGTTGTCTAAGGGCAATCGTGACGATGGGTGTTGCCGGCTCCCCGCCGGCAACCGTGTTCAACTAACCGCCGCAGTCCCGCGGCAAGAAAGTCCTCTCCGTAATGGAATCTTTTGCTCAACTTTTTGAAGAATCCCTGGCTCGCCAGGAAATGCGTCAAGGCGAAGTCATCACCGCAGAGGTGGTGGAGGTGGATCACAACTTCGTTGTGGTCAATGCCGGCCTGAAATCCGAATCCTACGTCCCCCTCGAAGAATTCCTCAACGATCAGGGCGAAGTCGAAGTCAAGCCTGGCGATTTCGTCCAGGTCGCCATCGAGATGCTGGAAGACGGCTACGGTGCCACCCGCTTGAGCCGCGATCGCGCCAAGCGCATCGCCGCCTGGAACTTCCTCGAGCAGGCCCTCAACGACAACTCTCTGGTCTCCGGCACCATCACCGGCAAGGTCAAGGGCGGCCTCACCGTCATGTCCAACGGCGTGCGCGCCTTCCTGCCGGGCTCCCTGGTCGACATGCGTCCGGTCAAGGACACCACCCCGTACGAAGGCAAGACCCTCGAATTCAAAGTCATCAAGCTGGACCGCAAGCGCAACAACGTCGTGCTGTCCCGCCGTGCCGTGCTGGAAGCCACCGCGGACGTCGAGCGCGAGAAGCTGCTCGAGAACCTCAAGGAAGGCACCACCGTCAAGGGCATCGTCAAGAACATCACCGACTACGGCGCGTTCGTTGACCTGGGCGGCATCGATGGCCTGCTGCACATCACCGATCTGGCCTGGCGCCGTGTCCGCCACCCGAGCGAAGTGCTCGCCGTGGGCGACGAAGTCACCGCCAAGGTCCTGAAGTTCGACGCCGAGAAGAACCGTGTCTCCCTGGGCCTGAAGCAGCTGGGCGAAGATCCGTGGGTCGGCATCGCTCGCCGCTACCCCTCCGGCACCCGCCTGTTCGGCAAGGTCACCAACCTCACCGACTACGGCGCCTTCGTCGAGATCGAGCAGGGCATC
>DATFAA010000156.1:0-6346 GCA_035255045.1 Rhodocyclaceae bacterium | reverse complement strand
AGAGGTGTTCCCCGGTGATGCCCAGGCGGGCGGCAAGCTTCTTGCGCGGCAGGGGCACCTTGAGGAAATAGGTGCCGTCGGGGGTGCGGGGCGCATGGTCGAAATGGCACAGCAGGTAGCACACCAGGCGGGCCGTGGCATTCTTGGTGAGCTGGGTGAAGACGTCCCGGGAGAAATACTGGATGCGCTCGTTGATGAGGGCCAATAGGCTGCGGCCGAACTCGGTGTAGCGCGCCACCCAGCCCTCGAGGATCTCTTCCGGCAACCGCAGCACCACTGCCTGGGTCAAGGCCCGGATGGAATAGGACCGCGGAGTGCTGGAGAAGAGGCCTTCCTCGCACATGAAGCCGCCGGTCTTGACGAATTCTATGATTTTCTCATTGCCGGCCGAGTCGGTCAGCACCAGTTCCACCGCCCCGTGCACCATGACGTACAGCCCCGGCTTGGGCTGCCCGGCCTCCACGAGCAGTTCGCCCGGCTCCAGTTCGAACGCCAGTTCCGGGTCCGCAGCCAGGGCATCGAGGCCGCTATCCGCGGGCAGCTGGCCGAGAACGGTGGTGGACTTCAGAAAAGCGAGATCGGTGGGCGAAATGGTCACGGCAAATCCTGACAGGCGAAACTGCCGCGCACTGTAGCGGCCGATTCAGGGGCGCGCAAGACAAATGTCAAAAATTGGCTCCTCTCCATCCGGCCCGCCTATTCTTTGGGCATTTCCCGCATCAGGCGCCGGGCGAAAACCAGATCCTCCCAGGCCTTCGCCTTCTCCGGAAGATTGCGCAGCAGATAGGCCGGGTGATAGGTCACGATCACCGGAATACCCTTGTAGTCATGCCGCTTGCCCCGCAGGGCGGCGAGGGAGCGCTCGTCCTCGAGCATGGTGCTGACGGCGGCCCGCCCCAGGAGAACGATGAGCCGCGGCTTGATCAGTTCGATCTGACGCTCGAGATAGGGCCGGCAGGTGGCCATTTCCTCGGCCGTCGGCGTCCGGTTGCCCGGCGGCCGGCATTTGACGGCATTGGCGATATAGACCCGCTCGCCCCGCCTGAGGTCGATGGCGGCCAGCATGTTGTCCAGCAGCTTGCCGGCCTGGCCGACGAAGGGCTCGCCCTGGACATCCTCCTCGGCGCCGGGGCCTTCGCCGATGAACAGCCAGTCGGCTGCCTGGTCCCCGACCCCGAGCACGGCCTGCTGGCGCTGCCCGCAGAGGGCACAGGCGCGGCAATTCGCCGTACTCTGCCGGAGTCCGTCCCAGTCCAGGCGGGAAATGGCATCCGCCCGCGAGGCCGGCGCCGGTTCGCCCTCCGGGGCCGCCAGCGCGGGCTCGGGAGTTGGCGCGGAGGCGGCTGCGGGCACGGGCGCCACGGCTTCCACCGCAGCCGGCGCCGCCTCCCGGCCGCGCAGCCGCCAGATGGGGGTGATGCCCATCTCGGCCAGCATTTGTTCACGGCTCAGGTTCATGGCAGCTCCCGTTCGAAAACCAGAGCGTCCTCGCGTCCGATGGCGGCCGGGTAGTAGCCGCGGCGCAGGCCGATCTGCCGGAAGCCGAACAGCCGATAGAGCTCCACCGCCCGCTGGTTGGAGGGCCGCACTTCCAGCAGCAGCTTGGCTGCCCCGTGCAGCCTGGCCTGTTCCATGACGTGCCGCAGCAGGCGGGCGCCATGGCCTTGGCCCTGGTAACGCTTGGCCACCGCGACATTGAGCAGGTGGGCTTCGTCCACCACCACCATGACCACCGAAAAACCCACCAGATCACCGCCGATGCGGGAGACCCAGACACCGTGCCCGGCTGCCAGGGAATCGGCAAAATTGCCCCGGGACCAGGGAAAGGCCTGGACGCTCTGTTCCAGCTCGGCCACCGCCTCCAGATCGTTCTGGTTCATGGGGAACATCTCGACCGGAAGCTGCAGGGACGCGCTCATGCCTTGCCGCCGCCCGCCAGCCGCTCGGCCACGGTCTGGGCCACCTTGTCGCGGACGTAGAAGGGCGCCGCCAGACCGGGGTCGATGGCCTCGCCCCGCTGCAGCCGCGGCCGGGCCAGTTCGACGATGGCACCCGCCGTCGGCAGAAGGTCGGCGCGGCCCGCCATGCCGGCTTCCGCCACCCGCTCGGCCAGAGCGGGATAGGCCGCCAGGGCATTGCCGCAGGCCACCCAGCCGCCCCCCTCCGGCAGGACCACGGCCTCGGGCGCCGCCATCCTTACGTTGCCGACGAGGCGCAATCCGTCGTCGTCCCGTTCCAGGGTGGCGTAGTAGACCTCGTTCATCCGGGCATCCAGGAGGGCCAGGATGCGCTCGCCGTCGGCTCCGGCCGCCAGGGCTTCCAGGGTTCCGACCGGGACCACCGGCAGGTCCGCCGCCACGGCCAGTCCCTGGGCGATGCCGCAGGCCACCCGCAGTCCGGTGAAGGCGCCTGGACCGGCGCCGAAGGCGATGGCGTCCAGCTGGCGGATATCCACGGCGGCTTCGGCCAGCAGGTCGCGGACCAGGGGTAGCAGGGTTTCGGAATGGGGGCGCCCGGGAGGGCAGCGGCGCTCCAGCAACTGGCCATCCAGCCAGAGGGCGCAGGAACCGAGGTCGGTGGAAGTTTCGAGGCCGAGAATTCGCATGAGCTGCATTTTACCGGACCTCGGCCCCCGGTCCTATGCCGTCGCTCGGCTCTGGGCGGCCCCTAGGCGAAAAACTCAGCGGCCATCGCCACGGCCTCGGTGCCCGCCGCCATAGGCGCCCCGCTCCCGCATCTCGTCGCGGATGCGCTGGCGTTCGTCGGAAGGCAGCTGCTGCCAGCGCTCCCGGTATTCCTGGCGGCGCTCCTCCCGCCGCTCGGGCGGCATCTGCTGCCAGTGTTCCCGCATCTGCTGGCGCATCTGCTGGCGCTGTTCGGGGGGCAAGGCGCCCCATTGGGCAAGGAGTTCCGGCTGCCCGCGGACGGCTCGGCCGGAGTCGGGGACAAACCGGTCGATGGACGGCGCCCGCCAGTCCATTTGCAGTGTGGCCGGACGGATGTCCGCCCCGGCGCCGGCGGCAGCCATCAACACGGCGGCGCCCATGGCCACAGCGATGTGTCGTCTGATCCTCATGCCGCGCTCCCGTCAAAAATACGAACCTTCATGGTCCCCATTCTGCCCCTGCCGTGTAAGCCGCCCGTGTCCGGCGGCTGAGCCGTTGTAACAATTTGTTGCCTGCCGGCGCGCCGCAAAAGCTTGTTACCATTGCCGCCATCATCGATCCAATTTTGCCTCTATTCTGCGCGTCATGAACGATAGACAACATCGCCTCCTGGTCGTCGACGACGACAGCCGCCTTCGGGACCTCCTCACCCGCTACCTGGGAGAGCAGGGATTCGAAGTCCGTGCCGTCGGCGATGCCGCCCAGATGGACCGCCTGCGCGGCCGCGAGCATTTCGACCTCATTGTCCTCGACCTCATGCTGCCAGGGGAAGACGGCCTGGCCATCTGCCGGCGGCTGCGCGGGACCGGCGACAACACGCCGATCGTCATGCTGACCGCCAAGGGCGACGACATCGATCGCATCGTCGGCCTGGAAATGGGCGCCGACGATTATCTCCCCAAACCCTTCAACCCCCGGGAGCTCCTCGCCCGCATCCATGCCGTCCTGCGCCGGCAGGGCAGCGCCCCGCCGGGGGCGCCGGAGGCGGAGACGGAAATCATCCGTTTCGGCACCATCGAGGTGGACCTCTCCGCCCGCACCCTGAAGCGGGATGGCGAGAGCCTGCCGCTGACCACCGGCGAATTCGCCGTGCTCAAGGTGCTGCTGCAGCATCCGCGCCAGCCCCTGTCGCGTGACAAGCTGATGACCCTGGCCCGGGGCCGGGAGCAGGGACCGTTCGACCGGGCCATCGACGTCCAGGTGTCCCGGCTGCGCAAATTGGTGGAGACCGATCCGTCCCAGCCCCGCTATCTGCAGACGGTCTGGGGCTTCGGCTACGTCTTCGTGCCGGACGGCAGCCCGCGGGAATGAAATTCGTCCCGAGTTCCCTCCTGGCGAGGACCTTCCTCCTCATCGCCACGCTGGTACTCCTGACCACTGCTGCCTGGCTCACCCTTTTCCGCTACGCCGAAGCCGTCCCCCGCGCCCACGAGACGGCCCAGCTCGCCACCAGCGCCGTCAACCTCATCCGCGCCGCCCTCCTCGCCTCCGCCCCGGAGCGCCGCCTCGATCTCTTCATCGAACTCACCACCCGGGAAGGCATCCGGCTCCTGCCGGCCGAGGACAACGACAAGGTCGAACCCCTCCCCGACAGCCGCTTCATGACCCTGGTGAAGAAGGAGGTGGACGCCCAGCTCGGACCCCGCACCCGCATGGCCCTGGAGGTCAATGACGTTCCCGGCTTCTGGGTCAGCTTCCGGCTCGAGGAACGGGACGAGGACGAGTTCTGGCTGGTGCTCCCCCGGGAACGGGCGGTGCACAAGCTCGCCTGGCACTGGCTGATCTGGGGTCTGCTGGCCCTGGGCCTCGCCCTGGCGGTGGCCTGGTACATCGTCTCCCGCATCAATCGCCCCCTCAAGGCCCTGGCCAAGGCGGCCGACAGTGTCCGCCGCGGCCTCACCCCCGAACCCCTGCCGGAGACCGGCGCCGAAGAACTGCAGCGTCTGGCCGTCGCCTTCAACCGCATGGCCAGCGACCTGGCCCGTCACGAGCAGGACCGGGCGGAGGTGCTGGCCGGAATTTCCCACGACCTGCGCACTCCCCTCACCCGCCTGCGCCTGGAAGCCGAAATGAGCGTCACCGACGCGGCCTCCCGGGATGGCATCGTCGCCGACATCGAGCAGATGGAAACGGTGATCTCCCAGTTCATGGACTATGCCCGCGGCGACGGCGGCGAAACGCCCCAGTCCACGGACATTTCCCATCTGCTCCAGGATGTCGCCACCCGGCAGACGACCCTCGGCCATCCCCTGGCCTTCGTCATTCCGCCGCTGCCCTCCATCGAGGCGCGCCCCAAGGCCCTGACCCGGGCCATCACCAACCTGGTGGACAACGCTTACAAGTACGGTGGCGGCGACGTGCAGATGCAGGCCTGGGAAGCCGAAGGCAAGGTCATGGTGGAAGTGCGGGATCGCGGCCCCGGCATCCCGGCCGAGGAGGCCGAACGCCTCAAGCTGCCTTTCACCCGCCTCGATGGCGCCCGCACCAACGTCACCGGCACCGGCCTCGGGCTGGCCATCGTCGAACGGATCGCCCGCCTGCACAGCGGCCGGCTGGACCTCCTGCCCCGGGACGGCGGCGGCCTCACCGCCCGGCTCACCCTGCCGGCCCAGTGACCGGACCGGGGACCGTCAGGCCCCGACGGCGTGGCAGGTTTCCTCGAAGCTCTTCTCGATCTGGGACAGCACGCCGGCGTAAGCCTCCCAGCTCACCCCGAGCCGGGCCCAGGCTTCCGGGTCCAGCGCCGGGACCATCTCGTCGGCCGCCCCCGACAGCCCCAGGGCCCGGGCTGTGACATCCGCCACATGGACCAGGTTGGCCAGCGATTGCGCCGGCGCTGCGGCCGGCCCATGGTGATAGGCGATGGACTCCCGGATGGCGGCCGGGAAGCGCCAGGTTTCGGCCAGCAGGGCGCCCACCTCGGCATGGTCGATTCCGAGCACGGCCTGCTCGGCCTCAAACAGGAAGCAGTCGTGGTGCTTGCGGTAAGTCAGGGCTTCGACGTACTGGGATGAGAAATTGGAGGCCAGGACGAGCTGGCCGATGTCGTGGAGCAGGCCGGCGGTAAAGGCCAGTTCGGGACTCTGGCGCGCCGTGCCCGCCAGGGCCCGGGCAGCCAGGCCGACGCCCACCCCGTGCCGCAGATAGCCCGGTGCGTCGAACCCCCGGCATTGGTCCACCCGGAAGCTGCCGTTCATCCCCACCGCCAGGACCATGTTGCGCACCGCCCGGAAGCCGAGGATGACCACCGCCTCATGAATGGTGCCGACCTTTGTCTGCAGGCCGTAGAAGGAGGAATTGGCGACCCGCAGGACGCGGGCGGTGAGGGCCTGGTCCCGGGCGATCTGCTGCGCCACCGTCTCGATGTCCGCATCCTCGTTGGCTAAACTGGACAGCACCTCGGAAACCGCCGACGGCAGCGAAGGCAGCTGCTTCAGGCGGGCGATGACCTGGTCGCGGGACAGCAGGGTCATGAACGGTGCTCCATGCGGTATTTGACGACAGTCTGGTAGAGGGCCCGGGTATCGCTGCCGTCGCCGGCCCGGCGGAAAAGGTGGTCGAGGCGCTCAGCCACCTGCCGGCGATACTGCTCGGCGATGGCCGGATCGTCCTCCACCTCCAGTTCGACACGGACCGCCTCGATTTCCCGCCGCCCCAGGGCGGCTATGGTCGATTCGGAA
>DATFAA010000155.1:0-4348 GCA_035255045.1 Rhodocyclaceae bacterium | reverse complement strand
CTCCGGCGCCGCCGTGGGCCTGGGCTTCTCCTTCATCCTGCTCACCGTGGCCGAACTGTTCGGCGCCAACGCCGGCCTGGGCCGCTTCGTCCAGTACTACGCCGACTTCGCCGACTACCCGCGCATGGTGGCCGGCATCCTCTACACCGGCCTCATCACCTGGTTGGCCATGACCGGCCTGGACAAGCTGCGCCACCGCGCCCTCTTCTGGGTCCGCTGAGAGACTCCACCATGCTGTGCCTGCAACGTACCCTGGGGCTTTGGGCCCTGCTCGCCTCCCTGGCCCCCGCCGCCGCGGGCGCCGGGGAAGCCCTGTTCAGCCGCGAGGCCAGCGACCTGCAGGCCGAGGCCCAGGCCGCCCGGTCCGAAGGAAAGAAGCTGGCCGTCGCCTTCACCCTGCCCGACTGCCCCGGCTGCCGGGAGATGGAGCGCACGGTGTTCCAGGAACCGGCCGTGACGGCCCGTTTCAGCCGGCAATACCGCAGCGTCAAGGTGGATCTGGCCCGCAGCGAACCCCTCGCCGATCTCCAGGGCCAGCGGGCCCCGGCGGCCGACTTGGCACGGCGCCTGGGCGCCTACGCCACCCCCTCCTTCGCCTTCTTCGACGGCCGGGGCGAGTTCCTCTACCGCAGCACCGGCACCCTGAGTGCCGCCGACTTCCAGCGCCTGGGCCAGTACGTGGCCCGGGCCGGATATGAACAAAGGCCTTTCGCCGCCACCGCTACCACTGCCAAGACCGCCGCCGCACCTCGCCTCCAGGCCGATCTGCCTGGCGCCGCCCTGCCCCGCCAGCCCGAATTCCAGCTCGCCGACACCACCGGCCGGGTGCGCCGCCTGGCTGATTTCCGCGGCCAGGTGGTGGCACTGGCCGTGGGCTACAGCCAATGTCCCGACGTCTGCCCCACCACCCTGGCCGAACTGAAGGCCGCGGTGGAAGCCCTGCCCGCCGCCCTGCGCCACCAGGTCCAGGTACTCTTCGTCACCCTGGACCCGGAGCGGGACAGTGCCCCCCTCCTCAAGGACTATGTGGCCGCCTTCCATCCCCAGGGCGGGCGCCCCTTCCTCGGCCTGTGGGGCGGAACGTCAGCCACCGCCGACTTCATCCGCGAACTGCAACTGGTGGCCGAACGCCAGCCTTCCGCGAGCATGGGCTACACCCTGGACCACAGCGCCGGGGTCTATCTCTTCGACCAGGGGGGCGTGCTGCGCGGCATCTCGCCCTACGGCCAGCCGGTAAGCGCCCTGGCCGCCGATCTGACCCAGCTCACCCGACTCGCCGGCGTAGCCCGCCCTCCGCGTACCCCATCACCAATAGTCGCCAACGATATTCAAGGGAGCCAGCACCATGTCCATTAACAAACTCCTGCCCCTGGGCGAAGCCGCCCAGCGCTACGCCAGCGACGGCATCCAGTACGCCAGCGGCGCCGGCCTGCCGGTGGGGGCCGACGCCATCGCCTTCGGCCGCGAGCTGGTGCGCCAGGGCCGGCGCAACCTGCACGCCCTGTTCCACTGCAACACCCAGCAGCTCAACCTGCTGGCCGCCGCCGGCACGGCGAGCAAGGCCGAGGTGGGCTTCTCCGGCCTGGAAGGCTTCGGCTTCGCCAACGGCCTGCGCCGGGTGGTGGAAGAAGGCAAGCTGGCCCTGGAGGACTACTCCAACCTGGCCATGGCCCTGCGCTTCCTCGGCGGGGCGCTGAACTGGCCCTTCGTCCCCGCCACCACCTGCATCGGCTCGGACATCCAGAATCGCAGCGCCTTCGCCCCCGAGGAATACCCGGCCACGGGCAAGATCCCCGAGATTGCCGACCCCTTCTCCGGCCGCGTCCTCGGCGCCTACTCGCCCCTCAAGCCGGACCTGGCCGTGCTCCACGTCACCCTCGCCGACCCGGAGGGCAACGCCATCATGATCGGCTCCGAGTGGAGCCGCTTCGAGCTTTCCCGGGCTGCCAAGCGCCTGGTGCTGGTGGCCGACCACATCGTGGACACCGACTGCATGCGCCAGTACCCGAACCTGGTGCGCATCCCCGGCCTGATCGTCGATGCCGTGGTGTGGTGGCCCTTCTCCGCCTGGCCTGCCGCCTCCCCCGGCGTCCATGACGTGGACGAGGCCCACATGAAGCTGATGAACGAATGGCTGGCGACGGAGGAAGGCACCTTCCGTTACATCGACCGCTTCATCTTTTCCTACCAGACCGTGGATGCCTACCTCAACCTGATCGGCAAGGACGTCATCTCCAAGCTGGAAGACAGCCCCACCCGCTTCCTCCTGGACCCGTATCGCAAATGGATCCTGGACCGGGCCAAGGTGGAACAGCTGCAAGCCGAAAACCACATTTTGAAGAGGGCTGCATGAGCCACCGAGCCTGCGTAGCTGCGAGCCAGGCGAGTGCGGCCAGCCCTCGACAGCACATATCCATGAACGCCACCACCCTGACTGAGAGGGCTGCATAACCATGACCACCGCTACCGCTTACGCCCCCACTACCGAACGCAAGGGCCCCCTGCGCTATTCCCGCCAGGAAATGATGGCGATTGCCGCCGGCCGGGAAATCAAGGACGGGGAACTGGCCATCTTCGGCGTCGGCCTGTCGCTGCTGGCCGGCTACTTCGCCCAGGAACACCACGGCCCCAACATCCGCTCCATGACCGAGGGCGGCATCTACGGCGCCACCCCCATCGGCGGCCTGCCCTGGGGCATCGAGTGCGACCGCCTCTCGGCCAACGCCACCAGCTTCACCGGCGGCCTGGACGCCCTGGGCTTCCTCGTCGCCTCCGGTCGGGTAGACGTGGGCCTGATCGGCGCCGCCCAGGTGGACAAGTTCGGCAACGTGAATACGACGGGCATCTGGGATCGGGCCCGTGGCCAGGGCCTGGGCGACACCTACACCCCGCCCAAGACCCGCCTCACCGGCGCCGGCGGCGCCAACGACATCGCCAGCGGCGCCAAGCGCACGGTGATCATGGTCACCCACGAGGCCAAGCGCTTCGTGGACAAGGTGGATTACATCTCCTCCCCCGGCTACCTGGAAGGGGGCGATGCCCGGGAACGCTACGGTTTCGTCGGCGGCGGGCCGAGCGCCATCGTCACCACCCTGGGCATCCTGCGCCCCCACCCGGAAACCAAGGAATTCTGGCTCGACGCCTACTATCCCTTCTCCAGCGTGGACGATGTCCGGGCCAACACTGGCTGGGATCTCAAGGTCTTCCGCCACGCCCGCATGATTGCCCCGCCCACCGTGGCCGAAGTGGAGGCCCTGCGCCGGGTGGACGTCACCGGCATGCTGCGGCGGGAAAAATAATCCGGCAATAAGCCGGTGCCAGGGAGTTAAGCAGCACCAAGAACAACGCCGCCATTCCGGGCGGCGTTGTTCCTTTCAAATTCAGCCAGGGCAGTGGGAGCAATTCCCCATAGCGGACCGCAACCCAAGCGCACCGACAGGCACGCCGGTGGCTAGAAACTGGACCCCGGCTGCTGGAGGAACTCCTCTTCTACCGGCGTCGAGGCCCGCCCCAATACCCGATTGCGGTGGGGATAGCGGCCAAATCGATCGACGATGGCCTTGTGGCGGAGCTCAAAGTCGTAGCTGCCCTGGGGCGTCCATTCCTTGAAGAGGCGCTCCGCCTCCCCATGCACGATGGCGGACTCGCTGTGCATGTAGGGCATGAGCAGGAAGGCTCGCTGCATCGGCTCCAGATGCCGGAGTCCCCCGGCGCTGACCGCCTCCTGGGAAAGGGCCAGGGCCATGGGGTCCTGTAAGAAAGCTCCGGGGGTATTCCGGTAGATATTGCGAGAGAACTGGTCAAGGACGATCACCTCGGCCAAACGCCCCTGGGGCGTTACCCGCCAGGGGAATAATTCACCCCGCGCCGCCCGATCAAGGAGAGGCTGGAAGCGCTCACGCAGTCGGGCATCAAAGGCGGGATCGACGGCCCACCACTGCTTGGGTTCAGTTTCCTTAAACCAGAACTCCAGCACTTCCTTGTACGCGGGCGCTTCCGAAGCGGGTTTTTTCATGGGCTTACCGTAGAAGTGAGGGGCACCCCGCGGGGTGAAGTGTTAAAAGACAAGCGGCTGGAACGGCGGCCATCTCGAACGTCTAGTCGCTGGTTAGATGCCCGGTTAAGCCCCGCGTTGCGCACCACGAATAATCTCGTAAACGGACTTGGCTCCCCCAATCGACTCGAACCTTGGCCCCATCTGCGAGCCCATCCCCGGCCAGCTGGAAAGCCCTCCGAACATCGCCGAGAACGGCGAGCCGCCGCCAAACGAAATGGTGCCTTCATCGCCTTTCCCTTCCAAGAGGGAAAGATCAGACAGGGTGCGGAGGTTCAGGGATTTTACTTTCCG
>DATFAA010000154.1:0-2563 GCA_035255045.1 Rhodocyclaceae bacterium | reverse complement strand
GGGTTACTCAAAGGAAATTTATATTTTTTCGCGGAGCACAAAAAAACAAAGCCGGCATAGCGCCGGCTTTGTACGGAACAGCGAAGCGATTACTTGAGGGACAGGACCCAGGTAGCCAGCTTCTTGGCTTCGTCTTCGGTGACGTTGTTCGGCGGCATCGGGATTTCGCCCCAGACGCCCTTGCCACCGGCCTTGATCTTGGCGGCCAGCTTGGCGGCAGCACCACCGTCGCCCTTGTACTTGGCGGCCACGTCCTTGTAAGCGGGACCGACTAGCTTCTTGTCGACGGCGTGGCAGGAAAAGCAGTTCTTGGCCTTGGCCAGGGCTTCATCAGCGTGGGCCTGGCCAGCGGCGAAGCCGGCAACAGCCATCAGGGCAACGTAAATCGCTTTCATACTCTTGCTCCGTTACGGGTTAGTGAAAAAAAACAGCCGCCGATAATAATGCGTTTTCGCTACCTTGAAAACCGCTCTAGCAACTCATCTAGATCGTCTATCGGCGGCAGGCAATTAACGCCTTCGCAGACCCATGCGTTGACACGCTCTGCCCTTGGTTTATCAAGGGTTGGGGGCAGGTCGGACATAGCACCGGGCAGTGTCAGGACGGTGGCATTGGGGATAAAAACCCCGGAAAGCCGACGCCGCCAGGGTTCCAGCTGTTCTTGTCCTCCGCGCACGACGATGACAAGCGGCTGCCCGACCCATTCCTGCAATGCTGCCAGGAGGCTGGCGCTGCCTGCCGGCGCAGCCTGCAATTGGGGGTAATAGACAGCCAGGGTGCGTTCCGCCGCCTGGCCGTAGCGCATTTCGCCGGTCAGGGCCGACAGGCGCTGCAGCGCCAGGGCGGCAACGCCGTTGCCGGCCGGGGTGGCGGCATCGTGACCTATCTTGGAGCGGTGCACCAGCTGCTCGTGGTCGTGGGAGGTGAAATAGAAGGCGCCCGCCGCCTTGTCCTCAAAGCGCTCCAGGAGCGCGTTGCCCAGGGTGACGGCGAAGTCGAAGTCCGCCCGCCGGAAGCGTGCCTGGAGGGATTCCAGGCACGCCGCCAGCAGGAACGCATGATCATCCAGATAAGCGTTCAGATGGGCCCGGCCATCCTTGGCGGTGGCCTGCAGCCTGCCGTCCCGCCATAGCGTGCGGCGCACGAAGTCCAGGGTATCCTGGCCCGCCACCACCCAGTCCTCCCGTCCCAGGCGGCGGCCCGCCCGCAGGAGGCCGGCGGCCATGAGCCCGTTCCAGCTGGCCAGCACCTTGTCGTCGCAGCCGGGCCGGACCCGCCGTTCCCGGGCGGCAAAGGCCTTGGCCCGGGCCCGCCCGAGGATATCCGCCTCCGGCAGCCGGGCTGTGACCCGCAGATGCCAGGACTCGCCCTCGAAATTGGGCGGGCCGGCGAGGCCATAGGTGGCGGAAAAGACCGCGAATTCCCGGTCGTCCAGCAGAGCCTGCAGTTCGGCCTTGTCCCACACGTAGAACCTGCCCTCCTCCCCTTCCGAGTCTGCGTCCAGGGCGGAATACAAACCTCCGCCGGGGGCGCGCATCTCCCGCAGGACCCACTCCCCGGTCGCCTCGGCCACCTCCTTGAACAGCGGCTCCCGGAAGACGGCCCAGGCGTCGGCGTAAAGCCCCAGCAACAGGCCGTTGTCGCAGAGCATCTTCTCGAAGTGGGGGATGTTCCACTGGGCATCCACGCTGTAGCGGAAGAAGCCGCCTCCCAGCTGGTCGAAGATGCCGCCCTCGGCCATACGCCGCAGGGTGAGGGCCACCATGTCCCGGTGGCGGGATTCGGGGCTGGCGAGAAGCAGGGCCAGATCGGGGACGTGGGGGAACTTGGGCGCCCCGCCGAAGCCGCCCCACTGGGAGTCGAACTGCTTCTCCAGCAGTTTCAGGGCCTCATCCACCGGCTTGGCATCGAAATCCCCGCGGGCGGAGGCGGGCTCCGGCAGCGTCTGGGCCAGGGCCGCCAGCATGGACTCGTTCTGGGCCTCGATGGCCTCCCGCTGGGCGTGCCAGGCCTCCGATACCCTTTCCAGCAGGTCGACGAAATCCGGCAGGCCGTAGCGCGCCACCTTCGGGAAATAAGTGCCGCCATAGAAGGGCACGCCCGCCGGCGTCAGGAACATGGTGAGGGGCCAGCCGCCTGCCCGCTGGGCCAGCATCTGGTGGGCCGTCTGGTAGATATGATCGAGGTCCGGGCGCTCCTCCCGGTCCACCTTGATATTGACGAAGAGGCGGTTCATCACCGCCGCCGTCTCTCGGTCCTCGAAGGATTCGTGGGCCATGACATGGCACCAGTGGCAGGCGGAGTAGCCGATGGACAGGAGGATGGGCCTGTCTTCCCGCCGCGCCCGCTCCAGGGCCTCCTCGCCCCAGGGGTACCAGTCCACCGGGTTGTCGGCATGCTGCCGGAGATAGGGGGAGGTTTCGGCAGCCAGGCGGTTGGGCATGGGAGGCTCCAAAAAGAAGAGGGCGGGAAGCCCTCTTTTTTGAGGACTTCCCGCCCGGATCGTTTCAGGGCCTTACTTGCGGCGGATCTGGGAGACGTCCCGCACCGCGCCCTTGTCGGC
>DATFAA010000153.1:0-22626 GCA_035255045.1 Rhodocyclaceae bacterium | reverse complement strand
GATTGGCGCTCCGTGGGCAGATTCCATGTCGGCACGGGTCATAGAGAACCCACCTTCGATGCCGGATATACGACTGCATGCGCTATCCAACGGCCAGAACTATCGATCAGTTTCCTTGTTTTCTGGGGGAGTCCATATATGCAGGGTTAGGTTCTCTGCCACTCATTTGACTGGTAGTCCGTTCCTGTGGCCCGAGCAAACTCGTCACCGAAATCGCGGATTGAACCAAATAGCTCTTCATCACCGAAGGCCTTGGCAGAGATGGCAAAAGCCAAAATGCCGCGATAGAAGTGGTTCCAAAGATCTGCCCTATGTTCGGCATGTCGTTCAGTCCCATGCATTCCTCGCATGTGGAAGCGAGGTGGGTTGCCACCGTACATGTCCATGATTTGCGGCGAAGCTGCGTGGACGTAGCCAGAGTAAGCCTTGCTTACTGTTCTCGATGCGTCTAGGTGCTTGCTTGAGCCCTTCGGGCCGCTTGAGACCCGATCTATGTAGGCCCTAATCTTTTTCCGCGGGACCATGGCCCTCTCAATGGAGGATGCCACCTCATCGTTGGTATCAAACTCCTCTTGAAAGAAGGCATCTAGGTATGCCTTGTGCAGAGAAGTTGTCTCGCCAAATATGACTGAGAAAGATAGGAATGAAATGTCTTCTGTGATTTCGTCGAGAACTCTTTGCAGTGCTGCCTGCTCCTGAACAAAGCCCGCCTCCATGAGAAGACGTGCCGCGTGAAGACCACTCACCAGCCGAGCAAGTTTCTGGACCAAGGCCTGATGTACTGTCTTCTCGACATAGCGAAAGACAAAGGAGTCCTTGAATGGAACACGCTGCGGCCTGGGGACACGACTGGCGAGCTGATGGACGGTGCGCTCCATGTGTTTCAGCGCTTGGTCGTATAGGTGTGATAGCGCCACCGGGAACCTAACGTTCAAGGTCAGGGGCCTGGCGCGGCTTTATGCGCCAGGTCCCCTGCACCGCAGGGTTGGGCCTCACGTTCATTGGCGATTGACGGCTAAACGTGGAATACATAGGCCGCAACGGCGACAGCGCCAACGCATGCGGGAAACGCCACGAGAGAAGTGGCCAAAGCGGCCACACGGTGCCCTCTCCTTAGGCAGCGCGCGCCGATGGCAACGCACGCGACATCAATTGCGGTGAACAACAGCGCCATAAAGTTGTGAGTGGATCGCGGTACCCCAACACCAAGTATCCAGAACACCACCGAAGCAAAAGCGCTCCCAATAGCAAGTACAACAAATAGCGCGGCAACCCATGGGCCTACACGGTTGCCCAACGGTTCAGAACGCGAGGCTGGTTGATCGATGCTCATCGGGTTTGTGAGGCCCAACGTTGGAAGTAACCGGCCGCTGCGCGAGGCGGGTAGCCAAAACGACGGCGGTTGCCAGCGGTCCGGTTGACTGGATTGTTAGGCCATTTTTGGGAAGCCATGGCTTTACTTTCGAATTTCAACGACAGTGTCCGCCTCTTTTCTAAGCTTTGGACGAACCAATTCTGGATCGTTAGCTTCTAGGCACATAAAGTGGACCTCTGCCTTGGGAAAGTTGCCAAACACATAAGGTGGTTTAGCTTCGCTAGTATTGACCACTTGCAGCTTCCTGTTTTGGCTAAGGCAATATTGATTTGCCTCTTGGAATGCCTCAGCTTTCAATGTTCCTGAGCCCGAAAAGCCTGTAGCGGCTTGGCGGGAAACCATAAATGTATCTGGCCCAATAGGAACAACCCCAGAGTTTGATGCACAGCCCGTCACCAAAAGGGCGAGAGAGAAATAGATTTTCTTCATTCGATAGTGCTCCAACGTTTTCCTGGCCTAACGTGAAGTAGACGTCAATTCGACAAGTAAACAGGTTATCCGTCTGACGGATAACCTGGGAAACGTCGCTAAGCCACTGATTTCGTGGGGTCGCAAAAAGGGTTTCTGACTAACCATGACGTATATCCTTTTGGGGGCTGTCGACGATCTACCAACGTCCAAAGAGATTGGCCTAGGACTATAGCATATTGGCAACATGCCCCCGATTCACCGCTCAAGGGGCGAACTCGTTCCGCGGAACGGCGATGAAAGCCCTATTCTCGGCGGAACGAAGGACCGCTTTCAGATGATGTCCGGGAAGTCCGCAATTGGCCGGACTGAGACAAAACCGCACCTCCACTACCGCCCACGAAAAGCGGTCGTAAGCAGCAGGATCGCCTCGATGTGGCCAACTGACTGCGGCGCAAGCGGTCAACGTGACCGGAATCCGCACATGTAACTGATAGTACCGAATCGCGGCTCGCCCTAGCCCCTCACTCAGCCCTTCTCTGCGGAGATTCGAACGATGGCAAGGTGAGAGCGTAGAGGCCCTCCTATTGAGCTTGCTGCACGCCCTTGGCGTAACGGCTTGGCGCAAGCGCTAAGCGATTCAACCTCTACCACCGAAGCGCCCCGGCATGTCGTCGGGTCGGTTTCGCTCCGCGCACGCGACCGGCCGAGACAGCGGCAGTTGCCCAGCACGCGCACGTGAGCTACGCCCCGACCTGGCCGCCCTGCGGGCGACCAGGCAAGCGACAACATGCCGGGTATCGCCCTCTCCGGACATCGACGGACCAGAAATCTGCAGGGGGGTGGGTTGCCCAACCCTTTCCGGTGCGACGCCGGGCCTGCCAGCCCGGCATGTGATTGGTTATTTAACCCTCGGTCACCTTAGCCTGGCCGCCTCTTGAAGTTGGCCAGGCGTGCGCAGGGCCAAGCCCCTGGCCCGTGTTTTGTCCTTCGGGGTAGAGGTGAAGGGTGCCCCCTGCCTTTCAGCGCGGTCGAGGCGGCCTGGAGCCCCCTAGAGCGGGCCCCGTGCCCTATAGACCATGCGGCCCCCCCAAGGCTGCAATGATGGTTGCCGAATCCTCTGCTGGGGCCCCTCTCGCCCCCTCTGGGGGCGTCGATTTCCACCCGGAGGGGGCGCCGCCAAAGGCGAGTGATCCCCGGGACCGCCGCGGGCGGCCCGGGGTCGGCGATAGAGTAAGTAGCAGATACGTCCTCCCTCCTTCTTTCTTGGCAAGACTGCGTCCAGGGGGACAGCGGGCAGTCTTTTGAAGCGGCATTCGGACGGACCGACTGTCGTTGACGTAGAGGCTGGCCCCCTGGGAACCTGGGGCCGGCCGGGGGTTATTAGTGCGAGGCGTTAGCTGAGTGGTAAGCCGTAGGCAGCTTGCTGCCGTATCCGGCGCACTCGACCCCCGGGTTGCTCCGAAAGTCGTTATTTCTCCGGCCAAGTATCAGCCTGCTCCCCTCTGAAAACAATTAGGCAGCATCCAAGAGTTCCAGATCGCCGTCGCTAATCATTTTCGCTATTACGGCTAGGTGTCTGAACTTTCCCCCAATTTTTGCTCCCCCCTTCGCAATCTGGTAAGTCGTTCCATTCTTGGCCCTCACTTCCCGTCCGACCAAGCTGAGATCAGGCACCTCGCTGTGAACGGGTTTTCTGGCTTTTTCTAGCAGCGTCTTCGTTGTCTCACTCCGGTCCATCTCTACACGCCAAGCCCTCCAAGTCGCAATGTCGTCTTCATCGGGATTCTTGAGCCTCACTTTCACTTTGTACTTCCAACTTCTATTTCGCTTCTTACCATCCAACTCCGCTTCCCAGAGCGCTGCTCTAAACAACTCATCTAGGGAAGCCCCCCCCATTCCGTCGGAGTCGGAAGACTGTCCGGGGGGGGAGATTTGATTAATTTCCTTTCGCTTTAATGCCTTTATTTTGTATACATAGGGATTTTTGGAACTCGTTCGAATGGCGCATTTGGTCTTCTTCGTGCGTGCCATACCTCCCCCTTCAAAAGGTAACTTTTGGGACCTTTTCGTGGAATCAATAGGTTGCATCAGAAAGCCGAGGTATTTGACGGGGTCCACCTTGTAGTACAACCGCGGAGGAGTGCCACGTCGCTGGATAAACAAGAATGCAGTTTGGAGATCGCCCTTGGCTTTTTGCCCTCGAGCTTGACCGGTTACTGACGGCAATTCGCAAAGCCAGCCTTTGTGTGCCAAGGTACTTCTTAAGGCCTCTTGGCGCTTCTTAGAAATTCCGAGCAATCGCTCCCAAGAGCCCATTTCCTTATAGAGACCACTTTTCGCAACTCCTTCTCCTTCCTGCTCCAGGAAAAACCAGCCCGTTCTGGTCCCCGGTTGCGCGTCACTTTCTTGGCTCGCATGCATCGATAACCACGCGGCTTGGGCTACAAAGGCTGCTAAGTCGACGCCTCCGACTCGTCTGATCAATGCAAATGGGATTGAAATGGCCTGCCCATGGAGATATTCGATGAGAGCTAACGCCTTCTCTGTGCTCAGAGCCTCTTCGGTTTCCACTAGCTCAACTCCGAATGGCGCTGCCGGTACTCTTTGACGCTCAGTCCGGCTTTAGCAGCAGCATGTCTCTCCGCCTTGGTAGGCGCTCCTACACACCGTTTCTTGGTGTGATCACCCGCGCCATTAGTGTTGCTGCTTTCCCCCTTCTCTGCGGGATGCTTACGAAGCCAGGCGATGACATCCTCAGTAATCCACAGAGGAGATTTGGACCCTGGCGGCTTGAAGGCCGGAGGAAGCTTTTCAGGCGCCCTAGAGTGATCGGCAATGATTGTGGCTGGAGCCTTGTCCAGCAGCAGCCCTAGAAAGGTCGCCGAAATGATGGGAGGAAATTGCTGCTGAAACTGCTGAATAGACAGGGTACGGTCAAGCATGTGCGTTCCTTGCAGGAAAACACCTGCGGCATTAGGCACTATGCCCTAACCGCCCTGACTGCCAGCCTCTCAGCTCTGCCGTTTAACCCCAGATCCGTCTGACCCCAGCCATTGACTGGTGGGCTAAGGCCTCAGCGATTAGCCCCAATGCGTCCTGGTAGCCCCTGTTCAACTTGGTGAGAGTCGAACTGCTCTTGGGGTGGCGCAGTGGAATGTTTACATTCCTCTACCGTACCGGCTCATGATGCAAGAACAGAATTTCTATGTCAATACAATGTGACAACCAAATTCCATCTGCTTCCTTATAGCAAACGGCACTGTCACAGTGAAGTCACTATGCGCCGTGACAAACAAAAGAATTCGAAAGAATTCGAAGGAATTCAAATGAAGCCGATCCTCCGTCTTTCCTATTTAATTTCCGTCACTTGCCATCAGCAACCCATTGTAACAAAACAACATTGATGGGCTTGTCGAGCCGCATCAGGCGCTCATAGAGGTCGAGCCGTTCTTTGATCTTTTGCCAGTTCATGGGGGCGTGATTTTACTCGCTCTGCCTGGGGGGCACCGGGGCAAAATAGCCCGCCGCCAGCACCAGCAGGGCGACCCCGATGAGGGAGCCGGTCCACAGCAGGGTGCCGGCGTTGTGCAGGTCCACCAGCAGGAGCTTGGCCCCCACCAGGGCGAGGAGGCCGAAGCCCGCCTGCCACAGGAGCCGGGCGCCGATGCGGGCGGCCCGGATCATCGCGGCGATGGCGAGGAGGGTCCACAGGAGGGTGAGGAGTGTCTGCGCCAGGGTGGAATGCCAGAGGGCGGGACCGGTGAAGGGCACGCCGCCCCAGTGGTGGGCGATGCGGGCCGCCAGGCAGCTGATCCAGACGAAGGCCCCCAGGGCCACCACCCGGCGCTGCCAGGCGGTAAGGGCGGCGAGGGCCAGGAGCTGGGCGAAGTCGAAGGCGTTCAGCACCGGCAGGTAAGGGAGGCCGCCGAGGGCCCCCGGCTCGGTCAGGTTGGTCCACGCCAGCCACAGGGCGAGGACGGCGCCCGGCAGGAGGGCCGCCTGCCCGGCCGGCTGCCAGGCGCGGGCCCGGTGCAGCCACAGGGTCACGGCCAGGGTCCCCGCCAGGAAGACAAGGCCCAGCACCGCCCCGTTGGCATCGGAGGCATGGAAGTGGATTTCCCGCAGTCCCGCCGCCATCCACCAGCCCAGGGCCCACCACAGCGCGGCCACCGCCCGCTCGTCCGTCAGCAGCCGGGCCGAGGCGTAGCCGGTTCCGGCCACCAGCGCCATGCCGAAGAACGCCTCGTTCACCACCGGCAGGCCCGTCGCCGTCCCGGGCAGATGCCACAGGAGCCAGGCGCCGGCGGCGAGCTGCAGGCCGGCGCCCGCCAGCACCGCCGGGCGGCGGCCCTGGACGGCGCCGAACCACAGCACCGCCACCCCCTCCAGGGCCCAGAAGGCCGTCGTGACATGGACCCCGAAGCCCAGGGGCACGGCCAGGGTGCCGAAGGCGATGGCGAGCCCGAGCTGGCAGCGCTCCAGAAGCCGCAGCTCGGCCGGCCCGCGCAGGAAGAGGAAGAGCCATAGGGCGCCGTAGTAGAGGGCCGCGGCGAAGGCCGCCCAGGCCAGTTCGTAGCGGTCGGCCGCGAGCCGGGACTGGAGGGCGAAGCCCACCAGGGGCGTACCGAAGACCAGGACGGCGTCGTTCCAGCCGGCCCGCCCCGGCGCCCGGAACCAGGCCATCAGGACCGGCGTGGCGGAATAGAGCAGCCAGAAGAACACCAGGAAGCCCTGGGTCGCCGGGTAGTGCTCGGCCCGGTAATGGTCCACCGCCCAGGCCATGCCGACCCCGATGGTGAGGACGAAGCCGGCGACGTCGAGGACCCGCCAGGCCTTGAACCAGGAGACGCCGACGATGAAGGCGTTGAGGAGGGTGAAATAGCCGAAGAGCGGCAGGGGATCGTCGCCGATCCGGTCGGCCAGCACCGGGGCGAAGAAGGCGCCGGCCAGGCCGAGGACCGCCAGGATCTCGCCGTCCTGGGCGGCGGCCAGCAGCACGCAGCCGACCCCGATGAGGGCGAAGAAGAGGAAGGCCGGCGTCGGCCCCAGCAGGGCGTAGCGGGCCAGCATGAAATAGACGATGAGGTAGAGGATGGCGAAGCCGCCCCCCTGGACGGCGATGCCGAAGGCCTCGTGGCCGCCCTGGCGGGCCTTGGCCCAGCCGAAGGCGATCATGGCGACGCCGCCGACGGCGCCGACCAGGAGGCGCAGGGACACCGGCAGGTAGCCGTAGTCGGCGGCCAGGCGCAGGGCCGAGGCGACGCCGAAGAAGAGCAGGACGACGCCGACTTTGGCGAGGAGGTTGCCGGCCAGGAGGCGCTGCCACCAGGTCAGTGCCGCCGGGGCCGGCGCTGGCTCGGCGGCCGGGGCCGCCGTGGTGTCCACGGTACCGGCGGGGGCCTCCGGTGCCGGCGGCGGGACGGCCCCTTCAGCCGGCGCCTCGCCCTTGAGGGCCGCCAGTTCGGCCCGCAGGCGCTGGGTTTCCCGATACAGCCACTGGACCTGCTCTTCCAGAGTCTTGAGGCGCTCCTGGTCGGCGGCGGGCTTGCCGCTCCGCTTGCCCAGGATCGCCAGCCAGATCAACAGTAGCAGGATCACCAGGGCGCTCAGCATGGCCTTACTTCCAGTCGCCCCGCAGGCCGGCCACGATGGCCCGGAGATGCTCGGGGGTGGCCTCCTCCGGCGGCACCGGCGGCGCCGCCACCAGGCCGATCCGGGAGAAGACGCCGCGCCGGAAGGGCTTCTTCATGGCCGCTCCCTCGATGCGGGAGAAGAAGCTGCCCCACAGGCCGCGCAGGGAGAGGGGCACCACCGGCACCGGGGTGCGCTCCAGGATGCGGCCGATGCCGGGGCCGAAGGGATTCAGTTCGCCGTTCTCCGTAATGCCGCCCTCCGGGAAGATGCCCACCAGTTCCCCCGCCGCCAGGGCCGCCGCCACCTGGTCGAAGGCCGCCTCCAGGGCAGTCGCGTCCTCCTTGGCCGCGGCGATGGGGATGGCTCCGCTCTCCCGCAGCAGGAAACCGAGGACGGGCACGGCGAAGAAGCGGCGGTCGAGGGCGAAGCGGATGGGCCGCCGGCAGGCCGCCAGGATCACCAGGGCGTCCACGTAGCTGACGTGGTTGCAGACGACGAGGGCACCGCCCTCCTCCGGGATGTGCTCGTCGATGCCGCGGCGCTCCAGGCGGTAGAAGGTATGGACCAGCAGCCAGGCGATGAAGCGCAGCAGGAACTCGGGCACCAGGGAGTAGATGTAGATGGCGACCACGGCGTTGAACAGGGCGGTGGCCAGGAACAGCTCCGGGATGGAGAGCCCGAACCCGAAGAGCAGCATGGAGACGCCGGCCGACACCACCATGAACAGGGCGTTGAGGATGTTGTTGGCGGCGATGACGCGGGACTGGTGGCTCTTCTCGCTGCGGGTCTGGATGAGGGCATAGAGGGGCACGATGTAGAAGCCGCCGAAGAGGCCGAGCAGGACGATGTCCGCCAGGCCCCGCCAGTTGGCGCCGTGGGCCAGGAAGGCCGCGAAGTCGTGGGCTTCCCCCGCCGCCGGCAGGACCGGGGCATAGAAGTAGAGATCGACCCCGAAGACGGTGAGGCCGATGGCGCCGAAGGGCACCAGGCCGATCTCCACCCGACGGCCGGAGAGCTTCTCGCACAGCAGGGAGCCGGCGCCGATGCCGAAGGAGAAGACGGTGAGGAGCAGGATGAAGACGCTCTCGTCGCCGTGCAGCACCTCCTTGGCGTAGTTGGGGAACTGGGCCAGAACCGTGGCGCCGTAAAACCAGAACCAGGAGATGCCCAGGAGGGACAGCCAGACGGTGCGGTTGCCGTGGGCGAAGCGCAGGTTGCGCCAGGTTTCGGTGAGGGGATTCCAGTTGATCCGCAGGTCCGGGTCGGCGGCCGGGGACAGGGGAATGCCCCGGCTCGTCCAGTAGCCGAGCACCGCCACCCCCACCACCACGGCGGAGGTGCCGACGGGACCGATGGACGAGGTGGCGACCCAGGCGCCCAGGACCTCGCCGACCAGGATGGCGACGAAGGTGCCCATCTCGATCATGCCGTTGCCCCCCACCAGCTCGTCCTGGCCCAGGTGCTGGGGCAGGTAGGAATACTTCACCGGCCCGAACAGGGTGGAATGGACGCCCATCAGGAACAGGGCCGCCACCAGGGGCCACAGGCTGTTGTTCATGAAGCCCCAGGCCGCCAGCAGCATGATGGCGATCTCGAAGACCTTGACCGCCCGGGCCACGGCGGATTTCTCGAACTTGTCGGCGATCTGGCCGCTGGTGGCCGAGAAAAGGAAGAAGGGCAGGATGAAGAGGCCGGGCAGGAGGGTGGCCAGGGTCTTGCCGTCCAGGTCGGTGAGCTGGCCGGCCCGGAAGGTGACCAGGGTGATGAGGGCGGTCTTGAAGACGTTGTCGTTGAAGGCGCCGAGGAACTGGGTGAAGAAGAAGGGGCGGAAGCGCTTCTCCCGCATCAGTTGGAATTGGTTGCTCATGGTCTTTTCTCTGGTTTCAGGCCGCCTGCGCCAGGTTCTTGAGGGTGACGTAATCCACCTTGCCGGTGCCGAGCAGCGGCAGGGAGCCCAGGTAGCGGATTTTCCTCGGTACGGCCAGCTCGGGCAGCCCCAGTTCCCGGGCCTTGGCGGCCAGCAGGTCGCGGCTCAGGGCATCGTCGGTGGTGAACAGCACCAGGGCCTCGCCCTTGCTCTCGTCCGGCTGGCTGGAAGCGGCGTGGGCCTCCGCCGGGGAGGCGGCGGCGGCCAGCTTCTCCACCACCTCCAGGCTGACCATCTCGCCCGCCACCTTGGCGAAGCGCTTCACCCGCCCGACGATCTTCATGAAGCCCTCGTCGTCGAATTCCACCACGTCGCCGGTCTCGTACCAGCCCTCCCCCGCTTCCGACACCGGCGGCTGCAGCACCCCCGGCTGCTCGACCCGGAGGTAGCCGGCCATGACGTTGGGGCCGCGCACATGGAGGATGCCTCCCCGGTCGATGCCCGGCACCGGCACCAGCTTGGGCTCGATCCCCGGCAGCAGCATGCCGACGGTGCCCGAGCGGTAGGCCATGGGGGTGTTCACCGCCAGCACCGGCGCCGTCTCGGTGGCGCCGTAGCCCTCGAAGATGCGGATGCCGAATTTCTCGAACCACAGGCTGCGCACGGCTTCGGACAGCTTCTCGGCCCCCGCCACCACGTAGCGCAGGCGGTAGAAGTCGTAGGGATGGGCGAACTTGGCGTAGTTGCCGAGGAAGGTGGAAGTGCCGAAGAGCACCGTGCAGCCCCGGTCGTAGGCCAGCTCCGGGATGATGCGATAGTGGAGCGGGGTCGGGTAGAGGAAGAGGTTGGCGCCGGTGAGCACCGGCAGCAGCGCCCCGGCGGTGAGGCCGAAGGAGTGGAAGATGGGCAGGGCGTTCAGCACCTTGTCATCCACCGAGAAATCGATCACCGCCCGGACCTGGGCGATATTGGCGAGGATGGCCCGGTGGGGCAGGACGACGCCCTTGGGCTTGCCCTCGGAGCCGGAGGTGAAGAGGACCACGGCGGCCTCCTCCGGGTCCGCCGCCAGCTCGAACCGGCGGGGGAAAGGAAGGGCCCAGGCCATGAGCCAGAGCTTGTCGGCGAGTCCGGCCTGCTCCCGCAGTTCCTCCAGGTAGACCAGCTTCACCCCGTCCAGGCCGGCCAGCTTGTCGGCCAGCTTGGCCTGGTCGACGAAGGCCCGGGAGGTGAAGATGGTGCGGATCCGGGCGGCAGTGCACGCGGCCTGCATGGCGTCGGCCCCGGCGGTGTAGTTGAGCATGGCCGGCACCCGGCGGCGGGCGGCGAGGCCGAAGATGAGGCCCAGGGTGGGGGCGAGGTTGGGCAGCAGGAGGCCGACCCGCTCGTTCCCGGCCGTGAGGCGTTCCGCCAGGCGGCCGAGCATGAGGGTCATCTTGAGGAGGTCCCGGTAGGAGTACTCGATCTGCCGGATGTCCTCCACCACCCGCCGCCCCTTGCCGAAGATTTCGGCGGCGTCGCAGAGGGCGCAGTAGAGGGTCTGCTCCGGCCGGGAGGCGAAGATCATTTCCTGCATGAGCCGGCGCATGGCCTCCCCCGCCTTGCGCCGGCGCAGCTTGGCGGTGGGGGCGGCCGGCATGGCGATGCGGGTGGGGGGCAGGACAGTGAGGCGGATGCGGGGGAAGAGCTGCCGCGGGTACTTGCCCGAGAGCCGGGAGAAATAGCTGCGGGAAGCGCCGTCCAGGCGCACCGGCACGATGGTGGCGCCGGTCTTGGCGGCGACGAAGGCGGGGCCGTCGTACACCTTCATGAGGCTGCCGGTGACGGTGATGCGCCCCTCCGGGAAGATGACCACCGGCCGGCCGGATTCGATGAGGCGGATGACCTTCTTCATGGCCATGGGGCTGGTGGGGTCCACCGCCAGGTACTCCACCTGGGACAGCAGCAGCCGGAAGAACCAGTTGGCGGCGACCCCGGTGTGCACCACGAAGACCGGATCCACCGGCAGGAACAGTCCCAGCAGCAGGCCGTCCAGGAAGGACTCGTGATTGGCGACGATGAGGAGCCGGGAGGCGGACAGGCCTTCGCCGCCGCCCCGCACCTCGACGCGGAACAGCAGCCTCGACACCGCCCGCAACAGCACCTTCAGCACAGCCTTCATCCCTTCCTCCTTGGGCGCGCAATATAAACGAATTATTCATTCATGGTATGGGCTGCCGGCGGGGAATGGCGATTGCTTCATGGATTCAGACGGATAGCTCAAAGGAACCGGCTTGACATGATACGAACCGTAATCGGCATTTTCGATACTTCCGACGCCCTCCAGGCCGTCCGGGAAGCCCTGACCCGCCTGGGCATCGGCGACTCCGCCCTGCGCTTCGCCAGCCTGCCGCCAGCCGCCGTGGAGTCCCTGGAGGCGGAGCAGGCGCGGCCGGGAAGCGTCGGCAGCGGGCTGCGCAATTTCCTGAGCGAACTGTTCGGCACCGAGCACCCGGACGAGGCCGGGCATTATTCGGAAGGCGCCCGCCACGGCCGGGTCGCCCTGGCGGTGGAGGTGCCGGCGGGCATGGCCGTGGCCCCGATCCGGGACATCCTGACCAACGGCGGCGCCGTGGAGATCGACGAACGGCTGGGAAGCTGGCGCAGTCCGGGAAGCGGCGGGGAGGAAGAGGAATCCCTCCCGGCCGGGCCCGCCGCCAGCCCGGCCGTCCTGCGCCCCTACGAGGAGTACGAGCCCGACTACCGGAAGGATTTCCAGCTCCACTACGCCGCCCCGGGCACCGGCTTCGAGGACTACGCCCCGGCCTACCACTACGGCTACGCCCTGGCCGAGGACCCCCGCTACCGCGGCTGGGACTGGGCGGCCATCGAGCCGGAGGCGCAGCGGGACTGGGAGAGCCAATACCCGGAAAGCACCTGGAGGCGCTTCAGGGAAGCCATCCGGCACGGCTGGGAGCGGGCCACCGGCAAATAGCGGCGGCCGCCCGGCTCCGGCTCGGGGTAAACTCCCGCCCATGAGAATCCTGGAACATCCCCTCTGGCTGGTCGGTTTCCGGCCCTTCTTCGCCCTCGCCTGCCTGGCGGGGATGGCCCTGCCCGTCCTCTGGGCCTTCATCTTCGCCGGCCTCGCCCCGGCCCCGGCCGGCCCCTTCTCCCCCAGCCAGTGGCACGCCCACGAGATGTTCTTCGGCTTCGGCTGGGCGGTGCTGGGGGGTTTCCTCCTCACCTCCACCAAGAACTGGGTGCAGATCCGCGGCTACCACGGCGCCGGCCTCGCCTTCCTGGCCGCCGCCTGGCTCTTCGAGCGCGTCGGCATGGCCTTCGGCGGCGATTGGCCGCCCTTGCTCTTCCGGCTTTCCAACAACCTGTTCCTGGGCTCCATCGTCGCCATGCTGCTGGCGACCCTGATCCGCCACCGGCAGAACGACAGCTACCGGGACAACTACTTCTTCCTGGTGGTGCTGCCCGCCTTCCTGGTCAGCAAGAACCTGATGCTGAGCCCGGAGCATTTCCAGACCGGCTGGACCATGGCGCTAGGCCTTTTCCGCATGGCCTTCCTGGTGATGCTGGAGCGCACCCTGACGCCCTTCATGAAAGGCGCCTTCCAGGTCACCCTGCTGCGCAATCCGCGCCTCGACATGGCGATCAAGGCCCTGGGTCTGCCCCTGGTCTTCGCCGATCTCCTGCCGGTGCCGCTGTCCGCGGGCATCGCCCTGCTGCTGGCCGTCCTCCTGGCCGTGCGCTTCGCCCTCTGGCACCCGCGCAAGGCGGCCAGCCGCATCGACATCGGCATCATGTACCTGGGCTACCTGGGCATCGTCGCCCAGCTGCTGGTGGAGGCGGCCGACCGCCTGTTCCACCCGGCCTGGGTCGGCACCCTGACGGTGCACGTGTTCACCTTCGGCACCATGGGGCTGATCATCCCGGCCATGCTGGTTCGGATTTCCAGGGGGCATACCGGCCGCAAGGTGGTTTTCGAGGCCGCCGACAAGGCGGCGCTGTACATCATGGTGGCGGCCTTCGCCCTGCGCGTCCTGGCGCCCCAGGTGGCACCGGGGGCGTACCTGGCGTGGATCGGCCTGTCGGCGGCCTGCTGGTGCGCCGCCTTCGCCATCCTGGCCTGGCGCTACATCCCCGTCCTCGCCCGTCCGCGGGTGGACGGCAAGGAGCACTAACGGCGCTTGGGGCTGCGGGCGAGGCAGGCGGGATGGGCTTCCGCCGCCGGGAAGAGTTCCCGCTCCTCGAAGCGGACGTGGGCGGTGAGGGCTTCGCCGAAGGCCCGAAGGATGTTCCCGTCGGGAACGGCCAGGGCCTCCGCCAGGCGGACCAGTTCTCCGTGGTCGGCCAGGGTGCGCTCCACCAGCGGGGTTTCCCCCGCCTCGGCCAGGGCCGGCAGCAGCCACTCCTCCTCCTCCCGGAAGTGGGGCAGGAGTTCGGCGCCGAAGCGCTCCCGGATCAGGGCCGCCATGCCCTCCACCGCCGCCCCGTCGCCGCCGGCCGCCGTCTGGCGGGCACGGTTGGCGAGGGAAAGGGCGGTGTGGTGCTCCCGGGACAGTTCGGCCAGTTCTTCCGATCGCTTCATAGCTCCCTCAAGGCATCCAGAATTTCGCTTTTTCGGTCACGGACACGCTCGCATCGTTGCGGTCGCCGACGGTGAAGGTGATGGGGTTGGCGCCGGTGGGCGCCGAGCCCGGATCGGCCTTCACCTGCACGGTCACCGAACTGGTGGCGGCGGCGGGAATGTCGATGTCCACATTCTGCTCCAGGCGCAGCCCGGCGATGCCGCCGACCTTGACCGAGAAGGTCTTGGCCCGTTCGCTGGCATTGCTGATCTGGAGCTGGAAGGTGTTCTCGATGGCGCCGTCGTCGGCCTCCCGGGCCAGGGCGGCCCGGTCCCGCAGGATGTCGAGCTTGAGGGGCTTGCGGGTGCCCAGGGACCAGCCGGTGCCGATGGCGACGGCCAGGAAGACGGCGGCGTAGATCTGGGTGCGGGGGCGCAGGGCCCGGCGCAGGATTTCCTTGCGGCCGAGGTTCTCCTGCAGGGCGTTTTCGGTGGAGTAGCGGATCAGGCCCCGGGAATAGCCCACCTTGTCCATGACTTGGTCGCAGGCGTCGATGCAGGCGGCGCAGCCGATGCACTCGTTCTGCAGGCCGTTGCGGATGTCGATGCCGGTGGGGCAGACCTGGACGCAGATGCCGCAATCGACGCAGTCCCCGAGCCCGGCGGACTTGGGATCGACCTTCTTGGAGCGGGCGCCCCGGGGGTCGCCGCGCTTGGCGTCGTAGGTGATGATGAGGGTGTCCCGGTCGAACATCACCGACTGGAAGCGGGCGTAGGGGCAGATGTACTTGCACATCTGCTCCCGCAGGAAGCCGGCGTTGCCGTAGGTGGCGGCGCCGTAGAAGAGCACCCAGAAGCTTTCCCAGCCGGTGAGGGACAAGGTCGCCATCTCGCCCACCAGGTCGCGGATGGGGGTGAAGTAGCCGACGAAAGTGATGCCCGTCCACAGGCTGAAGGCGATCCAGGCCGTGTTCTTGGCGACCTTGATGCGGACCTTGCGGGCCGACCAGGGGGAAGCGTCCAGCTTCATGCGCTGGGGCCGCTCACCTTCGATCATCTTCTCGATCCACAGGAAGATCTCCGTATAGACCGTCTGTGGGCAGGCGTAGCCGCACCACAATCGCCCCGCCACCGTGGTGAACAGGAAGAGGGCCAGGGCCGAGAGGATGAGGAGCACCGCCAGGTAGATGGTGTCCTGGGGCCACAGCACCAGGTCGAAGAGGTAGAAGCGCCGGGCGTCGAGGTCGAAGAGCACCGCCTGGCGCCCGTTCCACGGCAGCCAGCACAAGCCGTAGAACACCGCCTGGGTGAGCCAGACGAAGGCCCAGCGCCAGGAAGTGAAGAGACCGGTGATGGTGCGGGGATAGACCTTGGGTTCGGACTTGTAGAGGCCTTGGACCTCGTGGATTTCGATGACTTTCTTGTCGTTGGCGGGGGCGGACATTTTGTCGGGGTGGCCTCTGGATGACGGGGTCAAAAGCTATATAATTTTTATATCTTAATTTTACGGCCGGCCCGATCGATAATCAACCAATTGGGCACCCTCTTGATCCTGGATGAAACTCAGCACCTTCTCCGACTACAGCTTGCGCGTATTGATGTACCTGGGCATGGAGCCCGGGCGTTTGGCCACCATTGCGGAAATCGCCGAAGCCTATGGCATTTCGGAAGCCCACCTGATGAAGGTCATCCACCAGCTGGGCCGGGCCGGCTTCGTCGAGACGGTGCGGGGCAAGGGCGGCGGCGTGCGGCTGGGGCGCCCGCCCCGGGAGATCGTCATCGGCGACGTGGTACGAGAGACGGAAGTGGACAACGGCCTGGCCGGCTGCTTTTCGGAAGCCAAGACCTGCCGGCTGAAGGGTGTGTGCCGCCTGACCGGCATCCTGGACGAGGCCCTCCAGGCCCTCTTCGTGGTCCTGGACGGCTATACCCTGGCGGACCTGCTGGAACCTTCCGAGCCCCTGGCCAGCGCCATCAATTTCCCGGCCTGCCGGCGGTCGGCCTAGGTCAGGACTTCAACAGTTCCTCCCGGGAGCCGAGCCAGCGCTTCAGGTGCCTCTCGGCCCGCTCCGGCGACTGGTCCAGGAGTTGTTCGGCGACGGTGCGGGCCGCTTCCACCAAGTCGGCGTCCCTTTCCAGGTCGGCATAGCGCAGCAGGGGCACGCCGCTCTGGCGGCTGCCGACGAATTCGCCGGGACCGCGCAGCTGGAGGTCCTGGCGGGCGATCTCGAAGCCGTCGGTGTTCTCGTAGATGATCTTGAGGCGCTGCCGGGCGGTTTCCGACAGGGGCTGGGCATAGAGCAGCACGCAACTCGACTCGTGGCTGCCCCGCCCCACCCGCCCCCGCAGCTGATGCAGCTGGGAAAGGCCGAAGCGCTCGGCGTGCTCGATGACCATGAGGCTGGCGTTGGGCACGTCGACCCCCACCTCGATCACCGTGGTCGCCACCAGGACATCGATTTCCCCGGCGGCGAAGGCGGCCATGGTGGCCTGCTTCTCGTCGGCCTTGAGGCGCCCGTGCACCAGGCCAATGCGCAGCCCGGGCAGGTCGGCGGAAAGGTGCTCGAAGGTGTCCTGGGCGGTCTGCAGCTGCAGGGCCTCGGACTCCTCGATCAATGGGCACACCCAGTAGGCCTGCCGCCCCTCGTCGACGTGCTTGGCGACGAAGGCCACCACGTCGTCCCGGCGGGCGTCGGAAACCAGGCGGGTGCGCACCGGCGTGCGGCCCGGCGGCAGCTCGTCCAGCACCGTGACGTCCAGGTCGGCGTAGTAGCTCATGGCCAGGGTGCGGGGAATGGGGGTGGCCGACATCATGAGCTGGTGGGGGTTGGCTCCCTTCTTGCGCAGGGCCAGGCGCTGCTGGACGCCGAAGCGGTGCTGCTCGTCCACGATGGCCAGCCCCAGGCGGGAAAAATCGACCGATTCCTGGATGAGGGCGTGGGTGCCCACCACCAGCAGGGCCTCGGCCGCCACCCGGGCCTGCTGCTCCCGCTTGGCAGCCGCCTTGAGGCTGCCGGAGAGCCAGGCCACCGTAACCCCGAGGGGCTCCAGCCAGGCTTTCAGCTTGAGGTAGTGCTGCTCCGCCAGGATTTCGGTGGGGGCCATGAAGGCCGCCTGCCAGCCGGCCTCGATGGCCTGGCAGGCGGCCAGGGCGGCGACGATAGTCTTGCCGCTGCCCACGTCCCCCTGGAGGAGGCGCTGCATGGGATAGGGCTTGGCCAGGTCGGCGGCGATCTCGTCCACCGCCCGGCGCTGGGCGCCGGTGAGGCCGAAGGGTAGTCCCGCCAGCAGGCGCTCGGCCAGGCGGCCCGGGGCCTTGAGTTCCGGCGCCCCCTGCTGGCGCCGGGCCCGGTAGGCCCGCCGCAGGGAGAGCTGCTGGGCCAGCACCTCGTCGAACTTGACCCGCCGCCAGGCCGGGTGGCTGCCCGTCTGGAGCGCTTCCACGGGCGTCCCTGGCGGCGGGGCATGGAGGAAGCGCAGGGCGGCAGCGAAGGACGGCAGCTTGAGGCGGGCCAGCATGCCCTCCTCCAGGGTGTCGGAGAGGTCGGCCTCAGCCAGGGTGCGGGTGATGAGCTTCCTGAGGGCCGCGGGGGCGAGGCCGGCGGTGGTGGGATAAATGGGCGTCAGCCCGGTGGGCAGGTGCTCGTCCTCGCTCACCACCCGGAAGCGGGGATGCACCATCTCGGCGCCGAAGAAGCCGCCCCGCACTTCGCCGAAGAGGCGCAGGCGGGCGCCCTCGGAGAGCATGGCGCGCTGGTTGGGGTAGAAGCTGAAGAAGCGCAGCCACACCTCGGCGCCGGAGCCGGCGTCCTGGGCCCGCACCACCAGCTGGCGGCGGGGCCGGAACTGCACTTCACTGGAGACGACCACCACTTCCAATTGCACCGGCTCGCCCCAGGGGGCATCCGCCACCGGCGTGATGCGGGTCTCGTCCTCGTAGCGCAGGGGCAGATGGACCAGCAGGTCGGCCTCGGTGACGAGGCCGAGCTTGGCGAGCTTCTTCTGCAGCGCCTCGGAGACCCGGATGGGAGCGGCCGCCTCCGCCTGGGTCATGCCGCCAGGCACATGACCGCGTCGGCCTCCACCAGGGCGCCCCGCGGCAGCTCCTTGACGCCGACCGCGGCCCGGGCCGGGAAGGGCTCGCTGAAATACTTGGCCATGGTCTCGTTGACCTTGGCGAAATTGGCCAGGTCGGTGAGGAAGACATTGAGCTTCACCACGTCGGCCAGGGAGCCGCCGGCGGCTTCGGCCACCGCCTTGAGGTTCTCGAACACCCGCACGATCTGGGCGTCGATGCCTTCCACCATCTGCATGCTGGCAGGATCGAGGCCGATCTGTCCGGACATGTAGACGGTGTCGCCGACCTTGACGGCCTGGGAGTAGGTGCCGATGGCGGCGGGAGCGTTAGGGGTGGAAATGATCGTTTTGCGCATGGCGTTGTCCCATAAAATGACGAAAACTCGAACCCAGAATCTTAAATGACGACTCCCGCCATCACCAACCTGGAAAAGCTCCTGAACGGTCCCCGCGACAACGCCCTGCTGCGCTATTCCCTGGGCAACGAGTACCTCAAGCTGGGCGAAGTGGACAAGGCGGCGGAGTATTTCCAGCAGACCGTCGACCGGGACCCCAGGTTCTCGGCCGGCTGGAAGCTCCTGGGCAAGGCCCTGGCGGCGACCAACCGTCCGGCCGAGGCCCTGGCCGCCTACGAGCGTGGCATCGCGGTCGCCACCGAGCGGGGCGACATCCAGGCCGCCAAGGAGATGACGGTCTTCGCCAAGCGCATGCGAAAGCAGCTGGAGGCTTAGCGCCCGCCCTTGGGCGGAATCAGCACCGCCTCGATGCCCAGGGCCTTCATTTTCTCCTGGGCAGCGGCAGCCTCGGCGCGGTTCTTGAAGGGCCCCGCCTGAACCCTGGCTTCCAGGGTCGAAGGAATGCCATTCAGGGTCAGCTTGGCATGGAGTTCCTCGGCCCGCTGGACGCTGGTGAATACTCCCGCTTGCACCACATAGCCCGCGAACAGCCGCAGGGGAGCCGGCACCTGGTGGGCGGGCGGCACCGCTTCCGGCGGCCGGGGAGCCAGGGGCTGGGCCACTTTGGGTTCGGCCGGCGCCCTGGTGACGGGAGCCTGCGTCGCGGCCGGAGGAGGCGCCTGCACTGCCGGAGCCGGCTTGACGAATTGAGGCTGCGGCGCCGGAACCGGCGCGGCCGGCTTGGGCGCCGCCGGCTGGGTAGGGACTGGAGGAGCGGCAGGTTTGGCCGGCGCCTTGGCTTCGGGCCGAACTTCCGGCGCCGGGGCGGCGGGCTGGGCCGGCACTTCGGGCTTGGGCGGCGGTTCCGCCGGCTTTTCCGGGGCGACTTCGGGCTTGGGCGGCTCAGGCAGGGATTCGGTGGGCGTTACCGGCTGGGTGACTTCCTTCTTGGGCGGCACCGGCACCGGCTTGGTGAACACGGGGGCTTCCGGCTCCTCCGGATTGGCGAGGTAGTCGAAGAAGGCCAGGACGGCGAGCAGCACCGCCACCAGGATGCCCGCCACCGCCAGGCGCCGGACCAGAGTGCCGCGCAAGTCCCCCGCGGCTTCGGGATTACTCGAAGCTTCGTTCTTATCAGCCATGCCCGCCCTCAGTTGTTTTGACTTTTTACCAGGGCCACCACCAGTTCCGCCTCGGCGCGGGCTATGCCGCAGCGCTCGGCGATGGTGGCTGGATCATGCCCCAGCTGTGCCATCTGCATCGCATCGTTGTAAAGGGGTGAAACCGTCTGGGTGGCCCGCATGTGGCCCACTTCCTGCCACATCTCGTCCCGCAGCGCAGCCACCTCCCCCCGCAGGGCGTCCACTTCCTCCCGCAGCTGGGCCAGTTCGTTCTCGATGCCCCGCATGAAGGTTTCCTGGGCCAGGCGGGACTGGGTGGCCTGCCAGTCGGGGGCTTCCTCGCCTGCCTCGACACGGGGCTCGGCCGGAGCGGCCGGCTCGGCCGCCGGCTTTTCCCGCAGGCGCCGCATGCGCCAGACCACCACAAACATGTAGATGGCGAGCAGGACAATGACGCCCAGTACGGCCTCGCGCCAGCCAATCACAATACTGCCAAGATCCATGTTCGATCAGTGTTCCGGTCCCTGGGGACGATCAGAATCCCTGGGAATACTGCACGCCGAGGACATGGGCGCTGTCGTCGTACTTGCCGCGCAGGGTGGCCGTGTTGCCACCACCGAAGTCCTTGGTCTGGTTGATGGTCGGGTCCCGGAGGTAGAGATACGCGTAGCCGAAATCGACGGCCGTGTCCTTGGAGGGCTTCCACTGCCCGCCGACGGACAGCCAGATGCGGTTGTTGTCCGGTACTCGCGCCGAGCGGTCGCCGTTGGTGGTCGGCGTGCGATCGTAGGCGATGCCGAACTTGGACTTCCAGGCATCATTCACCTTGTAGGCTGCCCCCCAGGCGAAGCGCCAGGAATCCCGGTAGCCGAACGGCTCGCTGCCGTACTGGGCGCCAGTGGTGCGGTTGATGATGTCGAGCCGGTCGACGGTGCTCCAGTTGGTGTAGGAGAGGTCGCCCATGGCCTCCCAGCGGTCCGACACCTGCTGCCAGACGGACAGGATGAAGGTGTCGGGCAGCTTGAGGTCGGCGCGGACCGGCGTGCTGCCGAGGGCGGTGTCGGCATTGCCTTCCAGCCGGTGCTTGATGCTGGAGCGGTAGGAGACCCCGACCCGCATGGCCGGCGACAGGGTGAACAGGGCGCCGGCGTTCCAGCCCCAGGTGGCGTCGTCGCCCTTCAGCCGGGAGTAGAGGTTGGCGCCGGGCACGGCGTTGGTCATCTCGGCGTCGATGCGCTGGTAATCGAGGCCGAACCCCAGGGAAACCTTGTCGCTCAGCCGGTAGGCGACGGCGGGGTTGATATTGACGGTCTGGATCTCGGCCTTCAGGGAGTGGAAGCGGCCGATCCAGTTGGAGTCGTCGTACTTGGTGAACAGGCCAAAGGGGCTGGAGATGCCGAGCCCCAGCGACCAGTCGGGGGCAATCTGCCAGGCCAGGTAGGCGTTGGGCAGGCCGCTCCAGCCGCCGGCGTCGCCGCCGTTGCCGCCGGTCATCAGCGGCTGGATCGCCGGGCTGCCCGAGGAGCCTTCATTCCTGAACTTGAAGCTCGGCCGTACCGCGGATACGCCGGCGGAAACACGCAGCCCCGACAGCTGGGTCATGCCGGCCGGGTTGAAGAAGATGGTACTGGCGTTGTCGGCGATGGCGGCGGAGCCGGCGTAGGAGGTACCAATGCCGCTGGCGTTCTGCTCCCAGAGCTGGAAGCCGGCGGCGCAGGCGGACCCGGCGAAAGCTCCCAGCAGCAGGGCAGGCAGGAGGCGCATGGTCGTCTTGGGCATCGGAACTCTCCAGGAAAGCGGTATATATGTTCTTAACCGGCGGATTTTACGCATTTTCCGGCGGCACGTCGCGTTTTCCGCCATTGGAATCGATGGCGACGTAGGTCAGCTGGGCCTCCGTGACTTTCACGATCACCGGGGCGGCATGATTGCGTTCGGCATAGACCTCGACATTGACCGTGATCGAAGTCCGGCCGACCTTGACGATGTCGGCGTAGAGGCTGACCACGTCGCCGACCGAGATGGGCTGCTTGAACAGGAAGGAATTGACCGATACCGTCGCCACCCGCCCCCGGGCCCGGCGCATGGCGGGAATGGAGCCGGCCACGTCCACCTGGGCCATGACCCAGCCGCCGAAGATGTCGCCGTTCTGGTTCAGGTCCGCCGGCATGGGCACGACCCGCAGAGTCGGCGACCGCTCCGGCAGCCTGATCGTTTCTTGTGCCATAGTTGTCTCCCTTAGTTACAGCCGGATTTTCGCGGAAGCCGGCAAGTTTTCATATACTGCTTAACCCCCTGCCCCCCGAAACCGTCGAAATGCGCCGCGTCTCCGCCCTTCCCAAGCCCCCCGCCGCCCCTCCCCTGCAGGCGACCCACGCTTGGCTGACCATCCGCACCCTCTTCCCCTATCTCTGGCAATACCGCCTGCGGGTGCTCCTGGCCATGGGCTGCCTGGTCGGCGCCAAGGTGGCCAACGTGGCCGTGCCGGTGGTCTTCAAGCACATGATCGACAGCCTGTCGGTGACCCAGCAGGCCCTGGCCCTGCCGATGGGCCTTCTCATGCTCTACGGGATCCTGCGCTTCTCCACCTCCCTGTTCACGGAGCTGCGGGAAGTCTTCTTCGCCCGGGTGACCCAGCAGGCGGTGCGGCACATCGCCCTGCAGGTGTTCCGCCATCTCCACGCCCTGTCCCTGCGCTTTCACCTGGAACGGCAGACCGGCGGGGTCTCCCGGGACATCGAACGGGGCAGCCGCTCCATCTCCAGCCTGATCAGCTACTCCCTTTATTCGATCCTGCCGACCCTGGTGGAAATTTCCCTGGTGCTCGGCATCCTCTTCATCCAGTACGACGCCGGCTTCGTGCTCATCACCGCCGTCTCCCTCACGGCCTACATCGTCTTCACCGTCAAGGTCAGCAACCTGCGCATCGATATCCGGCGTGCCGTGAACGAAACCGACTCGGCGGCCAACTCCCGGGCCATCGACAGCCTCATCAACTACGAGACGGTGAAGTACTTCAACAACGAGGAGTACGAGGCCCGGCGCTACGACCGGCAGATGAAGAAGTGGGAAGATGCCGCCACCCGCAGCCAATTGAGTCTCACCGGCCTCAACCTCGGCCAGCAGGCCATCATCGCCCTCGGGGTGACGGCCATGATGTGGCGGGCGGCCAACGGCGTGGTGGAGGG
>DATFAA010000152.1:0-3458 GCA_035255045.1 Rhodocyclaceae bacterium | reverse complement strand
CCGATTTCGTCCAGGAACAGGGTGCCCCCGTGGGCCCGCTCGAAGCGGCCGGGCCGGGAGGAGGTGGCTCCCGTGTAGCCGCCCTTCTCGACGCCGAACAGCTCGGATTCCATCAGATGTTCCGGGATGGCGGCGCAGTTGATGGCGACGAAGGGGCCATGGCTGCGGTTGCTCAGCCGGTGGAGGTTGTTGGCGAAGATTTCCTTGCCGACGCCGCTCTCCCCCAGGAACAGGACGGTGGCCTCGGTGGGGGCGGCCTTCTTGACCATGTGGCAGACGGTATTGAACCCCGCCGAGATGCCGACCATGCCGAAGCTGTTCTCCTTGGCGGTCGAGATGCGCTCGGCGATGCGGCTGGCCGCGGGCCGGGGTACCTGGGGGGAGGCCGACCATTTGACGAAGTCGCCGATCTGCAGGAAGCGCAGGTCGTCGTCGGGGTCGTCCCATTCCTCCACGGGCTTGCCCACGACCCGGCATCTGGAATGCCCCATGGCCCGGCATTCGATTTCCCGCCACAGGATGGGGCGGCCCATGAAGGCGCTGGTGTAGCCACAGGCGTAGCCCACCAGCATCCAGCACACCGCCTCGTTGCCGATGCCGTAGCTGGCGATGTGGGCCTCGGCCTCCGAACAGTCGATCAGGTAGAAGTCGCCGTAATAGTGGCCGCGCTCGACGTCGATTTCCAGGGCGGCCGGTTCGCAATGGACGATGCCTTCGAGGGACACCATCTGGGGGCCGGCGAGGAAGTCGTCGTTGGTCTTGGACCCGGCGCGGATGCGCCGCGTCATGGCGGCGTCGTGGGTGCCGGCCTGGTAGCCGATGCGGGTGATCAGGCCCCGGGCCGTCTCCTTCCCCAGGCTCTCGATCAGTTCCTGGCGCAGGGAACCGAAGGAGCTGACGTGCATGAGCATCATGCGCTGGTCGTCCAGCCAGATGCGGCCCTGCTGGGGGGCGAAGCGCAGGCGCTTGGTCAAGTCCCGGATGTCGGGAACGTGTATGGGTTGCGACAGCGGATGATCCAGCGGCCGCGCCTGCCTCTCCGGCGGGAGACGCCCGGACGTCTCCCTCCCCGACTGTTTGGTCGTCATCATCTCCTCCGTTGGGTTTCGGTCCGTGCCGGCAGGGCCGGCCGGACCGATCTGTTTTTGTGGGATTCTAAGAATAACAGCCAATGCCGTGCGGGAAACCTTCGCTCATACTCCTTTCGGGCAGGTTGCTTCCGAACCGCTAGAAGCGACGGGAATAGCTCAGGAGGAAATTGTCCTGGGTATGTTCCACCCGGATCGGCGCGGTGGGCGAGACGTTGGGCAGACTGGAGTTGCTGAGGGTGGTCTTGAGGGCATGGCTGTAGGCGAAATTGACCACATTGTCCCGGTCGAACTCGTAGGAGAAGCCGGCCGCCAGATGGCGGGTGGGCGTCGCCGGGATCACGGCGAACAGCATGTTGTCCGGGATGGCCTGATTGGCGACGCTGGCGCCGGCGCGCAAGGTCCACTGGTTCAGCCGGTAGGCGGCGCCGAGGCTCAGGATGGTGACGTCCCGGTAATTCTGCGGCAGCTCGATGGCCAGGTCGCCGCCGCCGTTGGCCGTGTAGCGGACCTTGACGTCCTTCATCACGTCCTTCCAGCCGACATGGGAAATGTCCGCCGCCAGCAGCAGGTTCTCGGTGGCCTGGTGGGCCACGCCGATGGTCAGGGCGGCCGGCATCTGGAAATCCACGATGCGGATGTCGCCGGAGAGGGGAATCTGCCCGGCGACGGAACTGACGGCGGTCAGCCGGGCCCGTCCCTTGAGGTCGCCGAGGTGGCTCTTCAGGTTGTAGGCGGCGCCCAGGCGGGTGCTGTCCGAGAGCCGGTAGGTGAGGCCGAGGCGTCCGCCCCAGCCCCAGGCCTCCACCCCGCTGTGGATGTCGCTGCCCTTGGAGAGGCTGAAATGGGCTCCCTCCAGTCCCGGGATGCCCGCCAGCACCGGCACCAGGGTACCCCTGGCCCGGTTCTGCCCGATCAGCCCGCCCACCTGGTCGGCCCCGAGGAGCAGATTGAGGTTGAGGCCCGTCCACAGCGCCTCGACGGCCGCCCCGACGGTCAGGCGGTCATTGACCTCCCAGGACATGCCCACGGGAATCTGGAGCACCAGGAGGCGGCTGGAATTCTCCAGGCCCGTATCGATGCCGCCCGGGGTCCGGGACAGGAAGCTGCTCTTGCCGTACTGGGTGCCCAGGCCCCCGCCGGCATAGGCGCCGACGCCCCAGCTCAGGGGGCCGGTGCGCCGGACATAGCCGGCCTGGGGGGCGAAATAGGCACTGGTGATGTCCCGATGGCCGGAGCGGGCGGTTTCGCCGGTGGCGGTGTCGGTGACTTGCAGCCGGCTGGTGGTGACCAGGTCGAAACCCAGGTCCACGGTGCTGCCGGCGGCGCCCAGGCCGAGGGTGGCCGGATTGGCCATGAGCCCGGCGCTGCCGGTGTCGTAGGCGGCGGCGGTGCCGCCCATGGCGCGGGAAACGGCACCGTAGCCCTCGAGGCGGAAGACGTTGGTGGCGGCCGCCGGGCCGGCCAGGCAGAGAATGCCCAGGAAGGCGATGAGACGCTGGAATTGGGGCATGGGGTTACTCCTGTTCAGAGAAAGCGGTCGAAATGGATTTGCTGGAACGGCACCTGGTGGCGGTGCAGCAGGAGGGTCTGGACCGCCTCGATCATGGGCGGCGGCCCGGCGAAGTAGAACTCGTAGCGCGCGAGGGGCTGGGTCAGGGCGCGCTCCACGGCTTCATGGACGAAGCCGACGGCGCCTGACCAGGCCGCCGCTGCCTCCGGCGCCGACAGCACGGGGGTGTAGGCGAGCCCGCTGCGATCCGGCAGCGCCTCCGCCAGGAGGCTTTCGCCGCACAGGTCGCGGTGGGTCCGGACGCCGTCGAAGAAGTGCACCGGACGGGAGGCATCCCCGGCCAGGGCGGCGCGGGCGATGGCCAGCATGGGCGCCAGACCGGAGCCGCCGGCGATGCAGACGATCTCCCGGTCGCTGTCGTCGCGCAGGTAGGCGTGACCGTAGGGGCCGTCGAGGACGACCCCATCGCCGACGGCGACCCGGTCGAAGAGGGCATTGCTGCCCCGGCCCCCAGGAACGCGCCGGATGACGAAGCGCCACAGGCCCTCGGCATTGGCGCCGTTGGCCATGGAATAGGCCCGGGCGCCCGGCGTGTCCGGCGGGTAGAGGAGGGCGTACTGGCCGGCCAGGAAATCCGCCGGTCCGTCGGTGCGGAAGGTGAACTCCGCCATGTCGGGCGTCAGCTGGCGCCGGCTCTCCAGGCGGGCGAGGCCGCGCCGCGTCGGCCGCACCGGGCGGTATTCCTCGCCGCAGCGGACCCGGATGGTGCAGTCCCCCAGCGGCCGGCACTGGCAGGCCAGGTGCTTGCCCCGCCGGCGGTCACGGTCGGTCAGGCCGGGGGCATCGGGCCACAGGGT
>DATFAA010000151.1:0-3458 GCA_035255045.1 Rhodocyclaceae bacterium | reverse complement strand
GCCCGCAGCTCCTGGGACTTCTTCAACAGTTCCTTGCCCTTCTCGGAGGTGATGGCGGCGGTCAGCTTGTCGAAGCGGTCGGTGATCAGCTGAGCCTGCTCGGGAATGCGGGCCAGTTCCTTCCGGATGTCCTCAGGGTTGGTGAGGAGCAGGGAATTGCGGCTCACCCGGGCGGTGACGTTGACGGCATCGATGATGTCGTTGGCCCACACCGTCTTGGGGAAGCGGTCGTGGACCAGGACATTCACCTGGCCGGACAGGTTCGAAATGGAGTGGGCGCCCATGATCGAGATCATCAACAGCAGTACCACCACGATGCCGAATCCCAGGCCCAGACGCAGGCCGAGTTTCATCTCCCTGAACATAATTACCTCTTCGACGATTGATTGTTTGATTGGGGGCGTGGGGTGACCGCTCAGGACACCGCGGCGCCGCTCGCCGCCAGGCTGGCGATAACAGCCACCTCGTCCATGGACAGCACGCGGTTTGCATCGAGGATGACAACGAACTTGCCGCCGACCTTGCCCATGCCCTGGATGAAGTCGATGCGGATCTTGGCGCCGAATTCCGGCGGCGGCTCGATGTCGGCGGCGGGGATCTCCAGCACTTCCGATACCGCATCGACGACGATGCCCATCTCCTGGGAACCCTTCTCGGATTCCACCTCGACGATGACGATGCAGGTGCGCCGGGTGATGTCCCGGGGCGGGCGGCCGAAGCGCACCGCCAGATCCACCACCGGCACCACGGCGCCCCGCAGGTTGATGACCCCGCGGATGAAGGGTGGGGTCATGGGGACCTCAGTCACCTGACCGTACTCGATGATTTCCCGGATGGCCAGGATGCCGATGGCGAACATCTCCTCCCCGAGGGAGAAGGTGAGGTACTGCTGCTGGTCGCCGGACTCCTGGATGAGGGCTTGTCCGCCGGCCGGCACCAGGGCCGGCTGGGTGGTCACTTGGGTTTCAGTAGCTGGCATGGCGCACCTTTAGAAGCGAACAAATTCAGCCTCGAACGCCTCGGCGGAGCCGTTGCCCTTCTTCGCTGGGCGAGTTGGGGAGAGCGCCTGCATCGTCGCGGGCGCTTTCCCCTTGGCTTGGGAGGCGCTGGTCGGTTGGCGCCGATGACGTTCCACCGTGAAGAAGGCCATCAGTTGCTTGAGGGTTTCCGCCTGGGAGGACATCTCTTCGGAGGTGGCGGCCAGTTCCTCGGAGGCCGAGGCGTTCTGCTGGGTGAGCTGGCTCAGTTGCCCCATGGCGCTGTTGATCTGCTCGACCCCGGCCGACTGCTCCTCCGACCCCGCGGTGATTTCCTGCACCAGGTCCGCCGTCTTCTTGGTGGCGGGGACGATCTCGTCCAGAAGTTTGCCGGCCTTCTCGGCCAGGCCGACGCTGTTGGTGGCCAGCTGGCCGATTTCCTGGGCCGCGACCTGGCTTCGTTCGGCCAGTTTCCGCACCTCCGCCGCCACCACGGCGAAGCCCTTGCCGTGGTCCCCGGCCCGGGCGGCCTCGATGGCGGCGTTCAGGGCCAGGAGATTGGTCTGGTAGGCGATGTCGTCGATGATGCCGATGCGCTTGGCGATCTGCTTCATGGCGGTCACCGTCTCGGTCACGGCTTCGCCGCCCTCGGCAGCCTTGTGCGTACCCTCGGCCGACATGGTGTCAGCCACCTTGGCGTTCTCGGAGTTCTGCTTGATGGAGGAGGACATCTGCTCGACCGATGCGGAGGTTTCTTCGACGCTGGATGCCTGCTCGCTGGAGGCCTGGGAGAGCGATTGGGCGGTGGACGACACTTGAATGGTGGCCGAGGCCAGGGTCTCGGCGGTGTTGTTCACCTCGGAAATGGTCTGGGACAGCTTCTCCACCGTGGCATTGACCGAGTCGCAGAGCTGCTTGAACTGGCCAAGGGCTTCCGCCTGGATGCTCATGGTCAAATCGCCGTTCTCGGCGGCAGACATCACCTGCGTGATGGCAGTGATGATCTGTGCCAACTTCCCCACCGTGCCGTTTACGGCGTCGCACAGCTGCTTAAACTGTCCCCGGTATTCCGCCTGGATCGTCTTGGTCAAGTCGCCGCCTTCGACGGCGGACATGACCCGGGTGATGTCGTTCATCGGGGCTACCAGGGCTTCCATGACCTGATTCAGTCCATCGATGATGGTCTTGAATTCACCCTGGTGACGGGTGGCGTCGGCGCGCGTGTCGAGGCGGCCATCAAGGGTGGCGGAAGAAAGCTTGCCGGCGTCTGCCACGAGGGCGAGGATGGCGTCGCCCATGCGCTTCATGGAAGCCTTCAACTGGCCGATCTCGTCCTGAGTATCCACCTCGATTTTCACCGACAGGTCGCCGGCGGCGATCTTGTCGGCCACGCTGGTCACGTCGGCGAGGGAGCGGGTGATATTGCGGGCAATGAATAGGCCCAAGGTCGCTACCATGGCCAGGGTGCCGAGGAATACGACAACGGCGATGGTCGTGGCGGTAGACTTGGCAGCCACGGCCTCTCTCGAGCTCCGGTCCCCTACTTCACCGTTGTAGGCACGATGTTCCTCGAAGGCCTCAGCCAGCTTGGCACCCAGCCTCTGGTTCTTGAGGAGGAAGTCCCGGGCCTGGTCGCTGCGATTCGCCCGCGAATCGACCAAGCCCCGATCGGACATGGCGACGTAATCCTTGTAGGCGGCGCGGACAGCTCCGAGCAGGGCACGATCCTTGTCATCGGCGATCAGTTCCTTCTCGTACTTGTTGAGTGCGTCTTCAAACTTCTGGCGGCTGGCAGTGATTTTCTGGTCCATCTCAGCCATGGCCGCCGGATCGCTGAGGGCGACATGCTGCCAGGTCTGGGCACGCAAGTTTCCGAGAGCGGTGTTGGCGGTAGCGAGGGTCTGGAGACTGGGTACGACGTTGACATTGGCGAAGTTGGCGGCGTCGTAGACACGGCCCATCTGGAAATAGGCCGTCCCGGCGAGGACCAGCGTGCCTAGCAGGGCCGAGGCTATCAGCAGGATCATTTTTTTTGCGATGGTCATTTTTGTATTCCCTATTGAAGCAGTCTTGAGATTGAGGTCTACGAGGCGGCACTGCACGGCGCTTTCAGTTCTGCCGTCACGAACGTGGAAAAATTGACCGGGGCTGGCGGCCTATGAGACTAGGGCGTCGTTCGCTACCAGGCTGGCGATAACAGCCACCTCGTCCATGGACAGCACGCGGTTTGCATCGAGGATGACCACGAACTTGCCGCCGACCTTGCCCATGCCCTGGATGAAGTCGATGCGGATCTTGGCGCCGAATTCCGGCGGCGGCTCGATGTCGGTGGCGGGGATCTCCAGCACTTCCGACACCGCATCGACGACGATGCCCATTTCCTGGGAACCCTTCTCGGATTCCACCTCGACGATGACGATGCAGGTGCGCCGGGTGATGTCCCGGGGCGGGCGGCCGAAGCGCACCGCCAGGTCCACCACC
>DATFAA010000150.1:0-28454 GCA_035255045.1 Rhodocyclaceae bacterium | reverse complement strand
GGGAAATGATCGCCCTGGGAATGGCCATGGCCTCCTCCCCCCGGTGGCATTCCATGACGAAGGAGCGGTCGATCTTCAGGATGTCGATGGGGAAGCGCTTCAAATAAGCCAGGGAGGAATAGCCGGTGCCGAAATCGTCCACGGCGATGCCGACCCCCAGTTCCTTGAGGGCCGTCAGGATCGCCACCGCCCGTTCCACGTCCCCCACCAGGAGGCCCTCGGTGATCTCCAGTTGCAGGCAGGCGGCCGGCAGTCCCGTCTCCGCCAGCACGTCGGCCACCAGCCCGACCAGGTCCCGGTCCGAGAACTGCCGGGCCGACAGGTTCACCGCCACATGCAGCCCGCCCCAGCCCGCCGCCTCCCGGCAGGCGGAACGGAGGACGAATTCGGTGATGGGCCGGATAAGCCCGATCTCCTCCGCCAGGGGGATGAATTTCACCGGCGACACCGGACCGAACTCGGGGCTCTCCCAGCGCACCAGGGCCTCGCAGCCCACCAGGCGCCCCGCCGCATCCACCTTGGGCTGGTAGGCCACCGTCAGGCGCTCTTCCGCCACCGCCCGCCGCAGGGCGGACTCCAGCACCAACCGCTCGTGGGCCGCCGCATTGAGTTCCCGGGCATAGAAGCGGAAGCAGCCCTTGCCCGACTCCTTGGCATGGTACATGGCCGCGTCCGCCTGGCTCAGCAGGATGTCGAGGTCGGCGCCGTTCAGGGGGAAGAGGCTGACGCCGATGCTGCCGCTCACCCGCAACTCGTGCCCGTCCAGCACGACAGGCTCGTGGATGGCGGCCAGCACCCGCTCCAGCATCTGCACCACGGTGCCCAGCGCCGTCTGCTCCCCGAGGATGAGCACGAACTCGTCGCCGCCGTAGCGGGCGACCGTGTCGGTGGCCCGCAGGCAGGCCTTGAGGCGATCGGCGATTTCCACCAGCAGGCGGTCCCCCACCCCGTGCCCCAGGCTGTCGTTGATGAACTTGAAATTGTCGATATCCACGAAGGCCACCGCCACCTGGCTGCCGCTGCGGCCGGCCGCCTTGACCGCCTGCTCCAGGCGGTCCTGGAGGAGGTTGCGGTTGGGCAGGCCGGTGAGGGCGTCGTGGGTCGCCTGATACTCCAGCTGCGCCTGGTACTGGCGGCGCTCGCTGATGTCCTCCACCGTGCCCTCGTAGTAGAGGAGCGACCCGTCCGGCGCCCGCACGGCGTGGGCATTCTCGGATATCCAGATGGTCTTGCCGTTGCTCCGGTACACCTCGGACTCGAAGTCCCGGACCTTGCCGTGGAGCTGGATCAGGCGCTTGAAGTCGTCCCGGCGCCCGGGCTGGACGTAGAGCCGGTTGGCGATGTCCGACAGGCCGGCCACCAGGCCGGCCGGGGAGTCGTAGCCGTAGAGCTCGGCCAGGGCCTGGTTGGCGGCGAGGTAATGGCCCTCGGGGGACGTCTGGAACATGCCGACGACCGAATTCTCGAAAATGCTGCGGTAGCGCAGCTCGGTCTCCGCCAGGCGCACCTCCGTGCGCAGGCGCTCGGTCACGTCCTCGATGAAACCCTCCAGCACCTCGCCGCCCGCCTCGTCGGCGACGCAGCGGCCCCGCTCCAGGACCCACTTCTCGCCGCCGTCCCGGCAGCGGATGCGGTAATCCACCCGGTAGGCGGCGCCCCGCTCCACCGCCGCCATGATGGCCCGGCGCACCCGCCGGCGGTCGTCGGGATGGGTCAGGGCCTCCAGGCTGATGCCCCGGGTCTCCCTCAGCTCATGCTGGCTGTAGCCGGTCAGGGCCAGGCAGCCGCTGCTGGCGAAGCGGAGGGTCCACACCTCGTCGATGGCGCAGCGGAAGACCATGCCGTCCAGGTTCTGCACCAGCACCCGCAGCACCCGGTCGCTGTCGATGTCGCGCCACATGTCGGCCTCCCGGGCAGCGTCGCGTTCAATGATGTTGTCGAAGTCAGGCATTTGCTTTTCCCGCATGGATCATGGCTGTCCAACGCAAAATTCCTGCCAGTGTCATGCCGCGCCGCTAAGGGCCTGATGCGGCTGGTGAATCTCCGGGCGGCCGGGAATGGTCAACAGGAAGGCGCACCAGCCTGGGGCACGGCGCCGCCCCAGGCTGGTACCTGGACAGGGCTGTCCGCCTTCGTCGGAATATTGCAGCAAGCTATAATCGAACATTTGGTATCGCGGATAAGAGACATGGAAGCCGAACAACTGAACAGCATCTCCAACAAGCTCGACGATCTGGCGCAGCGCGCCGCCGAGCTTCGGAGGTATCTTTGACTACGATCAGAAGCGCGAACGACTGACGCTCCTGAACAAGGAACTGGAAGACCCCAAGGTCTGGGACGATGCCAAGCGCGCCCAGGAAATGGGCCGGGAAAAGAAGAGCCTGGAAGACATCGTCCTGGTGCTGGAGGACGTCCAGCAGGGCCTCGACGATGGCCGCGAGCTCTTCGACATGGGCAGGGAGGAAGGTGACGACGACACCCTCCATGCCGTCGAGGCCGACGCCGCCGAAGTCGAGAAGAAGGTGGCCGCCCTCGAGTTCCGCCGCATGTTCAACAATCCCCAGGACCCCAGCCCCTGCTTCCTGGAAATCCAGGCCGGCGCCGGCGGCACCGAGGCCCAGGACTGGGCGTCCATGCTGGAGCGCATGTACGTCAAGTGGGGCGAGCGCAAGGGCTACAACGTCGAGGTGATGGAAGAATCCGAGGGCGACGTGGCCGGCATCAAGAGCGCCACCATCAAGTTCACCGGCGACTACGCCTACGGCATGCTGCGCACCGAGACCGGCATCCACCGCCTGGTGCGGAAGTCGCCCTTCGACTCCAACGCCCGCCGCCACACGAGCTTCACTTCCGTCTTCGTCTATCCGGAAGTGGACGACTCCATCGAGATCGACATCAACCCGGCGGATGTGCGTACCGACACCTTCCGCGCCTCCGGCGCCGGCGGCCAGCACATCAACAAGACCGACTCGGCGGTGCGCCTGACCCACACTCCCTCCGGCATCGTGGTCCAGTGCCAGAACGACCGTTCCCAGCACCGCAACCGGGACGAGGCCTGGAAGATGCTGCGGGCCCGCCTGTACGAGTTCGAGCTGCGCAAGCAGCAGGCGGAGAAGCAGAAGCTGGAGGACGCCAAGTCCGACATCGGCTGGGGCCACCAGATCCGCTCCTACGTGCTGGACCAGTCCCGCATCAAGGACCTGCGCACCAATTACGAGGTCGGCAACACCCAGGCCGTGCTGGACGGCGACCTGGACGACTTCATCGAGGCCAGCCTCAAGCAGGGCGTGTGACGCTGCCCGCCAACCTGTTCGAGCAACTGCCGGCGCCGGGAAGCGACGCCGAGCAGTTCCTCGAGCTGCTGGCCCGGCCCGGGCTCCGGGTCGAGCGCATCGTCTCCACCGGCCAGGCCAGTCCCCCCGGCTTCTGGTACGACCAGGATGACGGGGAATGGGTGGCGCTCCTCACCGGCGAAGCCAGGCTGCGCTTCGAGGACGAGGGCGAGGCGAGATGCCTCAAGGCCGGGGATTTCGTTCACATCGCGCCCCACCGCCGCCACCGGGTGGACTGGACCCATCCCGGACAGCCCACCGTCTGGCTGGCCGTCCATTACGGCATTGCGCCGAACTTGTCCCGACAGCCCTAAATCGGGGAAAATTCAGGGTTTTACGCCGCCGCTCACTTCCTCGGGGCGCCAAACCAGTTCTCAAGGATCACACATGTCCAACGCCGAACAACAAAACCCGGTCCAGCACGACGAAAATCAGCTCATCGCCGAGCGTCGCCAGAAGCTGGCCGAATGGCGCCAGACCGGCCGCGCCTTCCCCAACGATTTCCAGCGCCAGAACACCGCCGCCAAGCTCCTGGAAGCCTACGGCGACAAGGCGGCCGAGGAACTGGAAGGCCTGCCGGTGGAAGTCCGTGTGGCCGGCCGCATGATGCTCAAGCGCATCATGGGCAAGGCTTCCTTCGCCACCCTCCAGGACCTCTCCGGCCGCATCCAGGTGTACGTGACCCGGGACAAGGTGGGCGAGGACGTCTACACCGCCTTCAAGCACTGGGACCTGGGCGACATCCTGGGCGTGGTCGGCACCCTGATGAAGACCCGCACCGGCGAACTTACCATCCAGGCCACCGAAGTCCGCCTCCTCACCAAGTCCCTGCGCCCCCTGCCGGACAAGTTCCACGGCCTGGCCGACATCGAGATGAAGTACCGCCAGCGCTACGTGGACCTGATCATGAACGAGGAGGCCCGCTTCACCTTCCAGGCCCGCAGCCGCATCGTCTCCTCCATCCGCCACTACATGGACAGCCACGGCTTCCTGGAAGTCGAGACCCCCATGATGCACCCCATCCCCGGCGGTGCCTCGGCCAAGCCCTTCATCACCCACCACAACGCCCTGGACATGCAGCAGTTCCTGCGCATCGCCCCGGAGCTGTACCTGAAGCGCCTGGTGGTCGGCGGTTTCGAGAAGGTCTTCGAGATCAACCGCAATTTCCGCAACGAGGGCCTGTCGCCGCGCCACAACCCGGAATTCACCATGATGGAGTTCTACGAGGCCTACGCCGACTACAAGAGCCTCATGAACTTCACCGAGGGCCTGCTGCGCCACGCCGCCCGGGAAGCCCTGGGCACCGAGACCTTCGTCTACCAGGGCCGGGAACTGGACCTCTCCAAGCCCTTCGACCGCCTGACCATGGTCGAGGCCGTCAAGAAGTACTGCCCCCAATACACCGACCAGCAGCTCAACGACGCCGCCTGGATCAAGGAGCAGCTGGCCGCCATGAAGGTGGAGGTCAAGGGCGAGATGGGCCTGGGCGCCCTCCAGCTCCTGTTCTTCGAGGAGACCGCCGAAGCCCAGCTGTGGGACCCCACCTTCATCGTGGACTACCCGGTGGAAGTGTCGCCCCTCGCCCGGGCCTCCGACACCGACCCGGAAATCACCGAGCGCTTCGAGCTCTTCATCGTCGGCCGGGAGATCGCCAACGGCTTCTCCGAGCTCAACGACCCCGAGGACCAGGCCGCCCGCTTCATGGCCCAGGCCAAGGCCAAGGAGGCCGGCGACGAGGAGGCCATGTACTACGACGCCGACTACATCCGGGCCCTGGAGTACGGCCTGCCCCCGACCGGCGGCTGCGGCATCGGCATCGACCGCCTGGTCATGCTGCTGACCGACGCCCCCGCCATCCGGGACGTCATTCTCTTCCCCCAGATGCGCCCGGAATGACGAAACGGCTGCGCTTGCCCCGGCGTCGTTGCGGCGCCTCTTGCATAGCGCTGCTATGCGGCGAGACGCCGCGCCTGGCCGGGGCGGCGCTCGCTCGTTTCTAGTCCTGTCATGGTTCGCATCGAACCAGCCGCTCTAAGTTTCGGGCCGGACGGCACCCCTTTCTCCGAAACCTACGGCGACGTCTATCACTCCGCCTCTGGCGGGCCCGACCAGGCCCGCCACGTCTTCATCGCCGGCAACGGCCTGCCGGAGCGCTGGCAGGACCGGGAGCGCTTCGTCATCCTGGAGACCGGCTTCGGCCTGGGGCTCAATTTCCTCGCCACCTGGGCGGCCTGGAAGGCTGACCCCCGGCGCTGCGGGCGCCTGCATTTCGTCTCCGTCGAGAAGTATCCCTTCACCGCCTCCGATTTGGAAAGGGCCCAGGCCGCCTGGCCGGAATTCGCCGCCCTCGCGGCCGAGCTGCGCCAGCGCTGGCCCATGCTGGTGCCCGGAGTGCATCGCCTCGAGCTGGACGGGGGCCGGGTCGTCCTGACCCTGGTCTTCGGCGACGCGGTGGACGTGCTGCGCCGCCTCGACGCCGGAGCCGACGCCTTCTACCTGGACGGCTTCTCCCCCGCCCGCAATCCGGAACTGTGGTCGCCCCAGGTGTCCCGGGCCCTCGCCCGCCTGGCCGCACCCGGCGCCACTCTGGCCACCTGGTCGGTGGCGGGTGCCGTCCGGGAGGCCCTGGCCGAGGCCGAATTCGACCTGGAGAAGCGCCCGGGCTTCGCCGGCAAGCGGCAGATGCTGGTGGGGCGCTACCGCTCCCGCAAGCCGGCCGCCCATGTCCTTCCCGATGAGCGCCGGGCCATCGTCATCGGCGCCGGTGTCGCCGGTTCCACCGCCGCCCACCGCCTGGCCGCCCGCGGCTGGCAGGTGGAGGTGCTGGAGCGGGGCCCCGCCCCGGGCAGCGGCGCCTCGGGCAACATCGCCGGGGTCCTGCGGCCCTTGCCCAGCATCGACGACAACCGCCTGGCCCGGCTGACCCGGGCCGGCTTCCTCGCCACCCGCTCCTTGCTCCAGAACCTCGGCGACACCGTGCGCTGGCAGGAGTGCGGCGTCCTCCACCTGGCCCGGGACGCCAGCCACGAGGAGTTGCAGCGCCGCACGGTGGCGGCCCTGCAGCCGCCTGCCGAATACCTGCAGTTCCTCGAACGGAACGCGGCCGTCGCCCGGCTCAATTGGCCGGTGAGTACCGGCGGCTGGTGGTTCCCCACCGGCGGCTGGGTCCAGCCCCCGTCCCTCTGCCGCGCCGCCCTGGAAGCCTTCCCGGAGCGGGTGCGCAGCCGCTTCGGCTGTACCGTGGCGGCCATCGAGCGCACCGACGCCGGCTGGCGGGCCGTCGGCCCCGGCGGCGAGACCCTGGCCGAAGCCCCGGTGCTGATCATGGCCAGCGGTGTCGAGGCCACCCGCTTCCGGCAGTTCGCCTGGCTGCCCCAGCGCTCGGCCCGGGGCCAGGTCACCCACATCCCGGAAGGGGCGACGCCGTCCCTGGACGTGGTGGTGTGCCGCCTGGGCTACGCCACCCCGGCGGTGGACGGCTTCCGGACCGCCGGCGCCTCCTTCCTGATGGGGGACGACGAGCCCGGCGAGCGCGCCGTCGAGCACGGCGACAATCTGGCCCGCCTCAATCTCATCCTGCCTGGGTTCGCCGCGGGTCTGGCTCCGGAGACGCTCCATGGCCGGGTGGGCTTCCGCCCCGCCTCGCCGGACCGCCTGCCCATGGTCGGCCCCCTGCCCTGCCCGCTCCCGGCCGAAGCCGGCCACCGCCACGAGCAGGCCTGGCAAGAGGGCCTGTACTGCCTCCAAGGCTACGGCGCCCGGGGCATCGTCTGGTCGGGCCTGATGGCCGAATTGCTGGCCAGCGGCATCGAAGGCGAGCCCCTGCCCCTGGAGACCGACCTGGTCGACGCGGTGGCCCCGGCCCGCTTCCTCCTCAAGGCTGGAAAGCGCCTATCGGTGCGGTTCTCCGAGGCACAGTAAGCGGTTGTAAAGTTTTGTTTCCCCGGTCCGCCGGACCCCGGTTGGTGCGTTATTCTCCGTGCCGACAACGCAAGGAGTTCCACCATGGAAAGCATCACCAAGACTACCCATCCCCTACTGCTGGTCGCCGCCGCGTCGGTCACTATCGCCAGCCTGGCGGCGGTGGCTCATTTCACCGGGCTGCTACCCACCCGCAGCGAAGCCCCCGCCCCGACGGCGGCAGTAACCGCGCCGGCGCCCGCCGAAGCCCAGCCCGCGCCGCCCGCGGCCCCGGTCGCCAAGGCCGAAGCCCCGGCGCCGGAAGCGTCCCAGCCCGCCGCCAGGCCCCGTACCCATCACGCCGCCGCTCCGGCCCCTGTCCGCCGCGGCCCGGAAGACCAGGTGCGCCGCAGCGATGAGAGCTGGCGCACCGGCAGCGGCACCCATCGGGTGTCCAGCAACAACGCCGGCATCGACGTCATTCCCTCCTCCTCGGCTCCGTCGGCGGCGCCCGAATCCGCTCCGGCCCCGGCCGTGAAGCCTCCGGTCTGCCACGAATGCGGTACGGTGGAAAGCGTCCGCGAGGTCGAGACCAAGGGTGAAGGCAGCGCCCTCGGCGCCATCGCCGGCGGCGTCCTGGGCGGCGTCCTCGGCCACCAGGTCGGACGCGGTTCCGGCAAGGACCTGGCGACCATCGCCGGGGCCGTGGGCGGCGCCTTCGCCGGCCACGAGGTCGAGAAGAACGTCCGCACCAACAAGCAGTACCAGGTTGCGGTGCGCTTCGACGACGGCTCCGTGCGCACCTACACCCTGGCCGCCGCCACCTGGCGCAGCGGCGACCGGGTCCGCCTCTCCAACGGCAGCCTGGTGCCCATCAACTACTCGGATCGCTGAGCCGGTCCCGCCCCTCCCCCTGCCGCGGCCCGGACTTTCCCGGCCGCGGCTTTTTTTGGTGCAGATCGTCACGAATTTGCAGGACAACGCCCAGCCCCTTCTATAATTGATCGATTTGGCATAGACCATAACTTCGATCTGATGGGAGGGGACCATGAGACTGCGGAATTTCATCCTGGGTGCGTCGATCCTTGTCGCAGTCATTTTCTTCACCTCGTCCTTCCTCCTCGTCCGGCATGAGTTCGACCGGATCACCAAGGCCCAGGTCAACGAGTCCTCGGAGCTGATTGCCGGGGTCACCTTCTCGGCCATGTACGAGCTGATGAGCACCGGGTGGACCCGGGCCCAGGCCGAGTCCTTCATCAAGTCCACCCGGGCCGCCGCCCGGGACAACGGCCATATCCAGATCTACCGCGGCCCGGCGGTGATCGGCCAGTTCGGGGCCATCGTCCAGCCGCCCATCGACTCCGCCATCGACGAGGCCCTGCGCACCGGCCAGGTGCAGCGCATCGCCGACGGCCGCGCCGTGCGCCATATCTACCCGCTGCTGGCCGAGGAACGCTGCCTGCGCTGCCACGTCACCGTCTCGGTGGGCCAGGCCCTGGGCGCCATCGAGGTGGTGCACAACACGGAGGGCCTGCTCTCCGACGCCAACCGCAAGCTCGCCCTGTCCCTGCTGAGCCTCACCATCCTGGCCATCATGGGCGCGGTGCTGGTGGTGCTCTACGTGAACCGGCGCATCCTGCGGGCCATCCACACCGTCGAGGAGAGCGTGGACAGCATCAACGCCGTCTCGGACCTCCAGACCCTGCGCTTCACGCCCCGGGACGGCGGCTTCGTGGAATTCCAGCGGGTTATCAACGCCCTCGAGGGCATGGCCACCAAGATGCACAGCATCGCCGTGGACAAGGACATCCTGCGCTTCGAGATCCGCCTCCTGGAAAAATTCGTCATCACCTCCGAGGTGGTGAAGGACTGGCGCCAGTACATCTCCCAGCTCCTGGAGGAGATCAACCAGATCATCGAAACCCACTTCCTCTTCTCCATCTTCGAGGTGGACGAGGAGATGTTCGACCTGGAAATCTTCTGGCACACCCCGCCCACCGAGGAGACCCGGGAGCTGATGGTGCGCCAGCTGCGCGCCTGCCTGCAGGACCATCCCCGCTTCGGCAACGCCCTGTCGGTGAACCTGCACCACCACGTGCACGACGCCAACGGTCCCCGCCTCGTCCTCGACGAGAACGAGGTGTCCCTGCGGGTGAAGTCCTTCTTCGTGGATACGCCGCGCATCGGCGGCATCGTCGGCATCGGCGTCCATTCCCACACCATCGACGACATCCGCTCCCTGGTCATGGACAGCGTCCTGTCCACGCTACTGAACGTCGTCGGCTCGGTGAAGGCCATCTACAAGTACACCAACGACCTGGAGTACTACGCCACCCGGGACCCCCTGACCGACCTCTACAACCAGCGGGTCTTCTGGGAAATGCTCAACTACGAGGTGGACCGGGCGACCCGCCACGGCTACCAGTTCGGCCTGCTGGTCATCGACCTGGACAACTTCAAGGCCATCAACGACAACTACGGCCACCAGGTGGGGGACCGCTTCCTCCAGGCCTTGGCCAGCCAAGTGCGCCAGGTGCTGCGCAAGGACGACATCCTGGCCCGCTACGGCGGCGACGAGTTCGTGATCCTCATGCCGGAGACGGACCTTACCGGCACCGCCCAGACCGCCAACCGGGTCCTGACCACCATCTCCCAGATGACCCTCCACCTGGAGGACGGCTCCCAGATCCGGGGCAGCGCCTCCATCGGCCTGTCCATCTTCCCCAACCACGCCAACGAAGCCAAGGATCTCTTCCTCTTCGCCGACAACCTCATGTACAAGGGCAAGGCGGAGGGCAAGAACCGGGTGGTCATCCCCTCCGACGAGGACGTGGCGGAGGCCTTCCGGGACCTCAGCCAGCGCAGCATCCTGGTGCTGAACGCCATCGAGTCCCGCCAGATCCGTCCCTACTTCCAGCCCATCCTGGACGTAGCCGGGCACCGGATCGTCGGCTACGAGTGCCTGTCCCGCCTGCCCTACGAGGCCGACGTGCTGCGCGCCGACCAGTTCATCGAGCTGGCGGAGAAGATGGGGGTCATCCACCGCATCGACAGCATCGTCATCGAGGAGGCCCTGTCCGAGCTGGCCAGGAACAATTTCGACGGCCTCATCTTCTTCAACCTGTCGCCCCGGGCCCTGGTGCTCAACGAGTTCTGCCGCAACATCCGGGACATCGTCGAGCGGAGCGGCATCCCCAACGACCGCATCGTCTTCGAGATCACCGAGCGGGATTCGGTGCGCAACCTCACCCTCCTGGAGAAGCTTCTCATCGATCTGCGCAGCTCCGGCTTCAAGCTGGCCCTGGACGACTTCGGCTCCGGCTTCTCGTCCTTCCATTACCTGCGCCGCTTCCCCATCGACTTCCTGAAGATCGAGGGCGACTTCATCGCCCACATGCTGGAGGACCAGCGGGACCGGGCCTTCGTCCAGAACATGTGCTCCCTGGCCCGCCAGCTGGGCATCAAGGTCATCGCCGAATTCGTCGAATCCCAGGAGGTCCTCGATCTGCTCGGGGAGATGGAAGTGGATTTCGCCCAGGGTTACCATATCGGTCGCCCGGCCCCCGGCGTCCTGCCGAGCAAGGCCTGGCCCGCGAACAACCACGACGCATCCATCCTGGAGAAGACTGAATGAAACTAGAAACCCTGGCCGTGCACGGCGGCTACTCTCCCGATCCCACGACCAAGGCGGTGGCGGTACCCATCTACCAGACCACGTCCTATGCCTTCGACAGCACCCAGCATGGGGCGGACCTCTTCGACCTCAAGGTGCCGGGCAACATCTACACCCGCATCATGAACCCCACCCAGGATGTGCTGGAAAAACGGGTCGCCGCCATGGAAGGCGGCATCGCCGGCCTCGCCCTGGCCTCCGGCATGGCGGCCATCACCTACGCCATCCAGACCATCGCCGAAGCCGGGGACAACATCGTCACCAGCTCGACGCTGTACGGCGGCACCTACAACCTCTTCGCCCATACCCTGCCCCAGTACGGCATCGAAGTGCGCTTCGCCGACTACCGGGATCCGGAGGCCTTCGAGCGGCTGATCGACGGCAAGACCAAGGCGGTGTTCTGCGAATCCGTCGGCAACCCCCTGGGCAACATCACCGACTTCGAGAAGCTGGCCGAGGTCGCCCATCGCCACGGCGTGCCGCTGATCGTGGACAACACGGTGCCCTCCCCCTACCTGTGCCGCCCCTTCGAGCATGGCGCCGACATCGTCGTCCATGCCCTCACCAAGTACCTGGGCGGCCACGGCAATTCCATCGGCGGCATCATCGTCGACTCCGGCAAGTTCCCCTGGGCCGACCACAAGCAGAAGTTCAAGCGCCTCAACGAGCCCGACGTCTCCTACCACGGCGTCGTCTACACCGAGGCCCTCGGCCCCGCCGCCTACATCGGCCGCGCCCGGGTGGTGCCCCTGCGCAACATGGGCGCCGCCATTTCGCCCTTCAACGCCTTCCTCATCCTCCAGGGGGTCGAGACCCTGGCCCTGCGCATGGACCGCATCTGCGACAACTCCCTGGCCATCGCCAACTTCCTGAAGGATCACCCGAAGGTCAGCTGGGTCAATTACGCCGGCCTGCCGGAGCACAAGGACCACGGCCTGGTGCAGAAGTACATGGGCGGCCGCGCCTCCGGCATCCTGAATTTCGGGGTCAAGGGCGGGCGCGAGGGCGGCGGCAAGTTCCAGGACGCCCTCAACCTCATCACCCGCCTGGTGAATATCGGCGACTGCAAGACCCTGGCCTGCCACCCGGCCTCCACCACCCATCGCCAGCTGTCGCCTGAGGAGATGGCCAAGGCCGGCGTGTCGGAAGACATGATCCGCCTGTCCGTGGGCATCGAGCACATCGACGACCTCATCGCCGACCTCGACCAGGCCCTGGCCGCCGCCTGATTACTTCGACGGCACCTTGTCCGGGCCGCCATCCTTGAGGGTGGCGGCCTTTTTCTTGGGCTGCCGGCGGCGGCCGCCGCCGGCGAAATCCTGCCGGGCCGCCGCCATCTCGGCCAGTGTGGAAGCGACCAGGAAATTCACCGTCCCCTCCGGCACCACGCCCTCGGCGTCGGGCTCGCCCACCGGCAGGTCGCTGAGGATCTCGATGGCGTTGTCGAAGGTCTCCACCGCGTAGATGCGGAACTTGCCGTCGATCACCGCCTGCACCACCTCCTGGCGCAGCATCAGGTGTTTGACGTTGACGGCGGGGATGATGACGCCGTGCTCGCCGGTGAGGCCGCGGGCCTTGCAGATGTCGAAGAAGCCTTCGATCTTCTCGTTCACCGCGCCGATGGGCTGGACTGCGCCGTACTGGTTCACCGAACCGGTCATGGCCAGGGACTGCTTGAGGGGAATGCCGCCCAGGGCCGAGACCAGGGCGCAGAGCTCGGCCAGGGAGGCGCTGTCTCCCTCGATGTCGCCGTAGGACTGCTCGAAGACGATGCTGGCGTTCAGGGACAGGGGCAGCAGCCGGCCATAGCGCGCCGCCAGGAAGGAGCTGAGGATGAGGACGCCCTTGGAGTGGATGGGCCCGCCCAGCTCCACCTCCCGCTCGATATCCACCATTTCCCCGTCGCCCATGCGCACCGCCGCCGTGATCCGCACCGGATGGGCGAAGACGAAGTCCCCCAGTTCCATGGCGGCGAGGCCGTTGATCTGGCCGACGTCGCGGCCGTCGGTGGTGATAAGGAGGATGTTGCGCAGGATGGCGCTCTGGTGCTCCTGGCGGATGCGGTCGAGGCGCCGGGCCTGGGCGGCCAGGGCCTCTTCCACGTGGCTGCGGGCGATGGACGGGGCGTTGGCCTTGCCCGCCCGGTAGTCCGCCTCGGTCAGGAGATCGGTGATGCGGCGCAGCTCGGTGGTCAGGCGCTCGGCATCCTCGGCCAGGCGGGCGGCCTGCTCGATGAGCCGGGCCACCGCGTCGGCCCGCAGGGGCCGCAGCTTTTCCCGGCGGGCCAGGGTGGCCAGCAGGCGGGCGTAGAGGGTGGTGTTCTCCGGGCTGCGCTCGATGCGGCTCTCGAAATCGGCGGCCACCTTGAACAGCTCGCCGAAGTCGGGGTCGAGCTCGGCCAGGAGGTAGTAGACCATGCGCTCCCCGACCAGGACGACCTTGACGTCGAGGGGAATGGGTTCGGGCACCAGCTGCTGGGTGCTGGCCAGGCCGTACATCTCCCCCAGGGACTCGATGCGGATTTCGCCGGCTTTCAGGATGCGCTTCAAGCCCTCCCAGGCGAAGGGCTGCACCAGCAGCCGCGCCGCGTCCAGCACCAGGTAGCCGCCGTTGGCCCGGTGCAGGGCGCCGGCCTTGATGAGGGTGAAATTGGAGACCAGCATGCCCATGTGGGCCATGTGCTCGACCCGGCCGATGAGATTCTGGAAGGTGGGATGGTCCTCGTACTCCAGGGGCCTGCCGGTCTGTCCGGCGTTGTCCACCAGGAGATTCACCAGGTAGCGCTGCACCGACAGGCTGCCGGAGAAGAGCAGGACTTCCATCTCCCCCTCGGTGTGCTGGCTTTCCCGCAGGGTGTCGCCGGTTTCCACCACGTCCTTCTCGACCGCGTCGAGGAATTGCTGCACTTCCGGCAAATCGGCGTAGCCCGCCCGCAATTCCTCCACCAGGTGCCCGGCCGCCGCCTGCAGGGCGTCACGGCTGGCCTTCTTGATCTTGTCCTGGGTTTCCTTGCGCCAGCGGGGGAATTGCAGGATCAGCTTCTGCAGCCTTTCCTGGAACTGTTCGAGGTGGGCATTGATCTCCTTCTGCCGGTCTTCCGGCAGGGCGTCGAATTCCTCCGACGACATGGTTTCGCTGTCGTCCTTCATGGGGACGACGGTGACGCCGTCGGAGGTCCGCACCAGGGCGATCTTGGCGGCCAGGAATTCGCTCCCCAGGTGGCGCAGGGCGGTCTCCTCCCGTTCCTTGTATTCCCGCTGCAGGGCTTCGATGCGCAGGCGGTGCTCGTCGCTCTCGAAGGCGGCGGCGATGGCCGCCCCCAGTTCGCCGACGAAGCGCTGCATGTCGTCCCGCAGCCTGGCACCGCGGCCTGGCGGCAGGCGCAACAGCCGGGGCCGGCGGGCATCGGCAAAATTATTGACGTAGCACCAGTCGGCAGGCGCGCCGTTGTTGCCGCGCTCGGCCTCGATCAGGCGGCGCACCATGGTGTGGCGGCCGCTGCCGGGGTCACCGAGGACGAAAAGGTTGTAGCCCCGCCGGCGGATATCGAGGCCGAAGTGCAGGGCTTCCACCGCTCGGCCGTGGGCGAATTCCTCCCCCAGTTCGGGGAGCTCGTCGCTCAGGTCGAAGCGCAGATGCTCGGGGTTGCAGGGGGTATAGAGCTGGATGCTGGAGAGCGCGTATTTTTCGTGCATGCCTCACCTCTTGTCGGTATCCGGTTGCCCCGGTGTCTTGTTCTTCGCCCGCAGCCCAAGCGCGGGCGCCTACTTCAATTCCTCGACCATGAGCCAGACCGAACGGCTGTCCCGCACCTCGCCGGTGGACCGGCTCCAGCCGCCGCCTTCGCTGCCTGTTCCCTGGCGGCCGCTGCCGCCCAGTTCGATCCATTCCCCCAGCCGGCCGGACACGGTGGTGGCCAGGCGTTGCGTGCTGGCGGCACCGTAGCGGCCCGGACTGTCGGCCTGCTGGCTGATTTCCAGTGTGATGCGGTCGCCGTTCAGGTGCGGCTCGGCATAGAAGCCCCGGCCGATGTCCCGGTACACCACCCCCTCGCTGACCACCGCCCCGCCTGGACCCACGGCCACCTGCCGCAGGGGGACCGGCACCGAGTAGCCGACCTGGATGAAGGCCCGGCCGCCCTCCACGGTCTGCACCATCTGGCCGGCGCTCTCGCTGCGCACGCTGCGGGTATCCCAGACCTGGGCACTGCCTTCCAGGCGCCGGGTGCTGCCCAGGGTTACCTGGCCCGAGGCGCTGCCGCCCCGGTTGGCGTTTTCGGCACCCCGGTTCTGGCTGACGTGGATGACCAGGCGCCGGGCAGGAGTGTCGATGGCGGCCAGGGCCCGCTTGATCTCATCCCGGTTGCGGGGCGAGGCGCGCAGGAAGAGCTGATTGTTCATGCCGGTCAGGGTACCCCCGGGTTCCACCAGGGGCTCGAGCACCGGCAGCACCCGGTCCACGGTCTGGTGGCGCAGGGGGATGACCTCCAGGGCCGGCTGGGCCCGGACCGGCAAGGCCAGCAGGACCATGACCAGGATGACAACGCGCCACATCTTTCCGACTCCTCCGCATTAGGGAATGTTCAATCGTCCGCCTTTCAGGCCATACGATGGCAGTTTTCCGGGCCGGACGCCAGCGTCGCAGCCGCGCCCCGCCTCATTCGGCGGCGTTGTGGGGCTGGGCCAGGTAGTCCCGGGAACGCATTTCGGTCAGGCGGCTGACGGTGCGGAAGAACTCGCCGGCCTGGGTGCCCTGGGTGTAGAGCTCCTCCGGCATGCACTCGGCAGTGGCGATGAGCTTGACCCGGTGGTCGTAGAACACATCCACCAGCCAGGTGAAGCGGCGGGCCTCGGAAGCCTGGTGCTGGGTCATGCAGGGGATGTGGGAGAGGAGCACCGTCGGATAGCTGCGGGCGATCTCCAGGTAGTCGTTCTGGGAGCGCGGGCCGCCGCACAGGGTCTTGAAGTCGAACCAGATGACGCAGTTGCCGCGGCGCAGGGTCTCGATGTTGCGCCCGAGGATTTCGATGCTGCCGCCCTTCTTGCCCTCCTCCCCGGCCACCAGGCGGAAGTAGTCGAGCATCTTTTTCTCGGCCGCGGCGTCGTCGGGGTGGTGGTAGATCTCCACCTGCTCCAGGGTGCGCAGGCGGTAGTCGATGCCGGCCTCCACCTGGACCACGTCCATGTGCTCCTTGATGAGGGTGATGGCGGGCAGGAACTGGTCGCGCTGCAGGCCGTTGGGATAGAGCCCGTCCGGCGCGTAGTTCGAAGTCATCACCAGGATGACGCCGCGCTCCACGAGCCCCTCCAGGAGGCGCTTCAGGATCATGGCGTCGGCGATGTCGGAGACGTGGAATTCGTCGAAGCAGAGCAGCCGCACGTCCTTGGCGATGCGGTTCGCCACCTTCATCATGGGATCCGGCTCGCCCTTGAAGGCTTCCAGCTCCCGGTGGATGGTCTGCATGAAGGAGTGGAAATGGATGCGCTTCTTGCGCCGGTAGGGCACCGTGTTGAAGAAGCAGTCCATGAGGAAGCTCTTGCCCCGACCCACCCCGCCGTAGAAATAGACGCCCTTGGGCGGCGTCGGCGGCGACAGGAGACGCTTCAAGGTGCTGCCCCGGGCCACCTTGAAGGCCAGCAGGTCGGTGTACAGGCGCTGCAGGGACTGGGCCGCCGCCATCTGGGCGTCGTCGGCCACGTAGCCGAGCTTGTCGAGGAGCCCAAGGTAGGCATCGAGCATGCCATTGGGGGAGACGTTCAATTTTCTGTGGGGCATGGAATCTATGGCGCCGTTCTAGGGCGTTGGCAAACCGGAGGCGTATTTTGCCAAAGAAGACAACGTTTCCGCGAATGCGAAAAAGGCGGGGGCGTCACCGCCACCCGCCTGTTCAGGCCTGTTGCTTGTCAGCCGCTCAGAAGTGCAGCGAGCGCTTGTCGCAGGCCAGGGCGGCCTCGTGCACCACTTCCGACAGGGTCGGGTGGGCGTGGCAGATGCGGCCCAGGTCCTCGGAGGCACCGGCGAACTCCATGGCCACCACGGCTTCGGAGATCAGCTCGGAAGCATTGACGCCGATGATGTGCACGCCCAGGATGCGGTCGGTCTTGGCGTCGGCCAGGACCTTGACGAAGCCGGAAGCGTCGCCGTGGCCCAGGGCCCGGCCGTTGGCCAGGAACGGGACCTTGCCGGGCTTGTAGGCCACGCCTTCGGCCTTGAGCTGCTGCTCGGTCTTGCCGACCCAGGCGATTTCCGGATGGGTGTAGATGACGCCCGGAATGGCATCCATGTTGATGTGACCGGCCTGGCCGGCGATCAGCTCGGCGACCATGACGCCCTCTTCGCTCGCCTTGTGGGCCAGCATGGGGCCGCGCACCACGTCGCCGACCGCCCAGACGTTCTCCAGGTTGGTCTTGCAGTGGCCGTCCACCTCGACCTGGCCGCGCTCGTTGAGCTTGAGGCCCACGGCTTCGGCATTGAGGCCGTCGGTGTTGGGGATGCGGCCGATGGAGACGATCAGCTTGTCGCATTCCAGCTTCTGGACGCCGTCCTTGGTCTCGTACTCGACGGTGACGCCCTTCTTGCCGGTGGTGATCTTGCCGACCTTGACGCCGACATTGATCTTGAGGCCCTGCTTGGTGAACAGCTTGAGGGCTTCCTTGGCCACGTCCTGATCGGCGTAGCCCATGAAGTCGGGAGCGCCTTCCAGGATGGTCACGTCGGAACCCAGGCGGCGCCAGACGGAGCCGAGCTCGAGGCCGATGACGCCGGCGCCGATGACACCCAGGCGCTTGGGAACGGCGTTGAAGTCCAGCGCGCCTTCGTTGTCGCAGACGATCTTGTTGTCCACGGGCACGCCGGGCAGGTGGCGGGGCTTGGAGCCGGTGGCGACGATGACGTGCTTGGCCTGGACCAGCTCTTCACCGACCTTGACCTGGTAGACGCCGCCTTCCCGGCCAACGAAGCTGCCGTGGCCGTTGAGGCCGGTGACCTTGTTCTTGCGGAACAGGCCCTTGATGCCGCTGGTGAGCTGGGTGACGATGGTGTTCTTGCGGCCGATCATGGTCGGCACGTCCATGGTCACGCCCTTGGCGGAGATGCCGTGGGTGGCGAAGGAGTGCTCGGCCTCCTCGAACAGTTCGGAGGAGCGCAGCAGCGCCTTGGAGGGGATGCAGCCGACGTTCAGGCAGGTGCCGCCGAGGCGGGGTTCGCCCTTGGGATCGGCGTAGGGGTTGGATTCGCAGCAGGCCACGGAAAGGCCCAGCTGGGCTGCACGAATGGCGGCCACGTAGCCGCCGGGACCGCCACCGATGACGAGGACGTCGAAATTCTTGGACATTCTTTTCTCCACTAGACAAAAAGGGAAAGGGGCGGGGTGAAGGTTTTGCCTTCACGCCGCACCCCTTGTTCCTTACTGCATTACACGCCGAGCAGCAGGCGGGCCGGGTCTTCCAGGGCTTCCTTCATGGTCACCAGACCGAGGACGGCTTCGCGGCCGTCGATGATGCGGTGGTCGTAGGACATGGCGAGGTAGTTGATCGGGCGCACCACCACCTGGCCGTTTTCCACCACGGCGCGATCCTTGGTGGCGTGGATGCCGAGGATGGCGGACTGGGGCGGGTTGATGATGGGGGTCGACAGCATGGAGCCGAAGACGCCGCCATTGGAGATGGAGAAGGTGCCGCCGGTAAGTTCCTCGATGGACAGCTTGCCGTCCTTGGCCTTGTTGCCGAACTCGCCGATCTTCTTCTCGATCTCGGCGATGGTCATCTGGTCGGCGTTGCGCAGGATGGGCACCACCAGGCCGCGGGGCGAACCGACGGCGATGCCGATATCCACATAGCCGTGGTAGACGATGTCGTTGCCGTCAACGGAGGCGTTCAGGATGGGGAACTTCTGCAGGGCGGCGCAGGCGGCCTTGACGAAGAAGCCCATGAAGCCCAGGCGGACGCCGTGGGTCTTCTCGAACTTCTCGCCGTACTGCTTGCGGATCGCCATGATCGGGCCCATGTTCACCTCGTTGAAGGTGGTCAGGATGGCGTTGGTGGATTGGGACTGCACCAGGCGCTCGGCGATCCGGGCCCGCAGGCGGGTCATCGGAACGCGTTGCTCGGCGCGGTTGCCCAGGTCCACGCCGGCCGGCGGGGTCGGCAGGGCCGGCTTGGCGGCGGACGGGGCAGCCGGGGCGGCCACCGGGCCGGAGACGGCGGCCGACTTGATCTGGGCCATCAGGGCGTCTTCCTTGGTGACGCGGCCACCGCGGCCGGTACCGGCGACGTCGGCGGCGGCAATGCCCTTCTCTTCCAGGATCTTGCGGGCGGACGGGCTGGCGGCGCCGGCAGCGGCGGCGGAGGCAGCAGCCGGTGCGGCGGCGGCCATGGCCGGGGCGGCAGCGGGAGCGGCGGCCTTGGCTTCGGCCTGGGGCGCGGCGGTGCCGGCCTTGGCTTCGGTGTCGATCTTGGCGATCACTTCGCCGGAGACGACGGTCTCGCCGTCACCCTTGAGGACTTCCACCAGGACGCCGGCGTCCGGCGCCGGCACTTCCAGCACGACCTTGTCGGTTTCGATGTCGATGACGATTTCGTCCCGGGCAACCGCTTCGCCGATCTTCTTCTTCCACGAGGCCAGGGTGCCTTCGGCAACGGATTCGGAGAGCTGGGGGACTTTGACTTCGATGATCATGTTGACTCCACTCTTGCGTGTTTATCAGTACTCGATCTTGCCCAGAGCGGACGCGACCAGAGCCTTTTGTTGCTCGTTGTGCTTTGCGAGGTAGCCCACCGCCGGCGACGAGGAAGCCGGGCGGGAGACCAGGAGCAGCTTCTGCTTGCTGCTGATGGCGCCTTCCAGGTGGTGGCGGGAAGCGATCCAGTACCAGGCGCCCTGGTTGCGGGGCTCGTCCTGGCACCAGACGATTTCCGTCGCCTTCGGGTACTTGGCCAGCTCGGCTTCCAGGGAAGCCTTCGGGAAGGGATAAAGCTGCTCGAGGCGGACGATGGCGATGTTCTTGATGCCCTGTTCGCGGCGGGCGGCCAGCAGGTCGTAGTACACCTTGCCGGAGCACAGCACGACCCGGGTCACCTTCTTGGCGTCGATCTTGTCCACTTCGCCGATGACGCGCTGGAATTCGCCGTTGGCCAGTTCTTCCAGGCTGGAGGTGGCGTCCTTGTGGCGCAGCAGGGACTTGGGCGACATGACGACCAGCGGCTTCCTTTGCATGCGGACGGCCTGGCGGCGCAGCATGTGGAAGACCTGGGCGGCGGTGGTGGGCACGCACACTTCCATGTTCATCTCGGCACAGGCCTGCATGAAGCGCTCGAGGCGGGCGGAGGAGTGCTCCGGACCCTGGCCTTCGTAGCCATGGGGCAGCAGCATGACCAGACCGCAGGCACGGCCCCACTTGGCCTCGCCGGAGGAGATGAACTGGTCGATGACGACCTGGGCGCCGTTGGCGAAGTCGCCGAACTGGGCTTCCCAGATCACCAGCTCGTAGGGGTTGGCGGAGGCGTAGCCGTAGTCGAAGCCCAGGACGGCCTCTTCGGACAGCACGGAGTCGTAGCACTGGAAGCCGGCCTGCTTCTCCTGCAGATGCTGCAGGGGATAGTAGGTGCCTTCGGCCCAGTTCTCGCGGTTCTGGTCGTGGAAGGCGGCATGGCGGTGGAAGAAGGTGCCGCGGCCGACGTCCTCGCCGGAGATGCGCACGCCGTAGCCGGACACCAGCACGGAGGCGTAGGCCAGGTTCTCGGCCATGCCCCAGTCCACCGGCAGCTTGCCCTCGCCCATGGCGGCCCGGTCCTCGACGATCTTCTTGACGCGGGAGTGCAGCGCGAAGCCCTCGGGCATGGTGGTCAGGCACTTGGCCAGACGCTGCAGTTCGGCCATCGGCACGCTGGTGTCGCAGGTCTCGATGTACTGCTTGGTCAGATACGGCGTCCAGTCGATGGTCTTGGGATGCTTGTAGCCGGCCAGCACCGGGTTGTACAGCAGCTGGCCGCGGTCCAGGTGCTCGCGGTATTCCTTGATCATCTGGTCCGGACCGTCGGCCGGCAGCACGCCCTCGGCCACCAGCTTGTCGCCGTAGAGGCGGCGGGTGCCCGGGTGCTGGCTGATCTTCTTGTACATCAGCGGCTGGGTGACCATGGGCTCGTCCTGCTCGTTGTGGCCGAGCTTGCGGAAGCAGACGATGTCGATCACCACGTCCTTCTTGAAGGTCTGGCGGAATTCCACGGCCAGCTGGGTGACCAGGGCCACGGCTTCGGGATCGTCACCGTTGACGTGGAAGATCGGGGCTTCCGCCATCTTGAAGATGTCGGTGCAGTACAGGGAGGAGCGGTAGTCGCGGGGATCGCTGGTGGTGAAGCCGATCTGGTTGTTCACCACGATGTGCAGGGTGCCGCCCGTGCCGTAGCCGCGGGTCTGGGCGAAGTTCAGCATTTCCTGGTTGACGCCCTGGCCGGCCACGGCGGCGTCGCCGTGGATGAGCACCGGCAGGACCTTGCTCTTGCCTTCTTCGCCGCGGCGCACCTGGCGGGCGTACACGGAGCCCTCCACCACCGGGTTCACGATCTCCAGGTGGGACGGGTTGAAGGCCAGGGTCAGGTGGCAGGGGCCTCCCGGGGTGGAAACGTCGGAGGAGAAGCCCATGTGGTACTTGACGTCGCCGGCGGAGAGGTCGGAGGCCTTCTTGCCTTCGAACTCGGCGAACAGCATGGAGGGCGCCTTGCCCAGGGTGTTCACCAGGACGTTCAGGCGGCCGCGGTGGGCCATGCCGATGACGATTTCGTCGACGCCCATGTTGCCGGCGGTGCGCACGGTCTCGTCCATGGAGACGATGAGGGACTCGCCGCCTTCCAGGGAGAAGCGCTTCTGGCCGACGTACTTGGTGTGCAGGTAGCGCTCCAGGGTCTCGGCGGCGGTCAGGCGCTCGAGGAGACGCTTCTTCTGGTCCGCGCCGTACTTGGCACGGGAGCGGATGGTCTCCAGGCGGTCCTGCACCCAGCGCTTCTCGGCGGTCTGGGTCAGGTACATGTATTCGACGCCGATGGGGCCGCAGTAGGTCTGCTTCAGGGCCTCGACCAGGTCGCCGAGCTTGGCGTGCTCGGTGCCCATGCGGAAGGAACCGACGTTGAAGGTGCGGTTGAGGTCGGCTTCGGTGAAGCCGTAGAAGCCCAGTTCCAGTTCCTGGATGGCCGGGCGGGGCATGCGCTTGAGGGGGTCGAGGTCGGCCCAGCGGGTGCCCAGGAAGCGGTAGGCGTTGATCAGCTGCAGGACGCCGACCTGCTTCTGGTCGTCAATGGGGGCAGCGGCGGCGGCCGGGCGGAAGCCGCCCTCCTTGGCCTGCTCTGCGAAGGCGGCGATGACCGGGGCGTGGGGAACGTCGCGGGCGACGAAGCCGGGCATCTGGGCCAGCTTGTCGAAGTAGTCGCGCCATTCTTCGGGCACCGAGGTCGGATTATCTAGGTACTTCTCGTACAGCTCTTCGATGAACGGTGCGTTGCCACCGAAGTACATCGAGTTATCGAACAGTTGCGTCATCGTGGTCATGTGCGTCACCTCGGGGGGTGGTTTCTTCTCTTGGGGATGCGAGCCCTCTGTGGGTCCCGCGGTAAAAAAAGGGCGGCCTCGCGGCCGCCCCTTCCTTTCTTAGCCGCGTTGTCCCAGCGGTACTACGTCGCGCTTGGCAGCGCCGACGTAGAGCTGACGCGGACGGCCGATCTTGTACTCGGGATCGGTCAGCATCTCTTCCCACTGGGTCATCCAGCCCACGGTACGGGCCAGGGCGAAGATGCAGGTGAACATGGAGGTCGGGATGCCCAGGGCCTTCTGGACGATGCCGGAGTAGAAGTCCACGTTCGGGTAGAGCTTCTTCTCGACGAAGTACGGATCTTCCAGGGCGATCTTTTCCAGCTCCATGGCGAGCTTGAACAGGCGGTCGTTCTCCAGGCCCAGCTCCTTGAGAACGTCGTTGCAGACCTTGCGCATCAGCTTGGCACGCGGATCGAAGTTCTTGTACACGCGGTGGCCGAAGCCCATGAGCTTGAAGGAGTCGTTCTTGTCCTTGGCGCGGGCGATGTACTGGCCGACGCGGGAGACGTCGCCGATCTCTTCCAGCATGTTGAGGCAGGCTTCATTGGCACCGCCGTGGGCGGGGCCCCACAGGCAGGCGATGCCGGCGGAGATGCAGGCGAAGGGGTTGGCGCCGGAGGAGCCGGCCAGACGCACGGTGGAGGTGGAGGCGTTCTGCTCGTGGTCGGCGTGGAGGGTGAAGATGATGTCCAGGGCGCGGACCAGAACCGGGTTCGGCTTGTACTCTTCGCAGGGGGTGCCGAACATCATGTGCATGAAGTTGGCGGTGTAGTCCAGGTCGTTGCGCGGATACATGAAGGGCTGGCCCATGGAGTACTTGTAGGCCATGGCAACGATGGTCGGCATCTTGGCGATGATGCGGTTGAAGCTGATGGCGCGGTGCTCGGCGTCCGAGAAGTCCATGGCTTCGTGGTAGAAGGCAGCCAGGGCGCCGACCACGCCGACCATGACGGCCATCGGGTGGGCGTCGCGGCGGAAGCCCTGGAAGAACTTCACCAGCTGCTCATGCACCATGGTGTGGTTCTTGATGGTCTTTTCGAAGGTGGTCTTCTGGGTGTTGTTGGGCAGCTCGCCGTTCTTCAGCAGGTAGGCGACTTCCAGGAAGTTGCACTGTTCGGCCAGTTGCTCGATGGGGTAGCCGCGGTACAGCAGTTCGCCCTTGTCGCCGTCGATGAAGGTGATCTTCGACCGGCAGCTGGCCGTCGACAGGAAACCCGAGTCGTAGGTAAACAGACCGGTCTTGGCGCCCATGGTACGAATGTCTACGCAGTCGTTGCCGTGGGTCGGGGACATGATCGGGAAATCGACGGGAGCCTTGCCGTCGATTGTCAGGGTTGCCTTGCGTTCGGTCGTCATAGTGTCTTCCCTTTACAGGTGTTGGTTGCTGCCAATAAACCGGTAAACCATAAGACTAGATGGATTACCTTACTTAACTCTTACGCAACAGGGCCACGATCGGTGCCAGGCGCGGGTTTTCGCACTCCGCCTGGCCGCTGATCATGTGCCACAGATCGTGATCTTCCATATCCGCGAGTTCCACGAACGCCTGCTGCTCGTCGTCGCTCAACTTGTCGAACTGCTGGTCCAGGAACCGGGTGAGGCAGATGTCCAGTTCCAGCAGGGCGCGCCGGATACAACGCCAGCGCAGACGTTCGTAGTCCTCGCGTTTCATCACACCGCCCGGCGAACCATCATGTCCTTGATCTTGCCGATGGCCTTGGTCGGGTTGAGACCCTTCGGGCACACGTCAACGCAGTTCATGATGGTGTGGCAGCGGAACAGGCGGTACGGGTCCTCGAGGTTGTCGAGGCGCTCGCTGGTCGCCTGGTCGCGGGTGTCGGCCAGGAAGCGGTAGGCCGCCAGCAGGCCGGCCGGGCCCACGAACTTGTCCGGGTTCCACCAGAAGGACGGGCAGGAGGTGGAGCAGCAGGCGCACAGGATGCACTCGTAGAGGCCGTTGAGCTCTTCCCGATCCTCCGGCGACTGCAGGCGCTCCCGCTCCGGCGGGGGATCGTTGTTGATCAGGTACGGCTTGATCGAGTGGTACTGCTTGAAGAACTGGGTCATGTCCACGATCAGGTCGCGGATGACCGGCAGGCCGGGCAGCGGACGCAGGACGATGGGCTGCTTCAGGCTGTCGATGTCGGTCAGGCAGGCCAGGCCGTTCTTGCCGTTGATGTTCATGGCGTCGGAACCGCAGACGCCTTCGCGGCAGGAGCGGCGATAGGCGAGGGAGTCGTCCTTGGCCTTCAACTTGGTCAGCGCATCCAGGAGCTTGCGGTCGGTGGGCTCGAGCTCCACCGAGATGTCCTGCATGTAAGGCGCGTCGTCCTTGTCCGGATCGTAGCGGTAGATGCTGAATTGAACCGTGCGTTTGGTCATTCTGGACTCCAATTAGTACGAGCGCGTCTTGAGGGCGATGGTCTCGACGGACATCGGTTTCAAGTTGACAGGCTTGTAGACGATCTTGTTGCCTTCCTGCGGGAGGAACAGGGTGTGCTTGAGCCACTCCTTGTCGTTCCGGCCGTTCGGGAACTCCGGGGTATCCGGGGCGTCGTCGCGAACGTGGGCGCCGCGGGACTCCTTGCGGGCCTCGGCGGAGATCATGGTGGCCTTGGCGACTTCGATCAGGTTTTCCATTTCCAGGGCCTCGGTGCGAGCCGTGTTCCAGGCCATGGACTTGTCCTTGATCTCCAGCTGGCGGGCGGCCTTTTCCACTTCCAGGATCTTCTCCACGCCCTTCTTGAGCATGTCGCCGAAGCGGAAGACGCCGGCGTGGTCCTGCATGGTGCGCTGCATGGCGAGACGGGTCTCGTGCACGTTGGCGCCGCCCTTGCGGTTGTTGAGGGCGTCGATGCGGGCCATGGACTTCTCGGCGGCATCCTTGGGCAGGTCGCGATGGGCCATGCCGCCCTTGAGATCCTCGACGGCGGAGTCGCCGGCGGACTTGCCGAAGACCAGCAGGTCGAGCAGGGAGTTGGTGCCCAGGCGGTTGGCGCCGTGCACGGAGGCGCAGGCGCATTCGCCGGCGGCGTAGAAGCCGGGGACGACGACGCCCAGGTTGTCGCCCTGGGGGACGACGACGCGACCGGCGTAGTTGGTCGGGATGCCGCCCATCTGGTAGTGGCAGGTCGGCACGACCGGGATCGGCTCCTTGATGGGATCGACGCCGGCGAACTGGATGGAGATTTCACGAATGCCGGGCAGGCGCTTCATGATGGTGGCCGGATCCAGGTGGGTGATGTCGAGCAGGACGTAGTCCTTGTTCACGCCGCAGCCGCGGCCTTCCTTGATCTCGGTGGCCATGGCGCGGGAAACCACGTCGCGGGAGGCCAGGTCCTTGGCGTTGGGGGCGTAGCGCTCCATGAAGCGCTCCTTGCTGCTGTTACGCAGGATGCCGCCTTCGCCGCGCACGCCCTCGGTGATGAGCACGCCGGCACCGGCCACGCCGGTGGGGTGGAACTGCCAGAATTCCATGTCTTCCAGGGGAATGCCGGCGCGGGCCGCCATGCCGAGGCCGTCACCGGTGTTGATGAAGGCGTTGGTGGAGGAGTAGTAGATGCGGCCGGAACCGCCGGTGGCGAAGATGGTGGCGCGGCTGTGGAAGATCACGACCTGGCCGGTTTCCATTTCCATGGCGGTGACGCCGACCACGGCGCCTTCGCTGTCGCGGATCAGGTCGAGGGCCATCCACTCCACGAAGAACTGGGTGTTGGCCTTGACGTTGCGCTGGTACATGGCGTGCAGCATGGCGTGGCCGGTCCGGTCGGCGGCGGCGCAGGAACGGCGCACCGGCTTCTCGCCGAAGTTGGACATGTGGCCACCGAACGGACGCTGGTAGATCTTGCCGTTGTCGGTACGGTCGAAGGGCATGCCGTAGTGCTCGAGCTCAACGACCACCTCGTTGGCCTTGCGGCACATGAATTCGATGGCGTCCTGGTCGCCGAGCCAGTCGGAACCCTTGACGGTGTCGTACATGTGCCAGTGCCAGTGGTCTTCCTCGGAGTTGCCGAGGGAGGCGGCGACACCGCCCTGGGCGGCGACGGTGTGGGAGCGGGTCGGGAAGACCTTGGACAGGACGGCCGTCTTCAGGCCGGCTTCGGACAATTGAATGGCGGAACGCAGACCGGCACCACCGGCGCCAACGATAACCGCATCGAACTTCAGAACAGGAATGTTCACTCTTACAGCCTCCAGAGAATCGCAGCAGCCCAGCCGGTGTAGCCCACCAGCGCGACGACGGTCAGCACGTGCAGGGTCAGGCGAAGACCCGTCGGCTTGACATAGTCCATCCAGATGTCACGCACGCCGATCCAGGCGTGGTAGAACAGGCTGACGAAGAACAGGAAGGTCACGAACTTGATGAAGCCGTTGGCGAAGACGCCGCGCCAGGCCTCGAAGGTGTTCGGACGGAGGGTGAGCAGCGTGACTGCCATGATGACGGTGTAGACGGCCATCAGCACGGCGGTGGCGCGCTGGGCGATCCAGTCCTTGAGGCCGTAGTGGGCCCCGACGACGATGCGATTGATCACAGCAGAACCCCCCACAGGATCAGGGTGAGCGGAATGCTCACAGCCAGGACGGCAGCGGCCGACTTGCGGGCGGCCTCCTTCTCGATGCCGACATGGAGGTCGAGCAGCAGGAAGCGGATGCCGGCGCAGAAGTGATGGGCGTAGGCCCAGATCAGGCCGGCCAGGATCACCTTCATGGGCAGCGAGGAGAACACGGACCGGAAGGTCTCGAAGGTCTCCGGCGAGGTCAGGCTGGCGGAAAAGAGCCACAGCAGCACGGGAAGCAACAGGAACAGCCCCGCCCCGCTGACCCGGTGCAGGATGGAAACCTTGCCCGGCAATGGCAACCTGATGGTAGTCAAGTCCAAATTTTTTGGACGTTTCTTGATGGTCATTTCTGCCATGAACGTCATCCCTCGCGTCAAGATGCGGTTATCCGCTTGTACATGAAAAAAAAGGAGCCGTAATTATACATTACAAACCTACCGTAATTAGCCGTAGACCACGACTTTAGGCGTATTACGGCACCCTTATGGACCCCTTATCCCAGCTCGTTCAGGTAGTGATGACGACGGGTGTAATAGAGTCCCCGCCGCCACTCCACCGGCTTGTTGCCGTAGGTGAAAGTCGTCCGCTCCACCAGGAGCAGCGGCTCCCCTTCCGGAACCCCCAGCAGGCCGGCGCCGTGGGCGTCGGCCGCGACCGCCCGCAGGCGTTCCTCGGCCCGGATCATGCGCACCCCGAAATCGGTCTCGAACATGCTGTACAGGGAGCGGTCGCTGGCCTGCAGGCGATCCAGGGTCAGCCCCTGGAACAGCTCGCCGGCCAGGTAGATCTGGTCCAGCACCACCGGCTCCTCGCCGAAGCGCAGGAGGCGCTCCAGGAGCACCACCGGCTCGCCCGGCTGCACCCCGAGGACGCGGGCGACCTCCGGGGAAGCCGGAACGGGCTCGCAGGACAGGGGCTCGCTGGCGGAGTGGGCCTCGTCCCCGTCGTCCGCCACCAGGCGCAGGAAGCGGTAATAGGAGCGCGGATCGTTATGGGTGGCGACGAAGGTGCCTTTGCCCTGGCGGCGCACCAGTAGGTTTTCGGCCGCCATCTCGTCGATGGCCTTCCTCACCGTACCCTGGCTCACATTGAAGCGGGTGGCGAGTTCGGCCTCGCTGGGAATGGCGTCCCCGGGCCCCCATTCGCCCGCCTCCAGGCTCTTGATCATGAAATCCTTGATCTGGCGGTAGAGCGGACTGAAGGTCGGCGACGGCGAGCGTGAAACCGGTCGATTGCTTTCAGGATTCATGACCCTGGATTTCAGCATATTTTGAATCTTTCGTCTATCAAATGTTGTCTTATATAAGACATATTATGGTTTGACAGACCCGACCCGAAATTCTAAGATTCGCCGTCTCCCGCGCATACAAATGCGGTGCGCCCGAGTCTAAGAAGATCAATCAGTAAGTT
>DATFAA010000149.1:0-28786 GCA_035255045.1 Rhodocyclaceae bacterium | reverse complement strand
GTGCCGCAGGTATCCACCAGCCGGCTCGGATCGGCCACATGGACCTTGGTGGACAGTTCCCGCATGACGCTGGCGGCGGCGGCGATCTCGCCGATGGTCTCCTTCTTGACCCGCAGGCCGATGATGATGGCGGCGATCATGACCGGCGACACCTCGCCCCCCATGATCTGGCGCATCAGGGAAACCATTTCGTCGTGGAAGATCTCGCGGTGCTCGATGACCCGCTGCAGGGCGGCTTGGGGCGTCATTTCTTGTACTCCTCCAGGAAGTTGTTCAGCAGATCGTGACCGCGCTCGGTCAGGATGGATTCGGGATGGAACTGGACCCCTTCCACCGCCAGGGTCTTGTGGCGCACCCCCATGATTTCGCCGTCCTCGGTCCAGGCGGTGATCTCCAGGCTCTCCGGGCAGGTTTCCCGCTCGATGGCCAGGGAGTGGTAGCGGGTGCAGGTCAGCGGATTGGGCAAGCCCTTGAAGACGCCCATGTCCTTGTGGTGCACCGGCGACACCTTGCCGTGCATGAGCCTCTTGGCATGGACGATGCGGCCGCCGAAGGCCTCACCGATGCACTGGTGGCCGAGGCAGACGCCGAGGACGGGGATCTTGCCGGCGAATTCCCGGATGGCGGCCAGGGAAATGCCGGCCTGGGCGGGGGCGCAGGGCCCCGGGGAAATGACCAGGTAGTCGGGCTTGAGGCGGGCGATTTCGCCCACCGAAATGGCGTCGTTGCGGAAGACCCGGACGTCCTGGCCGAGTTCGCCGAAATACTGGACGAGGTTGTAGGTGAAGCTGTCGTAGTTGTCGATCATCAGCAGCATGGCGCTACCTCATTGAATCAGATTGTTTGTTGCTGGGTGGTGGCGGCCTTGGCGCAGGCAAGGCGCGGGGAAGCGTGGCGGATCAGGATCGCCAGCGGGGGAAGCAGGGCCAGACGGAGATGAGGAAGCGCGGCATGGTCGCGGCATTCTATCAACCTGCCGGCGGGGCGTACAGGGCGGCCGGGGGTGGGCGGATTATGTCCCGGGCCGCCCCCCGGATAGGGTCACGACCTTAGTTTTCGTTTAAAATCCGCGCTTTCCGCCGGAAACCTCCATGAACGCCCCCCTCGCCCTGCCCTCCCACCGCCTCTCCATCGTCGTTCCCCTCTACAACGAGGAGGACAACGTCGCCCCCCTGGTCAAGCGGGTGCACGAGGCCCTGGCTGCCTACGGCCATCCCTGGGAGCTGGTGCTGGTGGACGACGGCAGCAGCGACCACACCTGCGAGCGGGCAGCCCAGGCGGCCCGGGAATACGGCACCCACGTCCGCCTGGTGGAGCTGACCCGCAATTTCAAGCAGACCGCCGCCATGCAGGCCGGCGTGGACGCAGCCCGGGGCGACGTCATCGTCACCATGGACGGCGACCTCCAGAACGACCCCGTCGACATCCCCCGCATGGTGGCCCGGCTGCTGAACGAGGACCTGGACCTGGTGGCCGGCTGGCGCCAGAACCGCCAGGACGCTCTCATCCTCCGCAAGGTGCCGTCCAAGATCGCCAACCGGCTGATCGCCCGCCTCACCGGCGTCCATCTCAAGGACTACGGCTGCAGCCTCAAGGCCTTCCGGGCCAACGTCATCAAGAGCGTGCGCCTCTACGGCGAGATGCACCGCTTCATCCCCGCCTGGCTGGCCACCGTCACCACCCCCCGGCGCATCGCCCAGGAGCCGGTGAGCCACCACGCCCGGGTCGCCGGCCAGTCCAAGTACGGCATCTCCCGCACCTTCCGCGTCATCCTCGACCTGGTGGCGGTCTACTTCTTCATGCGCTTCCGGGCCCGGCCCGGGCATTTCTTCGGCGGCATCGGCCTCGGCCTCACCACCCTGTCGGCGGCGGTGCTGGGCTGGCTGGCCTGGGTCAAGTTCGGCCTGGGCGAGGACATCGGCGGCCGCCCCCTGCTCCTGGTGGGAGTCGGCGGCCTGATCGCCGGCGTGCACTTCATCACCACCGGCGTGCTGGCCGAGATCATGGCCCGCATCTACTTCGAGTCGGGCACCGCCCGCCTCTACCTGGCCCGGCCGGAGCGCCACCTGGCCGACAACGAGGGCTGGCGCAAGTCCGTCTGATGCCGTTGTCCGCTGCCCGCCATGCCCGGCCGGGGCTCCTTGCCCTGACCATTGCCGTCCTCGCCTGGCGCCTCTGGGTGGTGCCCCACCTGGGCATCAGCCTCTACGTGGACGAGGCCCAGTACTGGACCTGGGCCCGGGACCTGGCCTGGGGCTATTTCTCCAAGCCCCCCGGCGTCGCCGGCCTCATCGCCCTGTCCACCGCCCTGTTCGGCGACGGCATCCTGGGGGTCAAGGCCCTGGGCATGCTGTGCTACCCGGCCGCCGCCTGGATCGTCTTCGCCATCGCCCGCCGGCTCTACGACGAGCGCACCGCCTTCTGGTCCGGGGTGGCCGTCCTCACCCTGCCCATGTTTTCCTTCCTGGGCCTCTTCGTCTCCACCGACGCCCTCCTCACCCTGTTCTGGGTCCTCGGCCTCTACGCCTACCTGAACGCCGTCGACCGAGGCCGCTGGCGGGACTGGCTCTTCCTGGGCGCCGTCTGCGGCCTCGGGCTGATGTCCAAATACACCATGGCGGCCTGGATGCTGGCCGCCCTCCTCCACCTCGCCGTCTTCCACCGCCGGCAGCTGGCGAGCCCCCGGCCCTGGATCGCCGCCCTCCTGGCGCTCCTCATCCTCGCCCCCAACATCGCCTGGAACGTCGCCAACGACTTCCCGACCTTGAAGCACACGGCGGACATCACCCTGAACAAGCGGGCCGGCGGCGGCTTCAAGGCCCTGGGGGAATTCCTCGGCGCCCAGTGGATCGCCTTCGGCCCGGTGCTGGGCAGCGTTTTCCTCATCCTTCTCGCCAGCGTCCGCCGGACCTGGCGGGACGAGCGCCTGCGCCTGCTGCTGTGGTTCAGCCTGCCCCTGTGGGCGGTGGTCTCCATCCAGGCGGTGAAGAGCAACGCTAACGCCAACTGGGCGGCCCCCGCCTTCGCCCCCGCCGCCATCGCCGTGGTGGCCTGGCTCCTGGCCCGCCACCGGCAGCGCCTGCTGGCTGTCGGCCTGGCCATCAACCTGGCCCTGGCAGCCGTGGTTTACCACTGGCCCCAGATCCTGGCGGCCGCCTCGGTCAAGGAAGCGTCCAGGAAGGACCCCTTCACCCGGGCCCGGGGCTGGGACGAGCTGGGGCGCCAGCTGCACCCCCTGGCCGCCGCCCACCCGGACGCCGTCCTTGTCGCCGACAACCGTACCCTCCTGGCCCACATGCTCTACGAGCTGCGGGACCTCGCCCCCGCCGCCGCCAGCTGGAACCCGGACAGGCGCAAGTCGGACCACTACAAGCTGACCACCGATCTCACTCCCTACGTCGGCCGCGACGCCCTCCTCATCACCGACGTGGCGCCGGGGCCGGACCTCACCGGCCGCTTCGCCGCCGCGGAGCACCTCCGGCAGCTGCGGGCGCCCCTGGACGAGAATCGCGCCCGTACCATGGATGTCTATCTCCTGCATGGCTTCAAGGGTTACTGAACTCAAGGTCATGGCGGCCGCCTTCCTGCTGCTGGCCGCGGCCTTCATCCTGGTCCCGGGCCTCGACCTGGCGGCCAGCGGCCTCTTCTTCCGCGGCAACGCCTGGCTGGCAGACCGGGATGCGGCCTGGCTCGTGGTGCCCTACCGGGGCCTGCCGCGGCTGGGGCAGGCCACCGTGCTGGTCCTGGCGGTACTCTGGCTGCTTTCCTTCCTGCCCCGCTGCGGCAGGCTGAAGGCCCGCCGCGCCGCCGTCGGCTTCCTGCTGGCGGCAGCCGTGCTAGGTCCCGTGCTGGTGGTGGATAACGGCCTCAAGGACCACTCCGGCCGGGCCCGCCCGGTCAATGTGCAGCCCTTCGGCGGCCAGCAGCGGTTCACCCCGGCCTTCGTGCCGGCGGACCAGTGCCGCAAGAACTGCTCCTTCGTCAGCGGCCACGTCGCCACCGCCTCCTTCCTCATGGCCTTCGGCTGGCTGGCCGCGCCGGCAGTGCGCCGGCGCTGGCTGCTGGCCGGCGCCGCGGCCGGCGCCGCCATGGGTTTCTTCCGCATGGCCCCGGGCGGGCACTTCCTGTCGGACGTGATCTTCGCCTGGTTCGCGGTCTACTTCAGCCTGTGGCTGACGGAATGGGCCTTCCGGCGCCTCGGCTGGCTGCGGCCGGCCGCTTCTCCGGCGGTGCCGCCGCTGCGGCAGCCGGCCTCCTGATGGCCCGCAGAACCCTGTCCTGGCGCGGCCACGCCGCCATCTTCGCGGCCATCGCCGGCATCTACGCCGTCGACCTGCACACTCCCCTCGGCCTGGGCGTGCCCTTCCTCTACCTTCTCGTCATCCTCCTCGCCATCGTGGTCCGGGCCGGCACGGGCGAGCTGCTGGCCATGGCCGGGCTATGCACCTTCCTGGCCGGGTCCAAGCTCCTGATTCCCTCCATCGGCGGCGCCGTCGCCTTCGGCCAGGGCAACCGCCTGATCTTCGCCGTCATCACCTGGACCGTGGTCGGCCTGGAGTACATCCGCCGCCGCTGCGAGGCCACCATCGAGGCCAAGCGGCGGGAGGTCACCGAGGAGTTGGAGGGCCTCTTCCGGGAACGGACCAAGGCCCTGCACCGCACCAATGCGGAACTGGTCAAGGAGGTGGCGGAACGGAAGCAGGCCGAACGCACGGTCAACGACTACGCCAACCGCCTGCACGGCCTCGCCAACCAGCTGGTGGAGGCCGAAGAGCTGGAGCGGGAACGCCTGGCCGCCGAACTCCACGACCGCATCGGCCAGAACCTGTCGGTCCTCAGCATGAACCTCAGCCTCGCCCTCTCCCAGGTGACGGACCCGTTGCCCCCCGAGGCGACGGACCGCCTGCGGGCCCGGATCAAGGATGCCCTGGCCCTGGTCGAAGGGACGACGGAGCTGGTGCGCGGGGTCATGGAGGAGCTGCACCCGGTGCTCCTCGACCAGTACGGCCTCGGCGCCGCCCTGCGCTGGTACGGCGAGGAGTATTCCCGGCGTACCGGCATCGAGGTGGCCATCGAGGGGGCGGAACTCTTCCCCCGCCTGCGGCCCAAGGTGGAGATGACCCTTTTCCGCATCGCCCAGGAAGCCCTGACCAATGTGGCCAAGCATGCCGGGGCGCGGCGGGTGGCGGTGTCCCTGCGCCGCAACGAGTCGGGCATCGAACTGGCCATCACCGACAATGGCGCCGGCTTCGAGCCGGAGACGGTGCCGGACCAGGCCGTCGGCAGCGGCTGGGGCCTGACCCTGATGGCCGAACGGGCCCGTTCGGTCGGGGCGGATTTCCGCATCGACAGCCGGCCGGGCCAGGGAACGAGGATCGTGATGGATATGGGAATCGGATTGTGGGAGGTGGATCATGGCGATCACGGTACTGATCGCTGACGACCATGCGGTGGTCCGGGACGGCCTGCGCCTGCTGCTGGAAAGCCAGCCGGACATCCGCGTCGTCGGCGAGGTGGCCGACGGCCGCGAGGCCCTGGGGGAAACCCTGCGCCTGAACCCGGACGTGGTGGTCATGGACCTGGCCATGCCCCACTTGAACGGCGCCGACGCCACCGCCCAGATCACCGAGAAGAACGAGACCACCCGGGTGGTGATGCTCTCCATGTACTCCACCGTCGAGCACGTGTACCGGGCCCTCCAGGCCGGCGCCATGGGCTACCTGCGCAAGGAATCCGCCGGTGCCGAGGTGGTGGAGGCGGTGCGCAGCGTCCATGCCGGCCGGCGCTACCTGAGCCAGAAGATCACCGAGTCGGTGGTGGACAACTACATCCGCAAGCGCTCCCTGGAGAGCCCCCTGGAATCCCTGAGCGTCCGGGAGCGGGAAATCCTGCAATATGTGGTCGAGGGCAAGTCGGGGGTGGAGATCGCCAAGCTCCTCCACCTCTCCCCCAAGACGGTGGACACCTACCGCAGCCGCATGATGACCAAGCTGGGGATCAGCGACCTCCCCGGGCTGGTGAAATTCGCCCTCCAGCACGGCCTCACGACGCTTTAGTGCCGATCTATTGATCTGCATCTAAAGAAGTTCTCGAATCAAGGAACGCGCAATCTCTTGTAAGGAATATCCGACATACAGATGCACTCCCCCGCGTAGATCATCCGCGATTGGATGAAACACCAACTGTGAGTGCTAAATGACCGACGAAACCAAACCCGAAGCCCAGGTCGACAACGGCCGGCGCAAGTTCCTCAACACTGCCGGCATCGCCGGCATCGCCGGCGCCGGCCTGGCCCTGGCCGGCTGCAACAAGGTCGAGCAGGCCGGCGCCGCCGCCGCTCCGGCCAAGCCGGCCGCCGCCCCCGCCGGCCACGTCAAGGGCGAAGTCGCCCCCGGCCAGCTGGACGACTACTACTGCCTCGCCAGCGGCGGCCACTCCGGCGAAGCCCGCATCTACGGCATCCCCTCCGGCCGCACCCTGAAGCGCATCCCGATCTTCAACATCGACCCCATGTCGGGCTGGGGCATCACCAACGAGTCCAAGAAGATCCTGGGCACCAAGGCCGACGGCAGCATCAAGTACCGCACCGGCGACACCCACCACGTCCACGGCTCGTACACCGACGGCACCTACGACGGCAAGTACTTCTGGATCAACGACAAGATCAACTGCCGCCTGGCCCGCATCCGGGGCGACTACCTGGAATGCGACAAGATCACCCAGATCCCCAACGTCCAGGGCTTCCACGGCATTTTCCCGGACAAGCGCGACCCGGTGGACCAGAGCATCAACCACACCACCCGCGTCTTCTGCGGCGCCGAGTTCCACATGCCGCTGCCGAACACGCCCAAGGACTGGAAGGACGCCGGCCACTACGGCTGCCTGATGACCTGCGTGGACTCCGAGACCATGGAAGTGCGCTGGCAGGTCCGCATCGACGGCAACATGGACCTGTGCGCCACCTCCTATGACGGCAAGCTGGCCGCCTTCAACAGCTACAACATGGAGAACGGCCAGGTCTTCGCCGACATGATGTCGGCCGAGAAGGACGCCTGCATCTTCTTCAACGTCGAGCGCATCGAGGCCGCCGTCAAGGCCGGCAAGACCACCACCGTCGGCGATTCCAAGGTGCCCATCGTTGACGGCCGCAAAGCCGCCAACGCCGACCCGAAGACCGCCCTCACCTGCTACGTGCCGGTGCCCAAGAACCCCCACGGCGTGAACATGTCCCCGGACGGCAAGCACTACGTCTGCGCCGGCAAGCTCTCCCCCACCGCCACCGTCATCGCCCACGAGCTGGTGCTGAAGTGGTTCGACGGCGAGATCAAGGACACCCAGGAGTGCGTAGTCGCCGAGCCGGAAATCGGCCTCGGCCCCCTGCACACCGGCTTCGACGGCCGGGGCAACGCCTACACCACCCTGTTCCTGGACAGCCAGATCGTCAAGTGGAACATCGCCGCCGCCATCGCCCAGTACAAGGGCGACAAGCAGGCCAAGGTGGTGCTGGACCGTCTCGACGTCCATTACCAGCCCGGCCACGGCTACGCCTCCATGGGCGAAACCAAGGAAGCCGACGGCAAGTACTTCAACTCCGGCAACAAGTTCTCCAAGGACCGCTTCCTGCCGGTGGGCCCGCTCCACGTCGAGACCGAGCAGCTGATCGACATGAGCGGCGACAAGATGGTGCTGCTGCACGACCATACCGCCCACCCGGAACCCCACGACGGCATCATCATCCGCCGCGACGTGCTGAAGCCGACCCAGATCTACACCCTGGAGGACCACCCCCTCCACATCAAGGGCTTCGAGGACACCGGCGTCAAGCGCAACGGCAACAAGGTGACGGTGCGGATCATGTCCGTGGCCCCCACCTTCACCCCCTCCGAGTTCGTGCTGAAGAAGGGCGACGAAGTGACCGTCATCCTCACCAACCACGACAAGGTGGAGGACCTGCACCACGGCTTCGCCATCGAGCACCACGACATCTGCATGATCGTGGGTCCCCAGGAGACCAAGTCGGTGACCTTCAAGGTCGAGAAGCCCGGCGTGTTCTGGTACTACTGCACCCACTTCTGCCATGCCCTGCACCTGGAAATGCGCGGCCGCATGATCGTCGAAGCTTAATTCCGTCGTACTCGTAACAAGGGCGTGGGGCCGCAAGGCCCCACGTTTTCCCTCATGCTTTCGTTTGTTGGTCGTCTTCTGCTGTTCCTGTGGTCCGTCGCAGTCTACGCAAGCTCCTACGACGCCCCGCTTCCTCCCCAGCTGTCCACTGATCCCGATCTCTGCGCCTACGCCCCCTGCAAGGAGGTGATGCCCGGCGCCGACAGCTTCTCCATCCGCAAGGGCCGTCCCAGCTACGTCGAGGCCTACCGCACCGCCGGCGGCAAGCAGGAACTGGCCGGCTACGTCTTCCTGTCCACCGACATCGTGGACATCCCCGCCTACTCCGGCAAGCCGGTGGTCACCCTGATCGGCATGTACCCCCAGGGCGTCATCAGCGGCGTGCGCATCTTGAAGCACAGCGAGCCGATCCTGCTGGTGGGCATCCCGGAGACCGAACTCACCAAGTTCATCGCCCAGTACATCGGCAAGTTCGCCGGGGCCAAGGTCGAGATCGGCAAGGCCCAGGCCGGCGACAACCGGATCGGGCTGAACGCCATCAGCGGCGCCACCGTCACCGTCATCGCCGAGAACCAGGTGGTGATGCGCAGCGCTTACGCGATCGCCAAGCAGGTCGGCATCGTCAAGACCGTGCCCAAGCCGCCGGCCCGCTTCACCCCCCAGACCCAGATGGTGGATTGGAAGACCCTGGTGGATAACGGCAGCGTCCAGCACCTGGTGGTCCAGCCCGACGAACTGGGCATCGCCGGCAACGGCCAGCCCTACATGGACCTCTGGTTCGGCTATCTGAACGCCCCCGCCGTCGGCCGCAGCATCCTCGGCGAAGCAGGCTACAAGCGCCTGATGGCCGACCTCAAGGCGGACGAGCACGCCCTCTTCATCATCGCCAACGGCACCGCCTCCTTCAAGGGTTCCGGCTTCGTGCGGGGCGGCATCTACGACCGCATCCAGGTGGCCCAGGATCTCGACACCCACACTTTCCGGGACACCGACTACCGCAACCTCTACAGCATTACCGCCGCCGGGGCGCCGTCCTACCGGGAATCGGGCATCTTCATCATGCGGGGCGGCAATTTCAGCGCCGCCTACCCGTGGAGCCTGGTCTTCCTGGCCAACAAGGTGGACAAGGAGACCGGCACCAAGACCTTCGCCAATTTCGACCAGGAATACTGGCTGCCGGAACGCTACCTGGAGGGCGGCCGCCCCCTGGTGGTGCGCCCCGACCCGACCTGGGTGCGGGTCTGGAAGGGCCGGACGGTGGAAATCGCCGCCTTCGTCCTCTTCCTGGCCGCGGTGGCCGCCACCTACGCCCTGCGGGACCGCCTGGTGCGGCGGGCCACCCACAAGGACAAGCGCTGGGTCTCCATCCCCAAGTACATCGCCTGGACCGTCAGCATCGGTTTCGTCGGCTTCTACGGCATGGCCCAGCCCAGCATCACCCACGTCATGACCTGGCTCCACTCCCTGGTCTACCACTGGCGCTGGGAGCTCTTCCTGTCGGACCCGCTGATCTTCGTCTTCTGGTGGTTCATCGCCGTCGCCATCGTGGTCTGGGGCCGCGGCCTCTTCTGCGGCTGGCTCTGCCCCTACGGCTCCCTCTCCGAGCTGAGCTTCAAGCTGGCCGGCCGGCTGGGGCTCAAGCGCTTCCAGTTCCAGCTGCCCATGGTCTGGCACAACCGCCTGCGCTGGGTGAAGTACGGCATCTTCGCCGGACTGGTGGCCCTGTCCTTCTACGACATGGCGACCGCCGAGAAGCTGGCCGAAGTCGAGCCCTTCAAGTCCACCTTCCTGGTGGGCGGCTTCTGGCACCGGGCCTGGCCCTTCGTGACCTACTGGGCGGTGCTGTTCGTGGCCTCCCTGTTCATGGAGCGGCCCTTCTGCAAGTACGTCTGCCCCCTGGGCGCCGGCCTGGCCATTCCGACCACCTTCCGCTTCTTCGGCCTCAAGCGGAAGTCGGAGTGCAGCACCTGCCACGCCTGCCAGCACACCTGCGGCTCCATCGCCATCGACGACCAGGGCCGCATCGACCACCGGGAGTGCCTGCTCTGCCTGGAATGCCAGATCCTCTACTACGACGACCACGCCTGCCCGCCCCTGGCCCAGGAGCGCAAGCGGCGCACCCGGGCCGGCATCGAGCTGACGCCCATCGGGGCGGACGGCTACTACATCCCGATCAAGCAAGTTGCGTAAGGTAAGAAGTACCGTGAAGAAGCTGGCCGCAGCACTCCTCCTGGTTCTCAGCCAGCCTCTCTTCGCCGCCAACTGGCTGGTCCAGCCCGGCGGGTCCATCGCCGCCGCCGTCAAGGCGGCGACGGCGGGGGACACGGTGCGGGTGATGCGGGGCTACTACCGGGAGAACATCGTCATCGACAAGCCGCTGCGCCTGGTGGGCCTGCACCGCCCGACCGTGAGCGGCGGCGACGAGGGGGACGTCATCCGCATCAAGTCCCCCGACGTCATGGTCAGCGGCTTCATCGTCCGGGACAGCGGCAGCAACCTCACCAAGCAGAACGCCGGCGTCTACGTGGAGCCGGGCTCCGACCGGGTGGTGGTGTACGACAACGTGCTGGTGTACAACCTGTTCGGCATCTGGATCGAGAAGGTCAAGGACCCGGAGGCCAGCGGCAACATCATCACCAGCAAGCGGGACCTGCCCTCGGCCCAGCGCGGCAACGGCATCCAGCTCTACAACACCACCGGCGCCCGCATCATCGGCAACCACATCAGCTTCGCCCGGGACGGCATCTACGTGGACGTGTCGCACCACGCCATCTTCCGGGGCAACACCATGCACGACCTGCGCTACGGCACCCACTACATGAACTCCAACGACAACCTGTGGGAGAACAACGAGAGCTACCACAACCGGGGTGGCCTCGCCCTCATGGAGGTGCGCCGGCAGGTGGTGCGGAACAACCGGGCTTGGGGCAATTCCGACCACGGCATCATGCTGCGCACCATCCAGGACTCGGTGGTGGAGAACAACGTGGTGGCCGACAACGGCCGCGGTTTCTTCATCTACGACGCCGAATACAACGTCCTCAAGGGCAACCGCATCATCGGCAACCGGGTCGGCGCCCACGTCTGGGCCGGCTCCATCCACAACGACGTGGATGGCAACGACTTCATCCAGAACCGGGAGCAGGTGCGCTACGTCGCCACCCGGGACGAGCCCTGGGGCGTCAAGCAAGGCAACTACTGGAGCAACTATGCCGGCTGGGACGCCGACGGCAATGGCGTCGGCGACATCCCCTACGAGGCCAACGACATGGTGGACCGGCTGACCTGGAAGCATCCCCTGGTCAAGCTGCTCCTCAACAGCCCGGCGGTGCACAGCCTGCGGCTCATCGCCCGGCAGTTCCCCCTGCTGCGGGCCCCCAGCATCGTGGATCGCCAACCCCGCATGCAGCCCCTGAACAAAGATTGGAGTAACTGGATTGGCGCTCATTGACATCCAAGGCGTGCACAAGCACTACGGCAAGTTCGCCGCCGTGGGCGGCGTGGACCTGCAGGTGGAGGAAGGCGAGCTGTTCGGCCTCATCGGCCACAACGGCGCCGGCAAGACCACCCTCTTCAAGATGATGCTGGGCCTGCTGCCCGCCACCAGCGGCGAAATCCGCATCGGCGGCCAGGCGGTGCGCGGCGCCGCCTTCCGGGAAGTGCGGCGGCGCATCGGCTACCTGCCCGAGAGCCTGGCCCTTTACGACAACCTCACCGGCCTCGAGACCCTGCATTTCTTCGCCCGCCTGAAGGGCGTGGACCGCGCCGGCTGCGACGCCCTCCTCGAACGGGTCGGGCTGGCCGGCGCCGCCCGCCAGCGGGTGCGGGGCTATTCCAAGGGGATGCGCCAGCGCCTGGGCTTCGCCCAGGCCCTCCTCGGCTCCCCCCGCCTCCTCTTCCTGGACGAGCCCACCAACGGCCTCGACCCCCAGGGCATCCTGGAGTTCTACCGCATCCTGGCCGAGCTGCGGCAGGGCGGCGTCACCGTGGTGCTGACCTCCCACATCCTGGCCGAGATCCAGCAGCGGGTGGATCGCCTCGCCCTCATGCGGGGCGGCCTGGTCCAGGCCCTGGGCACGGTTCAGGCCCTGCGGGAAGCCCGGCAACTGCCGGTGACCCTGCGGGTCGCCCTGCGCCCCGGCGGCGCCGAGCCCCTGCGCCGGGCGGTGGCCGGGATCGAAGTCAGTTCCATCGCCATCGACGGCGACACCGCCCGCCTGAGCTGCCGGCGGGACCACAAGCTGGCCCTGATCGGCGCCCTGGCCGAACTGCGGACCTGGATCGCCGACATGGAACTGGTGGAACCCACCCTGGAAGACATTTTCCTCGGCTACTCGGAGGGCACGGCATGAACGGCATCGAATTCGCCCAGATCGGCGTCATCGCCGGCAAGGAATTCCGCGACCGCCTGCGCAACCGCTGGGTCCTGGCGGTGGCCGCCGTGTTCACCGCCTTCGCCCTGGTGATCGCCTACTTCGGCGCTGCCCAGCAGGGGGCGGTGGGCCTGCGCGGCATCGACGTGACCATCGCCAGCCTGGTGAGCCTGGTCATCTACCTGGTCCCCCTGATCGCCCTCATCCTCGGCTACGACGCCATCGTCGCCGAGCGGGAAAGGGGTTCCCTGGACCTGCTGCTGTCCATGCCCATCACCCGCCTGGAACTCCTCCTCGGGAAGTTCGCCGGCCTCGCCGGCGCCCTCGGGGTTGCCACCTTCGTCGGCTTCGGCCTGGCCGGGGTGCTCCTCGTCCAGCAGCTGGGCGGCGGCGCCCTCTACCACTACGGTGGTTTCATGCTGAGCGCCTTCCTGCTCAGCCTGTGCTTCCTGAGCCTGGCCGTCATGGTGTCGGTGCTGGCCCACGACCGGGTGCGGGCGAGCGGCGTCGCCATCGCCCTGTGGTTCCTCTACGTGCTGGTCTACGACCTGGTGCTGCTGGGCATCCTGGTGGTGACGGAGGGGCGCTTCAGCCTCAACTTCTTCCCGGTGCTGCTGATGCTCAACCCGGCGGACATCTTCCGCATCCTCAACATTTTCGGTTTCGAGGACGTGCGCCGCATCTACGGCCTCGCCACCGTCTTTCCGGAAACCCTGGCCAACCCCTGGCTGCTCGGCAGCGCCATGGTTTTCTGGATCATTGCGCCGCTCGGGGTAGCGGCTTGGAGATTCAAATGAAGCAAAATTACTGGCGGCCGGCCGCCGCCCTTTTCCCTGCCCTGCTGAGCGCCGCCCTCCTCATGGGCTGCGACGAGACCAAGACCGGCGCCGCGGCCCGGGAAATCACCAAGGACACCTCCTGCGCCCTGGACGGCATGGTGCTCCAGGACTTCCCCGGACCCAAGGCCCAGATCCACTACGAGCAGGGGGAGCCGGAATTCTTCTGCGACACCAAGGAGATGTTCTCCCAGCTCCTGCGCCCGGAACAGAAGCGGCGCGTCGTTGCCGTCTACACCCAGGACATGGCCAAGGCCGACTGGAACAATCCCCAGAGCTACTGGGTGGATGCCAGGAAGGCCTACTACGTGGTGGGCAGCCAGAAACGCGGCTCCATGGGGCCGACGGTGGCCTCCTTCGCCCAGGAGCAGGACGCCCGAGCCTTCGCCGCCAAGGAAGGCGGCAAGGCGCTGCCCTACGACCAGGTCACCCTCGACATGGTGGACCTCACCGGCGGCGTGGTCCACGACACCATGTGATCCCCGCCCCCGGCGGCCGGCTCAGGCGGGGCGCCGGGGAGCGGTCAGCACCCCCGGGTGCAGGAGAGCTTCCAGGGCATCCTTGTCCATGAGTCCCATCTCCAGCACCAGCTCGGCGACGCTGCGGTTCTGGCGCAGGGCCTCCAGGGCCACCCGGGTGGCGTTCTCGTAGCCGATGTAGGGATTGAGGGCGGTGGCAAGCCCGGCCGAAGTCCGCACCCGCTCGGCCAGCAGTTCCCGGTTGGCGACGATGCCCCGCACGCAGTGCTGGTTGAGGGTGCGGCAGCCGGCCGCCAGGTGTTCGATGCTCTTGAACAGGCTGTGGCCGATGATGGGCTCGAAGGCGTTCAACTGGAGCTGGCCGGCCTCAGCCGCCATGGTGATGGTGACGTCGTTGCCGATAACCTCGAAGGCGATCTGGTTCACCACCTCGGGAATGACCGGGTTCACCTTGCCCGGCATGATGGACGAACCGGCCGCCCGGGCCGGCAGGCGGATTTCGTTGAGCCCCGCCTGGGGCCCGCTGGAAAGGAGCCGCAGGTCGTTGCAGGTTTTCGACAGCTTGCTCGCCACCCGCTTCAGCACCCCGGACAGCTGGACGAAGGCGCCGCAGTCCTGGGTCGCTTCGACCAAGTTGGGGGCCGGCTCCAGCTCCAGGCCCGAGAGCTGGGACAGGTGGTGGATGGCCAGCCGGGAATAGCGCATGTCGGTGTTGATGCCGGTGCCGATGGCGGTGGCCCCCAGGTTGATCTCCCGGATGAGGGCGATGGCCTCCCCCAGGCGCAGCTCGTCCTCATGGAGCATGACGGCGTAGGTGGAAAATTCCTGGCCCAGGGTCATGGGCACGGCATCCTGGAGTTGGGTGCGGCCGATCTTGAGGATGTCCTTGAACTCCTCGGCCTTGGCCTCGAAGGCCTCCCGCAGGCCGGCCATGGCGGTCAGCAGGTTGCGGATGGAGAAGCAGGTGGCCACCCGCAGCGCCGTCGGATAGACGTCGTTGGTGCTCTGGGACATGTTCACGTGGTTGATGGGGTGGAGCACCGTGTACTCCCCCTTGGCGTGGCCGAACAGTTCCAGGGCCCGGTTGGCGATGACCTCGTTGGCATTCATGTTGGTGGAGGTGCCGGCGCCGCCCTGGATGACGTCCACGCAGAACTGGTCGTGGAGCTTGCCGCCGGCGATCTCCTGGCAGGCGGCGATGATGGCGTCGGCCCGGGTGCGGTCGAGCTGGCCGAGGTCGCAGTTGGCCGTGGCGGCGGCCTGCTTGACCAGGGCCAGGGCCCGCACCAGCTCGGAATAGCTGCCGATGGGCTTGCCGGTGATGGGGTAGTTCTCCAAGGCCCGCAGGGTATGGATGCCCCAATAGGCTTCGGCGGGAACCTCGGCGTCGCCGAGGAGATCGTGTTCGATCCTGAACTTGCTCATGGTTCGTCTCTCCAGGCTGGATGGCCACAAGATACACCGGTGAAGCGGCGAAATCACCGGGCCGGCGGCAGGCGCAAAAAAGCCGCCCGCAGGCGGCTCATGTCCGGTGCAAGGGCGCCGGGACTCAATCCACCCGGGTGTCGAGGCCGTGCTCCGCCACCTCGGCGGCACGCAGGATGGCGCGCGCCTTGTTCTGGGTCTCCTGCCATTCGGAGCTGGGATCGGAGTCGGCGACGATGCCGGCACCGGCCTGGACGTGGAGCTGCTTGTCCTTGACCACCGCCGTGCGGATGGCGATGGCCAGATCCATGTCGCCATGGAAACCCAGGTAACCGACGGCGCCGGCGTAGACGCCGCGCTTCACCGGCTCCAGCTCGTCGATGATCTCCATGGCCCGCACCTTGGGGGCGCCGGAGACGGTGCCGGCCGGGAAGGTGGCCTTGAGCACGTCGAGGGCGTCGAGCCCCGGCTGCAGCTTGCCTTCGACGTTGGAGACGATGTGCATGACGTGGGAGTAGCGCTCGATCAGCATGTTCTCGGTGAGCTTGACGCTGCCCACCTTGGCGACCCGGCCGCAGTCGTTGCGCCCGAGGTCGAGGAGCTGGACGTGCTCGGCCCGCTCCTTCTCGTCGGCCAGGAGGTCGGCGGCCAGGGCGGCGTCCTCCTCGGCCGAGGCGCCGCGCTTGCGGGTGCCGGCGATGGGGCGGACGGTCACGGTGTCCCCTTCCAGCCGCACCAGAATTTCCGGCGAGGCGCCCACCACGTGGAAGTCCTCGAAGTCGAAATAGAACATGTAGGGCGACGGGTTGAGGCTCCGCAGGCTCCGGTACAGGGCCATGGGGCTCGCCGCCAGGGGCTTGGTCATGCGCTGGGAGAGCACCACCTGCATGATGTCCCCCTCGGTGATGTATTGCTTGGCCTTGAGCACGGCCTTCTTGAAGGCCGCCTCGCCGAAGACGGAAACCGCCGGCGCCGACTGGGCCGGCTGCTCCTCGGGGATGGCCACCGGGGCGCGCAGCTTGGCCAGCAGCTCCTTGAGGCGGGCCCGGGCCTTCTGGTAGGCGCCGGGGACGCCGGGCTCGGCGTAGACCACCAGGGTCAGCTTGCCGGAGAGATTGTCCACCACCGCGATCTCCTCGGACAGGAGGAGCAGGATGTCCGGAGTGCCCAGGTCGCCGGGCTTCTGCGTCCGGGTCAGCCGGGTCTCGACGTAGCGCACCGTGTCGTAGCCGAAGCAGCCGACCAGACCGCCGCAGAAGCGCGGCAGGCCGGCGAGCGGCGCGGCCCGGAAGCGCTTCATGAACTTGCCGATGAATTCGAGGGGATTGGTGTCGTCCTCCCGCTCGGCGATGCGCTGGCCGGTGAGGACCAGGACCTGGTGGCCGTAGACGGCGATGCGGGTAGGGGCCGACAGGCCGATGAAGGAGTAGCGCCCGAAGCGCTCCCCGCCCTGGACGGATTCCAGCAGGTAGGAATAGGGCTGGCCCGCCAGCTTCAGGTAAACCGAGAGGGGGGTGTCGAGATCGGCGAAGGTCTCGAGGGTGACGGGGATGCGGTTGTAGCCTTGCGCGGCGAGCGCGTTGAATTCGGTTTCGGTCATGGAAGCCTCACAAAAACAGGGGACGAACGGGGGGAGCTGCGGGTGGGGAAAAGATGGTCAGCGGCGCCAGCGCCAGCAGTCCTTGATCCCTTTGCGGGAGCGGTTTTCCCAACTACGCGGGTTCGTCATGTTCTTGTGGGTATTCAGAATGCTTTCGCCCGGTCCAGGGCGACGAGGAAGTCGGATACTAGCGCATCGCAATCGGCGCTGTCCACCGGCTTGCCCTCGTTGTAGCCGTAGGGCACGCAGAACACCGGGCAGCCTGCCCCCCGGGCCGCCAGGATGTCGTTTTCCGAATCGCCGATGTGGAGATTCTCCACCGGCCGGGTGCCCATCACCACGCAGGCGTGGAGGATCGGCTCCGGGTGCGGCTTCTTGTTGGCGGTGGTGTCGCCGGAGACGATGACGTCGAAGAAGTCGGTCATCCCCATGCGGTCCATCAGGGTCTCGGTGAACATGCCGGGCTTGTTGGTCACGACGCCCATCTTCACGCCGCTCGCCTTCCAGGCGTGGAGGCCCTCCAGGACGCCGGGGTACACCTGGGTGAACAGGCCGTTCACCTCGGTGTAGTGGCGCTTGAAGGACTCGATGCCCTGGTGCAGGCGCTCGGCCGAGGGGGCGTGCCCCCGGGTCAGGCAGCGCTCCACCAGCACCGCCATGCCCTTGCCGACGAAGCTGTGGATCTCGTCCTGGGTCCGGGTCGGCTCCCCGAGCTCTTCCAGCATGCGCCGGCAGCCCTCCGCCAGGTCGGCGACGGTGTCGAGGAGCGTGCCGTCGAGATCGAAGGTGACCGACCGGAATTTCATACCTTGGCCAGCTCCGAACGCAGGGCAGCGATGATGGTGTCGTAGCGGTGCGGGTCCTCGTCGCGGCCGGCGCCATAGACGGCGGAGCCGGCCACGAAGGAATCGACCCCGGCCCGGGCCACTTCGGCGATGTTGGCGACATTGACCCCGCCGTCGATCTCCAGGCGGATGCGCCGGCCGGTCTCACGCTCGTAGGCGTCGATCTTGGCGCGGGCCTGGCGAGCCTTGGCGAGGGCAGTCTGTATGAACTTCTGGCCGCCGAAGCCCGGGTTGACGCTCATGAGCAGCACCACGTCGAGCTTGTCCATGACGTAGTCCATGTAGTCCAGGGGCGTGGCCGGATTGAACACCAGGCCGGCCTGGCAGCCCTGGTCGCGGATCAGGGCGAGACTGCGGTCCACATGCTCGGAGCCTTCCGGGTGGAAGGTGATGATGTTGGCGCCGGCCTTGGCGAAGTCGGGGATGATACGGTCCACCGGCTTCACCATGAGGTGCACGTCGATGGGGGCCTTGGTGCACGGCCGGATGGCCTCGCACACCAGCGGGCCGATGGTGAGATTGGGAACGTAATGGTTGTCCATCACGTCGAAATGAATCCAGTCGGCGCCGGCGGCGATGACGTTGGATACTTCTTCGCCGAGCTTGGCGAAGTTGGCCGAAAGTATGCTCGGCGCGATGACAAAATCCTTGCTGGACATGGTCTCCTCCCTCAATTTGACTAGGACCGATTGTACCGGTGAACCCGGACGGGACAAGCATTGTCACAGGAGGCGATTTGCTGTCCAATACCCCCATAGGCCCCCCCCATAGAAAATCCATCCCCACGTCATGGCAGAAGAGAAAAAATACCTAGTTCAAGTGGAAGCCACGCCCGAGTTCATCCCGGACCAGTCCGACCCGGAAAATGAGCGCTACGTCTTCGCCTACACCATCACCATCCGCAATATCGGCAGCGTCCCGGCCCAGCTGATTTCCCGCCACTGGATCATCACCGACGCCAACGAGTCGGTCCAGGAGGTGCGCGGCCTCGGGGTGGTGGGCCACCAGCCCCTCCTCAAGCCCGGCCAGAGCTTCGAGTACACCAGCGGCTGCTCCCTCAACACACCGGTTGGGACCATGAAGGGCACCTATCAGATGACGGCGGAGGACGGCACCCAGTTCGAGGCCGACATTCCGGAATTCATCCTGGCGGTGCCCCGCGTGCTCCATTGAGCCTGAAGCACACCTACCGCTTCATCGCCCCGCTCTACGACGCCACCATCGCGGCGGCCACCCGGGCCGCCCGGCGGGATAGCCTGGCCGCCCTGCCCGCTGAAGCTTCCCGCGTCCTCATCAACGGCATCGGCACCGGCCTGGACCTCCCTCATCTGCCGGCCCACCATGAATACGTCGGCATCGACCTGACCGGGGCCATGCTGGGGCGCGCCGTCCAGCGGGCCGAGGGGCCGCCTTTCCTGCCCGTGCTGGGGGATGCCCAGCGGCTGCCCTTCGCCGCGGCCAGCTTCGACGCCGCGGTCCTCCATCTGATCCTGGCAGTGGTTCCGAATCCCGCCGCCTGCCTGGCGGAGACCTGCCGGGTCCTGCGCCCCGGCGGCACAGTCCTGGTGTTCGACAAGTTCCTGCGGCCGGGCGAGACGGCGCCCATCCGGCGCCTCCTCAACCCCCTGGTGCGGCGGGTGGCGACCCGCCTCGATGTGGTCTGGGAGGAAGTCCTGGCGGCGGCCCCCCAACTCGCTGTGGTGGAGGACCGCCCTGCCCTGGCCGGCGGTTGGTTCCGCCAGATCAGGCTAAATAAGCGCTAACGCTTCTGCTGCCGCTTGCCGACTTCGCGGCCGACAACGCCGCCGACGGCAGCGCCCCCCACCGTTCCCAGCACGCCACCCTCGGTTGCCGCCGCGCCGGCAACACCGCCGACGCCGGCGCCGATGGCCGTGCCCTTGTCGGCCGCCGACATCCTATCCCAGGTGGCGCAACCGCCGACGGACGCGGCCAGCATGACCGCAGCAAGGGCTGTCCCAATCCTAGTTCCATGCATGATGTTCTCCTTCCACAACAATTGCCTGGCAGGCCGCCGACAGGGGCGTAGACAGCCCGCTTCAGTTTGGACGAAGGGAAAAAGGGATCGGTTCGTGGAAGGTGCCGGGTTTTTGTAACCGTTCTTGTCCCAAAAACCCGGCCCGCCGGGAATTACTCAGCTGCGGTAATCGGCGTTGATCTTGACGTAGTCGTAGGACAGGTCGCAGGTATAGACCCTGGCGGCCGCCTGGCCGCGGCCGAGATCGATGCGGACCGTGATTTCGGCATTCTTCATGACGGTGGCACCGGCTTCCTCCCGGTAGGAGGCGGCCCGGCCACCCTTCTCCGCCACCAGCACGTCGTCCAGCCAGACCCGCACGCCGTCCACGTCGAGGTCGGCGATGCCGGCATAGCCCACCGCCGCCAGGATGCGCCCGAGGTTGGGGTCGGAGGCGAAGAAGGCGGTCTTGGTGAGGGGCGAGTGGGCGACGGCATAGCCCACCAGGCGGCACTCCTCGGCGCTGCGGCCGCCCTCGACGGCGACGGTGATGAACTTGGTGGCGCCTTCGCCGTCCCGGACGATGGCCTGGGCCAGCTCGACGGCGACGGCGACGATGGCGGCCTTGACCCCGGCCCAGCCGGAATCGCCTTCGGTGGCGAAGAAGGCCCCGGACTGGCCGCTGGCGATCATGACGAAGGAGTCGTTGGTGGAAGTGTCGCCATCGACGGTGATGCAGTTGAAGGAGGCGTCGGCGGCTTCCTTCACCAGCTTGTCGAGCAGGGGCTGGGCGATGCCGGCGTCGGTGGCGACGAAGCCCAGCATGGTGGCCATGTTGGGCTTGATCATGCCGGCGCCCTTGGACATGCCGGTGACGGTGATCGTCTTGCCCCCGACGGAGATGCGCCGGGAAGCCGCCTTGGCGACGGTATCGGTGGTCATGATGGCGTGGGCGGCGGCGTGCCAGTTATCGGCCTTGAGGTCGGCGGCGCAGCCCGGCAGGCCGGCCACCAGCCGCTCCACCGGCAGGGTCTCGAGGATGACGCCGGTGGAGAAGGGCAGCACCTGCTCCGGGGCCACGCCCAGGGTCTTGCCGACGGCCTCGCAGGTGGCCTGGGCCGCCTGGCGGCCGGGTTCGCCCGTGCCGGCGTTGGCGATGCCGGTGTTGATCACCAGGGCGCGGATATCCACGCCGTCGGCCAGGTGCTTGCGGCAGAGCTGGACCGGCGCGGCGCAGAAGCGGTTCTGGGTGAACACGCCGGCCACCGTGCAGCCCGGCTCGAGGGCGATGAGGGTGAGGTCGCGGCGGTTCTTCTTGCGGATCTCCGCCTCGGTGACGCCCAGGCGGACGCCGGCGACGGGATGGAGCTGATCGGGAGCGGGGGTCTGGTAATTGACTGGCATCGTTGTTCTCACCTCTAAAAGCAAACGGGCGCCCCGCAGGGCGCCCGACAGGATTCAGCGCATCAGCTCAGCTTGCCGTGGCAATGCTTGTACTTCTTGCCGCTGCCGCAGGGACAGGGATCGTTGCGACCGATCTTGGGGTCGGACTGGGTGGCCGTGGCCGTCTGGACGCCGACCGCTTCACCTTCATCGCCGCCGGCCAGGGCCTCGTCGTAGCCGGCATGCTGGTACTGGACATTGTGCACGTCGGCATGGGGCGCGGTCTCCTCGACGTCCTCCGGGGTCCGGATATGGACGGTAAAGACCACCCGGGTGACTTCCTTGCGCACCAGGTCGAGGAGTCCCTCGAACAGCTCGAAGGCTTCCCGCTTGTACTCCTGCTTGGGATTCTTCTGGGCGTAGCCGCGCAGATGGATGCCCTGGCGCAGGTGGTCGAGGGCCGCCAGGTGCTCCCGCCAGTGGCTGTCGAGGCTCTGGAGCATGACGTTGCGCTCGAACTGGTGGAAGGTCTCGGCCCCCACCATATCCACCTTGGCCTGGTAGGCCTGGTCGGCGCCGTGGACGATGCGGGCCAGGATGTCCTCATCGGAGAGGGTGGGCTCGTTCTTGAACCACTCCGCCACCGGCGCCTCGATCTGCAGTTCGGCGGCGAGGGCCTTCTGCAGGCCCTCCATGTCCCACTGCTCCTCAACCGATTCCGCCGGCACATAGGTGCGGAAGATCTCGGCGATGACGCCGTGGCGCATGGCGCTGATGGTCTCGGTGATGTCCTCGGTCTCCAGCAGCTCGTTGCGCTGCTGGTAGATGACCTTGCGCTGGTCGTTGGCGACGTCGTCGTACTCCAGGAGCTGCTTGCGGATGTCGAAGTTGCGGGCCTCGACCTTGCGCTGGGCGGACTCCAGGGAGCGGGTGACCAGGGGATGCTCGATGGCCTCGCCCTCGGGCATCTTGAGCTTGTCCATGATGGCCCGCAGCCGCTCGCCGGCGAAGATGCGCAGGAGCGGATCGTCCAGGGACAGGTAGAAGCGGGACGAGCCCGGGTCGCCTTGGCGGCCGGCGCGGCCCCGCAACTGGTTGTCGATGCGGCGGGACTCGTGGCGCTCCGAACCGATGATATGGAGGCCGCCGGCGGCCAGCACCTGCTCGTGGAGCTCCTGCCACTCGGTGCGGATGGCGGTGATCTGCTGGTCCTTCTGGTCGGCCGGGATGGACTCGTCGTCCTTGATGGCGGCGATGCGCTTCTCGATGCTGCCGCCCAGCACAATGTCGGTACCGCGGCCGGCCATGTTGGTGGCGATGGTGATGACGCTGGGGCGGCCGGCCTGGACCACGATCTCGGCTTCCCGGGCGTGCTGCTTGGCGTTCAGCACCTGGTGGGGCAGCTTCTCCTTGTCCAGGAGGGCCGACAGGAGCTCGGAATTCTCGATGGAAGTGGTGCCCACCAGCACCGGCTGGCCGCGCTTATGGCATTCGCGGATGTCGGCGATGATGGCGGCGTGCTTCTCGTTGGCCGTCTTGTACACCAGGTCGTTCATGTCCTTACGGACCATCGGCCGGTGGGTGGGGATGACGACGGTCTCGAGGCCGTAGATCTGGTGGAACTCGTAGGCTTCCGTATCGGCGGTGCCGGTCATGCCGGCCAGCTTGCCGTACATGCGGAAGTAGTTCTGGAAAGTGATGGAGGCCAGGGTCTGGTTCTCGGCCTGGATGGCCACGCCTTCCTTGGCTTCCACGGCCTGGTGCAGGCCGTCGGACCAGCGGCGGCCCGGCATGAGGCGGCCGGTGAACTCGTCCACGATGATGATTTCGCCGTTCTGCACCACGTAGTGCTGATCCCGGTGGAACAGGGTCAGGGCCCGCAGGGCGGCATTGAGGTGGTGCATGAGGGTGATGTTGGCCGCTTCGTACAGGCTGCGGCCCTCCTCCAGGAGACCATGCTGCAGCAGGAGCTGCTCGGCGTGTTCGTAGCCCCCCTCCGACAGATGGACCTGGTGGCCCTTCTCATCCACCCAGTAGTCGCCCTCGCCGTCTTCGGTCTCGGCCCGGGTCAGCTGGGGAACGATGTCCTTCATGCGCAGGTAGAGGTCGGTATAGTCCTCGGCCTGGCCGGAAATGATGAGGGGGGTGCGGGCCTCGTCGATGAGGATGGAGTCCACCTCGTCCACGATGGCGAAATTGAGGCTGCGCTGCACCCGCTCGGTGGCCGAATAGACCATGTTGTCCCGCAGGTAGTCGAAGCCGAATTCGTTGTTGGTGCCGTAGGTAATGTCGGCGGCGTAGGCGACCTGCTTGGTCTCGTGGTCCATCTGGGACAGGTTCACGCCGACCGAGAGGCCCAGGAAGCGGTGCAGGCGCCCCATCCACTCGGCGTCGCGGCTTGCCAGGTAGTCGTTCACCGTGATGACGTGGACGCCCTTGCCGGAAATGGCGTTCAGGTAGGAAGGCAGGGTGGCGACCAGGGTCTTGCCTTCGCCGGTGCGCATTTCGGCGATCTTGCCGTAGTGGAGCACCATGCCGCCGATGAGCTGGACGTCGAAGTGGCGCATGCCGAGGACCCGCTTGCCGGCTTCCCGCACGACGGCGAAGGCTTCGGGCAGGAGATCGTCCAGGGTCTCGCCGTTGGCATGGCGGTTGCGGAACTCGTCGGTCTTGGCCCGCAGGGCCTCGTCCGACAGGGCCGCAATGCTGGGCTCCAGGTCGTTGATGCGGTGGACGGTCTGGAAATACTGCTTGATCAGCCGGTCGTTGCGGCTGCCGAATACTTTTTTGAGGAGGCCGGAAATCATCGCGTGGGCAATTGGGTGCGCAGTTGGCGGCAAAGCGCTGATTCTAGCACGCCCTTCCGCCCCGCCGCCGTCCGGCCTTATGCGCTTTTGATTACGGCCGGATCAGCGCTTCTTCAAGGCGGCGAACTCGTCGCCACGCTTCAGGAACTGGGCCGGGTTCTGGGCCACGCCCAGCATGCGCACCTCGAAATGGAGGTGAGAGCCGGTGGACCGCCCGGTGCTGCCGACGTTCCCGATCTGCTCGCCGCGGCCGATGATCTGCCCCGGCTTGACCAGGGACTTGGAGAGGTGGGCGTAGCGCGAGGTGAGGCCATCGCCGTGGTCGATGTCGATCACGTTGCCGTATTCCGGGTGGAATTCGGCCACCGCCACAACGCCGGCGGCGGCGGCGTAGACCGGGGTGCCGGTCTCGGCATTGAAGTCGATGCCCTCGTGCACCGCCCGGGTGCCCGAGAAGGGATCCGCCCGCTGGCCGAAACCGGAACCGATGAGGGCCTCCTTCACCGGCAGGGTGGTGGGCAGCAGGCGGTCCCGGACGCGCTTCTCGAGGAGCCGTGTCTCCAGGGCAGCCAGCTGGTCGGCCTTGTTGTCAACGAGACGGCTGAGGCGGTCGATTTCCTTCTGCAGCTCTTCCGCCGACATCGGAGCGGCGACGAAGGGGCCGCCCTGGCCGGGCTGGCGGGCGGTTTCCCGGGCGCTGTCCCGCTTGATGCCGGCAAGGGAGGCGAGGCGCTCCCCGAGGGTGTCCAGTTGAACCACCTGGGCCTGCAGCTCTCCCAGCCGGGTAGCCATGAGCTGGAGGTTGTCGCGGACGAAATCCTGGGTCTTCTGGGTCTCCCGCTGTTGCAGGGTCAGCATCAGCTCCTGGACGACGGGCAGGCGCAGATGGACCGACAGCCAGGAGAAGGCGGCCGAGGTCGTGAAGACCAGCGCCACCAGGACCAGCACCGCCATGACCACATGGCGGGGCATAATAGTAATCGTCTTGGCCGCCTTCAGACGGCCGGAAACCAGAATGATCTGCACGGAGCCCCCCCTATGCATGCTTCCCTAGCGACTTTCCTCGACGCCCCGGACAGTGCGGCCAAGGTCATGGCCCACGGCCGGCTGCTGCTCAAGCTGTCGCGGCGTTTCGAAGCCATCGCGCCGGCAGGTCTGGGCCGGGCGGCGCGGGTGGCCAACTACAAGTCGGGGAAAATTGTTATCCACGCCGATAACGGCGCGGTCGCCACCAAGATCCGGCAGATGAGCCAGCGTCTTTGCAGCGAATTATCAAAAGGCGGGCCGGAGTGTAACGTCATGGAAGTCAAAGTGCAACCCCGGCAAATTCCTTCCCAATCAATCAGTTCTACTCCAAAACCCCTCTCGGGCAAGGCCTACCGGACGCTTGAGGCGACGGCCTCGACGCTACCCCGGGGGCAGCTGCGGAGCGCCCTGGAGCAGCTCCTGGAGCACGCTGCTAGGCAGGAATGACCGCCACCCGCTCGAGGGCCATGAGGGCGAAGACGAGCAGGGCGAACACGATCCCGTAGCGGAACAGGCGCCAGGACAAGGCGAGATAGCGGCGGTCGCCGGTGAACAGGGAAAGGACGATGCCGGCGCCGATGGCGATCACCAGGATGACCGCCAGCAGCCGCAGGACGTACATGGCCGGTCAGGCCACCTGGGTCAGCCAGCGGGCGACGCCGGAGGGCGCCTCTTCGGCGACATCGAAGGTCACCAGGTCCCAGGCTTCCCGCCGGGCAAGGAGTTCCCGGGCCAGGAGGTTGTTGAGGGCATGGCCCGACTTGTGGGCGGTGAAGGCCGCCAGGATGGGATGCCCGAGGAGGTAGAGGTCGCCGATGGCGTCGAGGATCTTGTGCTTGACGAATTCGTCGGCGTAGCGCAGCCCGTCGCTGTTCAGGACCCGGAATTCATCGAGGACGATGGCGTTGTCGAGGCCGCCGCCCAGGGCCAGGCCGTTTTCCCGCAGGTACTCGACTTCCTGCATGAAGCCGAAGGTGCGGGCCCGGGCGATTTCCCGGACATAGGAGTTCTCGGCGAAGTCGATTTCCGCCTTCTGGGCGGACTTGGAAATGGCCGGGTGGTTGAAGATGATGGAGAAGGACAGCTTGTAGCCGTCGTAGGGATCGAAGCGGGCCACCTTGTCGCCTTCGACGACTTCGATGGGCTGCTTCACCCGGATGAATTTCTTGGCGGCGTTCTGCTCTTCGATGCCGGCCGACTGGATGAGGAAGATGAAGGGCGCGGCGGAGCCGTCGAGGATGGGCACCTCCGGCGCATCCAGATCCACCCAGGCGTTGTCGATGCCTAGGCCGGCGAAGGCGGACATCAGGTGCTCGATGGTCCCGACCTTGACCCCGTCCCTTTCCAGGCAGGAGCACATGCGGGTATCGCCCACCAGCAGGGCGGAAGCGGGGAGATCGACAGGTTCGGGAAGGTCCACCCGGCGGAAGACGATGCCGGTGTCCGGTGCCGCCGGACGCAATGTCATGGTGACCTTGACGCCGCCATGGAGACCAACGCCGGAAGCGCGGATTAGAGACTTGAGGGTGCGCTGCCTGAGCATGCCGATTCTGTAAAAAGTGCGGGGAGGGCGCATTTTACCACAGTGCGCCCCTCCCCATTTTCAGAGAAAGGTCTTGTTACAACTACTTAGTCAGCTTGTTTGCGCAAAAATGCCGGGATGTCGTAGCGATCGACACCGCTGTTGGCCAGGGCCTCGACGGTGACATTGCGCTTGCGGACCACGGCGGGCACGTCGGCGATCTGGTTGTAGTCGATGGCCGGGCCGGCGGCGACGGCATCGTAGGTGCCGGTGGACCGGGCTTCGACGATCGGGGTGTTGATCACCTCGAAGCTTTGGCGGCGGGCGGCCGCCTGGCCCAGGCCGGTGGCGACCACGGTGACCCGCAGGGCGTCGCCCATGGTCTCGTCGTACACGGCGCCGAAGATGATGTGGGCGTCTTCCGCGGCGAAGGCCTTCACCGTGTTCATGACCTCGTTCACTTCCTTCATCTTCAGGCCGCCCTTGGCGGCGGTGATGTTCACCAGGACGCCCCGGGCGCCGGACAGGTTCACGCCTTCCAGGAGGGGGGAGGCGACGGCCTGCTCGGCGGCGATGCGGGCCCGGTCGACGCCGGCGGCGACGGCGGAGCCCATCATGGCGCGGCCCATCTCGCCCATGACGGTGCGGACGTCTTCGAAGTCCACGTTCACCAGGCCGGGGTAGGTGATGATTTCGGCGATGCCGCCGACGGCGTTCTTCAGCACGTCGTCGGCCGCCCGGAAGCACTCGTCCACGCCGGCGTCCTCGCCCATGACGTCCATGAGCTTGTCGTTGAGGATGACGATGAGGGAATCCACGTGCTTGGAGAATTCGGCGATGCCGGCTTCGGCCGACTTCATGCGCTTGCCGCCTTCGAAGGAGAAGGGCTTGGTGACGACGCCGACGGTGAGGATGCCCATTTCCCGGGCCACCTCGGCCACCACGGGGGCGGCGCCGGTGCCGGTGCCGCCGCCCATGCCGGCGGTGATGAAGGCCATGTGGGCGCCTTCCAGGGCCGCCCGCACTTCCTCGCGGTGGGCTTCGGCGGCAGCCTTGCCGGCCTCCGGCTTGGCGCCGGCGCCGAGGCCGGTCTTGCCGAGGGTGAGCTTGGCGTCGGCGGTGCTGCGGGACAGGGCCTGGGCATCGGTATTGGCGGCGATGAAATCAACGCCCTGGACGCCCTCGTGGATCATGTGGTCCACCGCGTTGCCACCGGCGCCGCCGACACCGATGACCTTGATGATAGTGCCGCTGCTGTCTTCTTTCTCAATGATTTCGAACATTGGAACCTCCTCTGAAAAAACCGCAAAAATTGATTAAAAGTTCTTGGCGAACCAACTTTTCATGCTTTCCAGGACATCTCGCATGCCCTGCTTTTCCTTGATCTTCTGGCCCCGCTTCCGCTGCGCCTGGGCCTCCAGCAGGAGGCCGAAGGAGGTGGAGAAGCGCGGGCTCTGGACCACGTCGGCCAGACTGCCGGTGTACTTGGGCATGCCCTGGCGCACCGGCATGTGGAAAATCTCCTCGCCCAGCTCGATCATGCCGGGCATGACGCTGGCGCCGCCGGTGAGGACGATGCCGGAGGACAGCACCTCCTCGAAGCCAGCCCGCCGCAGCTCGTGCTGGATGAGCTCGAACAGCTCCTCGACCCGGGGCTGGATGACATCGGCCAGGGCCCGGCGGGAAAGCTTGCGGCTCGGCCGCTCGTCCACCCCGGCCACTTCCAGGGTGTCCTCCGGGTCGGCCAGCTGGGACAGGGCGCAGCCGTACTTGCACTTGATGTCCTCGGCTTCCCGGGTGGGGGTGCGCAGGGCCATGGCGATGTCGTTGGTCACCTGGTCGCCGGCGATGGGGATGACCGAGGTATGGCGGATGGCGCCCTGGGTCCACACGGCGATATCGGTGGTGCCGCCGCCGATGTCGATGAGGCAGACCCCGAGGTCCTTCTCGTCCTCCGACAGGACCGCGTAGCTGGAGGCCAGGGGCTGCAGCACCAGGTCGTTCACCTCGAGGCCGCAGCGGCGCACGCACTTGACGATGTTCTGGGCGGCGGAGACGGCGCCGGTGACGATGTGCACCTTCACCTCCAGGCGCATGCCGCTCATGCCGATGGGCTCGCGGATGCCGTCCTGGCCGTCGATGACGAACTCCTGGGTGAGGATGTGGAGGATCTCCTGGTCGGCCGGGATGGGCATGGCCTTGGCCGTCTCGATCACCCGGTCCACGTCCATGGCGGTCACTTCCTTGTCCTTGATGGCCACCATGCCGTTGGAGTTGAAGCTCTTGATGTGGCTGCCGGCGATGCCGGTGTAGACGTCGGTGACCTTGCAGTCGGCCATCAGCTCCACTTCCTGGATCACCCGGGAAATGGCATTGACGGTCTCCTCGATA
>DATFAA010000148.1:0-9858 GCA_035255045.1 Rhodocyclaceae bacterium | reverse complement strand
GGGCGAGCGCGAGCGAGCAAGACCGGCTGGGAACGGAAGGCGCCTGCGGGAGCCGACAGAAGTCGCGGGACAGATGGCGGCTCAGTTGTCCGGTGAGCTTGGCGGGAGCGGTTCTTGGCGGCTGATGCAACCTTGGACATGGCAGCGAACGGGCTCATGGAAGACGCCTAACGTGAAGTAGACGACATTCCGTCAAGTAAACAGATTATTGGACTGACCGATAATCTAGCTGTCAGCGCCAAATGGCTGTATATTGATACAGTAACCATGGTGAGGGCCTCGATCATGTCCAATAGCCTTTTGGGTTCCGATGTATCGGCGAATTCTCCCCGTCTGCTGGATCGGGTGCGAGCCCGGCTGCGGGCGTTGCACTATAGCATGCGTACCGAAACGGCATATGTCGGGTGGGTTAAGCGCTATGTGCTCTTCCACGGCAGGCGGCATCCGGCGGAGATGGGGAAGGAGGAGATCGAAGCGTTTCTCACTGCCCTCGCCGTCGAGCGCAACGTCAGTGCCGCCACACAGAACCAGGCGCTGAGCGCACTGCTCTTCCTGTACCGTGAAATACTTGAGCAGGATCTGCCGTGGCTGGATGACGTGGTCCGGGCCAAGAAGCCATCCCGCCTGCCCACGGTGCTTACCCAGCAGGAGACCGCCGCCCTGCTGTCCCATTTGCAGGGCGGTGACGTCAAGCTCGTTGTCCACCTGCTCTACGGCAGCGGACTACGCTTACTGGAAGCCCTGCGCCTGCGGGTCAAGGATGTCGACCTGGCGCGGCGGGAGCTGCTGGTCCGGGATGGCAAGGGCGGCAAGGACAGGGTAACCATGATCCCGGCCCAGCTGGTGGATTCCCTCCGCCAGCAGATCGCCTGGCGGAAGGTCGTGCACCAGGCCGATCTCGCGGACGGTCGGGGAGAAGTCTGGCTGCCGGATGCCCTGGCCGTGAAATATCCCGCCGCCCCCTCGGCTTTCGGGTGGCAGTACGTATTCCCCGCCGGCGGCTTGTCGACCGATCCGCGAAGCGGTGCCGTCCGCCGCCACCACATGGATGAAAAACGCATCCAGCGGGCGGTGAAGGCGGCCGCAGCCGCGGCGGGACTGGTGAAGCCGGTATCGCCCCATACCTTGCGGCATTCCTTCGCTACCCACCTGCTGGAAGAGGGCTACGACATCAGGACGGTGCAGGAACTCCTCGGCCATTCCGATGTTTCCACCACCATGATCTACACCCATGTCCTCAATCGGGGCGGCCGGGGTGTGAGAAGCCCGCTGGATTTGCTGTAATCGCCGATCAATACACCCGGCTTGCCTGGAAGCGGTAAAACCAACGTGCTAAATTCGATGTCTTTTTCCCATTCTGGCAAGCCCATGGGCGAACGCGCCGAGAGCGCTTGCGTCCAAGCGAGCCGGGATGGCCAACAGATTGCGGTTCCCCAATTCGCCTTGGCGGAACCCGACCGCTCTGGGATCAAGCCGAGAAGCCCCGGCCCCTGCCCGACCTGAACTGTGAAGACCGAAACAAAACTGCACACCGGCCCCCGTTCCGCCGGCCTCTCCTTCGACGACTGCCTGGCCGCCGACCTGCACCGGCTGCGCATCCTCTCCCGGGACATGAAGCGCCTGGAAGGCCCTCGCCGGGAAAAGGCCCAGTCCGATTTTGCCGCCCTCCTGGAGAAGTCCCGGGCCGCCGTCACCGCCCGCCGGGCGCGCCTCCCCAAGCCCCAATTCCAGGATGACCTGCCGGTCAATGCCCGCCGCGCCGAGATCGCGGCACTCATCGCCAAGCACCAGGTGGTCATCGTCTGCGGCGAGACCGGCTCCGGCAAGACCACTCAGCTCCCCAAGATCTGCCTTGAGCTCGGCCGCGGCGCCACCGGCCTCATCGGCCACACCCAGCCCCGGCGCCTGGCCGCCCGTTCGGTGGCGAGCCGCCTCGCCCAGGAGCTCCAGACCCAGGTGGGCAGCGGCGTCGGGGTCAAGATCCGCTTCCAGGACCGCACCACGCCGGAGTCCTGGGTCAAACTCATGACCGACGGCATCCTCCTGGCGGAAACCCAGGGCGACCCCTATCTCAACGCCTACGACACCCTGATCATCGACGAGGCCCACGAGCGCAGCCTCAACATCGATTTCCTGCTGGGCTACCTGAAGCAGCTCCTGCCCAAGCGGCCGGACCTCAAGGTGATCATCACCTCCGCCACCATCGACGCCGAGCGCTTCGCCGAACATTTCGCCCTCAACGGCAAGCCGGCGCCGGTGATCGAGGTCTCAGGTCGCCTCTACCCGGTGGAGGTGCGCTACCGCCCGGTCAGCGACCTGGAGGAGGAGGACGACGAGCGCGACCTCTACGACGCCATCGTGGACGCCGTGGACGAGCTCGCCCGCCTCGGCCCCGGCGACACCCTCGTCTTCCTGCCCGGGGAGCGGGAAATCCGGGATGCGGCCGAGGCCCTGAGGAAGCACCACCCGCCCCACACCGAAATCCTGCCCCTCTTCTCCCGGCTGTCGGCGGGGGAGCAGGACCGCATCTTCAAGCCCTCGGGGGCGCGGCGCATCGTGCTCGCCACCAACGTCGCCGAGACCTCCCTCACCGTCCCCGGCATCCGCTACGTGGTGGATACGGGCCTTGCCCGGGTCAAGCGCTACTCCTACCGCAACAAGGTCGAGCAGCTCCAGGTGGAAAAGGTCTCCCAGGCGGCGGCTCGGCAGCGGGCCGGGCGCTGCGGCCGGGTGGCCGCCGGCGTCTGCATCCGCCTCTACGACGAGGCCGACTTCAACGCCCGGCCGCCCTTCACCGACCCCGAAATCCTGCGCTCCAGCCTGGCCGGGGTCATCCTGCGCATGAAGTCCCTGCGCCTCACCGAGGTGGAGAGCTTTCCCTTCATCGAGCCGCCGCCCCCCAAGGCCATCGCCGACGGCTACGCGCTCCTCCAGGAGTTGGGCGCCCTGGATGACGACAACCAGCTTACCCAGGTCGGCCAGGGCCTCGCCCGGCTGCCCCTCGACCCCCGCATCGCCCGCATCATCGTGGCCGGCCGGGACGAGGGCTGCCTCAGGGAGGTGCTGGTCATCGCCGCCGCCCTTTCCGTCCAGGACCCCAGGGAGCGGCCCCAGGAGCGCCAGCAGGCGGCCGACGAGCGGCACAAGAAGTTCGCCGACGAGAAATCCGAATTCCTGTCCTGGCTCAAGCTCTGGGACTGGTACCGCCACGAGCATGAGCACAAGAAATCCAACAAGAAGCTCATCGAGGCCTGCCACGACAATTTCCTCTCGGCCCTGCGCCTGCGGGAGTGGCGGGAGGTGCACAGCCAGCTCCATGCCCAGGTTTCCGAGCTGGGCTGGAAGGAAAGCGACATCGCCGGCACCTACGAGGCCATCCACCGCTCGCTCCTGACCGGGCTCCTCGGCAACCTGGGCTGCAAGTCCGACGAGTCGGGCTACTATCAGGGCGCCCGGGGCATCAAGTACCTGATCCATCCCAGCTCGGCCCTCCAGAAGAAGGCCGGCAAGTGGATCGTGACGGCCGAGATCACCGAGACCACCAAGCTCTACGCCCGCTGCGTCGCCCGTATCGAGCCGGACTGGCTGGAGAAGGTCGGCGCCCACCTGGTCAAACGCAGCTACTTCGATCCCCACTGGGAGAAGAAGTCCATGCAGGTGGCGGCCTGGGAGCGCACCACCCTCTACGGCGTCGTCATCAATCCCAAGCGGCGCATCAACTACGGCCCCATGGCGCCGGCGGAGGCCCGGGAAATCTTCATCCGCCAGGGCCTGGTGGCGGGGGAGATCGACGAGGCCTACGCCAGGCGCTGGCCCTTCTACCAGCACAACCAGAAGCTCATCCGGGAAATCGAGAACCTGGAGCACAAGCAGCGCCGCCAGGACGTACTGGTGGACGACGAGCTCATCTTCGCCTTTTACGACCACCTCATCCCCGAGGACATCCACAACGGCGCCGGCTTCGACCACTGGCGCAAGGAGGCGGAGCGGGAAAACGCCAAGCTCCTGTTCCTCTCCAAGGACGACCTCATGCGCCACTCCGCCGCCGGGGTGACCACCGAGGCCTTCCCCCACCTCCTGCGCCTGGGGGGCGTCGACTACGCCCTGAGCTACCACTTCGAGCCGGGCTCGCCCCGGGACGGCGTCACCATGACCCTGCCCCTCGCCCAGCTCAACCAGCTCCCGGCCGGCCGGCTGGAGTGGCTGGTGCCCGGGCTCATCAAGGAAAAGGTCATCCAGCTCATCAAGACTCTTCCTCAGAAGATTCGGGCCAAGCTCGTCCCGGTTCCGGAATTCGCCGAGGAGTTCGTCACGGCGGTGGGCAGCGACGAGAAGAAGATGGCCCAGGGACTCATCCCCGCCCTCATCGACTACATCTTGGAAGCCCGGGGACTCAACGCCCGGGGCTGGGCGGTCACCGCGGACGCCTTCCGGCCCGACGCCCTGCCGGCCCACCTCTTCATGAATTTCAAGCTCCTGGACGAGCATGGCCGGCAGCTCGACATGGGGCGCAACCTCACCCAGCTGCGGGCCCAGTGGGGCAAGGAGGCCAAGCAGGAATTCGCCGAGCTGCACGAGACGCCGTCCGAGTACGCCAACCTCACCGACTGGACCTTCGGCGAGCTGCCGGAGCTGATGGAGGTGCCGGTCGGCCGCCAGACCGTGGTCGGCTACCCGGCCCTGTCCGACGACGGGGAGACGGTGAGCCTCAAGGTCTTCGATTCCCCCGAGGAGGCCCGGAAGGTCCATCGCCAGGGCCTGTTGCGCCTGTTCATGATCCAGTTTCGGGAGCAGGTGAAGTACTTCGACAAGAACGTCCCCGGCCTCACCCAGATGGGCATGCAGTACATGGCCCTGGGCACCACCGAGGAATTGAAGCGCCAGATCGTGGATCTGGCCTTCGAGCGGGCCTGCCTGGTGGAGCCCTGGCCCGCTGACCAAGCCAGCTTCAAGGCGCGCTGCAGCGAGGCCAAGGCCCGCCTGGGCCTCATCATGCAGGAGGTCTGCCGGCTGGTGGCGGCGGTGCTCTCCGAATGGCAAGCGGTCATGAAGAAGCTGCCGGCCTTCAAGGCCCACGCCGCCGCCTACCAGGACATCGAAGCCCAACTGAAGCGCCTCATGGGCAAGCGCTTCGTCGCCGACACGCCCTTCGAGCGCCTGCCGCACTTCCCCCGCTACCTGAAGGCCGTCCAGGTCCGCCTCGACAAGCTCAAGGCCGACCCGGCCCGGGACGCCCGCCTCATGGCCGAGTACGGCCCCCTGTGGACCAACTGGGAGCGGCGGGCCCTTCAGCTCGCCAAGCAGGGCGCCGCCGATCCCCAGATCGAGCAGTTCCGCTGGCTCCTGGAGGAGCTGCGGGTCAGCCTCTTTGCCCAGGAGCTGAGGACGCCGGTGCCGGTATCGGTGAAGCGGCTGCAGAAGCAATGGGAGGGAATCCAATATGGCTGACGTGCTCCTGGCCCTCATGCGCACCCTGGCCAGCCTGCGGGAGGGCCGCATCTGGGCCTACCTGCTGGCGCCGGCGGTGCTCTCCTTCATCCTCTGGATCGTTCTTGCCTTCTGGGGACTGGGGGAATTGGTCGACTGGCTCCTCGGCTATCCCCCCATGAGCCTCCTGGTCGGCTGGGGCGCCGTCTGGCTGGCCCACATGCTGGCCTGGGTGGGGGCGTGGCTGGCCATCTTCGCCTGCGCCTACCTGACCGCCTCCCTCCTGGCGGCCGTCTTCGTCCTGCCCCTCTTCCTCAAGCACCTGGCCAACGGGCAGTACCGGGACGTGGCGCCCATGGGCAAGGACAGCTTCATCGCCGCCACGGTGAACAGCCTGGCGGCGACCATCCTCTTCATACTGGGTTGGCTGGTGACCGTGCCCCTGTGGCTCATCCCGGGCATGGCCCTGGTGCTGCCCCTGCTCCTCATGGGTTGGTACAACCGACGCACCTTCGCCTACGATGCGCTGTCCATGCACGCCACCAGCGAGGAGTGGAAGGAGCTGCGCCGGCGCCACAAGCAGCCCCTGTTCCTCCTCGGCCTGGCCATGGCCGTGCTGGCCCACGTGCCCGTGGTCGGGCTCCTGGTGCCGACCCTGGCCGCCCTGGCCTATACCCATTTCGGGCTGGAAGCCCTGCGCCGCGCCCGGGGGGGCGCCGTCGTCACCATCGAGGGAGAAAGACTATGAATGCATCGCGGGTGTTCGGGGCCGTCATCATCGGCGACGAAATCCTGTCGGGAAAACGCCAGGACAAGCACTTCGCCAAGGTGGCCGAACTGCTGGCGGCCCGGGGGCTGCGCCTGTCCTGGGTCGAATACCTGGGGGACGACCGCCAGCGACTGACCGACACCTTCCGCCGCACCATGGCGGCGGGGGACGTGGTCTTCTCCTTCGGCGGCATCGGCAACACCCCGGACGACCACACCCGGCAGGCGGCCGCCGCCGCCCTGGGCGTGGATCTGGAAGTCCATCCGGCCGGCCGGGAGGAACTGCGGGCCCGCTTCGGCGAGGAGATCACCGACCGCCGCCTGCAGTTGGTCACCTTCCCGGCCGGGACGCAGATCATCCCCAATCCCTTCAACCGCATCCCGGGGTTCATGGCCCGGGAGCACTACTTCGTTCCCGGCTTCCCCCAGATGGCCCACCCGATGATCGAGTGGGCGCTGGACAGCTTCTACCGGGAGCTGTTCTCGCCGGTGGAGAACACGGTCGAGAAGGCCTTCTACCTCACCGGACCCACCGCCTACGAGAGCGCCCTGGTGGATCTCATGGAACGCATCGTCGCCGACTACCCGACCCTGCGCCTCTTCTCCCTGCCCTCCATCCAGGGCCAGGAGCGGCGCCACCTGGAACTCGGGGTGGAAGGCGAACCGGTCCTGGTGGACCAGGCCATGGAAGAAATCCGGGTCGAGGTGGAAAAGCGCGGCATCGACTGGGTCTGGCGGCCCTGAAGGCGGTCAGCCGAAACTGCCGTCGATCACCAGCATGGCGGCGAAGCCGAGGGTGAGGCCGAGGGTGGCGATGGATTCGCCGCCCCGGCGGTGGGTGCCCGGGATGATCTCGTGGCTGACCACGAAGAGCATGGCGCCGGCCGCCACGGCCAGGCCGATGGGATAGAGCACCGGGGCGGTGCCGATCACCTGGGCGCTCAAGGCGGCGGCCAGGGGCTCCGCCAGGCCGCTGGCGGCCCCAATGGCGAAGGCGAGCCAGCGGGAGAGCCCGACGGCGGCGAGAGAAACGGCGACCACCAGGCCCTCCGGCATGTCCTGGAGGGCGATGGCGTAGGTCACCGACTGGCCGGAGGAATCCGTGCCGCCGCCGGACACCGCGGCGCCGATGGCGAGACCCTCCGGGAAATTGTGGATGGCGATAGCCAGCACCAGGAGCCAGACCCCGCGCCGCTCGGTGCCGTCCGCATCTTCCACCTCATGGCTGTGGGGCACGTGGCGCTCGATGTAGAGCATGCCGGCCACCCCGGCAGCGAGGGCCAGGGCGGCGAGAAAGGTGGCGGCAAGCCGATCCCCGAACAGTCCGGCGCCGAAATTGATGGCCGGCAGGAGAAGCGAGAAGGCGCTGGCTGCCAGCATCACCCCGGCCGAGAAGCCAAGCATGGCGTTGCGGCTGCGGTGGGAAATGGTCCCCTTCATGAAGAGGGCGGGCAGGGCGCCGAGGGCGGTGGCCAGGGCCGCCAACAGCCCGGCCTCGAGGGCGGCCCGGGATTGGACGACAGCCTCGCCCAACCGGTCCATGAGGAAGACCAGACCGGTGACGGTGATGGCGATGCCGACTGCACAGCGCAGGATGGTGCCCGGACGGACGCCCATGGGAGCGGCCATGGCTCGGATCGGAAGATTCATCTTGGTCTCCTGGGGCATGAACAGATGGAGACATTGAATCACCCCGGGTGCCATAGCCAAAGAAAATTGCGTCAATGGCTACGATTTATTCCGGCAATGGGTCATGCCACTGCGGGGCGACGCGCTTCGGAGCCCGGACGAAAAAAAGCCCCGGCCATCGGCCGGGGCTTGCAGGAAGCGTCCCGAAGCTTACTTGCTGGCCCGCTTGGCGGCGGCGCTGGTGGCGCTGCCGGTCTTGGCGGTGGCGACGGTCGCGGCCGTGGCGGCCTGCAGGTTGGCTTCGGCCATGTCGGTGAATTGCTTGGTCACCGCGGTCATGTTGTCAAAGGCCTTGGTGGAGGCGTCCAGCATGGACTTCATGGCGGCGGCGAAGACGTCGCCGCCCACCGGGGCGCTGGCAGCAGTCTTCTCGACGGCGCTGGTGGCGTTCCTGGCGAAGCTGCTGTACTGGGCTTCGACGACGGCGGTCAGTTCCTGCTGCACCTGGGAGGCAAGGTCATAGACGCTGCGGGAGTATTCCATCCACTTGTCCAGGTTGGGCTTGGCGAGTTCGTTGTTGAGCTTGGCGACGTCGTTGGCGTCCTTGGCGCCCAGCAGCTGCTGGGTATTGGCCACGGAGTTGTTGAAGAAGTCGCGGGAAGCGGCGATGTTGAGGGCGGTCAAGCGCTCGACGCCATTGAAGGCGGTGCGCACGAGGGCCAGGATCACTTCGGCATTGGCTTTCTGGGCCGCTGCCAGCTGTTCGAAACCGGGGTTGCTCATCGTTGTTCCTCCTGGGATGGTAGGGAAGGACTTCTAATTTTAGATCAAAGCAATAGCCCCCGCCGGGGCGGGGGCTTAGGGGGCTGCCTAGAAATTAGGCGGCAGCTTTCTTCTTGCTGGCGGCAGCGGTGGCGCCGACGGCCTTGACGGTGGCGTTGGTGGCGGCAGCGACGTTGGCTTCAGCGATCTCGGCGACCTGCTTGGCAGCCTTGTTGATGTTGTCGAAGGCGGAGTTGGCGGCGGCAATGGCGCTCTTCACGGCGGCGACGGCAACGTCGGAACCGGCGGGGGCGGACTTGGCAGCCTTGTCCAGCAGGCCGGCGACGGTCTTCTGGAAGTCGGAGAACTGGGACTCGATGAGCTTGGACAGTTCTTCCTGGGACTGGGCGGAGATTTCGTAGACGCTGCGGGAGTAGGCGACGGCCTTCTCGACATTGGGCTGAGCCAGGGAAGCCTGGATGGACAGGGCTTCCTGAACGTCCTTCGCACCCAGCAGGGCCTTGGCGCCGGAGACGGAGTCTTCCAGAACGGAACGAGCGGTGTTCAGGTTGAGGGCGGCGATGCGCTCGGCGGAAGCCAGGGCGGTGTTGGCCAGGGACAGCAGGGAATCAACGGTGGCCTTGTTGGCGGCGGCGAACTGCTCGGCGTTGGCGAAGTAAGTCATGCTCAATTCTCCTATGAAAAGTCATGCATGCTGGGGAAACCGTTGCAGTACCACATCTGGATAATGTTGCACCGCACCATGAGCTTCATTATAGGGATCGCACGGCCGATGTCAACCGCTTCTTGTGCGACGCACAACTATGTGTTTTCCCTTATAAGTCAGGGATATGTAAGCCCTGTGTAAGGAATTGGCAGGTGCGGCTGGTGCGCCGCCGCATCACCGGTTCTTGAAGGCGGGCTTACGCTTCTCGGCGAAGGCGGCCATGCCTTCCTTCTGGTCCTCGAGGGCGAAGGCAGCATGGAACACCCGGCGCTCGAACAGCAAGCCCTCGTTGAGGGACGATTCGAAGGCGCGGTTCACCGACTCCTTGATCATCATGACCACCGGCAGGGAATAGCCGGCGATCCTGTCGGCCGTGGCCAGGGCTTCTTCCAGGAGCTTGTCGGTGGGCACGATGCGGGAAACCAGCCCGGCGCGCTCGGCTTCGGCGGCATCCATCATGCGGGCGGTGAGGCACATATCCATGGCTTTGGCCTTGCCCACGGCCCGGGGCAGGCGCTGGGTGCCGCCGGCCCCCGGCAGGATGC
>DATFAA010000147.1:0-13296 GCA_035255045.1 Rhodocyclaceae bacterium | reverse complement strand
GGGGTCCGGCCCGCCGGCGCTTCCCGGATCAGGCGCTCTCGTACAGCCGGGTGAGGACGAATTCCCGGTGTCCGAGGGCCTCGGCCGCGGTCAGGCGGCCGTTGGCGGTGCGCAGCATGGTCTCGAGGAGCTTGTCGCCAGCCTGGTCGAGGTTGATTTCCCGCTGCAGCAGCCCGGTGACGTCCACATCGACGTGCTCGTTCATGGTGCGGACCGTACGCGGGTTGGCGCAGATCTTGATGACCGGAACGATGGGATTGCCGATGACGTTGCCCTGGCCGGTGGGGAAGAAATGCACGGCATAGCCCGCGGCGCCGCACAGGGTAACCATTTCGGCCGCAGCCGAGCTCGACTGCATGAACCAGAGGCCGGAGTGGGTCGGGGTCTCGGCGTAGTCCAGCACGCCGTCCACCTTGCACTTCTTGCCGATCTTCTGGATGTTGCCCAGGGCCTTTTCCTCGATGGTGGTGAGGCCGCCGGCGATGTTGCCCTTGGTCGGCTGGGACTCGGACAGGTCGTCGGTCTTGTGGCGCTCGATCATGGCCTGGTAGTCGTCGAACATCTTCTGGAACTGCTGGCGGATCTCCGGGGTGCGGCAGCGCTCGGCCACCAGCTGCTCGCCGCCGGTGAGTTCGGAGGTTTCGCCGAAGACGAGGGTGCTGCCCAGGTCGTAGAGCTTGTCGAAGGCGTTGCCGACCGTCGGGTTGGCGCCGCAGCCGGAGGTGGTGTCGGACTCGCCGCACTTGGTGGACACCCACAGCTCGCTCAGCTTGCAGGGCACGCGCTGGCATTCGCCGGCGGCCTGGACGAACTCCCGGGCCTTGCGGGAGGCCCGCATGATGGTGTCGTGGTCGCCGTGGAGTTCGATGGAGAAGCCCGCCACCGGCTTGCCGGTCTTGGCGATGCCGTCCACCACCTTCTGGGTCCAGCCTTCCTCGATGCCGACCACGATGACGGCGGCGACGTTCGGGTTGGAGCCGGTACCGATGAGGGTCCGGAAGTGGAGGTCGAGGTCGGCGCCGAACTGCAGGCGGCCGTAGGGGTGGGGCAGGGCCATGGTGCCCTTGATGTTGTTGGCGACCGCCTCGGAGGCGGCATTCGAGATGTCGTCCACCGGCAGGATGATGACGTGGTTGCGAACGCCGACGCGGCCGTTCTCGCGGCGGTAGCCCATGAAGGTGGTGTTGGGATTGATCATTTCGGAATCTCCTTTTCGAACCCGGGGTTACCAGCGCTTGGTCTTGATGTTGTGGACGTGGGCATGCTCGCCGACCTTGATCGGTGCGACGACCCGGCCGATGTCGATGCCGTACTTATAGACGGTCTCTCCTACCTTCATGTCGGCCAGGGCGATCTTGTGGCCGATGGGAATGTCCTGGGTGGATTGGATCTGGATGTGACGATCCTCGTCCATGATCCAGCCGTTCAGCGTCATGTCGGCCTTCACGCCCTCGACGACGACGACGGCCACCGTGTCCTTCTTGTCGTGCAATACGAAATGAATCACGTTGATCTCCTCGAAAGAACCAGCTCCTAACTCAGCTGTGAGGCCATCGTAATCCGCCAACCCATGCATGTCAACTATATGACCTAGCTGATGTGGATTTACTGGATGAGATAGGTGTTTGCATCTATGCAACGCTGGCGTGTGGGCGGGGTCGCTAGGCGGGAAGTCCCCTTTGGCCCTAAGATCGCGCCCCTTGCCGACCCGCCGCCAAGCCATGTTCTATCTCGTCGTCGTCACCGTCCTCTGGGCATTCTCCTTCAGCCTCATCGGCCAGTACCTGGCCGGCCAGGTGGACAGCGACTTTGCCGTCCTCGTCCGGGTCGCCATCGCCGCCGCCGTCTTCGCACCCTTCACCCTGTGGCGCGGCCTGCCGCGGCGCCTGCTGGCCGGCTTCTGGGTGGCCGGCGCCCTGCAGTTCGGCATCACCTATCTCTGCCTGTACCGCAGCTTCAGCGTCCTGACGGTGCCGGAGGTGCTGCTGTTCACGGTGCTGACGCCCATCTACGTCACCGTCATCGACGACGCCCTGGCGCGCCGCTTCAACGGCTGGGCCCTGGCGGCCGCCGCCGTCGCAGTGGGCGGCGGGGCGATCATCCGTTTCCAGCACCTGGAGGGGGATTACCTGCTGGGCTTCGTTCTGCTTCAGGTGGCCAACGCCACCTTCGCCGCCGGGCAGGTGCTATGCCGCTACCTGCTGGCCCGCTATCCGACCGAACACGGGCTGCACCGCTTCTTCGGGCATTTCTTCCTGGGGGCGCTGGTGCTCGCCCTGCCGTCCTTCCTGCTCTTCGGCGACGGGGGGCGGCTGCCCCAGACGGCCGTGCAGTGGGGCGTGCTGGCGTGGATGGGCCTGTTCGCCACGGCCCTCGGCATGTTCTGGTGGGTGCTGGGGAGTACGCGGGTGGACGGCGGCACCCTGGCGGTCATGAACGAGCTCCATGTCCCCGCCGGGCTGCTGGTCAATCTCATGATCTGGAACCGGGACGCCGACCTGCCCCGCCTGTTCGCCGGCGGGGCGGTGATCCTCGCCTCCCTGCTGCTCAACCGGATCGGCCGCCGGACCTAGCGGCCGTCAGTGGATGGCCGCGTCCCGCCAGGCGCCGGCTTCCCGGAAGAGGTGGGTGACCTCGGCCAGGATGGGTTCGGCCTCCCGTTCCGGCACCAGGGCGGCGCCCAGGGAGCGGCATTCGATATGGACGGGGTGCTGGCCGTCGCACACCACCAGCACCGTGGCCCGGGGGCCGTCCAGCCAGCGGAAGAAGTAGACGACGCCGGATTCGACCCCCTCGTACCAGTACTCGTCGAACTCGACGCCGGTGACTGCCGTCTCGCAGACCATGCCGTGCCAGGAGGTGATGGGGACGAGGCGCTCGCTGCCCCTGATCGGGGGCGGTGGAAAGTCGGAATCCGCCCGGGTGTCGGTCGGCCGGGCCGGTGTTCCGTCGGTGATCGGGATTTCGGCCATTCAAGCCACCATACGGTGCAGGGCTTCGTCCGCCACCATGCCGCCTCTTCCGTGCTCCCCCTCGATGGGGTCGATGTGCCGGCGCTGCCGCAGGGCGGCGAAATCGGCGGCATTGCATTCCCGCAGCGCCTCGATGAGGCCCGCGTGGGTGGCGATGCTCCTCAAGGTCCTGCCGTGCTGCCGCAGAAAACGGCTGAAATACTGGCGACTCTGGCGAGTCATCTCGAAACCCCCGTCCGCGGTCTCCACCACGCCCGCCAGATGGTCGTATAGCCTGCTCATGTGCAACTCTCCTCCTGGTGCTGCCGCACGGCTCGATACCTGCCGCGCCCGTTAGCTATAACGGCACAGGCGGGCTATTACTTTAGTAATACGGTTGGCACCCGGGAAAATAAGACTGCAGCATCCCGCGAGGCGGCCGCAGCGGTTGCCTCAATGCACCGGCCGGCGCCCCTGCCGGCGGTATTGGCGGAGCAGGGCGGACACTTCCGGGCCCATGTCCTGGATCTGCACGCCGAGACCGCCGAGGCCGCCCAGCATGGCGACGCCGCCGGCATCGATGGAAGTGCAGTCCCGCAGGGAGATGCGGCGAAAGCCCCGGGCCACGCATTGCTGCAGGTCCTCGCACAGCACCGGCGACACGTGCCCGCCCAGGCCGACCACGTCCTGGCGGACATTGACGCAGCCGGCGGCGCCCTGGGCGACCAGTTCACCGATGATGGAAAAGCTCTTGTGGATATTTTTGCCGACGTGGAAGTCGTCCCACCTGAAGCCGACCCAGAGGTCGCCGCCGTCGCTGCGGACATGGCGGATTCCCCCAAAGCCGGCGATGCCGTCCGCCTCGTGGACAATCTCGGCGAAATCATGGGCGGCGGTCGGGGCCAACAGCTTTTCCTCGGGCAGGTTGCGGACACGCAGCCGGACCCCGACGGTGGACATCTCGACGATCTCGCTCCGGTGGCGGACCTCGCCGTGCTCGATGTAGCCCGGAAGGGGATGCACCAGGTGGTAGCGGGACACCGTCCGACGGTTGAACACGGTCGGCCTCCCGGATCAGAAGTCCCGGGCCGGGAAATTGCCGATGCGTTGCACCTTGCCGTCGTGGCGGATGGCGGTCACCACGACGTGCTGGATTTCGCCGCGCACCACGTCGTGGGCGAGGCGCCGGAGTTCAACGGCGAGCTTGATATTGCTGGCGTGCCGCCGCTTGGCGGTGGTGGCGAATGGAACGATGACCATGAGGGATTCCTCTGTCCGGTTGCAGTTGGCGGGCCGGTCCGGCGCCGTCGGCTGGCGAGAATTTAGACAAACATGCCAGGCAAATACATAAGGGCCGACACGTAAGGGCGGGCTGCCCGACGGTCGCCCCGCCCCCCTTCGCCACGCCGTCCGACTGCGACTACAATCCCCACCGCCCCATGACTTCCAAGCTCGCCTCCAGCCTCCGCCTGCGCCTCATCCTGCCGCTCCTGGCGGCCTTTTCCGTGCTCACCGGCCTGCTGGTATGGCAGCCCTTGAACCAGCGGGACTACATGATGCGCGTCGCCACCGACGACCTCATGGACCATGCCCTGCTGATCGCCGCCAAGCAGCAGTTCATCGTCGCCAAGGCCCGGGAAATCCTGAACAGCGCCATGCTGCGCCCGGAAATGCACGCCAACACCCCGACCGAGAGCTGCCTGCGCTACTTCGGCGAGCGCATCCGCCAGGAGGTGGAATTCGCCCAGATGGGCCGGGTGCTGCCCAACGGCGCCCTGGCCTGCGCCGCCCACTATCCCCGGGACCGGGAGGTCAATTACACGGACAGGTACTGGTTCCAGCAGGCCTTCCGCACCAACGGCATGGTGGTCAGCGCCGTGGTCCACGGCGATCCCCTGGGCAAGCCCCTCCTGGTCTTCGCCCAGGCGATGCGGGACAAGTCCGGGCAGGTGGACAGCGTCTTCTACCTGTCCCTCGACCTCGCCTGGCTGCAGCGGGAACTGGAGGAGACGGGCGCCTCGACCGCCGGCCAGCTCATCGTCTTCGATACCACCGGCACCATCGCCGCCCGCTACCCCGCCACCGGGGAGTGGATCGGCACCAGCATCGCCGAACGCCCCCTGTTCAAGCAGATCATGGCCAGCGCCAAGAACACCGGCGTCCTGCGGGAGGAGGGCCCCAACGGCGAGCGCGACCTGGCGGTGCACACCCTCTTCCTGGATGCCGACTCCGGCATCAAATACCATCTCCTGCTGCTCATCCCCGAGGCCGTGGTGTGGGCACCGGCCCAGCGCCAGCTCCTCATCAGCCTGATGCTGGCGGGCACCCTGGTGGCCTGCACGGTGGGCTGGCTGCTGTGGCGCAGCAACCAGTTCCTGGTGCGGCCCCTCATGGCCCTGTCCCAGACCGCCGTCCGCTTCGGCGCCGGGGACTACCGCGCCCGCACCGGCGTGCCCCACGGCAACGACGACATCGGACGCCTGGCCCGGGCCCTGGACGAAGCCGGTGCCAACATCCAGGACCGGGACTGCCGGCTGCAGCGCGCCCAGGCCGAGTTGCGCAAGCTCTCCCTGGCGGTGGAGCAGAGCCCCGAGATCATCGTCATCACCGACCTCGCCGGCCGGATCGAATACGTGAATGAATCCTTCGTCCGCAGCACCGGCTACAGCCGGGAAGAGGCCATCGGCCGGACGCCCCAGTTCAAGCGTTCCGACCGGACGCCGCCGGCGACCTACGAAAACCTCGCCGCCACCCTGGCCCGGCACGAGACCTGGAAAGGCGAGTACTGCTGCCGGCGCAAGGACGGCAGCGAGTACCTGGCGTCCGCCCTCATCACCCCCATTTTCCAGGCCGACGGCGAGGCCAGCCACTACCTGGGGATCGAGAAGGACGTCACCGAACGCCGCCGGGTCGCCGACGAGCTTCACCGCTACCAGAACCACCTGGAGGACCTGGTCCGGGAAAGGACGGCCCAGCTCGAGGCCAGCAACGCCGAGCGGGAGAAGGCGTCCCAGGCCCTGCAGGCGGCCTACGGGGAACTGGAGGACCGGGTCGTGGAGCGCACCCGGCAGCTGCGCCAGCTGGCGGTGGACGCCACCCTGGCCGAGGAACGGGAACGCCGGGCCATCGCCCGGGATCTCCATGACGACCTGGGCCAGATTCTCCACGTCGCCAAGATCAAGCTCGATGCCCTGATCCGGCAAGTGCCGGCGGACACGGCCGGCACCCTCGGCCGGGAGCTGGACAGCCTCGTTACCAGCGCCAGCGCCCGGGTGCGCAGCCTGACCTCCCAGCTCTGCCCGCCGGTCTTGCACACCATGGGGCTGGTGCCGGCCCTCGCCTGGCTGGCGGAGGAGGTGGAGCGCTCCTACGGCCTCATCGTCGATGTGGAGGACGACGGCCGGCCGAAACCCCTGACCCCGGCCCAGTCGGCCATCCTCTTCCGGGCCGTGCGGGAGCTGCTCATCAATGTCTCCAAGCACGCCGGGACCGCCTTTGCCCGGGTCGAGGCGGCGGTGGACGGCGACTTCCTCGTCCTGCGGGTGGAGGACGAAGGCACCGGCATCGGCGATGTCGGGAAGGCCCTGTCGGGCCACCGCGGCTACGGCCTCGCCAGCGTGCGGGAGCGCATTACCTTCCTGAGCGGCGCCATGGATATCCGGGCCAACCCCGGGGAAGGCGTCACGGTCAGCCTGCGCATGCCCCTCGATCGCGCCGCGGCCGACGCCGCCGCGGCCGTGTAGGCGGCAGCCGACCCCGCCACCTTGCGCTACATCAATGACCCGGGAGCCAGGTTTCCCCAATAATCCCGCGGCCCGGCGCCAGGCGGCACGCGCCTGGCGAATTCGGGCACAGCCATGGGAGCAGGGGACATGAATCAGCGCGCGCCTTTCCATCATCCGGTGCCTCCCGGTGCCGGCACTGATTCCGGCATCCGGATCCTGCTGGCCGACGATCACCGCATGTTCCGCGAAGCCCTGCGCGGCTCCCTCTCCGCCGAGGCGGACATGGCCGTGGTCGCCGAGGCCAACACCGCGGCGGAAACCCTGGCCGCCCTGGCGAACCTCCCGCCCGACGTGCTGGTCCTCGACATCGGCCTGCCCGACATGAACGGCATCGAAGTGGCCCGGCGGGTCGGCCGCCAGTTCCCCCAGGTCGGGATCGTCGCCCTCTCGGGCTACGCCGACCGCCAGTTCGTCGAGGAAATGCTGAAGGCCGGCGCCCGGGGCTATGTGGTCAAGTCGGCCGGCACCAGCGAACTGCTCAACGCCATCCGCAGCGTCGCCCGGGGCCAGTGCTTCCTGTGCGCCGAGGTGACCGGCTTCATCGTGAATGGCCTCTGCGCCGGTAGCGGTTCGGCCGCCCCGCCGGTGACCGTCCTCGGGCGGCGGGAGCAGGAGGTGCTGCGCCTCCTGGCCGAAGGCCGGCGTTCGGCGGGCATCGCCGCCGAACTGGGGATTTCCGCCGCCACGGTGGAAGTCCATCGTCGCAATATCAAGGAAAAACTCCGGCTGCGCACCACCGCCGAGCTGACCCGCTACGCCATCCGGGAAGGGCTCGCCTCGGCCTGAGCCGGCTTCCCGCTACCTGTTTTCAGGTAGTCCGCCTAACGGGATTCGGGAATTGTCCCATGGACCCTGCGCCGGTAGTCTGGCAATCCTGCCAAAGGTCGGCCCCGGGCCGCATCGAGGCAGAAGCGAGGCCCCTGCGGAAGTCGGCAATCCGGCCGCCGCAGTGGGTCGACCCACGGGTTATCCAGCACGTAATCTTGCGAGTCCGGTCCTTGAAATTCAGCCAAGCCACGCTCCCCCCCGGGTTCACGGCGCGAACCCTGTTCGCTCCGGCCATCTCGATGATGAACCGCCTGCGCTACCCGCCCAAGTTCATCCTCCTCGGCACGGTTGGGGGCGCCCTCACCTTCGTCCTGCTCTACACCATCTTCACCCTGCTCACGGGCTCCATCGCCTCGGCCCAGCACAAGTTGGCGGGGGCGGCCATGCTCAAGCCCATGAATCGCCTGGTGCAGACGATGCAGCAGCACCGCGGCCTGTCGGCCGGCGTCCTGGGCGGCAATGGCGCCATGGACGTGAAGCGGGCGGCCAAGGAAACCGAGGTCACCGCCGCCCTGGCCGCGGCCGATGCCGCGCTGCCCCCGGAGCTGCGGGCCAGCCTGGAATGGAAGGGCATCCGCTCCGAATGGGAGCAGATCGCCAGCCAGGGCCTCGCCTGGCCGGTAGCGGAAAACCTCAAGCGCCATTCCGACAACATCGACCGCCTCTTCCACTTCATGGTGACCCTGGCCGACGCCACGGAACTGACCCTCCAGCCCACCATGGACACCTACTACATGATGGACAGCGTCGTCCTCAAGATGCCCGCCCTCCTCGAAACGCTGGGGCGGATCAGGGCGACGGGCACCAATGTCCTGGCCCAGACGGAACTGTCGCCGGAGCTGCGGGACAGCCTGACCTCCCTGCGCGCCGACCTGCTGCAGACCCTGGGCGGCCAGCAGCTCAATTTCGACAAGGTGGTCCGCTATGCTCCCGCCCTCCAGGCGACGCTGGCAGATGCCTCCCGGAGCTTTTCCGCCGACGTGGACAAGGTGGCCAAGGCGGTCCAGCAGGACATCCTGGCCGAGCGCTTCCAGATCACGCCCCAGGACTATTTCGACCTCGCCACCGGAGCCATCGACCACGGCTACCAGATCATGTACGGCGTCCTCATCCCCGGCCTCGAGCGCCAGCTGCAGGAGCATATCGACGACGCCGAGCGCGAATTGACCGCCGATATCCTGCTCTCCGCCCTGGGCATCCTGGTGGCGGTCTATCTGTCTGCCGGCGCCTATTTCTCGGTCATGGAAAGCATCGAAATCTTCTCGGCCGGGGCGAAGCGCCTGGCCGACGGGGACCTGACCACCCGCTTCGAGGTCACCGGCCGGGACGAGCTCCATGGCGCCGCCCGCCATTTCGACGACATGGCCGGGGCCCTGCGGCAACTCCTGGCCAGGATGGTGGGCGGCATCCAGCAGCTCCATCTCTCCGCCGAGCACCTGGCGGCTTCGAGCCAGCAGATTTCCGTCGGCACCGGCCTGCAGAGCGATGCCGCCGCCAGCATGGCGGCCTCGGTGGAGGAGATGACCGCCGGCGTCGACCACATCGCCCGGAATGCGGCGGCGGCCCAGCAGTTCTCCCTGGAGTCGGACCAGGTGGCGGCCCAGGGCGGCGCCATCGTCGGCGCGGTGGGGGAGGAGATCCGCACGGTCGCCGACACGGTGAACGGTTCGGCGGCGGCGGTCCAGGAACTGGGGCGGCAGTCCGACCGCATTTCCACCATCCTCGACACCATCCAGGAGATCGCCGACCAGACCAACCTCCTGGCCCTCAATGCGGCCATCGAGGCGGCCCGGGCGGGGGAATCGGGGCGGGGCTTCGCGGTGGTTGCCGACGAGGTGCGCAAGCTGGCCGAGAGGACGTCCAAGGCCACCGGGGAGATCGCCCAGATGATCGCCTCCATCCAGGGCGGCACCGCCACCGCGGTGACCGGCATGGAACAGGGGGTGGAGCGGGTCGCATCCGGCATCGGACACGCCCGGGAAGCCGGCGAGGTCATGCAACGGGTGCAGGAGTACTCCCAGGACGTGACCCGGGTCGTGGGCGAGATTTCCAGCGCCCTGCGGGAGCAGGCCAGCGCCAGCACCGACATCGCCAGGAATATCGAGCGCATCGCCCAGATGGCCGAGGAGAACAACGCCGCCGCGGCGGCCAACGCGGCCACCGCCGGCGACCTGCGGCGCCTGGCCGAGGGCCTGAGCATCGAAGCCGGCCATTTCCGGACCTGAGCCGAGGAGCCATACCCATTCCCCGACCCGCCGCCCTGCCATGATGCTCCCCCTGTTCCAGCGCCTGCGCACGCGCCTGCTGCTCCTCGTCCTGGTCTCGGTGCTGCCGGCCCTGGGCATCATCGTCCACACGGTGATCGAGCAGCAGGACCGGGCGATCAGCGTGGCCGAGCAGCAGGCGATGGAACTCGCCCGCGGCATCGCCGAGCGCCGCCAGGAGCTGACCCGGACCTTCCTGGACTTCGCCGGGCTCGCCCACGCCGACGGCGGCATCGACAGCTCGGCCCCCATCCTGGCCGACCTGATGCGCAACACCGCCCTACCCCAGGGCTCCATCGCCACCCTGGTGGACGCCCGGGGCACCATCGTCGCCCGCTTCCCCGACACCGAACACTGGGTCGGGCGCCCGGTGCCCGACCTGCAATTCTTCCGCAGCCTGGTGGACAACGGCGAGCGCTCCACGGTGGAATCGATCTGGCTGGACGGCGTGCGGCGGGTCACCTACCTGACCCCCCTGGAAGGGAGCGGCGGCCTCTATATCCGGATCGGCATCCCCAAGGACGCCGTCGTCGGCGACCTCGACAACATCCTCTGGCACAACCTTGCCCTGTTTGCCGCCGCCCTGCTCGCGGTCCTGGGGGTCGGCTGGATGGCGAGCGACCATCTGGTCCTGCGCCGGGTCCGGGACCTGGCCGAGACCGCCCGCCGCTTCGGCGCCGGGGACCTGGCGGCGCGGCCCCGGATCGCCCCGGACGGCGGGGAGCTGGGGGAACTGGCGCGGGCCTTCGAGGACATGGCCGATGACCTCAAGAGACGCCAGCAGCACATCGAGCACCTGGCCACCCGGGACGTGCTGACCGGCCTGCCCAACCGCCACCTGCTCCTCGACCGCATCGGCCAGGCCATCGCCTATACGGCCCGCAGCGGCCACTGCTTCGCCGTGGCCATCGTCAATATCGACCGCCTGAAGACCATCAACGGCAGCCTCGGCCATGCCCGGGGCGACGCCCTGCTGGTGGCCGCGGCCCAGCGCCTGCGCGCCGCGGTGCGCGAGGAAGACACCGTCGCCCGCCTGGAAGGGGACGAATTCGTGCTGCTGTTCACCGGCCTCAAGAGCACGGAGTGCGCCGTCGCCGCCGCCCACAAGGCGACCGACGTGTTCCGCTGGCCCTTCCAGATCGACGGCCAGGAACTGCACCTCACCGCCAGCACGGGCATTGCTCTCTACCCCGGCGACGGAGAGAGCGCCGACCTGCTGATCAAGAATGCCGAATCGGCCATGCACCGGGTCAAGGCCGAGGGCGGCAACGGCCTCCAGTTCTACATGCCCCAGATGAGCGCCGACGCCGCCGACCGGCTGTGCCTGGAGCAGGCCTTGCGCCGCGCCCTCGAGCACGGCGAATTCGAGCTCCACTACCAGCCCAAGGTGGATCTGCGCACCGGCCGCATCGGCAGCGCCGAGGCGCTGATCCGCTGGCGGCATCCCGACTGGGGAATGGTCGCCCCCGCCCGCTTCATTCCCCTGGCGGAGGACACCGGCCTCGTCGTGCCCCTCGGCGAATGGGTGCTGCGCACCGCCTGCCGGCAGATCAGGGCATGGCAGGAGGCCGGCCTGCCGCCCCTGTCGGTGGCGGTGAACCTGTCGCCCCGGCAGTTCACCCAGGGAGACATCACCGAGCTGGTGGCCGACATCCTGGCCGAAACCGGCGTCGAACCGGGCTGGCTGGAGCTCGAGGTCACCGAGAGCACCATCATGCGCGACCTGGAGCACACCGTTTCCGCCCTTTCCCGGCTGCGCAGCCTGGGGGCCGCCGTGTCCATCGACGACTTCGGCACCGGCTACTCCTCCCTGGGCTACCTGCGGCGCCTGCCCCTGGACAAGCTCAAGATCGACCGCTCCTTCGTCTGCGACCTCACCCAGAATGTCAGCGCCGCCCTGCTCACCCAGCAGATCATCGCCATCGCCCACGCCCTCAACCTGACCGTCATCGCCGAGGGGGTGGAGACGGCAAGCGAGCTGCAGTTCCTGGTCCAGCACGGCTGCGACCAGGTGCAGGGCTACTATTTCAGCCGCCCCCTGCCGGCGGCCGAGTTCGGGGCCCTGGTGGAGAGGAGCCCGGTCTGGCCCGAGGCCCGCATCGTTCCCGGCCCCACGCCGGCCGCCCTGCCGTAACGCCCCTTGGGGCACAATACGGGCCTTCCTCCCACAGCCCCCGGCCAGCCCCTTGAAGATCAGACCCTTCCTTGCCTCCGCCCTGGCGGCGGCCCTCCTCGCCGGCGCCTGCGGCGCCCCCGACACCCGCTCCTTCGCCATCGAGAACGCCATCTTCGAGTCGGTCTACCTGGACCGCACGCTGCCTGCCCAGGCGGACCTCACCCCCGAAGCCCAAGCCCGGGTCGCCGCCGGCCTCTCGGCCATCTGCAAGGGGGAGACGGGCGGGGCCCGCCAGCTCATCCGGGACAGCCGGATCGGCGAGCGCATCTACCGCCTGGCGCTGGTGGCCGCCAAGGCGGACCGCAAGGGCAAGTGCGACTACGCCGCCTGGCCCGGGCAGGAAGTCCTGCTGGGGGACCGCTTCAAGCAGCTGGTGAATTCCGGCGACCCGGCCGCCGTGCTGCTGGCGGCCCTCCTCGACAAGAGCCTCGGCGAGCCCGACCGCCGGCGCATCGTCGAGGCCCTCTCGGGGCGGCGCTACAGCCAGGCCGAGGCCATCCAGGCCGACCTCCTGGCCGGGGGCAGCCCGGCCGATCAACAGAAGGCCCAGGAGCTGCTGGCCGATGCCGCCCAGCAAGGCGCCACCCCGGCCTACCGGCTACTGGCCCGCCTGCATCGGGAAGGGCGCGGAGTTCCGGCGGACGCCGCCAAGGCCTGCCAGTACCTGCGGGACGCCGCCGCCCGCGGCTCCGAGGCGGCCGCCGCCGAGCTCCAGGCGTGCAAGTAGGGCCGACCGTCACTTGCCCGGGCCGGGCACCTTGATGGTGATGTAGATCATCGCGTCGCCCCGGCGCACCAGGAAAGCGACCGTATCCCCCGCCTTGTACCCGGACAGCAGGCGGTTGAACTCCGCCAGGCTGCGGAAGCGGCTCTGGTTGACCGCCACGATCACGTCCCCGGGCCGCAGGGGCGTGTCGGCGGCGGCGCCCTGGACCGCCTCCACCACCAGGCCGTAGTCGATTCCGAGCTCCTTGCGCAGGGCCGGGGGCACTTCGCCCAGGACCATGCCGAACTGGTTGGCCGGCGCCCGGGGCGGGGCCTTGGGGGTCTCGGCCGGCTGCTCCGTGGCGCTCTCGCCCACCTTCAGGGTCAGTTCCTTGCGCCCGCCGTCCCGCCAGATCGCCAGCTTGGCCGCCGTGCCCGGCGGGGTGGCGGCCACCAGGCGCGGCAGCTCGGCGGCATCGGCGATGGCTTTGCCGTTGTATTCGATGATGACGTCGCCGCTCTTCAGTCCCGCCCGGTCCGCGGGGCTGCCCGGTTCCACGGCATTGATGAGGACGCCCTGGGCCGTC